>NZ_CALXEG010000001.1 GCF_944387275.1 uncultured Pseudoflavonifractor sp.
TCTTTCGCTCGGCCGCTCTCTCGCGGAGAGCTTGTCTATATTACCACCCCATCCCCGACTTGTCAACACTTTTCTTCAGATTTCTTCATTTTATTTTTCCCGCCTCTCCCAGCGCTGGAAAACTGTCTTATAGTGTTCCCCTTTCCCCTCCGTGGTATACCAAACGCGGAGTCCTTTTCTCTGCCCCCGAAACCAAAACTCCAGACTGCCGGGGAATACCCTTACCTGCGCCTCCGTCTCCCACAGGATCTCCTCCCACAACTCCCGGGTGATGTCGGGTAAGGGCGGCGCATTGCATTTCTCCGGCTCCTCTGCCCGCTCCTGTTCCGTCTGATATTGCGCCCGCACCGCCGCCAGCTCTGCCGCCGTGATCACGCCGTCCAGATAGCCCTCCAATGCCCGGCGCAGCCGCCGCTCCCCCTCTCTGCGCCGGGATTCTTCCCTGGCTGATGTTTTCCCCTCCCGGGCCCTGATCCTCTCGATCTGTCCGGACAGCTCCGCCAGCTCTGCCGCCGGGTCCGCCCCCAGCTGTTCCAGGGCAAATTGCCCGCAGGCAAAGAGCGCCTTGTCGTTGACCATCCCCATGCCGCAGCTGTTCCGGCAGCCCCAGCTTCTGTACACGGCGCCGTCCTTCCGGCGGCTGGTCCGCGGAACATAAGTTCCGCCGCACCCGCCGCACTTCACCCGGCCGGAGGACCAGTAGCGGGCGGAGTGCCGCTCTCCCCCCTGCCGGACTCCGCGCCTCCGGGCCAGCTCCCGCTGGACGGCCTCCCAGGTCTCCCGGTCCACGATGGCCTGATGGTGGTCTCGGAGATAGATCTGTTCCTCCCTGCCCCGGTTCTCCACCTTCCGGTGGGTCAGGTAGTCCAGGGTGATGTACTTCCTCTGGAGCAGATCTCCCGCGTACTTCTCGTTGCGGAGCATGCGGAGGATGGTGTTCTCCGACCAGCGCTCCGCTTTGGGCGGCGCGATCCCCGCCCGGTCCAGCTCCCGGGCGATGACGTGGGCCCCCTTCCCCTCGGCCAGATATTTATGGTAGATGAGCCTGACCACCTCGGCCTCCGCCGGGCGGACAGTGAGGGCGCCTCCTCTGGTCTCAAAACCGTAGGTGGAGTCGCTGCCAAAGACCACCCCCGCCTCCATCCGGCGGCGCTGGCCCCACTTCACCCGCTGGGAGGTCTTGCGGGACTCCTCCTGGGCCATGCTGGCCATGATGGTAAGGCGCAGTTCCCCGTCGTTGTCCCGGGTGTCGATGTTGTCGCTGAGAAAGACCACCCCTACCCCCATCTCCTTCAGTCTGCGGGTGTATGCCAGGGTGTCCACCGTGTTTCTGGCAAAACGGGAGACCTCCTTGGTGAGAATGAGGCCAAATTTTTTCGCCGCCGCGTCCTCCAGCATTTGCTGAAAGGCAGCCCGGCGGCGGACGCTGGTGCCGGACAGGCCCTCGTCGGCGTACACCTGGGCCAGCCGCCAGCCGGGGTGGTTTTGAATATAAGTATGGAAGTACTCCCGCTGGCTGCGCAGGGAGTTGACCTGGTCCGTCCGGTCGGTGGACACCCGGCAGTAGGCCGCCACCAGCAGCTCGTCTTCCGCTGTCACTGCCTCACCTCCCCCAGCAATTTCTCCGCCTCTGTCCGGGTGATGACGCCCTTCTTGTGCAGATGGCGGATGATTCCCCGGCGTACCAGGCGCTTCAGCTCCGGGTCAATGGAAGTCCGCTCCTCCATGGTCTCGCCCTCCTTCCCCTCTCGGGAGAGCATATGCTCGGACGCCTTAAGAAAGCACCCCGGCGCTGTAAAATACCCCATGCGGCAGGTACCGCGTTGGCTACGGCCAATTCCTCCCGCAGAAAATAGTCCCGGAGCACCAGTCCCCGCTCCTCCGCCAGCACCGCCGCCTCCCGGGACACCCGGCCGCCGCAGATCACCTGCCCGGAGCGGAGGGCGTCCAGCACCTGGGACAGGCTGTGCCTTCCGGCGGACAGCGGCGCGTTCAGCATTCCCGTCTCCCCCTCCACCGGCAGAGGGAGAATCACGCAGTCGGCCAGGGCGGCCTCCCGCAGAGTGGCCGCCTCCCGCACCTGCTCCGGCCGCTCCCCCTGCTCCAGGGCAAAGGTGTGGACGCTGTGCCCGTCGGCAGCCAGCAGGCCGGCCAGCCGGACCTGGCGCATATCCCCGCCGATCACCCAGAAATTCAGTTCTTGTCTCATGGGTCGTTCCTCCATTCACCGCGACTACCTTATCCTATTCTCTCCGCCGGAATGGGTGCAAAAGAGCGCCGCTCCGGTTCTCCCGGAGCGGCGCTCTTGGTCGATGATTCAGTTTCCGTTCTTCTCGGCTGCTCTGGGCAGCTTCACGGTAAAGGTGCTGCCCTCGCCCAGAGCACTCTCCAGGGTGACGGTACCGCCGTAGAGCTGGACGATGTGCTTGACGATGGCCAGCCCCAGGCCGGTGCCGCCGTTTTTCCGGGCCCGGCCCTTGTCCACCCGGAAGAAGCGCTCAAAGACCCGCTTCTGGGCGTCCGCGGGGATGCCGATACCGGTGTCGGCCACCACGGCAGTGACCCAGGCGCTGTCGGCGGACACGGTCACGTTGACGCTGCCGCCCTTCACATTGTACTTCACGCCGTTTTCCATCAGGTTGAGGAGCAGCTCCTTCAGCCGGCTCACCGGAATGGCCGCCATGGCGCTCTCACCGGTGACGGTCAGGGACACCCCCGCCTCCTTGGCGGCGGGCTCCAGAAGGGTCTGGGTCTCCTTGGCGGCGGAGAGCACGTCGCTGGCCTCCTCGCACTGGTCGATGGCCACCGACTCCAGCTCGGAGATCTTCAGGATGTCGTTGATGAGCTCAATGAGCCGGTCCACCTCCACGCCGATCATGGTGAGGAAGCGCTTCCGGTCCTCCTCGCTCTTGACCATGCCGGAGGAGAGCATGTCGGTGAAGCCCTTGATGCTGGTGAGGGGGGTCTTGAGTTCGTGGGACACGTTGGCGGTGAACTCGCTGCGGATGCCCTCGGCCCGCTTGAGCTCGGTCACGTCGGAGATGAGGATGGAGGCGCCCACGGTCTCCCCCTCGTACTGCCGGCCGGTGACCGGGGAGAGGAACATGCGCAGGCTCTTGCCGTCAAAGGCCGGGTCGTCCAGGTCCAGCACCACGGGGGTCTTCTCGGTGCGGACGGTCTTGAGGGCTTCCCGCAGGCGGCGGGAGCGGGTGAGCAGCAGGATGCCGCTGCCGTCGGAGTCGTCGCTCAGGCCGAACAGGCGGCGGGCGGACCGGTTCAGGGTGAGGACATGGCCCTCCTCATCCAGCAGGATGAGGCCCTCGTCCATGCACTCCAGGATCAGGCTGACCTTGTCCCGCTCGGCCCGAATCTCGTCGATGTAGGCGCTCAGGCGCTCCATCAGCTTGTCGATGTATCGCAGCAGGGGCCGGACCTCGTCGTCGGCCTCATAGGCGGCCAGGGCGGCCTTGTCCTCCGCCTCGCCGTCCAGCACGCCCTGGATGGCGTCGCCCACCACGGTCAGGGGCTTGAGCACCAGGCGGGCCATGCGGCTGGCCATGATGAGGGCCAGCACCAGGGCCACCAGGGCGGCCACCACAAAGCCGCCCACGCTGTCCCACACCAGGCTGTCGATGGAGGAGACGGGCATGGAGGCCCGGCCCACCATGCCGTCGGCAAAGCGCTTGGCCTCGTAGAGCATGGTGGTGCCCACCGTGTCGGAGGATCGGAGGGACTCGCCCCAGCCGGTGGCCGTGGCCTGCTTGAACTCCTCCCGGTCGGCGTGGTTCTCCATGGCGGTCGGGTCGGCCTCGGTGTCGGCCACCACAGTGCCGTCGCTGTCGATGATGGTCAGGCGCTTTTCCGGCGCGGCCTGGCGGAACTGCTCGGTCAGGTCTGCCGGCTCGGTGATGGCGCTCTGGGCGTCCATGAGGACCAGCAGCTCCTGGAGGCTCTGCCGGGCGGCGCTTATCTCCCGCTCCCGCAGCACCCAGATGCCAACGGCGCCGGATACCAGCAGCGCCACCAGGACGGTGATGAGCGTGGCGCAGATCAGTCGTTTTTTCATCAGAATTCCCCCTGTATTCAGAGAACCGGGCGGCATCCGGGGCATTCCCCCGGCACCACCCGGCCGCCGTTCAGTTCATCTTGTATCCCACGCCGCGGACGGTTGTGATGTACTCCTCCCCCAGCTTCTGCCGGAGGGTCTTGACGTGCATGTCCACCGTGCGGGTCTCGCCGGTGTAGTCGTAGTCCCAGACGGACTGGAGGATCTCGTCCCGGGTGAGGGCCACGCCCCGGTGGGTGGCCAGCAGGCGGAGCAGTTCAAACTCCTTGAAGGTCAGGTCCACCTGCTGTCCGCCCCGGCGCACCACACGGGCGGCCGGGTCGATCTCCAGGTCCCCGCAGCGGATGAGGCGGTTCTCCTCTCCCCGGTGGGTGCGGCGGAGAACCGCCTTCACCCGGGCCTGGAGCTCCATGATGCCGAAGGGCTTGACCACATAGTCGTCCGCCCCGGCCTCCAGGCCGTTGACCCGGTCCATCTCGGCGGTGCGGGCGGTGAGGAGGATGACGGGCACGCCCTCCCGGTCCCGGTCGGCCCGGAGCCGGCGGAGGATCTCCAGCCCGTCCATGCCGGGGAGCATGATGTCCAGGATGCACAGCACCGGGCAATCCTTCCCCTGCTCCCCCTCGAACATGGCCTCGCCGGACTCATAGGCCCGGACATTGTACCCGACGGACTGGAAATAATAGCGGAGCATCTCGCGGATGCTCTCGTCGTCCTCAACAACCAGAATCACCTGGGACATGGAATCACCCCACACAAAATTTGCCGGTTTCTCAGCCGGCCAGCTCGCCGGTCACGCAGTAGATGGCCCACTGGGCGATGTTGACCGCGTGGTCCGCGATCCGCTCCAGGTACTTGGCGATGATGATCAGGTCAATGGCCTGGTCGGCCTCGCTGCGGTTGTTCACGATCAGCTCCACCAGCTCGTGCTTGGTGGCCTGGAACAGGTTGTCCACCTCGTCGTCCAGGTCCACCACCTCACGGGCGGAGGAGGTGTCCCGGTTGGCGTAGGCGAAGATGGCCCGCTTGACCATGACGCCCGCCTTCTGGCTCATGGTGCGGATGTCCTTCATGGCCTGGTTCCTGCCCGGATTGCCCAGCAGGCCGGACAGTTCGGCGATGTTGGCGCACTGGTCGCCGATGCGCTGCAGGTCGGTGACCATCTTCAGGGCGGCGGAGATGGTGCGCAGGTCCCGGGCCACGGGCTGCTGCTGGAGGAGCAGCCGCAGGCAGCGGTTCTCAATGTCCCGCTCCATCTGGTCCATGTGCTTGGTCATCTCCACGGCCCCCTTGGCCGCGTCGTGGTCGGCGGAGGTGAGAGACTGGGTCACCGCGTCGATGACATCCTCCGCCGCGGCGGCCATGTCGATCATCTCCGCGTTGAGCTCCTGGAGCTCCGCGTCAAAGGTCTTTCTCATTTATCCGAACCTCCCGGTGATGTAGTCCTCGGTCCGCTTGTCTCTGGGCATGGAGAAGAGCTGGGTGGTGTCCCCGAACTCGATGAGTTCGCCCATGAGGAAGAAGGCGCACTTGTCCGAGACACGGGTGGCCTGCTGCATGTTGTGGGTGACGATGACGATGGTGTAGTCCTTCTTCAGGTCCCCGATCAGATCCTCGATCTTGGAGGTGGAGATGGGGTCCAGGGCGGAGGTGGCCTCGTCCATCAGCAGGATGTCGGGCTCCACGGCCAGGGCACGGGCGATGCAGATACGCTGCTGCTGGCCGCCGGACAGGGACAGGGCGGACTTCTTCAGCCGGTCTTTCACCTCGTCCCAGATGGCCGCGCCCCGGAGGGACTTCTCCACGATGTCGTCCAGCTTGCTCTTGCTGCGGATGCCGTGGGTGCGGGGGCCGTAGGCGATGTTGTCGTAGATGCTCATGGGGAAGGGGTTGGGCTTCTGGAACACCATGCCGATCTGCTTGCGCAGCCAGGTCACGTCCACGCTGGGGTCGTAGATCTCCTGGTCCCGGTACTTGACGCTGCCGGTGATCTTGATGTTGGGCACCAGATCGTTCATCCGGTCCAAGGTCTTGAGGAAGGTGGACTTGCCGCAGCCGGAGGGCCCGATGAGGGCGGTTACCTGGCGCTCGGGAATGTCGATATTCACACCCTTGAGGGCGTGGTTTTCTCCGTACCACAGGTTCAGGTCCCGGGCGGAGAGGATCGTCGTTTCATCCATAAGGCTCGCTCCTTACTTTTTTCTCAGCTTGCTGCCCACCAGCTTGGCCGCCAGGTTGATGACCAGAGTCAGGATCATCAGGATGGCCGCGATGGCGAAGGCCACATCGATCTCGCCCCGCTCCATGGCGTACATGTAGAGGGATACGGTGAGGGTGGCGCCGCTGCTGCCCATGGCCTTGATAAAGCCGTTGATGGTCAGGCCCATGCCGGCGGTAAAGAGCAGGGCGGCCGACTCGCCCACCACACGGCCGATGGCCAGGATGCAGCCGGTGACGATGCCGTCCACAGAGGAGGGCAGGACGATGGTGCGGATCATGTGCCACTTGCCGGCGCCCAGGCCCAGGGCGCCCTCCCGGTAGGACTGGGGCACGGTCTTCAGGCTCTCCTGGGTGGTGCGGATGATGGTGGGCAGGGTCATGACCACCAGGGTCAGGCCGCCGGCCAGCAGGGAGGTGCCCAGGCCGCAGAACTGCACGAAGAAGAGCATGCCCACCAGGCCGTAGATGATGGAGGGGATGCCGGTGAGGGTCTCGGTGGCGAACTCGATGGCGGAGACCAGCTTCCGGTTCTTGGCGTACTCGGTCAGATACACGGCCGCGCCCACGCCCAGAGGCAGGACGATGATCAGGGTTATAAAGACGATATAGAGGGTGTTGAGAATGTTGGGGAGGATGCCGATGGTGCCCTTGATGGTGCTGGGCTTGGTGGAGAGGAGCTGCCAGGTCACATTGGGCAGGCCCCGGACAAAGATGTAGCCGATGATGCCCACCAGCAGCGCGCAGGTGAGGAAGGCGCACAGGTACAGCAGGAACCGCAGGCCCCTGTCGTAGGCCCGCCGCCGTCCGGAAAGTCGTTTCATTTCCATTTAGTATACCATCCCTTTGGGAAAATTCATAGGTGGAACCGGCGGGCCTTTAATCCTTCCGGTTCTTTTTCAGCAGGCCGTTGAGCGCCACGTTGATGAGCATGATGAACACAAAGAGCACCAGCGCGATGGAGAACAGGGCCTGGCGCTGGAGGGAGCCCACGGCGGCGTAGGACATCTCGCTGGCCACGGCGGTGGTGAGGAAGCGGACCGACTTGAACAGGCCCGGCATGTTGGCCACGTTGCCGGCCACCATCATGATGGCCATGGCCTCGCCGATGGCGCGGCCGATGCCCAGCACCACGGAGGCGGCGATGCCGCTGGAGGCCGCGGGCACGCTGACCCGGAACACGGTCTCGATGTGGGTGGCGCCCAGGGCCAGTGAGGCCTCCTCGTACTCCCGGGGCACCGCGTTGAGGGCGGTCTCAGAGACGCTGATGATGGAGGGCAGGATCATGACGGCCAGCACGATGATGGCGGCGAACAGGCTGGCGCCGTCAGGCAGGTTGAAGGCCTTGCGCACGGCGGGGACCAGCACGATCATACCGATGAGGCCGTACACCACGGAGGGGATACCGGCCAGCAGGTCCACGGCGGGCCGGACCACGGCGGCCAGCTTCCTGGGGGCCACCTTGGAGATGAAGATGGCGGTCATCAGACCCACCGGCACGCCCAGCACCACCGCGCCGGCGGTGCCGTAGATGGAGGTGAGGATAAAGGGCAGGATGCCGAACTGGGGGTCCTTGGCGGTGGAGGCCCAGGTCTGGCCGAAGAGGAAGTCCACCAGGCCGATCTTGGCGATGGCGGGCAGGCCGGAGATGATGAGGTAGACGCTGATAAACAGGACAAAGACGATGGCGACAATGCCGCAGAAGAAGAAGACGCCGTTCATCACCAGCTCCATGGCCCGCAGGGGGCTGCGCTGGCCGGGCCGAGGCCCGCGGCCTCTGCCCTCCCGTGTCTTTTTCTCCTGGCGGGGCTTGGACTCCTCCGCGGGGGAGATATGCAGCGTTTCATCCATAGTGGGAAAAAGCTCCTTTCGGGCGGACATTCAGTCAGCCTGAGACGCCTCCGCAGGCTGTGCGGAGGCGCCTCAGGCCAACAAGTCAGGGTTTTAATCAGGCCAGGGGCACCGCGCCGGCACCGGCAATCAGGTCGGCGGCGTCAGCGGAGAGGGCGAAGTCCACGAACGCCTGGGCGGCGTCGGACAGCTCGCTGCTGCTGTTGAACACAAAGTTGAAGTTACGCTGAACCTTGTAGGTACCATCCAGAACGGTCTCCTCGCTGGGAGCCACGCCCTCGACGGAGACGGCCTTCACACCGTCAGCGCCCTCAACGGCGGACAGGGAGGCGTAGCCGAAGGCGTTGGGGTTGCCGGCAACAGCCTGGATGACGGCGCCGGTGGAGGTCAGCTCCTGGGTGTAGACGCAGGCGTCCTCGGTGCCGGTGATGGACTCGAAGCCGTCGCGGGTGCCGGAACCGGCCTCACGGCCGATGAGGACCACGGGGGCGTCATAGCCGTCCACGACCTCGCTCCAGTTGGAGATCTCGCCGGTGGCCAGCTTGGCGATCTGGTCCAGGGTCAGGTCGGCCACGGGGTTCTCGCTGTTGACAATGATGGCGATGCCGTCCAGGGCGAACACGGTGGCGGTCAGGCCCTGGGAGGTCTCCTCCTCCTTCAGGTCACGGCTGGCCAGGCCCACATCGCAGGTGCCCTCCAGCGCAGAGTTGATGCCGGTACCGGAGCCGGTGGGGTCATAGTTGATGGTCACATCGGGGTGCATCTCCATAAAAGCCTCCATCATGGCCTGGATGGGCTTCTCCACGGAGGTGGAGCCGTTCAGGTTCACAACCCCGGACAGCTCGGTGTTCTCGCTGGGCTGGGTGCTGGTCTGGACATCGGTCTGAGCGCTGGTGGAGGGGGAGGTGCTGGGCTGGTCGCCAGTGGTGTCGCCGGTGCTGCTGCAGCCGGCCATCAGGCCCACGCACATGGCCAGGGCAAGGAAGAGTGCGGAAATCTTTTTCATTTCGTTCATTCTCCAATCGTCTTGTTCATTCTTCATTTCGTGTTGTTCTCTCGAACACGGATTAGTATACCGGGGCTTTGTAAAGTTGTCCCGCAACCCTTTGTAAAGCCTGTGTAAAGAAAAACTTTTCTTTACTTTTCCCCTTTACATTTTAAATATTTACGGTCTTCTGTCCTTTTTGGCAGGAGGAAATCGAATTAATTGACAGATTAACGACAAAGTTATTGCTTTTTCTCACGTCCTATGGTATAAAGGGATGCCGCCAAAACATCCAGTGTTTTGGTATGGAATATTCCGACATTTTTAAAGAAGGAGAGAATGTGGCATGATCAAAAAAATGAGCGCACTGTTTCTGGCCATCGCGCTTGTCTTCAGCCTGGCCGCCTGCTCCAACGGCACCGCTGACAACAGCGCACAGCCCAGCGGCTCTCAGACCGTAACCGAGGGCAAGTTCACCCCCGGCACCTATGAGGGCGAGGGCCAGGGTATGGAGAGCACCATCAAGGTGGCCGTGACCCTGTCCGCCGACCGCATTGAGAAGATCGAGGTGCTGGAGTCCGACGAGACCCCCGCCATCGGCGAGACCGCTCTGGAGTCTCTGCCCCAGGCCGTGGTGGACGCCCAGTCCACCCAGATTGACTCCATCTCCGGCGCCACCATCACCAGCCAGGGCTTCTTTGACGCTGTGAACGCCGCCCTGACTGCCGCCGGTGTGGACCCCGCCTCCCTGACCCCCGTGTCCGGCGGCTCCGACCAGACCGGCGAGGAGCAGACCCTGGACGTTGACGTGGTGGTCGTGGGCGCCGGCGGCGCCGGCATGACCGCCGCCATCACCGCCGCCCAGGCCGGCAAGAGCGTGGTCATCCTGGAGAAGACCTCCATGGTGGGCGGCAACTCCGTCCGCTCCACCGGCGGCATGAACGCCGCCAAGACCGAGTGGCAGGACGCCAACGAGTTCACCGAGGACGCCGGCGTGGAGAAGACCCTGGCCACCGCCGCCGAGACCTACCCCGACCTGGCCGACCTGGTGGCCACCGTTCAGGCCCAGTACGACGCCTACAAGGCCAACCCCACCGGCTACTTTGACAGCGTGGAGCTGTTCATCCTGGACACCATGGTGGGCGGCCAGGACATCAATAACTACGACCTGGTCAAGACCCTGGCTGAGAACTCCGCCCCCGCCATCGAGTGGCTCTCCACCATCGGCGCCGACCTGCACAACGTGGGCTCCTTCGGCGGCGCCAGCGTCAAGCGTATCCACCGCCCTGTGGACGCCGACGGCAAGGTGGTCTCCGTGGGCTCCTACGTGGTGCCCATCCTCCAGCAGGCCTGCGAGGACAACGGCGTGCAGATCATCTACAACGCCCCCGCCACTGAGATCCTGATGGACAACGGCGCCGCTGTGGGCGTCAAGGCCGACGGCTACACCGTCAACGCCAAGAGCGTGGTGCTGGCCACCGGCGGCTTCGGCGCCAACCTGGACATGGTGGCCGAGCTCAAGCCCGAGCTGAAGGGCTTTGTCACCACCAACGCCCCCGGCATCACCGGCGACGGCATCAAGATGGCCGAGGCCGTGGGCGCCGCCACCGTGGACATGGACCAGATCCAGATCCACCCCACTGTCGAGCAGAAGACCTCCGCCCTCATCACCGAGGGTCTCCGCGGCGACGGCGCCATCCTGGTCAACGCCGAGGGCCTGCGGTTCTGCGACGAGGTGGGCACCCGTGACGCCGTGTCCGCCGCCGAGCTGGCCCAGACCGGCGGCTACGCCTGGCTGGTGGTGGACCAGAAGATGGTGGACGCCTCCAGCGTCATCGCCGGGTACATCAAGGCCGGCTACACCGTCCAGGGCGACACCTACGAGGCCCTGGCCGAGGCCATGGGCGTCCCCGCCGACGCCTTTGCCTCCACCATGGAGAAGTGGAACGCCGCTGTGGCCGCCGGCACCGACGCCGAGTTCGGCCGCACCAGCTTTGCCAACCCCCTGGACACCGCTCCCTACTACGCCATCAAGATCGCTCCCGGTGTGCACCACACCATGGGCGGCGTCAAGATCAACACCAGCGCCCAGGTGCTGGACACTGAGGACAACGTGATCCCCGGCCTCTTCGCCGCCGGCGAGGTCACCGGCGGTATCCACGGCGCCAACCGTCTGGGCGGCAACGCTGTGGCCGACTTCATCGTCTTCGGCCGCATCTCCGGCCAGTCCGCCGCCGACTACGCCAAGTAATTTATCCCCCGGATATAACAAAAGGAAGGCCCGGAACCGATCGGTTCCGGGCCTTCCTCTGTTGTTCCCGCTGCCGCGGGGGCAGAACGTCATCTGGTCTCCTGTCCCAGCCTGCCGCTCACGACAAGCAGGATCCCGGCGGCGGCAATCATCAGGGCGATGAGTTCCATAGCCAGTCCTCCTTTCCTTCGCACGCTTCGTTCTGCCTGTATGGTACCGCGATCATTTAAAGAAAGGGTTAAGAAAAGACCTGATTCTCTTAAATTTTCCAGGGGGCTTACAGCCCCAGCCACGCCTTCATGTCCACCATATCCGTGGCCACGTGGTCGCAGGGGTAGGCCTGAAAGGCCGCTGCGGGGGTGACGCCGGTGGTCACGGCGGCAAAGTGGGTCCCCGCCCGCTGGGCGGTCTCAGCGTCCAGCACCGTGTCACCGCAGTAGAGCACCTGGTCTCCGGTCACGTCCAGTGTCTCCATGGCCCGGAGCAGGCCGGTGGGGTCAGGCTTGGGGGCGCGGACCTGGTCGCCGGAGACGGTGAGGGTAAACAGCTCCCGGATATTCAGGGCCTCCAGCACCGCCTGAAGGGCCTCGTTGCGCTTGGAGGTGATGATACCCAGGGGCACCCCCGCCCCGTGCAGGGCCTCCAGCAGATCCCGGGCGCCGGGCAGCAGTTTGGTGGTCCTGGGCTGCATGGGCCGGCACTTCTCCTGGAACAGCCGGACGAATTTCTCCTGCCGCTCCGGGTCGCTGTCGCCGGTGAGCATGGTGTACCCATCCTTGAGCAGGTAGCCCACGGTGCTCCGGATGGCCGCCTCGGTGGGCTCAGGGAGCCCCATCTTCTCAAACGCGTGGCGGAACCCGGCCACAATGGACTCGGTGGCGTCCCCCAGGGTGTAGTCAAAATCAAAGAGTACTGCCTTGAACTTCATGTACCATACCATCCTTACACTGTTTTTTCGTACTGCCGGCGGCCTGTGGTGCTGGGGATACCCAGCTCATCCCGGTATTTGGCCACCGTGCGCCGGGAGATGGCGCAGCCCTGTTCCCCCATCAGCTGGCTCAGCTTCTGGTCGGAGAGGGGCCGCGCCTTGTCCTCCTCCTCGATAAGCTTGCGGAGCAGGGCCTTGGCCGCCTCGGGGGAGGCCCCCTCCTCCCCGCCCGTGCTGCCGCCCAGGCCCCGGGAGAAGAAGTAGCTCAGGGGGTACACCCCCATGGAGCACTGGAGATATTTGTCCCGGATGGCCCGGCTGACGGTGGATTCATGGACCTCCAGCCGCTGGGCCACATCGGCCAGGGACATGGGGGTCAGATGGCCCGGACCCTGGCGGAAGAACCGCTCCTGGAGCTCCAGGATGCACTGGGCGCAGGCGAGCAGGGTGCTCCGCCGCTGCTCGATACTCCGCACCACCCATTTGGCCTGCCGGACCTTCCCGGTGAGGTAGTCCTTGACCTCCTGGTCGTCGGTGTCCTTCATCAGCTGCTGGTAGTAGCTGCTCATATGCAGGCTGGGGAAAAAGTAGTCGTTGGCCAGCACCTCAAAGTGGTCTGGGAAGCTGACCACGATGATGTCCGGATTGATGTAGGTCAGGTGCTCCCGGGCGGCAAAGCCGGTGCCCGGCTTGGGGTTCAGGGTCTTGATGAGGGCACAGGCCTCCCGCACCTCCTCGGCGGAGGTCCCCAGCTCCCTGGCGATCAGGCCGAACCGGCTCCGGGCCAGGGCGTCCAGGTGGTCCTCCACGATGCGCAGGGCCAGGGCACAGTCCCCGCCCCGGCGCAGCAGCTGGAGCCGCAGGCACTCGGAAAGGTTCCGGGCCGCCACGCCGGCGGGCTCCAGGCCCTGCACCGCCTCCAGCGCCTGCTCCATGACCGGCTGCGGGCACCCGAAGGCCGCCGCCAGGGCGGGCACGTCGTCGTCCAGCCAGCCGTTCTGGTTCAGACTCTCCACCACGAACACCGCCGCTGCCATCACGTCCGGCTCCAGGGGCAGCATCCGCAGCTGGGAGAGCACATACCGGTACAGGTCCTCCTCCCCGTCCTCCACGCCGCCGTAGTTGGCCATGGGGTCGGCGTCCTCTTCGGTGTCCTGCCGGTGGTACCAGCTGTTCTGTACGTCGGTGGCCTCCAGCCACTCCAGCTTCCGCCGCATCAGGTCGAACTCGTCCCGGCGGTCATATTTCTCATCCACCTCCAGCACCGGATTCTCCTGGGTGGTCTCCTCGATAAACTCCAGCAGCTCCTGAGAGCCCATCTGCAGGATCTCCATGGACTGCATCATCTGGGGCGACAGGGTCTGGGTCTGCTTGAGGTTCATGCTCAGTTCCATGCGCTTCTCTCCGCTCACCGTGGTATTTGTGGAAACTATCCCAAGGGCTGTCTCCACAGATTCTCTTTTTTACATTATAACATATGTTTTTTTCTCCTTCAATTTCAATTCTCTCCTCCGCCCATCTCCGGCGGACAGCGCTCTGTCTTGACAGGACATACTTTTTCTTCCCTTTCCCTCTTGCTTTTCCGCCCCGGCGGCCTTGACAACCATCTTTTCCGGTGATATAGTGTCAGCATCCAAAGTGGCTGTGATGGGGACTGCGCCCTGTACCGTCCCACAGAGAGGAGACGCCGCTGGCTGAAAGCGTCTCCGGCACGCGGGCAGAGCAATACCACCCCTGAGCCGCCCACCGATCCCCTTCCGGGCTAGGCTGGGCCGGGTCCTCCCGTTACAGAGGTCACGAGCGACGGCGTATGCCGTAAGCAGGGTGGAACCGTGGGACCCCTTTCGTCTCACCCCTGGAACCGTTCAGGGGTGGGACTTTTTTGTCCTTACCCCCAATTACAAGGAGGAATTATCATGGCAGAAGAAAACAATCAGTATAGTTTTGACAACCCCGAGTACCGCAAGACCTACTGGCACACCTGCTCTCACATCCTGGCCCAGGCGGTGAAGCGCCTGTACCCCGAGGTGAAGCTGGCCATCGGCCCCTCCATCGACGAGGGCTTCTACTACGACATGGACTCCCCCTTCCCCTTCACCCCCGAGATTCTGGAGAAGATCGAGGCGGAGATGCGGAAGATCTGCAAGGAGAAGCTGAAGCTGGAGCGGTTTGAGCTGCCCCGGGAAGAGGCTGTCAAGTTCATGGAGGAGAAGGGCGAGCCCTACAAGGTGGAGCTCATCAACGACCTGCCCGAGGACGCCCACATCTCCTTCTACAAGCAGGGCGAGTTTACCGACCTGTGCGCCGGTCCCCACCTGGACTCTACCGGCCGTGTAAAGGGCAACGCCATCAAGCTGACCGCCTGCAACGCCGCCTACTGGCGGGGCGACTCCAACCGTGAGACCCTCCAGCGTATCTACGGCATCGCCTTCCCCAAGAAGGAGGAGCTGGACGCCTACCTGCAGCGCATCGAGGAGGCCAAGAAGCGGGACCACCGCAAGCTGGGCAAGGAGCTGGGTCTGTTCATGCTCCGGGATGAGGGCCCCGGCTTCCCCTTCTTCCTGCCCAACGGCATGGTGCTGCGCAACGCCCTGATCGACTACTGGCGTCAGGTCCACAAGAAGTACGGCTACGTGGAGATCTCCACCCCCATGATGCTCAACCGCCAGCTGTGGGAGCGCTCCGGCCACTGGGACCACTACAAGAACAACATGTACACCACCGTCATTGACGGCGAGGACTTTGCCATCAAGCCCATGAACTGCCCCGGCGGCATGCTGGTCTACGCCAGCGAGCCCCACTCTTACCGTGACCTGCCCCTCCGTGTGGGCGAGCTGGGCCTGGTCCACCGTCATGAGCTGTCCGGCGCCCTCCACGGCCTGTTCCGGGTCCGCTGCTTCACCCAGGACGACGCCCACGTCTTCATGACCCGGGACCAGATGAAGGACGTCATCCAGGAGACCGTCCGCCTGTTTGACGAGGTCTACTCCACCTTCGGCCTGACCTACACCATTGAGCTGTCCACCATGCCCGAGGACCACATCGGCACCGTGGAGGAGTGGGAGCGCAACCAGGACATTCTGAAGAACGCCATCACCGACATGGGCAAGGAGTTCGTCATCAACGAGGGCGACGGCGCCTTCTACGGCCCCAAGCTGGACTTCCATCTGGCCGACTCTCTGGGCCGTACCTGGCAGTGCGGCACCATCCAGCTGGACAGCCAGCTGCCCGAACGCTTTGAGCTGGAGTACACCGGCGCTGACGGCGAGAAGCACCGCCCCGTCATGATCCACCGCGTGGTGCTGGGCTCCATCGAGCGGTTCATCGGTGTCATCACCGAGCACTTTGCCGGTGCCTTCCCCGCCTGGCTGGCCCCTGTCCAGGTGTCCGTCCTGCCCATCACCGACCGCACCGCCCAGTATGCCGACGAGGTCAAGGACCTGCTGGAGAAGGCCGGCTTCCGCGTCGAGGTGGACCACCGCAACGAGAAGATCGGCAAGAAGATCCGCGAGGCCCAGCTGAAGAAGATCCCCTATATGCTGGTTCTGGGCGACAAGGAGGCCGAGTCCGTAACCGTGTCCGTCCGCAACCGGGCCGGCGGCGACCAGGGCGCCATGACTCTGGACGAGTTCGTGGACATCCTCCGTGAGGAAGTGGATCAGAAGATCATCCGCTGACGCTTTTTCCCGATAAAAAACGGGTGTCGCAGGCTGTTCTGCGGCACCCGTTTTTCCTGCCCTTGACATACCTCGGTTATCTAGGTATACTATGCCTAGATAACCGAGGTATATTTTATTATAAGAAAGGAGGCTCCCCTATGAAGCCCGACAAAAGCCTGCTCTCCGGCAGCACCACCCTGCTCATTCTCTCCCTGCTCTCCGGCGGCGATATGTACGGCTACGAGATGATTTCCCAGCTGGAGGCCCGCAGCGATCACACCTTCACCCTCAAGGAGGGCACCCTCTACCCCATTCTCCACGGCCTGGAGAATGAGAAGGCGGTCACCTCCTACGAGAAGGAGGCCCCCTCCGGCCGGAAACGGAAGTACTACCATATCACCAGGAAGGGCCTGCGGCTGCTGGACGAGAAGAAGGCGGAGTGGCAGGTATTTTCCCAGAAGGTCAACGCTATCGTCACCGGTACCGCCGGGGCCATGGCCTGACTCCATCCGATTCCGAAGGGAGGTCATCCCATGGCCTGGGACCCTATCCGTCAATACTGCGACCGGGTGTGCCGCTATATCCGCTTCCGCCCGGCCCGGGAACAGATTTATGAGGAGCTGCTGGGCCACATGGAGGACCACGCCCAGGCCCTCCAGGACGGGGGCATGGACCCCCGGCAGGCCCGTCAGGAGGCGGCCGCCGCCATGGGCGACGCCGACCAGCTGGGTGCCGACCTGGACAGGCTCCACAGTCCCTGGTATCCCCGCCTCACCCGGGTGTTCTGTGTTCTGGCGCTCCTGATTTTATGTGCCGGATTCTTTACCGCCCAGGACGGGGTCATGGCAGGCAAGACCTGGGCGCCCTTTTCCGACCCCCAGGATCTGGTTTTGGCCGATGTGGAACGGCTCTATCCGAACAGTACCATTTTGGCCTCCGGCGCCGCCCTGGGCGGCGGACAAATCAGCTCCTATTTCTTCTCCGACACCGGCGCCGCCCTGCTCTACCGGATTGACGCCGACGTGGACGGCATTCCCCTGGCGGAGCCGGAATACCGTCTGGAGCTGGTGGTCTCCGCCCTGTGTCCCGCCTTCTGGCTCTCCCCGCTGGACGCCGAGTATCTTCCTGTCTCTCTCAATGGAGATGATGGCCCGCTCTCTGACCCTCCACGCCTCTCCGCCCGCTCGGAGCGGGGGCTGTTCCGCCAATTTTATAGCATTTCCGTGTACTTCTCCCAGCCCGTCTCCCCACCTCAGACCTTTACCATTGAGTTTGGGGATGACCACCAGCTGGTCTACCAGTTCACCGCCCAGGAGGTGACCAAGCCGTGAAGCTGCCCACACCTTCCCGAAGAGTCCGTCTGGTCCTCAGTATTCTGTTTCTGCTGTTTTCTCTGGTGTTCTACTGGTGGGCGTCCGGTTCTCCCATGCCCACGCCCGGTCTGGCTCATCGGGCCGCCCTGCTGTCCTACGGTCTCAACCCCGGCCCGGTGGTGGCCCAGGGTACCATCCATTTTCAGGAGATCACTCCCTCTCCGTACGATGACGGAGAGGGGAGCCACTGGCTGGTCAGCCGCCAGGGGGACGGCTGGGCGGTGACCAGCCATTCCAGGGCCGGCCTCTTCTGGTCTCAGCCCAAATTTCCTGTTTATCTTCTCACGCCTTCTGAGGATGCTCCTCTGGTGGTGGTCCATCTCCAGTACGCCAGCGCCTACCTGCTGGATGAAAGCATTGGCGAAAATCCCTTTGACAACGGCGACTGGTACTGGGAATGGGTCTCGCTTGCCGTGTGTACATTGCCCGACGTGGCCCGTATTGAGCTCTATCAGGGCTGGTACAACTTCAGCGAATCGGGCGGTCTTTCCCCCCGGGACTGGCTGCTGGAATACGGCAGCGCCGCCGACTGCACCCGGCTCTCGCCGGACAGCCCCTTCTGGCTGTGCCAGCAGGTGTGGAATCCCGGTGAAGGCGCTTCCTCCACCCTGGCCCGTGCCTATGACGCCCAGGGCGATCTCCTCTGCGAGTGGTGCTCTTACGACGGATAATTTATCCATTTTATGGTATCTTCTCCCCAGGAGGTGATACCGTGAGGCGTCTCTTTGCTCTTGTGCTCTCCCTCGCCCTGCTCTGTCCCGCCTGTTGGGCCGCTTCCGGCCCCGTCACCCGGGGCGAGTTTACCGTTGTCCTGTGGGAGGCCTTCGGCGGCGTACCCTACGAGGACACCGGCGTGTTTTACGACGTCACCCACAACCGTTCCGATACCGCCGCCATCTGCTGGGCGGCGGATATGGGCTTTGTGCTGGGCACAGGCTGGGGCCGCTTTGACCCCGACCGGCCTATCACCCGGGAGGAGGCCGCCGTGGTGCTCCGCCGTGTGGGCAACTTTCTGGGCTTTGATACCCGCACCTTCGGCAATTTAGCGGAATGCAACGACTTTGACGGCATCTCCCCCTGGGCGGACGACTCCCTCTACTGGGCCACGGACACCGGCTTAATTCTCTGGGCGGAGGGCGGCCTGATGGCACCCCAGGACACCCTGACCGCCGAAGAGGTCACCGGCATCTTCACCCGTTTCTTTCACTGATGCAGCGACGCCCCGGCCGTGTATCTTCACGGCCGGGGTCTTTTTACTGCTCCGACTCCCCCTGGTCGCCTTTTTCCAGCAGCACTTCCAGGGCGTTTTTCAGGAAGGCGGGGTAAGGCACCCCCATCAGGCCCAGATTCTCCAGGATGGACAGCCCCTCATTGCCGATGAAGAAGATCAGCACCGCCATCCGGGCGTACTGGCCGCTGCCGGTAAGGGCGTCCAGCCGGACGGCCAGCAGCACCAGAACCAGCTCCGCCCCTTTCTTGCACAGGCCCCGGAATCCGGCGCCGCTGTCCAGGCGCCCGCCCTCGCTCTTGTCCGAGCGCTTGAACACCGCCGCCACCACCACGCCGGAGATACAGTCCACCGCCATGAGCACCAGCAGGGTCTGGAGGGCGATGTCCCAACCGCCCAGCCAGCCGGTGAGCATACTTCCCGCCGCTGCCACCGCCGCCAGAATACCGAATTTCACATCGCCCCAGTTCACTCCGCCACCTCGGTCCAGCCGTAGACGCCGGGGGCCCATACGTTGTTGTCCACCGTGCTCTCGTAGACCTTGCCCTCGTACTTCACCCGGTCGCCGGTGTGGTAGGCGTCCTCGGAGCCCAGAGGCTGCCGCCACTCGGGGATCGCGTCCGGTTCCTCCGCCGTCACGCCTAGGGGCGTATATAAAGCCGGGGTCTGGTCCATGGGCCAGTCGGCCTGCGCCGTGTGGTCTTGTACTACCCGGTACAGATTTCCCGCCTCGTCAGAGATCCGCGCCCCCGTCTGATAGGCTGTCCCCGGCGTCCACTGGGGGAAGAGCACCCCCACCTTGGCCGCCGCATCGTCCTCCAGCCCCATAGCCGCCTGCCGGGCCATGGCCACCGCCGCCTCCTGTAGCAGGTCGCTCCGCTCCTTCTGGTAGCGCACCACACCCTGCCGCACTTCAATCCGTCTCATGCTTCTCCCCCTCAGGTCACCAGTTTTTCGATCTCGCTCCAGGTCAAATCCAGCTGCTCCAGGTCTCCCCAGGTGGCGAACCGTTCCTCCAGCATCCCCCAGTTTACGTACCAGTACACATACTCCACCGCCAGGTGGCAGGGCAGGATGTCCTCGATGATGGCCCGCATGGTCTCAAAGCCGTCGGGGATGCCGGGCACATCGGGGAAGCGCACCTCCACCGTGCCCGGCGTTCCCGTCTCGCTGGCCGCCGCGTTGATGCCGCACCCGGCCAGATTGTCGTTGATGGCCGACAGGGTGAAGCTGTCCCCGCCCATGCGGAGGAGGGCGGCCAGGGCAGCCCTCCGTCCCTCCGCCGTCTCAGCCACTGGCCTGCGGCTGAGCAGGCCCTCAATGGCCTCCAGGCCCATGTCCTCCGCCGTGGTGAGCAGCATCTCCCGCTGGAGGTTGTCCAGGGTCCCGGCCACGCCGTCCAGGGCCTGGCCCTGGGCCTCCAGCTCGCCGCCGTTGATGGTGCCCTCCAGTTGGTAGACCCCCAGGGGCCGCAGCAATTCCTTCAGATACTCCCCGCAGCTCATATCTTCATCTCCGTCACGCTCAGGCTCCCCAGTCTGGGCAGCTCATCCTGTTCCACGGCCACATCTGCCGCCGGTGCGGTCAGGTCGTAGTTTTCCACGCCGTCCACGCCGAAGATCACCGCTCCCAGTTTGGCCCGCAGCACGTCCTGCCCCAGCAGCCCGCCGTTGAACCAGCTCCCCAGGGCCTGCTCCACCGCTGTCCGCACACCGGCGGCGTCGCTGCCCTCTCTTGCGGACACCGCCACCGACACGTCCACCGTCTTCTCCCTGGGCGCCCGCACCTGTACGTCCACGGCGATCTCCCGCCGCTCCTGGAAGTAGGCGGTCAGCCGCTCCAGCAGGTCCTCGTCCGGGCTGCCCGCCGCCGTGGCCACCACCACGTCCACGGTGCCAATGCCCCGGTTTCTGGGCAGCACCGCCGCGGCAGCCACCTCCGGGAAGGACAGGGCCCCCTGTTCATAGAAGGCGGCGTTGGCCCCGTTGGGCAGCCGCCGGAAGGTCTCCAGCACCCGGACCCGCAGGGTCTCGTCGTCCTCCCGGTCTGTACCGCCGGCAAAGCCCTCCGGGTTAGAGCACCGGCTCACCCCCACCGGGGCCACCGCCATGGTCAGGATGGTCCCCGCCGCCGCGTTTCCCGCCGTTCCGGGCTCCACTGCCTGGGCAGCCGCGTCAACGTACAGGCTCCCCGACCGGAGCACCGCCGCCTCCGTTGTCTCAAAGCGCACCAGCCCTGCCGTCATGCACACTGTGCCCGCCGGGATGGTCAAAGCGGTGCCGCCCGCCTGATCCACGTAGAAGCGGATAACACCCACCGCCTTGGCCGCCTCCTTCCGCTCCAGGCCCCGCAGAAAGGCGTGCTGGTCCAGGTGCTCCCCCGATGCCGTCTGGGGGAAGCACTGCCGCGCCGTCCAGTCTGCCTGGACGTACAGGGCGTAGACCTGGGCGGCCACTGCGTAGAGCCGCACCGCCATATCCCCGTCCTGTCCCGCCGTCTGGCCCGTGGCCCCGGCGAAGGCCGCCGCCAGCTCGCCGTATATCTCGTCCACTGTTTTCATTTCGCCGTCACTCCTCCAGGGCCAGGCCCGCCGTCATAGGGGCGCCCTCATAGGTCAGCTCCACCTTCAGCAGGCCCATCCCGTGCTCCTCTGTCAGCTCCACGCCGGTGACCTCCAGTCCGTCCTCCCCCTCCAGGGCCTCCTGGACGTACTGTCTGGCCATGGCCAGCCGGTTCCCCGGCTTTTCCCGGGGCAGGAGGTAGAGCCTGCTGCCCAGTTCAGGCAGGAAGGGGAAGCTGCCCCGCCGCACAGTGAGCTTCCACAGCACCCGCTGCAAAATGGTGTCGTTTCCCTCCGCCCGGGCCAGCCCGCCCGTCCCGTCGGGCACATAGTCCCCGTCCCGTATCATCAGTTCCGTCATACATCCCCGCCTCTGTTCCGCATCTCCTCCAGGGGCACGCCGTTGATGCGTACCTGTCCCATCAGCTCCACCGTGCCGTCGTTCCCCAGCTTAATGGCCGCGTCCCCCTGGCCCGCATGGATGAGCACCTCGCCGGGGGCCAGGTCGCCGCCGCAGCGCACGCCCACCGCGCAGGTCTTTTCCCCCTCCTGCTTGAGCACCAGCACCTCTTCCCCCACGGCGGGCCGCCAGGCGTAGCCCCCGGGGGCAAAGACCGCCAGCGTCCGCCGCTCCGCGTCCAGATAGACGCCCGCCGGGTCACCGCTCAGGGTGGTCTGTCCCACCATGGCCTCGCCGTACTGTCTGCCTCTCTTCCGCTCAGAAAGCCACACGGGCCTCCCCCTCTCTCAAACTGTGATCTCCCGCTCGCCCAGCTCCAGGGTGGTGCGGAGTCCCTGTCCGTCTCCCCTGTGCTCAGTGGACAGCACCCGCCACACGCCGGACAGACTGTACCGCGCCAGATTCAGTTCCACCAGGTCCCCGGGCCAGGCGGCCACCCGGCCCGCCAATGTCAGCTCCAGCCGCAGCCGCTCCGCGGCGGACTGCTCCAGCTGGAACCGGCCGCTGTACCGCATGGCCTGGTAGCTGCTTTTGCCCGGCATGGTGAGCACCCGCCGGCACATGCCGCCCCTGTCCAGGACGGACTGGTTGACCACCCGCTGCACGCTCTGGGTGGTCCTGTCCCGCACCAGCACCTCGGAGAGCACGCCGTAGCGCTTTTCCGTCCACCGGACCTCCTCCACGGCGGCGCTGTCGTCCAGGCGCAGGCGTTTTCCGTCCTGCCAGGAGGTCAGGTGGAGGATGCCGAACCGGTCGAAGCGGGGCTCCACGCCGCCGTAGTAGCGTGCGAAGTTGTAGAGCACCTGCCACTCGCTGCTGCCGCTCTCCACCGAGAAGCCGGGCACCGCCGGCAGGCTGGCCCCCTCTGCCGTCTGAATGCCGTAGGGGGTCACGTGGTCCCGCAGGATATCCTCCAGTGTGGCGGTCTGGTAGTCGGCGGGCTGGGCCTCGTTGTCCAGCAGCCGCCCGGCCATGCCCCGGCCGGAGATGAGCAAGGTGCTGCCGCCGCTGCCGCAGCTCCACTCGTACTCGTCCACCACACCGCGAAACACGGTCTCGCCGTCCTCTTCAGCCGTAAACTCCACCGCGTCGGACAATGCGCCGTCCAGCTTCTCTCCCCAGGGACAGCGCACCTCAAAGCTGTCACAGGGGGTGCCGGTGCCGTAGTTCAGCGTCCACGCCAGCAGCGCGGGCAGTGCGTATTTCTTGCCATCGTATCCGATCAGTTTTCCCGTCACTTCACCCGCACCTGCTCTCCGGGGTAGATGAGGTTGGGATTTTTGAGCTGGGGGTTGAGATTTACCAGGGCTTCCACCGTGGTTCCGTAGCGCAGGGAGATGCTCCACAGGGTCTCTCCCGCGGTCACCGTATGGTAGGCCGCCCCGCTCCCCGCGCTGCTGCTGCCCGTATTGCCGGTGCCGCCCGTCTCACCCACAATCTCCCGCAGGCCCTCCTGATAGCCGTCGTAGCACTCCCAGAACTCAAAGGCGTAGCTGACGTAATCGGCTCTGGGCTCCTGCTTCAGGGAGAGGGCGGCGAAGTAGGCCTTGGCCGACTGCCACACCGGGTGGACCAGCAGCCCGGGCCCCTCGCCGTAAAAGACAGACGCCAGCTTTTTAAACTCGTCATAGGCCCCCTGGCCCACGAACTCCCCCTCGCCCTTCATGACCCGCCGGGTCGGCCCCATATCCTGGAGGCAATACCGGCCGAAGGGCACCTTCCGGGCCGCGATCTCCCGCCGGTATTCAATGGTGTACACTCTGGGATTGTGGGGCCACACATAATTTTTGTACCGCATTGCAGCCAGTCTGCCCATGTCCATCCCCCTCAGTAAAGTTCAAATCCGCCGTCATACCGGCGGGCGTCCCGCTGGAAGGCCCGGTCCAGCTCCGCCAGGCCCTGTACGGACCCGCTCTGCGCCTCTGCCGGCAGGAGGGCCACGCTTGTCCGGCTGGGCCGGTACTCCGCCGCCGTCTGCGCCTGTCTCAGCCGCTGGTAGAGCTCTCCGCCGCCGGAAGCGCTCCCCCGGAACACAGCCGTCACTCCTTCCAGCCAGCTTGCCGCTCCCACAGACGCCGTTGTCTCCGCCGTCTCCAGCCAGGCCCGGGTTCGGCCGACTGCCAGATCTTCCAGTCCGCCATCCTGCTCATCCTGCTTTCGGGCGTCTCTCCTGTCCGGCTCTTCTCCAGTAAGCGTCCCGGCCTCCGGGGCGCCGCCGTTCCAGGCAGTCCCACCGCCTTCTGCCGCCCGCTCCCGCGCTTTTTTCCGCCCCACACCGGCGGCGCTGTGCTGCTCCAACAGGAGCTCCGCCGTCTCGCTGTTTTCCCGCTCGTCCTGATCCGCCAGGGCCAGGGCGATGTAGTCCGTCATACCCGCTCCCCCCGTTTCAGCCGCTCATACCGCTCCAGGTCGAAGGCCTGGTTTTCCCCGGCGTTTGCCGGAGCTGCCGGGCCGCCGCACACCGGGCAGCGTCCCTCCTGAGCCTCCGCCCGGCAGGAGGGGCACAAAGCCGCCAGCTCCTCCTCCTGGTCCAGCAGCAGATTGAGGGCGCACCAGAGGTAGTCCCGGCCGGTCATCTCTTTTGCCCGCGTCTCAGTGGGGAGGGCCCCGAAGGCTTTGAGCACACGCCAGCGAAGGCGCGCCTCAGGCGTGTGCTCCAGGCTTTTTTTAGGGCGTCCACCCGCTCCTCTCCGTCCTCCGGCCCAGGGTTTTCCGCCCGGTTCAGGCCGCTCCACAGCCTGGCCAGGTGTCCGATCTCCCCGGCGGAGAGCCCCTTGAGCACCGCCTCACCGTCGGGGAACACCGTCCTTCCGTCCCGCTCCAGGGCTCTGGCAAGCAGGCAGGCGTTGGCGCACAGGGCCTTCTCCTCCTCCCGGCAGGCCAGCCCTTCGGCCTCCCGGCCCGCCTCCAGCAGCTCCAGGGCGGAGAGGAGCCGCAGCTCCATGCCCTTGTCCACCTTGATGCGCCGCCTGCCGCCCAGCAGCACCGACCAGTTCTCCTCCATGCCTTACACCTTCATCTCAATCCGCTTGGCCGCCACGATGGTGATCTTCTCCACCACCATGGCCCCCAGGGCGCCGGTCTCGCCGATGGTGCTCCACTGGCAGCCGGAGTAGATGATCTTCCGGTCGGGCTTACAGATGACCAGGTTGAAGTCCTCCAGGTCGTGGAAGTTGATGCCGTCCCGGATGGCCTCGTCGGTGGCGTAGAGCCGGGTCAGTTCCAGCACGTGGGTGCGCTGGCCGGGGATGGTGGCCACCGGCTCGTCCTCGCCGAAGGCCTCCACGGTCTGGCTGGTCTTACTGGTCTTGGCGGAATAGCTCTGGACCACCGCCACCTTTTTGCCGTCCACCTCCAGATAGATGTCGCTGCTTGTGGGGAATCCCGACAGATTCATGTGTGTTCCCTCCCTTTACACGGTGATGTGTGCGGTGAGCCAGATCTGGTTCATGCCGTGGACCACGGCGAAGGAAAACTCCACTAGGCACACGGTGGGGTCGTCCTCCAGTGCGGACACGGTCACGTTTTCGTAGGCGTCGATGATCTCCCGGCTCACCCGGTTTTCCAGCTCCACCACCACCTGGGCCCGCACGGCGCCCCTGCTCTGCTCGGTGTTTTTGGCTCTGCGGAACTTGGACCGCAGGCTGCTGCGCAGCCCGGGGATGACCTCGTCGATGATGAGGATGGTGGACAGTTCCCGCCAGGTACTGTCGGGGGTTTCGCCGGTCTTGGTCCGGGTGGTGACGCCCCGCACCACGCTCACCACCCCGGCCAGGTTTTCCAGGGGGGTGACGCCGCCCCGCACCAGGGTGTCGATCTGGTTGTCGTCGTACCGGGCATTTAGGTCGGTCAGGCCCTTCAGCTCCGCGCCGCCCAGAGGGACGGCGGGGTCGCTCTCCCCGGCGATGGCGCCCGCCACAGCGGCGGCTGCCTTGGCCCCGCCGGGGGCTGTGAGCACCACCCGCTCGCAGTTAAGATTGCCCGCCCGCTCGGCCAGCTGGCTGGGGTTCTCGTCGGTGCCTCCGGGCACCACGGCGATGCGCTCCCGCCGCACCCCGGACGCGGCCTTCACGCTGTCCCGCAGGGCCTGCTGTACCGTCAGGGTCTCGCTGTCACAGACCGTGATAGCCACGTTTTCCTCTCCGGAGAGCAGGGCAAAGGCTGCCTCATAGCCCTCCTCTCCCGTCACGGGCACAGCGTATACCGCCCCCGCGCCGTTGAGGAAGAGGAGCTTCACCAGCTCGGTCAGATTGTCGCCGGTACCGAAGGCGGTCTCGGCCTCCTCCAGCCTTGTCAGCTTGTACAGCTTGCCCGTCTCGCCGCCTTCGCTCACCGCCGCAATGCCCACCGTTTTGCTGCCGCCGGAGGCGGTCACCACGGCAGAGGTGTCATAGCTGGAGTAGACCCCCGGCCGTTCATGTGTCGTCACGTTCATAATCTCTCCCCTCTGATTTCAAAGTCCAGGAAGGTGCCTCCCTCGTCGGCCACGGCGTACAGCCGCGCCTGACACACCGCCTCCACCGGACAGCGGTAGAGCTGGCTATCCTCCTGGAACTGTGTCTCACCCACGGAAAATTCCAGAACATCCAGTCCGTCGGGCCCGGGGCCGTTGAAGGCGGCGGACAGGGTGTCCAGAGCCCTGTCGATGGCCGCCGCGCCGCCGCTGGTCTGGGCGGCGTAGAGGTCCAGGCCGAAGGTGATTTTCACCCGTCTGCCGTAGAGCTCCTCCCACCGTCCGGTGTCCTGGTTGTACCGCTCGCCCAGATAGTCCTGGAAGCCGGCCGGGCCGCCCTCGCAGCCGCGGAGGGAGACGGCGGCGGCCGCCCCCTCTCTCCGTGTCCGTCTTGTCTCCGGCCAGGCGGTCACGGCCTCCAGGCCCTGTTCCGTCAGGAATTGGGCCATGCGCTCCCGAATCTCATCCAGTCCCGCCATATTCTCCCTCCTCCCACAGGTCCTCCACCGTCAGGATGGCCCACCAGTGGCTGACTGTGTCGCCCATATAGATGGGCTGTGCCGCGGACACTCTGAGCCGCAGGTCCCGCCACTCCAGGTGCCCGTCCTCCATGTGTTCCAGGGCGGTGTCCGCCCCGGTCAGACAGAGAAAGCGGTCCTTCCGTACCGTCCCCATGGGGGAGGGCTCTGTCTGCCGCCAGGTCTCCCGCCGCTCGGTGACAGGCTGAAGGAAGGCCCGGATGATCTCCGTCTCCCCCTCGTGCCTGCACAATGTCACGCTCTGGCCGTATTTGGCCAGCAGTTTTTCAAAGGTCCCGCTCACCCCGGCACCCCCAGAAAGCAGAAGCCCTCGTCCTTCAGGTAGGGCCGCATCACCTGCTCCGCCTGCCGCCGCAGGCTCAGGCTTCTGTCCTCCGTGCCGCCGCCGTCCCGGTGGTGGATGGTCAGGCTGCCCGCGGTAAAGGACTCCACCTCGTCGGCGGCCCCTGCGGCGCACAGACCGGCCAGTCCCAGCCACGCGGCCCCCATGGTGAAGGCCGCGCCGCAGTCGGCCCTGGTGATGCCGTCCTTCAGCCTGCCCTCCAGCTCCTGCTCGGCCAGATCGCACAGGGCCTGCAATTCCTCCATCCGGTCCTCGGATACCTGTCCCAACTGCCGGGCCAGCTCCGCCGTCTCTTCCGCCATGCCGTTCCCTCCCGTCTCTCTTGGGTGGGGCGGGCCATACCTCGGCCCGCCCTCTGGTTGTCTTACACCTTCAGCACTCGGCTGGCGTCCTGATAGAGCTTGGCGAAGCCGCAGGTGCTGGTGATGGCGGCCCGCTCCAGCTGCCGGTCGATGAGCTTGTCGTACTCCACGGTCACGTCCCCGGCCTGCACCATCTCCAGGGCATAGTTCTTGTCCAGGCCGATCATGGTGTTCTCACTCATGGCGGAGGTGCGCAGCAGGTTGGCGCCCAGGGGGGTGGTCATCTTGCCGGTGCCCTGGAAGTTGAGGCCGGTGAGGGGATTCTGGAACTCGCTCATCTTGAGCATCTTGAGCATCACGTCCCCGGACACCAGCATGGTGTTCATCTCGTAGGGGTCGAACTGGGCCCAGAAGTCCACCAGATCGTCGTAGGTGAGGGTGCCGGTCTCGCCGCCGATGGGGGAGGTACCCACCTTGTACTCCTTGGCGGCGTTGTTGTTGCCGTCGCCGTTGATGAGCACGCCGATGGCGTCCTCCAGCAGCATCCGGTTGATGTGTGCGCCGATCTGGCGCAGGGTGACGGAGAAGAGGTCCAGCTTCTGCCACCGGATGGCCTCGTAGCTGGCCACCAGCATGCGGCCCCGCTTGTGGAGCTTCACCAGGTTCTCCTGGGTCTTGACCTCGGTCTGGGGGATAGCGGCGCCCTCCTCCACATTGCGCAGCTCCTTCTCCTCCTTGCCGGGCACGGAGGCCACGGAGCGGTAGTCCATGCCCTCGATGCGGGTGGTGGTGGCCACGATGGAGGGCAGCAGGTTGGCCTCCTCCATCCCCTGGCGCACGGCCCGTGCGATGTACTCGGGGAAGAGGACGGCGGAGTCGGAGGTGCGGAAGAACTTCTCCACCACGTCGCTGCCCGCGCCCTTGACCTTGATGTCAAAGCGCTTGAGCTGCCGCTGATAGGCGTCCAGGCCCTCCAGGGGGGTGCCCTTGTAGCGCTCGGAGGGGTCCTCCCGCTCCAGCACCTGGGTAAAGGACTGGCCCGCCTGGCGGTACATGCCCTTTTCCAGTCTCACATTGTCATAAGCGTATCCCATTTTTTCAGCTCTCCTTCCTCCGGCGCGGCGCGCCGGCATTCCAGTTTTCTCTCCGTCCTGCGATTACAGCAGGATGGTGGCCTGTTTCTCGGTGCTGCCTGCCTCCACCACCAGGTAGGCGGTGCCCGACGCGTTGGTCTTGACGCCGCCGCCGGCGTTGGCGGACAGCTTGGTGTAGCCCACGGCCACAGTGTCGCCGCAGTTGACCTTGATAAAGCCCTTGAGCTGCACCAGGGCCAGCCCGTCGCTGACCTCCAGGGCCACGCCGCAGAAGGCCTCTCCGTCGCCGCAGGGGCCCACCTTGCCGTCGCCGGTCATCTTGACGGGGCCGGCCGTGAGGCCCTCCTCCGCCAGGAAGGTAACCATCATCTCGCCGATGCCTTCAAACGAAACCTTTGCCATACTCCGTTCTCCTTTCTTTTATCCGCGCCTCAGATGAGGAAAGCGCCGTCTCTCTGGTCCATCTCGGCCTGCTCGGTGCGCCGGGGCAGCTGTACGGTGAGGGGGAACCGGTCCTCCAGCTGTTTCTGGTAGCTGTCTCGCAGGGCCTCCAGCTCCTCGCCGCTGAGCTTGTCCGTGATGCTTCTGCGGATGTGCTCCTCCACGCCCTTTTCGCAGATGCCGCCCAGCCGCATCACCTCGCCCCGCAGCCGCTCCAGGTACTTGCGTCCCAGTGAGGCCTCTTTCTCCAGCTGTTCCGCTCTGCTCAGCAGTACAGGCTGGTCCTTCAGGTATTCCATCAGGTCGGTCTCCTGACCGCCTCCCATTCGCTTGATGACCCCGGCCTTGGGCTGGGCGGGCACCGCCACAAAGGACCACTCGTAGGCATCGGTGGCGCCGGACAGGTCTGCCCAGCACAGCTTTCCGCCGTACTCCTGGCCCTTGGTGTGTGCGCATTTTTTTCTGTCCCGGATGTCCTCGCCGCAGATGGAGCACACGGCCCGCTCCACGGCGCACCCCACGGACACCTCCCGCTTGATGCCGCCCTCGATCTCGGCGATGAGTCCCCTGTTCTCCTCGGTGCGCACCATGTAGGCGTACCCCTTCAGGTAGCAGTACGGGTCCCCTGCCCGGGTGAGGATGTTTTGCTCCCGCACCACCTCGGTGCGGTAGATCCGGGCCGCCTGGCCCTTAGCGCTCCACTGGTGGTCGAAGATGCCGCTCTTGCCCTCAAAGAGTTTTGCCAGCTCCTCCAGGGTCTCCCGGGTAAACCGCTCCCCGTCCCGGTCGATCTCGTTGTCGCACAGCCGCACGGCGAAGGCGTATACCTCCTCCGCCGTCAGGGCCTTCCGGCTCCAGCGGTTGATGAGGGCCAGATCCCGCTCCTCCACGGCGAGGGGCTGCCCCATGTCCGCCTGCTTTACAATGTCCATTTCCTACCCCCTGTTCTCCATCGGCTCACTGCTTCTGTCCCAGCTCCACCTGAATTTTTCTGGCCTGCTCCCGGTAGAGCTGTGCCTTGGCCTCCTCCACCAGGTCCTGGAGGTTGATATCCTCCCAGTCCACGGTCACCCCGCCGCCGTAGCCCTTCAGCTCCAGCCACAGCTCGCAGATCCGCTCCAACACCGGCTCCAGGCCCCGCCGGATGGCGGTGAGCTCGCTGGTCATCATGTCGGCCTGCTGGGTACTCATCCGCTCGGTGGAGGACCAGGACAGGCCCAGCATAAAGGGCGGGATACCGGTCCTGGCGATGAGCTGCTCCAGGATCTGCCGCACGGGCACCTGGCTGTCCAGAATCTGGTTGTCCGCGCCAATGACCTTGATGTCCACGTCTCCCACGGCCACAAAGTCCCGCACACTGCCGTTTTTCCCCGCCTGCATGGCGGCAGACCACTCCCGTGCGATCTGCTGGCTGCGCTCCACGGCGTAGGCCCTGTCCACAGCGTCCTCGCCGGGCTTGTAGACCACAGCGAAGCGGACGTTGCCCATCCGCTCCCAGTTCATGCCCTCGGCCTGATAGATTTTCAGCAGAATCTCGGTGAGGAAGGGCATGGACCGCAGCAGGGACACGCCGTAGGGGCTGTCGGTCTCGGGCTGGAAGGGGGTAAAGAGGAGCAATTCCTGGCAGGGCAGGTCCTCCAGCACGCCGTCTCTTCCCCTGGCGCACAGGGTGATGTCCAAGGGTGTCTCCCCCTCTTTGATCTCCACATCGGCCACGTTGCCGCAGAGCACTGCGGCGATGCCGTCCCGCCTGCCGTTGAGTACGATCTCCCCTACTGCTCTCCCGCAGGTGAGCATGGAGTCCAGGTAGCAGTCCAGGAAGGACTGGATGCCCCGCTGTCTCCGTCCGGTGCTGACCGTTTTCAAAAACCGGTCCATCTCCCCCTGAGCCCGCTGATTGCCGCACTGCACCACCGGTCCGCCTGCCAGGCGAATTAGCTTCAGAATGGCGGCGTCCACAATGGGCACCGCCTCCCGGATGCTGCGGTACAGGGCGATCTCCCCGTTTCTCAGGGGCACGTACCCGTCCAGCACACCGAAGGGGTGCCGTCCGCCGTCCCGCAGCTGGACGGCCACCCCTGCGGGTGCCTCAATCTTTTTCTTCTCCCAGAATCCCATCCGAGCCCTCCCGTATTCTAAAATCTTGTCCGCTCCACGTAGGCCGCGCCCAGGTAGGGCGGCTCTCTGCCGGCGGCCACGGTGGCCGCGAAGTAGCGGATCTCGTCCATGGCGTGGTCGTGTTCCTTGCGCACCCGGTCCTGTCCGCCTCTGTCTGCCCAGCAGTAGAGCTGGAACTCCCGCAGGGCGTCGCGGCACCCCCGGCAGATTACCAGCTTTTTCTCCCGCAGCAGTTCGGCGGTGGTGCGGATGCCGGAGAGCACGTCGTTCTCCGCCTTCACCACCCGCCATCCCTCTCTCCGCAGCACCTCGATGAAGCTGGCCGCCGACGGGTCCACCACCACCAGCCGGATGTCCCGTCCCCCGGCCAGTTCTCGCAGGTCCCGGGCGTACTCCCCGTCGGTCTTCTGCCGTTTTTCCGCTCTGGAGTCGTAGTAGAACTCCTTCACCCGGTACCAGATCCCGTCCTTCCACCCCCACAGCCCGAAGGAGGCGGGGTTGACGGTACCGTAGTCGCAGGAGATGCACCACCGGCTCAGGCCGTCGGGCGGGTCCTCCACGTAGCGCTCGTCGAAGAAGTCGTAGACCCGCCCCTCAGCGGCCACCCACTCCCCCAGCACGAACCTGCGGTAGAATGCGCCGCTGAACATCCGCGTGTACCGCGCCCGCACCTCCGGTCTGAGCCCCGGATTGTCCTCCATGGTAAAGTGGAGGTACAGGGCGTTGCGCTCCTCCGCCTTCTGGATCCACTCCTTGTAGAACCAGTGCTCGGGCCCCTCGGGGTTGCAGTTGAACCACAGCCTGCTTCCCGCCACAGAGCACCGGGCACAGGCCTGCTCCACAAAGGACCGGGGCATGAGGGCCACCTCGTCCAGCAGCACGCCCGCCAAGGTCACGCCCTGGATGAGGGCGGCGCTGCCCTCGTCCTTGCCGCCGAAGAGGTAGAAGGTGTTCTCCCTCCCGCCCCGCCGGACGGTGAGGAGGTTGCGGGACACCTTTTCCTCACACCGGAACCCCAGTTCCTCCAGCACGGGCACCAGCCCTCTCACCAGGTTGCGCCGGAGGGATACGGTGGTCTTGCCGCACAGTCCGAAGGCGGCATTCTGGAATCTGGCCATGGCCCAGCACACAAAGGACAGCCCCATGCAGAAGGTCTTTCCGCTGCGGACGGCGCCGTCGCAGATGATGGCCTCATACCGCCGTTCCGGTGTGCACCACCACCGCAGCACAGTCTTCTGCTTTTCGGAAAATACCCATTTCCGCACTCATTCGCCCCTCCCGGGCACAGATTCTCCGCCGGGTTCTGTCCCGGCGCACTGGTCTCCGGGGCGCTCCAGCGCCCGGAGGAACGCGTCTGCCTCGTCCTCCTCTCCCCGCTCCAGCATGGCGGCGATCTTCTCCAGTACCGCCACCCGGTCCATGAGCTTGATCTCCACGGTTCCGTTTCCGCTGCGCTTGAACTCGGTGAGGGCGGAGAGGTCCAGATTGTCGATCTCATCCACCCGCTCGCCGTCCAGGAAGGCCAGCTTGACCGCGTCGTTGACCCTGCCGCCGGCCAGCCGCTCCATGCGCCGCATCAGGGTGTTCAGCCGCCGCTCCCGTTTTTTTCCCGATTCGGTTTTCACTCCACTCACCTCTCACCCCCATCTGTTCCGGCCGGGAATATTGCTGCTTTCTGTACATCAACGGTGGAAAAAATTTTTTCACTCTGTTTTTTCTCCCGGTCCCGACTGAAAAAAGGGCGCAAAAAAGCTCCCCTGCGGGCAGTCCGCAGGGGAGCTTTTCAGCTGGATTGTTTACTTTTTCAGGCTCTCAGCCCAGGCGGTGTACTTGGCCACCTTCTCGTCGGCCTCGGCCTTGGTGGCGCCGTTGGCCAGGATGTAGACCTTGACCTTGGGCTCGGTGCCGGAGGGGCGGACGATGAGGCTGGTGCCGTCGGCCATCTCATAGCGCAGCACGTTGGAGCCGCTGAGCTCTATGGTGCTCTTGGCGCCGTCGGAGACGTTGACCACGGAGCCGTCCTTGTAGTCCTTCTGCTGCTTCACGGCCACGCCGGCGATCTCCACCGGGGGCTTCTCCCGCAGTCCGGCCATCAGGTCGGCCATCTTCTTCAGGCCGTCCAGGCCGGGCATGACCAGGTTGAGGGTCTTCTCGGCGTAGAAGCCGTACTTCTCATAGCACTTCTGGAGGGCATCGTACAGGGTCATGCCCTGACCGGCGTACCAGGCGGCCATCTCGGTGAGGGACAGGGCGGCGGTGACGGCGTCCTTGTCCCGGACGTAGTCGCCCAGCATGTAGCCGTAGCTCTCCTCGTAGGCGAAAATGACCTTGCCCTCGCCGGCGTTCTCCAGCTTGTCCTTCTTTTCGGCCAGGAACTTGAAGCCGGTGAAGGTGTCGTAGCACTTCAGGCCGTTGGTCTCGGCCACCTTGCGGGCCATCTCGGTGGTGACGATGGTCTTGAGGGCCACGGGGTTCTCAGGCATCTTGCCGGTGCGCTTCTTGGCGCCGATGAGGTAGTCCAGCAGCAGCACGCCGGTCTGGTTGCCGGTGATGGTGATGTACTCGCCCTTGTCGTTCTTGACCATGATGCCCACCCGGTCGGCGTCGGGGTCGGAACCCAGGATGAAGTCGGCGCCCTCCTTCTTGGCCAGGTCCACCGCCAGGTAGAAGCCCTCCGGGTTCTCCGGGTTGGGGGAGACCACGGTGGGGAAGTTGCCGTCGATGACCATCTGCTCGGGCACGCAGATGACGTGCTTCATGCCCAGGCGCTTGAGGGCCTCGGGGATGAGCTTGTAGCCGGTGCCGTGGAAGGGGGTGTAGACCATCTTGAAGGTGTCGGCCACCTTGTCCACGGCGGCCTTGTCGTTGACCTGGCCCATGACGTTGGAGAGGAACTTCTCGTCGGTCTCGGCGCCCATCAGGGTGATGAGGCCGGCCTTGACCGCCTCGTCATAGTCCATGCGCTTGATGGAGTCAAAGAGGTCCAGCTCCTCCATCTTGGCGGCGATGGCGGAGGCGTGGTGGGGGGGCAGCTGAGCGCCGTCCTGCCAGTAGACCTTGTAGCCGTTGTACTCCTTGGGGTTGTGGCTGGCGGTAACATTGATTCCGGCGATGCAGCCGTATTCCCGCACGGCGAAGGAGAGCTCGGGGGTGGGGCGCAGGGCGTCGAAGATGCGCACCTTGATGCCGTTGGCGGCCATGACGCAGGCGGCCTCACGGGCGAACTCAGCGGAGTGGTTGCGGCAGTCGAAGCAGACGGCCACGCCCCGCTCTGCGGCGTTGCCGCCCTCGGCCAGGATGACCTCGGCGAAGGCCTGGGTGGCGTGGCGGATGACGTGGACGTTCATCTGATGGAGTCCCACGCACATGGTACCCCGCAGTCCGGCGGTGCCGAACTCCAGGGGGGCAAAGAAGCGGCTTTCGATCTCCTTTTCATCATTGGCGATGCTGCGCAGCTCTTCTTTTTCCGCCTCGCTGAGGGCAGGGCTGTTCAGCCATTTCTCATACATATCACGATAGGACATGGGACTTACCTCCAATATCTGAATTTCCGGAATCACAGGTTCCCGCTGTTGTGATTATAGCACAACGCCCACCGGCTATCCACCCCTGAAGTCCAGAAATACCCACAAATTTCAAATATGGAAACGCCGCGCGGTCCCCGGAGCGCTGCTGTGCGGGGGCCGCGCGGTGTATTACGGCGGGGCGCTATTTGTGGTAGCTGGAGCCCTCGGCGATTTTGAAGGCCCTGTAGAGCTGCTCCAGCAGCATGACCCTGGCCAGATGGTGGGGGAAGGTCATTTTGGACATGGACAGGCGCAGGTCGGCACGCTCCTTGACAGCGGGATGGAGTCCGTAGGAGGAGCCGATGACAAAGCAGAGCTGGCTGCGGCCCTGGCCGGCCCAGTCGGTGATCCGGCGGCTGAGCTCCTCGCTGGAGAGTCCTTTTCCCTCTACGCACATGGCGGTGACGGCGCACCCCTTGGGCAGCCGCTGGAGGATGGCGTCGGCCTCTTTCCGCAGGGCGGCGTCGATCTGGGCCTGGGAGGGGTTGTCGGGCAGCCGCTCCTCGGGCAGCTCGGTGAGCTGGAATTTGCAGTATCCTCCCAGCCGCTTGGCGTACTCGGCGGAGGCGTCGGTGTAGAACTTTTCCTTCAGTTTTCCCACGCAGATCACGTGAATTCCCAGCATATATTACACCTCACAGCGAATACCCGTCTCGCTTCTGGGGGCCACCTCCAGCCGCACGTCGGTCCCCGGCCGTATGCCCCTGCGCTCCATGGCGGCCAGCACCGTGTCGTAGGCTCTGGCGGGGGTGTTGTTCTCCTTGGACAGGTGGGCCAGGATCACGGTGCTGGCCCCGTTTTCCACAGCGGAGCAGGCCAACTCGGCCCCTGCCTGGTTGGAGAGGTGTCCCCAGCCCCCCTGGATGCGCTCCTTCAGGTAGTAGGGGTAGGGTCCGGACTGGAGCCATTCCGGGTCGTAGTTGGTCTCGGCCACCAGCAGGTTGGCGCCCCGGATTCCCCTGGCCACCTCCTCGGTGACCCTGCCCAGGTCGGTGACCACGGCTGCCTTTCTGCCCTCCGCGGAGACGGCGTAGCCCACGCTCTCCGCCGTGTCGTGGGGCGTGGGGAAGGACTCCACGGTCAGGCCTCCGATCTCAAAGACCGCGCCGGCCTCAAAGGCCCTGAGCCGGTTCTCCAGGAAGGCGATCCGGTAGCACAGCTGCCGTCCGGTGCCCTTGCTGGCGTATACCGGCATGTCAAACTGCTTGGTCAGGGTGGTCAGCCCACAGATATGGTCGGAGTGCTCGTGGGTGATGAGGATGCCCGCCAGTTCAGCCGGGTCGATCCCCAGCTCCCGCAGGCTCTTGGTGATTCGCCGGGCGGAGATGCCGGCGTCGATCAGGATATGGGTTTTCCCATCGGACACCAGCAGGCTGTTGCCGCTGGAGCCGCTGGCAAGGGTGGTCAATGACAGCAATCGAATCTCTCCTATGTAGTGTCTGCAAGCAATAAAACGGTCTGTGGGGGCGTTATATGCCCGGCGCGTTCATAAAAACAGGGCGGCAGCACATTGCCGCCGCCCTGACTGGCTGTTTTGTTATCCCACCTGGGCCTGCTTGTCCTCGTCGGGGGTGACCACAACGCGGATGTCGGCGCCCACGCCGGAGAGCTTGCGTACGATGTCCTCGTAGCCGCGCTCAATATAGTGGATGCAGTCCACCTCTGTGACGCCGTGGGCGGCCAGGCCGGCGATGACCATAGCCGCGCCGGCCCGCAGGTCGCAGGCCCGGACAGGGGCGCCGGTGAGGTGGTCCACGCCCTCAATGACGGCCACCTTGCCGTCCACCTGGAACTGTGCGCCCATGCGGCGGATCTCGTCCACATAGCGGTAGCGGTTGTCCCACACGCCCTCAGTGACCACGCTGGTGCCCTCGGCCAGGGAGAGGACCACGGCCATCTGGGGCTGCATGTCGGTGGGGAAGCCGGGGTAAGGCAGGGTCTTGATGTTGGTGCGGGTGAGGCGCACGGAGGGATCTCTGCGCACCAGAACAGCGTCATCCCGCTCTTCCACCTCCACGCCGGTCTCCACCAGCTTGGCGGTGATGCACTCCAGGTGCTTGGGGATGACGTTTTTGATCAGGACCTCGCCTCCGGTGGCGGCCACGGCGGCCATATAGGTGCCCGCTTCGATCTGATCGGGGATAATGGAGTAGGTGCCGCCGTTGAGGCGATCCACGCCCTTGATCTTGATCACGTCGGTGCCGGCGCCCATGATCCGGGCGCCCATAGAGTTGAGGAAGTTGGCCAGATCCACGATATGGGGCTCTTTTGCGGCATTTTCGATGACCGTGGTGCCCTCGGCCAGGGTGGCGGCCAGCATGATGTTCATGGTGGCGCCCACGGAGACGATGTCCAGGTAGACCTGAGCGCCGCTCAGGCGCTTGCCGTCCTTGACCCAGGCGTTGACGAAGCCGCCCCGCACGTCCACCTCGGCGCCCATGGCCACAAAGCCCTTGATGTGCTGGTCAATGGGGCGGTCGCCCAGGTGGCAGCCGCCGGGAGGAGGCACCTGGGCGCTGCCGAAGCGGCCCAGCAGTGCGCCGATCAGGTAATAGGAGGCGCGGATTTTCCGAGCCAGCTCGTTGGGGACTCTTGCGTTGCGGATGTGGGAGCAGTCGATGTCCACCGTGGTCCGGTTGACAGTGCGCACGTCGGCGCCCAGCTCCTGCAGGATGTTGAGGATCATCGTCACGTCGCTGATCTGGGGGATATTCTCAATACGGCATACGCCGTCCACCAAAAGTGCAGCGGGGATAATGGCCACCGCGGCATTTTTGGCGCCGCTGATATCGATTTCACCATAAAGCGGCTTACCGCCGCGGATCACATATTTTGTCAAAACGGCACCCTCTATTCTCTCCGTTGCGGCTGGAAACCAGCCTGTTCAGTCAGCAGGCCGGCACAACACCGGCCAGACAATTCAAGTTTATATTTTCCGCCGTACTCCTTCTGAAGGGGAAACCCCGACGTTTTTCCGGCGCGGCATGCGCTCCATGCCAGTCGCAGATATTATAACATAGTCTCATGTAAAATCAAAGTAATTTTACAGTATCTCCGGCCTCCTGATTGAATTTTCGTGTCTTTCAGCCCCTTCTTTTTCCGTTTCCTGCCGTTTCTATGGTGTCACTATGTCCTTTTTTCTGTGGTTTTATTCTATTTAAACAAATCTCCAAAAAGGAATGTCCTAGAAATTGGTTCCTTCGGTTTTCTCTGCCGCTCCCGGCTTTGGAACTTCTCTGAGCGATGGGCTTCCCTGTTCCGGCGGCCGTCTCGTCCATGGCATAAAAAAGGAGTGTCTCCCATCCCGACGCGATTGCCCGGGGGCGACACTTCTCTGTTGAAAAAGCGGCAAATAATGTTCTTTTGCTCTGCCCCGGGTAGCGTGGAGGCCTCATATAAAAACTGGATGCCCTGTACTGTGCAACAATCCGCACCGGAACGGGGAGATATGAGGAGGGGGCGATCCATGTGAAAGCGTATCAAGCCCGGCGCCCTCCTGCCTGCCGCGGCAAGCGGCGCAACAATCGGAAAGGAGCATACTTATGAGCACACAGACACAGCACATCGGCCTCCACCAGTGGGAGCGCGCGGACCCGTTTCTCCGGGAGGACTTCAACCAGGACCACCGTCTCATTGACGCCGCAGTGGCGCAGGCGGAGGGAAAAGCGGACCAGGCCCTGTCCGGTCTGGAGGACGTGGGCTACAACGTCTACAACCTGCTGCTGCAAAACTACTATGAGGGCAAATACACCGGCTTCAAGAAGGGGCTGATGTTTGACGGCTTTCTGGACGGCAGCCGCATCGCCTCCTGGGAGGGGAGCGCCTACCGTGACACAGCGGCTCACACCGTCAGCCTTGACACAGCCGGTCAGTCCGACGTCCCCCGGCCTGCCACGCTCACATCTGGAAAATCCGCACGCAGGGGCGATTTTGTCTCGCGTCTTTGGACCGCCCAGGGCAACGGTACCATCACCGCGGTCTCGGTCCAGGGGTATGGCACCTCCAACATTCAAACCGTGGCGCTGTCCATCTGGCAGGACGACAGGAAGCTGGCTGATGCCACCAAGACGCTGGACTTTCTGAAAGATAACATGGCCTGGTATGAGTTTCCCATCACCTGCTCCATCCGCAAGGATGAGGTCTATGAAATTCGCGTGGAAAACGTCACTTCCGAGGGGATTGCCGGAAGTATTGTCTGTGCATACGAGGACGAGGACAGTATCATCCACCCTGTTGCCATCGGGCTGACCGTTACACCTGCCGGCAGCACCTCGGGCGGGCTGATCTCTTCCGCCGAGGACATAGGCCCCTGGACTCAGGCCATCTGTTATGTCCGGCACAGCGGCGGCGGTACGGTCGCCGCGTTTCTGGGGGAGCAGAGCGGCAGCCTTGAGAAAATGGAGCAGGCGGGGACCTCTGCCGCTCAGACGCTGGAGGGGACTTCCTGTCAGGAGAGCACCTTCCGTCTGACCCGTTCTGCGGCAGCTGCGGCCGGATGCCTCCGCCTGTCCCTGTCCGGCAGCACGCCCGTTGTCCATGATTACGGCGTCATCTTTCTGGAATAAAAACAGGCATGACAAAAGGGACCCCGGGCCAAAGGCCCGGGGTCCCTTTTTTGCTCTTGTGACTGTGTGAATCGTCAGATTACACAGCGGGGGTGATCACGAACACCACGGAAGCGGTGTTGTTGGTGGTACCATCGGCGAGCACGACGGCGACCTTGGCGGTCTCGCTGGCAGCGATGTCGCTGGCGGTCACGGTCTCCACGTCGCCGGTCTTCTCGTTGATGGCGTAGAAGACGGTGCTGTCGTTGTACAGGTAAGCGGTCTCGTCAGCGCCGACGACCATGACGCCGCCGGAGATGGACTTCAGGCCAGTGGCGGGAGTCACAGCCTTGACTGCCTCGCTCACCACGCCGTCGGTGGTCACATAGGTGACCAGGCCGTTGACCTTGACGTAGTCGGTGGTGTCCACGGTCAGGGTGGTCTTCACGCCGTCCACGATAGCGGCATAGACATAATCCAGACCGTTGTTGCCATCGGAAACGACCTCATAGGCGTCCTTGTTCAGGATGTAAGCATACTTGGCAGCAGCCACGTCGCCGGTGAACTTGTCAGCCACGATGTAGACGTAGGTAGCCACGCCGTCCTTGCTCACGACCTGGCCGCTCTTCAGGTCAGCCTTGGCGATGCTGGGAACATTGGCGATGCCCTTGTAAGCGGTGTAGGTAGTGCCCTTCTTCACCAGGAAGATGGTGTTGGCGTTGGCGATGTTGGTGCCGTCGAACTTAGCGGTGTTGGTGGTGATGCCCTTATCGGTGGCAATGGCCTCAGCAGAGTCGACCAGAGTCAGCTCGTACTTGCCGTCCTTGTCGACGGAGTACTCGACGAACACGCCCTTGTTGGTAGCAACAGTGGCATAGTTGACCTCGTTCTCACCAGCGTCGGCGTTCACGACGGTCTTGCCGCCGAACTTGCTCATCTCGACGACCTCAACGGTGCCGTCCTCGAACAGCAGCTGAGCCTGAGCCACGAAGCTGGCGCCGATAGCGCTGCTGGTGATCTTGCCGTAGTCGAGAACCACGGCGGTCTTGGTGACGGTCTCCTCGGTGACCTTGACGGCCTTCACGATGTTGTTGCCGTTGTCCAGGTAGAAGGTGTAGGTGTTCTTGAAGTCGTTGGCGGTGTAGCCCTCCATGCCGTTGACAACCAGGCCGGACACACCGTAGTACACGCCGTCGACCTTGTAGGTGTTGTTCTTGATACCGGTGACAACGCCCTCAACGGTGTTGGCCTTCTCGATGTAGGTCACGCCGCCGATCTCAACGGTCAGGACCACGTCGTTCTTGGCCAGGCCCTCGTAGCCGGAGACGCTCTTGGCCTCGACATAGTTGGTGGTGACGCCGGGGACGGAGACCATCAGCACGTCATCCTCGGTCTTGGTCTTGACGTCGCCGGAGACGGTCTTGACGGACTTGTTGGTCAGCTTGACCAGGTCAGCCTTGCCGTTGCCGTTGGCGTCGATCAGCTCAACAACGGTACCGACCTTGATGGCGGCGTTGGCAGCAGCCACGTTGTCCAGCTTGGTGCCGTTCTCGAAGTAGTTGACGGACTCATCCAGCTCGGCGATGTAGGTCTTGTTGGCGGTCTTGTTGGTGGTCAGGTCGTTGGTCTTGCCAGCCTCATAGCCGGTCACCTTGGTGCCGTCGGTGCTGGTGCCCAGAACGTTGGTGGCGCTGATGACCAGGGAGCTGGAGATCAGGCTGCTGGCCTTGTAGGTGCCGTCGGTGTTCAGGGTGCCCTTCACGTACAGGGTGACAACGTTGCCGACCATGTCGGGGGTAGCGGTCAGGGTCTTGCTGATGGACAGGTTGTTGGTGCCCACAGTGGCGGGAGCCAGAACGGCCTTGCCGTCCTCGATGCCGGTCACAGTGGCGTTCACCTTCACCATGCCGTAGGTCTGATAGCCCAGGGTGGTGGAGTCAACAACATACTCGCTCAGGTACTGCACGCCCATGTCGTACTGGAACTTGGGGGTCACAGTCTTGGCGTTCAGGGTGTTGTAGATCATCTGAGCAGCGCCGTCACGGGTCAGGGTGTCGTTAGCGGTACCCTCAACGCCGTTGAGCAGGCCGGCAACCTGAGCGTCCTTCATGATGTTGACGGACCACATGGAGTTGCCCTGGTACTTGCTGGCGTTGGCGTCATAGCCCAGAGCCACCAGCAGCATCTTGGCGGCCTGAACAACGGTCACGCCCTGGGTGGGGAAGAAGTGGCCCTGGCCGTCACCGGAGATGATGCCGTTGGCATAGCAGTACTTGATGTAGCCCTCGGCCCAGTTGGTGTCGATGTCGGTCAGATCGGTGGAAGTGCCCTCGAAGATGGCAGCGTCCACGTCGCCCATCAGCACGTAGGTGATGAGCTTGGCCATGGTGGCGCGGTCCACGCCCTCAGTGGGGGCATAGGAACCGTCAGGCTTGCCCACGATGATGCCCAGATCGACCATCACGGAGACAGCCTCTTTGTTGGTGACCTTGTCCATATCGGTCAGGTCAGCCGCAGTCTTGTCCGCAGCGCCGGCGCCAATGACCATCATGCCGATGAGCATGACGGAGGCCAGAGCCAGGCTGAGGACCCGCTTGAGGTTTCTCATTTGGAATTCCTCCTTCTAAATTTTGAGTGTGGGGGGCAAACTAAGCGTTTCCGCACAGTACCGCACCCCTTGCCTCTGTGGGCATGATAATACATCCCGGCGAAATCGTCAAGCGGTTTCCCCCATTTGTAACACAACCGTAAAACTACGACCTTGCCGTTCCTGTCTTATCATTTTTTGTTAGACGATATGGCCATTTAAAAGGTTCCCGCCCTGTTTTTAAAATTTTTTGATTATTTTCGTTTGGCTGTAACATTTCCGTGTTTTCAATACATATAAGGTAGAGGCCCCCGTTTCAGGCCCCGGTGCTGTGCTCCGGCCCGCTGTCCGTCCCCGGCAGCGGCGCCTCTCCATGGGCTTGTTTCGGGCCGCCGCGATGCGCTTGGGCGTGCATCTTTTTTCTTTCGGACGGTAACTTTTTTTCTTTCTCTGCGTCTAAAAGACAGGAGGCTGAATCTTAAGGTTATCTTAACAACTTGTCATTCATTTGTAGTGCTTTCCCCTGTTCCCCCATGCTACAATGATGATGAGAACCTATGGCAATAGGAGGAAATGAAAATGGCTGAACAGAACACCCCCGTCATGGACCCGGCGCCCGTTCACACACCGGCTCCCCAGCCCTCCGGAAAGGCTCCGGAGCGGAAGAAGAAGAACAAGAAGATCGTCAAGAACATCATCACTGCAATCATTGTCCTGGCGGTCATAGCCGCTGCGGCCTGGGCCCTGTGGTACTTTGTGTTTACCGACCATAAGGACTCCAACCTGGGCGAGCCCATCTATGACAGGGCTTCCACCGGCACCATCTCCACCACGGTCCGGGGCGGCGGCGCAGCCAACGCCAAGGACTCCGCCACCATCACCCTGGCGGCTGACGGCGTGGTCCAGGAGGTGTATGTGACTCAGGGCCAGGTGGTCAACGCCGGCGATCCTCTCTACGTCGTCACCTCCCCCGCCGCGGAGGAGGCGCTCAAGAACGCCCAGGAGGCGCTGGTGGCCCAGCAGGAGTCCATGTCCAAGCTCAACCAGGAGATGGCCGACCTGCAGAAGAGCCGGGGCGACCTGACCATCACCGCTCCCCACGGCGGCAAGCTGACCGAGGTCTCTGATATTAAGGTAGGGGACCCCATGAGTTCGGGCACCCAGATCGCCGTTCTGGTAGACGACACCAAGCTGAAGCTGTCTCTGTACTACAGCTACGCCTATGAGAACGACATCCAGGTGGGTCAGACGGCGGAGATCTCCATTCCCGCCGTCATGGCCACCCTCACCGGCACGGTGGAGAAGATCAACAAGGTGGAGCGCATCGTCCCCGAGGGCTCGGTGACCTTTGAGGTCATCTTTGTGCTGGACAACCCGGGCACCCTGACTGCCGACATGGTGGCCTCCGCCTCTCTGACCGACTCCGCCGGCGTCCCCATCTACCCCTACGAGAGCGGCAAGCTGGCCTACTACCAGACCACCACCATCGCCACCAAGGCCGCCGGGCCTGTGGAGCAGGTGGCGGATCTGATGAATTACGCCAATGTCACCGCGGGTCAGGTGCTGCTGGTCCAGGGCACCAACGATATTGACGAGCAGATCCGCGCCAAGCAGGAGCAGATCAACACCGCCCAGGAGTCCCTGACAAAGGCCCAGCAGGCGGTGACTGACGCCGAGAAGAACGTGCAGAACTTCTCCGCCGTGGCGCCCATTTCGGGCACCGTGGTCACCTGCTCCCTGATGCCGGACATGGAAGTCACTTCGGGCACCACGGCCATCGTCATCGCGGACAATGCGGTTATGACGGTCAACATCCAGGTGGACGACCGCAACCGGCAGTACATCTCCGAGGGCATGACCATCAACCTGTCCGACTGGAACGGCAACAGCTACATGGGCGTGGTGGAGACCGTGGCCGTCCAGGGCACCAATGAAAACGGCGTCACCGTGTTCCCCGCCACTATCCGGGTGGACAATCCCACCGGCACCCTGATGGGCGGCTACTATCTGGACTATGAGTTCACCGCCGCTGAGAGCACCGGCATCATCATCCCCAGCCAGGATGTGCGGTACTACACCCCCGAGGGCGCGGAAAAACCCCAGCCTGTGGTCTACATCCAGCTTCAGCCCGGCCAGGAGGCCCCCGAGAACGCCATTGACAAGTCCGTCCTGCCCGAGGAAATGCAGGAGGAGATCCCCGACGACTGCGCGGTCATCCCGGTGGAGCTGGGCCTGAACGACGACACCAACGTGGAGATCACCTCCGGCCTCAACGACGGCGACATGGTGTATAACAATACCCCCAGCGCGGACGGCAACTATTATGGCCGCAGGGCCAGCGCCTCCTCCAAGGCGGGCTGAGCCGCTCCTGTCAAAAGGAGATGATGGAATGCTCATTGATATAAAAGATGTATTCAAGATTTATAACGAGGGAGAGGAGCGTGAGGTGCGCGCCCTGAACGGCGTGTCCCTCACCATCGACCGGGGTGAGTTTGTGGCCATTGTGGGCCAGTCCGGCTCGGGCAAGTCCACGCTGATGAACCTGATCGGCTGTCTGGACATCCCCACCTACGGGGAGTACCATCTGGACGGCACCGACGTCACCGACCTGTCGGACCGGCAGCTCTCCCATGTGCGCAACAAACAGATCGGCTTTATCTTTCAGGGCTTCAATCTGATCCCCGCCCTCTCCGCCTACGAAAATGTGGAGCTGCCCCTGATTTACCAGGGCATCAAGGCCTCCGTCCGGCGGGAGCGGGTGCGGGACGCGCTGGAGCGGGTGTCCCTGTGGGACCGGCGGGACCACAAGCCCACGGAGATGTCGGGCGGTCAGCAGCAGCGGGTGGCCATCGCCCGGGCCATCGGCACTCATCCCCCCATTATTCTGGCCGACGAGCCCACCGGCGCGCTGGACTCCAAGACCGGCATCCACGTACTGGACATCCTCCGGCGTCTTTATAAGGAGGGGACCACCGTGATTCTCATCACCCATGACAACGGCATCGCGGCCACGGTGCCCCGGGTGGTTCGCATTTCAGACGGTCAGATTGTATCTGACGGGCAGCAGGAGGTGGACTGGCTGTGAACTTAAAACAGACCATCAAGCTGGCGGCCAAGTCCATTGCCGCCCGGAAGGGCCGCACCTTTCTCACCATGCTGGGCGTCATCATCGGTCTGGCGGCGGTCATCATCCTGGTGACCTACGCCCAGGGCACCACCAAGCAGATGATGGACCTGATGAAGTCCATGGGCACCAACCAGATCCAGGTCTCCGCCTATAAGTGGACGGGTGGCTCCAGCGACGACGTGGTATTCAACAGTCTCTACAACTACTGCAAGCAGCTGGACGACCTGGTGGTGGGTGTGACGCCCAACCAGTACTGCTGGTTCACCGTGCAGTACGGGGCCAAGAATTCCAACAACATGTACTCGGACGACGGCAGTGTCCAGCCCCCCCAGATCTGGATGGGCAGCGACCAGTGGGCGGCCTGCAACAACGCCACCATTGCCAAGGGCCGGGACCTGACCTATCTGGATGTACAGCGAGGCAGTCAGGTGTGCGTTCTGGGCTCCTACGCCGCCAAACTGTTCTTTAACTATGCAAATCCTATCGGCGAGACCATGCTCTTTGACGGCGTCCCCTTCAAAGTCATTGGTGTCTATGAGTCCCGCATCAATGAGAAAACACTTACCGAGGAGACCAAACACTATGTTCAGCAGGACAACTTCATTCTCCTGCCTTACACCACCACCCGTGCCTTCCAGGTAGCCGGTTCCGGCAATGTCTCCTCCAGCAACTCTGACTTTATTGTCAAAGCAAAAGATGCCGCCTCCACTCAGGAGGCTGCCGCCCGTCTGGAGGGCTTTCTGAAGGGCCTGATCGGTGACTCCAAAACTGGAAACAGCTACGGCTACTACAATGTCTATTCTCCTGACAACTACATCGACTCCACCGAAGAGGCCAACAAGAGCCAGCAGATGCTGCTGGGCGGCATTGCGGCCATCTCCCTGCTGGTGGGCGGCATCGGCATCATGAACATCATGCTGGTCACCGTCACCGAGCGTACCCGTGAGATCGGCATCCGCAAGGCCATCGGCGCGGAGCGGAAGAGCATTATTATCCAGTTCCTCATTGAGGCCTGTATGATCTGCGGCATCGGCGGTATTCTGGGCATCGGCGTGGGCTACGTGGGCACGCTGATCGTCTGTAAGCAGACATTGGGTATTATACTGCTGCCCAACGCCGGCATCACCGTGGGCGCCTTCGCCATCTCGGTGGGCCTGGGCATCATCTTCGGCCTCTATCCCGCCATCAAGGCCAGCGGCCTCCAGCCTGTGGAAGCCCTGCGGGCCGAGTAAGCCTGTCGTTTTCGCATGACCCCAACTCCATCTATAAGGGAGAGAGAAATATGAAAATCAAACGATTCCTTGCCGGTCTGCTCTCGGTGGCTCTGCTGTGCGGCCTGCTGACGGTGGTTCCCGCCTCTGCGGCTGCCGGCACCACCAGTGTCTCCGGCTTTACCGACATCACCGACCCCGACGTGTCCGAGGCTGCCGAGGTGCTGCGCCTCCTGGGCGTGGTCAACGGCACCGGCGGCACCCTCTTCAACCCGGGCGGCACCCTGACTCGGGCCGAGTTCTGCAAGATGGCCATTGAGATCATGGGCAAGGGCGAGGAGGCCTCCGCCCAGATGAACCGGACCATCTTTCTGGACGTGAAGGGCGACCACTGGGCCCGGGGCTATATCAACCTGGCCGCCTCCACCCGCCTTGGCGGCGGTGAGGACGGCAGCGGCGGCGAAATGCTGATGGTAGGCGTGGGCGACGGCACCTTCCAGCCCGGTCGGACCATCACCTTTGCCGAGGCGGTCACCACCATGATGCGCATGCTGGGGTATACCGCCTCCGACGTGGCGGCGGGCTCTCCCTGGTACAGCGGCTATCTGGCCGCCGCCTCGGTCATCGGCCTGACCGACGGCCTGTCCCTCACCTGGAACTCCACCATCACCCGGGGCCAGACCGCCATTCTCTTTGAGAACATGCTGTACACCGCCCCCAAGGACTCCGAGTCTCCCTACCTGACCCAGCTGGGCGGCAGCATCACCGACGAGGCGGTGGTCCTCTCGCTGGACGCCACCGCAGCCGACGGCACCGCGGGCTGTATCCTGACCACCGGCTCCGCCGACCCCTACAAGACCAACCATGTGCCCTTTGACACCGCTCTGGCTGGTTCCCGTGCCCGTCTGGTGCTGGACAAGGGCAGCAAGGTCATCGCCATTCTCCCCAGCGAGGGCGGCACCCAGCGCGCCACCTCTGTCGTGTCTGCCGAGATCAACTCCGTGACGGTCTCCGGCGGCGAGAAGCTGGATGTGGCGCCCGACACTCCGGTCTACCGTGAGAGCGGCGAGACCACCTATCGGGATATCTATCTCAACCTGAAGACCGGCGCCGCTCTGGTCCTGCGCTATGGCGCCACCGGCAAGCTGGAGTATCTCTACCTCCCCTCCACCCAGGCCTCTGAGACAGCCGTCGTGGCCAAGGCCACCGGTTCCGGTAATCCCTTTGCCTCTCTGGTTGGCAACGATACAGGCTATCGCATCCTGAAGAACGGTCTGCCCGCCACGCTGTCGGATATCCGCCAGTACGACGTGGCCACCTATGACAAAGCCTCCAAAACCCTCTATATTTGCGATCTGCGCCTGACCGGCGTCTATGAGAACGTCTCTCCCAGCCCCGCCACGCCTCTGAGCGTCACCATCATGGGCGCCACCTTCCCTGTGCTCTCCAGCGCCTACGCGGATCTGGCCTCTTTTAAAATCGGCGACACTGTCACGCTGCTTCTCACCTCCGACGGCCAGGTGGCCGGCGCTGTCTCTCCCTCCGTGGCCAAGTCTACCACTGTGGGTGTGGCGAAGATGGAGGGCACCACCGCCACCGTGACCCCGCTGGCGGACATCCGGGATTCCGACGGGAAAAAGGTCGTGTTCACCGGCGCCACCATCTATACCGAGGAGAGCGCGGCCCAGATGCAGGGCCAGCTGGTGACAGTATCCTCCAATAAGCTGGGTATGCTGTCTCTGTCCCGTCTCTCCGGCAGCGGCGCCTCCGGCGCTCTGGACGTGGCCGCCCGCACGCTCGGCGAGGATAAGCTGGCCGACAACGTGGTACTCTATGAGCGTGTAGGCAGGGGCGCGCCCGTTGAGATCTCCTTCGATCAGCTCACCCGGACCACTGTCCCCGCCGACAGGATCACCTATGTGGGCAAGGACTATGCCGGCCGGGTCAACTTCATTGTCTTTGACGATGTCACCGGCGACCAGTACACCTACGGCTTTGCCAAGAAGGGGACTGTTACGGGTGAGAAAAATCAGGTGAGTTTCACCAACACCTCTGTGTCCGTAGAAACTGGCAAGGGCCAGTACAGCGAGGAGCTCATCACCGGTGCCCCCATTAAGGACGGCGATCTGGTGGGCATTGCCGCTTCTCTGGATACCATCAGCGGTGTCCCGAAGCTGTCCAACTGGGTGGCGCTGAAGGCGGTGGAGAATGTACCTCGTTCTGCCTTTGAGATGAATGAGTATATTAACCCCGAGAGCAAGGCCCCCATCGGTACCGTCACCACCAGAGATATGGTTCTCCCGATCGCCGGCAATGTGCTCTGCTATAACAAGACCACCAAGTCCTGGTTTGCCTCTCTGGACGAGGCCCGTGCCTACTCCGATACGCTTACCATCTACTATGACCGCGCTCCTCAGGAGGGCGGCAAGGTCCGTCTGGTGGTGGTCGGCTGACGCCGGCATCCGATGGATACCTGACAGAACGGGGAGCTGGAATTCTTCCAGCTCCCCGTCTTTACGTCATATTGCGCCGTTTCTCCCTGCTATCTTCACAGTCCCTGAAAAAGGACGCCCTTTTCCTGGTGATAGGAAAGGGCGTCCTTTTTTATTCCGCCTGCCGGACGGTTCCGTCGGTCCCGTCCACATAGAAGGAGACGGTGTTGGTGATAATCAGCCATACCGGCTCCAGGGCGGCGCTGCCGGTGCTGGACAGGGTAACCTCGTATCCGGCCGTCATGCCCACGATCTCGCTGCACACATAGCCGCCGTCCTGGACGCCGCTGAGGAAGCGGAGCAGGATGGTGGCCACGTCCAGCGGCTCCGTGCCGGCTTTCGGCTCAGGGGTCCCCATAAGCCGCTGGCCACGGATGCTCCGCAGGCTGCCGTTCTCATAGGTCAGGTCTGACGTGCTGTTGAACACGGGGTCCCCGTCCCACAGCTGCTGCACCGTTACCACGGTGGTCCCGTCCTCCTGCTGCCGGACGTCCAGCACCTGGCACTCATAGCCCGCCTGCTCCAGCAGTTTCTGTCCGTGTACTTCCGGGTCCTCCTGTCCGGCCGGCAGTCCCTCTCCCGCGAAGGTAAAGGAGAACTTGCCGTCGCTGAGGAACTGCCCCTCTCCCCGGCTGCCGGAGTAAGTGACCGGGCCCAGGTCGCCCGACTTGCTGGTCTCGCCCAGCAGGGCCTGGGCCATGGCGTCCTCCATGGTCCTGTCCCGTTCCACGGACATGGTGTGGAGGTCGCGCTCGGGCGGCAGATTCTCCGGGTCCATGTGGATGTTGGCCTTCTCCAGGATTTCCACCGCGCCGGTGCGGGCCTCCTCCTGGTAGGCGGCGGATTTCCGCTCCTGATCCGCCACCAGCACCAGCAGGAACAGATTCACCGCCAGGAGCATGAGCAGGATGATGTTCTTGATTTTAGACCACTCCAAGGCGGCTCACCTCATTTCACGGGGTCTGTATGGCGATCCACTCCGCTTTCAGCAGCTCGGCAGCACCGCTGTCCTCATAGGCCAGCAGCAGTTCGCTGCCCTGCACCCTCTGAGCGGACATGGCGGCGGCGGCCTGGGCCTCGGGCAGCACGATGGACTGCTCGCCCGTGTCGGTGTAACTGCGGAAGAAGAGCTCAAACTCGGTGATCTGTCCATTCTGGATGATGAAGCGGGCGGCATAGCCGTCTGCGCCCAGCTCCACACCTGCGCCGTTGAGGCAGTAGCCGTAATCCGCCATCCACTCGTCCTCGCTCATCTGCACCACGCCAATGAGGTAGAGTCTGGCCGCGCCGCAGGACTGTCCTATGGTCTGTTCGGCCAGGGGCCAGGTAGCCTGGGACACTGCCGCCGCGTCCACCGGCTCTCCCGGCGTGCCCACGGGGTACTTGGGCTCGTTGGAGACAGAGGTCTCATAGCGCACGTGGCCGTCGTCCAGGATGCTCAGCCGGTCGGGCCACTCGTTGACGATCAGCCGGTCGCCGCTGCGGTAGCTGTTGTTGGACTGGGGGTGGAAGCCCAGGGCCTCCATCATCTCCTCCCGGTCGCTCTCGCTCATCTGGGCCACCGGGTTGGCCGCGTGGTACACCTTGGGGCTGACCTGGGTGGCGGCCACCATCACATAGGGGGCCAGCTCGGAGTAGCTGGTCTCATAGGCGAACACGGTGCCGTTGGGGCTGTAGACCGCGGCGGCGGTCTGGACGTGGCCCCGGAGCGCCTCGGCGGTGTCGCAGGCATAGTACAGGCCGGTGCTCTCATTACTATAATACAGGCGCACGGTCCCCTCCTCCTCGGCCAGCAGGAGCCGCCGGACGTCCGCCTCAGGCAGGGCCTGATTGACAGCGCCGGACAGGGATGCGGAGAGCACGGTCAGGGGCACGGTGCCCCGGAAGTCGAAGTAGATGCCCCATGCGTCGGAGAGGGCCTCCCGCCAGGCGCCCTCGGTGACCTGGACCGGTCTCTGGGCACTGCCCAGGGCGTCGCCCAGCAGGCTGGCGGTGGCGTCAAAGAGGGCGTCCACGGCGGTCTGGTCGTACTGCACGCCGTACCGGCCGCCGCTGCCCAGCTGGACCGACATGCGCACCGGCCGGAGCTGCATGTTTTCCTCTGTCTCTTCGCTGACGGTGGGAAGCAGACTCACGGTCTTTCCGTTGAACAGCCTGTTGAGCCAGCTGCCGTTCCAGCCCGCCAGCCCGCCGATCTGGGTGCGCATGGTGAGGTACACGGCGGACAGGGCCAGCAGGACGATGAGCACGTCCTTGACAAGCTCCAGCAGGCGTCTGCGTTTTTTTCTACGCTCCATGGCAAGGTCCCTCAATCTTCAGCTCCACCCGGACGATCAGGCCGGGGGTATCCTTGTCCACCAGCCGGATCACGCCCTCATGCCGGTCGATGATCTCCTTTGCGATGGAGAGTCCCAGGCCGGTGCCGCCGGACTCCCGGGACCGGGCCTTATCCACCCGGTAGAACCGTTCAAAGATGCGGGGCCGGTCGGCGGCTGGGATACCGATGCCGTTGTCCTCCACCTCCATCCACACCCGCTCTCTCAGCCGGCCGGCGGAGATACGGATGCTGCCGCCGTCGGGGGTATACTTGATGGCGTTGGACACCACGTTCATCATCACCTGGAGAATGCGCTCCCGGTCCCCGATGATGTTGGGCAGGTTCTCCTCGATCTCCAGCCGAAGGGTGTGGCCGTGGCGCTGGGCGTCCAGCAGCACGGCGTTGTACACGTCCCGGATGGCCTGCTCGAAGGAGAAGGGGGCCAGCTTGAGCTCGCTGTGGCCCGAGTCGAACCGGGACAGGGTGAGCAGATCCTGGACAATGTGGGTCATCCGGTCGGACTCGTTGAGGATGACGCCCAGGAAGTTTTTCTCTGTGTTGGGGGGCAGCTCGCCGGCGTTGTCCACCAGGGTCTCGGCGTAGCTGCGGATGTTGGTCAGGGGGGTGCGCAGTTCGTGGGACACGTTGGCCACGAACTCCCGGCGCATCTCCTCGGTCTTGCGCTGCTCGGTGACGTCGTGGATCACCACCATGACGCCGCCGGCGCTCTCGCTGGAGAAGGGGGCCAGCAGCAGCTCCAGGATGGTGCCGTCGATCTCCCGCTCGCCGTCCAGATAGCCGGGCTGCTCCACAGCCAGCACGGAGGGCAGGGCGGCGATGTCGCCGAACAGGGTGTCATAGGTCACCTCGTCGCCCCCCACGGGGATGGTCCGGCGGAGCATCCGCTCGGCGGCGGGGTTGCACTGGATGACCGCCCCGTCCCGGGAGAAGGCCACCACGCCGTCGGTCATGTGGAGGAAGAGGGTGCCCAGCTTGTTGCGCTCGTTCTCCGCCTCCCGGATGGTGTCCCGCAGCTGCCGGGCCATGTTGTTGAAGGTGCCGGTGAGCACGCCGATCTCGTCCTTGGACGCCACCTCGATCTTGTGGGAGAAGTCCCCCTTTGCCACCCGTTCGGCGCCTGTGGTCAGCCGCTCGATGGGGGTGATCATGGTCTTGGACAGGAGGAAGGACAGCAGGATGGAGATAATCAGGCCAAAGGCCAGGGCCTCCAGGATCAGCTGAAAGAGCTGGGTGTTCAGGTTCTGGACCGTGGTCCGGTCGTCCAGGATATAGATGATGTACCGGTTCTCTCCCCGCTGGATGGGCACGGCCACGTCCATGTAGTCGGCGGACACATCCTTCATGTCCCCCTCCTGGTTCTGGATGGCGGCGGTGATGTTGGGGGTGATGCGCAGATTGGCGCCCTTCTCCTCGTCGGAGGCGGCCAGGCACTTGCCGGTGGAGCCGTCCAGGATAAAGTAGTTGCGGTGGCGGTTGTCAATGCCCAGGGCGCCGATGTAGCTCTTGAGCACGTCCTGGATCACGTCCACGTCGCTCTGGCCCTCTCCGGCCTCGGCCTGTAGATCCCGGGCCAGGGTCTCGTTGTCGGAGCGGAACACGGTGTGCATCTGGTCGTAGAACTCTGTCAGGTAGAAGGCGGACACCGAGTTGACCAGAAACGCCCCCACCACGGTCATCAGCGACACGATGAGCAGCACCATAATGAGTACCAGCTTCATATGCAGGCTTCTGAACACGGCGTCCTCACCTCCTGACGGCTTCTCAAAACTGTCTTATGGATTCTCTGCACTTAAAAATCCGGACTTTCTCTACGGGTTGAGCAGGTACCCCTGGCCCCGTCTCGTCACGATGATCTGCGGCTGTGCCGGGTCGTCCTCCACTTTTTCGCGCAGGCGGCGGACGGCCACGTCCACGGCCCGGACGTCGCCCACATACCCCTCGTAGTTCCACACGTTTTCCATCAAGGCCTCCCGGGAGAACACCTTTCCCGGCCGGGCGGCCAAAAACCGCAGTAACTCATACTCCCGCTGGGTCAGGTCCAGGGGGCGTCCGTCCTTGTAGGCCACCATCAGATCCTGGTCCACGGAGATGCGCCCGGCCTCCAACCTGTTGGTGCTCAGGGGAGCTGCGGATGGGCCGCCGGCCATCTCCCGGCGGCGGATGTTGGCCTTCACCCGCGCCAGCAACTCCCGCATGGAGAAGGGCTTGGTGATGTAGTCGTCTGCGCCCAGCTCCAGGCCCAGGACCTTGTCGTTCTCCTCTTCCCGGGCGGTGAGCATGATCACCGGCGTGCTTTTTCCCTGAGCCCGGAGGCTGCGGCACACGTCAAAGCCGTTCATCTTGGGGAGCATCAGGTCCAGCAGCACCAGGTCCGGGTCCTGCTCCAAGGCCAGCTGGAGCCCGGTCTGACCGTCGTAGGCCTCTATGGTCTCGTAACCCTCCCGGCCCAGGTTGAAGCTGAGGATGTCCACAATATTTTTCTCGTCTTCCACAATGAGAATGCGCTTGTTCATGACTGCCTCCTCTACAGGACGGCCGCTCACCGCCCCAACAGCACCTTTGCTTTCAGCACCGCCGCCACGGTCTTGGCGTCGGAGATCTCGTTGTTCATGACCTGCTCCACCAGCTGGTCGAAGGGCACCTTGATCCGCTCCAGGAACTCCCCCTCGTCGGGGTGGCAGGCGCCCTGCTTCAGGCCCCGGGCCAGGTACATGTGGAGCACCTCGGTGCAGAATCCGGGGGAGGCGTAGAGGCAGCCCATGTAGGTCAGCTCTTGGGGCTCCAGGCCCACCTCCTCGCTCAGCTCCCGGAGGGCGGCCACCCTGTGGTCCTCGTCGCCGTCCAGCTTACCGGCGGGCAGCTCGGTGATCACCTTGGCGAAGGGGTAGCGGTACTGCCGCACCAGGGTCACCATATCCTGGTCGTCCAGGGGGAGCACGGCCACGCCGCCGGGGTGCTCCACCACTTCCCTGCCCGACTGATGCCCGTCAGGCAGCTCGATCTTATCCACCTTGAGGGTCACGATGCGTCCCCGGAAGATTTCCCGGCTCTCCAGTGTTTTTTCTGTCAGTTCCATCTCTAAACCGCCCCATTTATCAAAATATGGATTCATCCGGTCTTGCCGCAGATAACGCGCTCCGTTTCTGTTTGTTGCTATTATGACATTATAGCATAATCCCCATTTCCGCGCTACCCCGGAGACGCTTCTTCCAGTTCCCCCAATCATTACAGCTGTTCACCCTCCGGGGCGGCCGCTATAATGGTAGCCATGTCATACGGCCCGCTTCGGGGCCCATTTTCTGTTCAGAGCAAGGAGGTCCCTACTATGACCATCCAACCCATCGGCGCAGGCAGCGCGGTGCTGTACATCACCGCGGCGGACTTGAAGGAGCGAGGGCTCACGCCTTCCCAGCTCACCCTGGAGGGGGCGCTGGAGCTGGCCCGGGACGCCTTTGCCCGGGAGGGCATGCCCCTGGAGGGGCCCATCGAGATCGAGGCCTACCCGGAGGCCTGCGGCGTGCTGGTTTTTGCCCGGGTGGCGCCGCCGCCCCGGCAGTGGTTCTCCTTCGCCGGCTTTGAGGAGCTGCTCGCCGCCGTCCGGGCGCTGCCCGCCCTGTGCCAGGACAGCGCTCTGGCCTGGCTGGACGGCCGCTTCTGGCTCTCTCTCCCCGGCGGCGAGCGGGGCATGGCGGCCTGCCTGTCGGAGTTCGGCCGCACCGAGGACGCGGGCACCCATCCGGATGCCCGGCTGGCCGAGCATGGCCGCGCCATTCTGGACCGGGACGCCCCCGCCGTACTGCTGCGCCATTTTCCCCCTGTCTGAGCCCTTGACAGATATGGTATAATACTTTCACAGTGGTATTTGTGCCGTCTTTCCGGCGCACGCCGCCATGCCCGCCCGGAAGGAGGTGCATTCCCGTGGACCAGAAGGGCATTAAGATTATCTCCAAGAACCCCAAGGCCTACCACGACTATTTTATTGAGGATAAGTACGAGGCAGGCATTGAGCTCTGCGGCACGGAGGTCAAGTCGGTCCGCCAGGGCAACGTGAACCTGAAGGACGCCTTCTGTATCGTCAAGGACGGGGAGCTGTCCGTGGTGGGGATGCACATCTCCCCCTATGAGCAGGGCAATATTTTCAACAAGGACCCCCGCCGTACCCGCCGTCTGCTGATGCACAAGCGGGAGATTCTCCGCCTGTTTCAGAAGACCAAAGTGGACGGCTACTCTCTTATTCCCCTCTCCCTCTACTTCCGCAACGCGCGGGTGAAGGTGGAGGTGGGGCTTGCCAAGGGCAAGAAGCTCTACGACAAGCGGGATGCCGCCGCCGCCAAGGACGCCAAGCGCGAGATGGACCGGGCCATGAAGTCCCGGGGCGGCTACTGAGATAATTTGCTTCCATAACGGAAAGGAGATGTTCCCAATGGCTCAGAATCCTCTGGTCACCATTGAGATGGAGGACGGCGGCAAGATGGTCGCCGAGCTCTATCCCGACGTGGCCCCCAATACGGTCAACAACTTCATCAGCCTGGTGAAGTCCGGCTTTTATAACGGCCTGATTTTCCACCGCGTCATCCCCGGCTTCATGATCCAGGGCGGCTGCCCCGACGGCACCGGCATGGGCGGCCCGGGGTACACCATCAAGGGCGAGTTTGCCCGCAACGGCGTGAAGAACGACCTGAAGCATGACCGCGGCGTGCTGTCCATGGCCCGCGCCATGCACCCCAACTCCGCCGGCAGCCAGTTCTTCATCATGGTGGAGAAGGCTCCCCACCTGGATGGGGACTACGCCGCCTTCGGCAAGGTCATCGAGGGCATGGACGTGGCCGACGCCATTGTCTACGCCGACCGTAACGTGCGTACCGACCGTCCCCGCAAGGACCAGCGGATGAAGTCCGTGACCGTGGAGACCTTCGGTGTGGACTATCCCGCCCCTGAGAAGATCTGATTTCCCATTGTTTTCACTCCGGCGGGGCACCCGCCCCGCCGGATGAAGTATTCTCTCCCCCCACCGGCGGGTGAGAAGATGTGAAGAGCAATTGTCGTTGTTTTTAGCTTTCTCCCTTTCCCCATAAGAGGATGATCGTACCGTTTTCCCAATCCGGACAAAGCCCAGCGAAACGGGTTCGTCCGGAGCGGAGGAGCAGCACAATGAGCGGGCTTTGCCGTATACGGCGAAGCGAGTGATAGGAGCTTGCTCCGACGACGCGGGGGCGTACTGGTTTCGACGGGGACGTAGAGGCGGGAATAGCGGGCGGTGGCGCCTGACCACCTTAAAACGGGCAACTTATAAATTAAAGAACGACGACAACGTAGTTCTCGCCGCGGCTTAACGCGGCCGTCCAACCTGGAAGGACCACGGTCCGGGATTGGGCGTCGACGAGTGGTGCACGTGAGTGTGCAAAGCTTTGAGCGCACCATGAACAATGAAGCTACCAAGCCCCTGAGTGTGACGGCTCACGCCTGGGTAAGGGAATGTAAATAACCGTCTGCGCCCGGAGAAGTTCCCGTTGAAGCGTTTTCGGACAGGGGTTCGACTCCCCTCGCCTCCACCAAACCGCTATCCATTGAGCAACAATGGATAGCGGTTTTTTCATTGGTCCCCAATGGATTGCGGTTTTTGTGATTTGCATTCATTGTCTAAATAATAAAGATTGTATTATCGTTTTGAACGCCGAATTTACACACGGATTACACACGGAGCCACTGCCTATCTGGCAGTGGCTCCGTACTTTATTCGTTCTTATTCTCTGTCTGGACGGTGTCGCCATCTTCCGGCACCACTTTATTGCCGGCCTCATCCACCGCCGTCTTAACGGCGGCCAGGCCCTTGAGCAGGATGTCCGGCACGTCCACACCCAGGGCCACCATGTTCTCCACGATGCTGGTCAGCTCGTTGATGATATAGATAGCCAGCACGAACCAGCCGATGAGCTGGAGGAAGGACAGGTCCAGACCCAGCACGGTGCCCACGTCGATGAACACGCAGGCGACGCCGAAAGCCAGGGCAATGAGCACCCAGTAGGACACCTTCTTGAGAATTCCCTTGGCCCCCTTGGCGCTGGACATGGTGTCCGTGGCCCTGGCCTTGAGGACGCCGTAGACGTAGTCCACCACGTTGAGCACAAAAAAGAACGCGAACAGGGGCCAGTGTGCCCCGAAGGCGTAGGAGAGGCCCGTCAGGACGGCGCCCCAGATAAGATTAGCCTTGTCCGCAAAGGCGGCGAAGATGTTTTCCATATGTACCTCACTTTCCGGCCTTGATGGCCTCGTAAAAGCGCCTGAACATCACCGCCACCTCCTGGCGGGTGATGTTGGCCGTGGGGCGGGTGCCGTCCAGCAGGCCCATAGCCTTGGCCCAGGCCCAGGCCTCCGCCGCCCAGTCGGCGGGCTGCTCCGCTGCGGGCTGCTGGGGCCCCTCCGGCTCCGTCTGGCCGTCCCCGCCCAGGGCCGCCTTGACGGCGGCGCGGAACTGGTCCATGGTCTTGCCGTGTCTGGGGAACCAGTGCTCCACGTCGGCGTGGTTGGAGGCGATGCCCGCCCGGTAGCCCTCGGCGTGGCAGAGGATATCCACCACCCGCTTGGCCTCGTCCCGCTCGCCCAGCTTCATGCAGGTCATCCAGTACCAGTCCACCGTGGCGGCCAGGCACAGGGGGTCGTGCTTGGCGATGAGGTGGCGGGCCTTTGTGTGGCACATCTTGGCGTGCTCATAGAGCCCTTCCAGATATGCGGCCACGCCCTGGTAGTACCACGCCTCCCAGTCCATGGGGTTGAGGGCGGAGGCGGTGGCCAGCTCGGAGATGGCCATCGTATAGTCGGACTGCCCCATCAGCTTGCGGCCCCGCCAGGTCCGGAGGGAGGCGTGGAAAGGTGCGTAGATCAGGCCTGTGGAGAAGCAGTGGAGCGCCATCTCGTTCTCCCCCTTCCAGGTGTGCTGCAGCCCCTTCTGATACCACAGCTCCGGATTGCAGGGGTCTGTCTTCAGCTTTTCGTTTACCTCCGCCAGGAGCTTCTCATCCGGGTCCAGCGGCTCATACTTCATGTTCTTCTCTGCCATCTCAATCTTCTCCTTAATCATAAATCATTTGATATGGGACAAGCCCTTGTTGAATATGGCGGAATTATAGTCTACACATTCTGTTTTTGTCAAGTTTCGATCGTTTTTTTATTCTATTTTTATGTATAAAAACTGCATTTTTCAGTGAGTATCATCAAATATTATTCATTTTTAGGACAAAACTTGCATTCAAAACTGTCAACAATTAAAAAGTGTTGCTTTCAGGGCGGGTATAGAAAAATTTCTTTGGCCAATTTTTGCAAATTGGACTTTTTCAGTCCGGCGGCGTATACTTGACAAAAAGCGCCGCCTGTCCCATATGTGGAACCGAGGGCTTCGCCGCCTCCTGTTTCTGCAGTTTCTCGGCCATAACAGGCAAATCTGAGCTTTGAGGTGGGGGAGTATGTTGCCGAAGCTAAAGCATGCGAATGTAAAGAGCGAGTTTTACAACATCTGGCGGGTAGAAAACCTGAACTACATCACACATATCCATGAAGAGCTGGAGATGGTGTACCTCTCTCAGGGCCAGCTGGAGGTAACGCTCGAGGACGAAGCGTATCTCCTGCGGGCCGGGGATGTCTGCTTTGCCGGCAGCCTGCAGGTCCATCAGTACCACAGCCTGGGCTACAGCAAATGCCTCATGATCGGAGCCTCGCCAAGTGTGGTGAACCTGTGCCAGGATGCGCGGAAGGATTTTCAGCTGGAGTGCCCCATCATCCGGAAGGGACAGTACAGCCCGGAGCTGGGCGCTTTGTTTGAGCTGCTGATCGAGTCCACCGACCTGATTCAAAATCCCGGGACCTGCATGGGGCTGATCAACGCCATCTTTGAATATCTGTGGGGTACGTCCCGTCAAGTTCCCAGGCCGGAGGTCCTCGCCCCGGTCAAAATGGTGCTCATGTACCTGCACCAGAACTGCTTCAAGCCCATTACGCTGCTGACAGCGGCCGAGGCGCTGGAGATGTCACAGTATCAGCTGTCCCGTCTGTGCAACCAGCAGATCGGAATGGGCTTTAACGCCTACCTGAAATTTCTCCGCGTCACGGCTGCAAAGCGGCTGCTCGTCAGCACGGACTGGCCCATGCCTGATATCTCCTCCCAGTGTGGATTTGAGAGTATCCGCACCTTTAACCGGGCGTTTAAAGAGCTGACAAACGGGCTCTCCCCCAGCGACTACCGGAACAGTCAGGCAGGCACATCCTTCTTCCAGATGAACACTGACGACAAACGCTAAACAAGAAAGCGCCGCCGCCGGATTCCCCTTCTTTGGGAATCCGGCGACGGCGCGGCCGTTATGGGCGATTGATTCTAATGGTTACTTGTTGGCGGTGTTGGCGGCCTTCCACGCCTTCATTTTCTGATGGCGGCGGACGAAGTAGGCCACACACAGGCCCAGCAGCACCACGTCCACCACACCGGCGGTGATGTACAGCCAGTAGGGCACATAGGGCTGGGCGATATCCTCGGCGGCGCTGTTCGCCGTCATATAGAGGATGTTGTGGGTGGCGCTGCACATGGCCTGGCGGCCGTCGGGGGTGCCGGTGGTCTCCTCGCCGGGGCTGCTCAGACCCATGAGGGCCAGCTGGAGGTCGCAGCCGGCGCGGACGCAGCGGTCGGCGTCCACATAGCTCAGCTGCATGATGCAGTCGGTGATAACGGTGCCCCGGAAGCCCCACTCGTTGCGCAGCACCTGGGTGAGCAGCTCAGGGCTCTCGGCGCAGTTGGTGGTGCCCAGCCGGTTGAAGGCGGCCATCATGCCCTGGGAGTGTCCCTCCTTGACGGCCAGCTCAAAGCCCTTCAGGTACACCTCACGCATGGCCTGCTCGTTGAGCCAGGTGCACAGGCCGCCCTGGTCCCGGTTGGTCTCCTGGTCGTTGACGGCAAAGTGCTTGGAGTAGCAGTACACGCCCTGGGACTGGATGCCCTGTATCTCGGCGGCAGCCATCTTGCCGGTATGGAGGCCGTCCTCGGAGAAATACTCATAGTTGCGGCCGGAGAAGGGAGAGCGGAAGATGTTCAGGCCGGGGGCGTAGAGGCCGGAGATGTTGTAGGCGATGGCCTCCTGGGCAAAGGTGGTGCCCATGCGGCCGGCCAGCTCCTGGTTCCAGGTGCAGCCCAGCACGGACTGGCCGGTGTACTGGGTGCCGGTGACGCCGGCCATGATGTTGTTGATGCCGTTGGGGCCGTCGGTCTCGGTGTAGTAGGCCTTGCCCACCGAGGGCACGGCCTGGGTGCACCAGCCGCCGTTGGCGATGAGGTTGGTCATCTCCTCCACGGAGATCTGCTCCAGCAGCTTGTCCCACTGGGGGTCGTCGTAGTCCAGGCCCTTCATGTCGGCCAGGGTGAGGCCGTTGTCGGCAAAGGTGATGTCTGCGGCCTCCGGGTCGGAGGGCACGGAGGTATCGGTGAGGGCGGAGACGATCTCAGCGGAGGCCTCCCGGCTCTGGGGGGCCCGCTGGGTGGGCATGGTGCCGGCCCAGTCGGCACGGGAGACATAGGTCACGTCCTCGCCCCAGGTCACATCGTCAAAGAGGTTGACGGCGGCCACGGCGTCGGTGGAGCGGGGGCCGTTGTTGGTGTCGTTGTAGATCATGTCCTGCTCCACGGTGACGGTGCGGCTGTCGATGACGTCGTGGGAGTTGTTCATCAGCTTGATCTCATACTCGCCCTGCTCCAGGACGTAGGCGCCGCCCTGGGCCTTGACGCCGGTATAGTCGTAGGAGGCCATGTCCTCGTAGGTAAAGGAGATGGTGACGGTCTCGCTCTCCCCGGGCTGGAGGATGCCGGTCTTGCCGAAGCCGGAGAGGACCACGTGGCTCTTCTCAATGCCGCCGGGGGTGTAGGGGGCGGTGTAGTAGACCTGGACCACGTCCTTGCCCGCCGCGTCGCCGGTGTTGGTGACGGTCACGTCCATGGCGACGGTGGTGCCGTCGTCCCGGAAGTCGGCGATTTCCTGGGTGAAGGTGGTGTAGCTCAGGCCGTAGCCGAAGGGGTACTGGACGGTCTCGTCGTAGTCGATGAAGCCGTCGGCAGCAGCGGTCTCATAGTACCGGTAGCCCACGTAGATACCCTCCACGTAGTCCACATAGTGGTAGGCGTCGGGCTCGGTGTTGGCGGAGATGGGGGAGGTATTGGTGTAGGTCACATTGGAGTAGTCGTAGTCGCCGAAGCTATAATAGCTGGGCGCGCTCTCCACGGCGTAGGCAAAGGTGCTGGTGGTGCGGCCGGAGGGGTTCACCTCGCCGGAGAGGATCTGTCCCAGGGCATTGCAGCCGGTGGAGCCCAGGCAGCCCAGCCACAGGGCGGCGTCCACGTCGTCCTCCTCCAGGAAGCCCAGCTCCATGGCATTGGCGGAGTTGACCAGCACCACCACGGTGCCGAAGTTCTCCTTGACCATGTTGAGCATGTCGATCTCCACCTGCTGGAGCTCCAGGTAGTGCTTGCCCGCGTCGCCGCCCTTGACGCCCACGGAGGTGGCGGCGCCGGAGGAGCCCACCTCGCTCTCGCTGGGGGTCATGTCCAGGGGCAGGTCGGCGCCCTCGCCGCCCAGTCGGGAGATGACCACCAGGGCCACGTCGGAGAAGGCCTTGGCGTTGGCCAGCAGCTGGTCGGAGTACTCGTTGACCGGGGGCTCGTTGATGTCGAAGTTGTTGCCGGTGTAGCCCACGCCGGTGCGCTCCACGAAGTGGTCGTCGTAGAAGTCCACCAGCTCCTGGTTGACCTCAAAGCCGGCATTGGTCAGGCCCTGGGCCATGGTCACGTTGTTGCTCTCGTCGCCGGAGCCCGAGCCGGAGCCGCCGTACACGGTGTCCCGGGAGCCGTAGCCGAAGAGGTTGACCTTGCTGCCCTGGGCCAGGGGCAGGGCGCCGTTTTTGTTGTCCAGCAGGATGATGCCCTCGGAGGCCACCTCCTCCGTCATGGCGGCGGATGCCTCCCCCGCCTCGGAGGTCTCCGCCTCGGAGGGGCCTTTGTTGAAGAAATTGTTGATCATGGTCACGTTGGGCGGGATAAGCACGGCGGCGGCGGCGTTGACGGCCAGCAGCAGGGCCAGCACCACGCACATGACCGCCATGGCCGCCTTCCGGGGACGCCGGACAGGGGCAGACGCTTTCTTTTCCATGGATACTCCTCCTTGTTCTCTGTGCCCGTGCACAGGCTTTGGCAGGAGTATAGCACCTTCTCCCTTCCCCGCCGGGGCGGCATACCCACTTTGCGCTTTTTCCGGCGTAACTCGCACAAAACAGCGGGATGGCCGGAGATTTTTCCGGCCGCCCCGCTGTCAGGACGCTTCCCTGGGGATGGTCACCCGCAGGAGAAAAATGCCGTCCTCCGCCTGGATGGTGAGGAAGCCGCCGTACTTCTCCGCGGTGGAGCGGATGCTCTTCAGGCCGAAGCCGTGGTAGCCCCTGTCCGCCTTGCGGGTGACGGGCAGCTCCCCGTCGAAATTCAGGGCGCCCTGATAGTAGTTCTCCATCTGGAAGAGCACCAGCCCCGCCCGGGAGAAGACCGACACGGCGATGGTCCGCTTCTCCGGGTCGTCCAGGGGTGTTACGCTCTCGATGGCGTTGTCCAGGGCGTTGCCGAAGATGGTGTAAATGTCCACCCCGTCCATAAAGTCCAGGCAGTCCCCGTCTGCCACGCAGGTGAGGGTGATGCCACGGCTCTCGCACAGCAGGCTCTTTTCGGTGAGGACAGTGTCCAGGATGTCGTTGCCCGTCTTGACCACGCTGTCGTAGATCATCACCGACTGCTCCAGGGCCTGGATGCTCTCCTCCCGCTCCCGCCGGTCGGAAATGCGCCGCAGGGCGGCGATCTGGTGCTTCAGGTCGTGGCACTTGCGGTTGATGAGGTCCACGTTCTCCGCTGAGAGCTGGTACTGCTCCCGGCTCTTGTGCCACAGCTGCTGCTGCACATCCAGCTCATGCTGGAGGGAGAGCCGCTTCTGCTGTCCCACCTGTCCCCACAGGACGTAGAAGCAGCAGAACATGGCGTAGAGCAGACACACCGGGTACAGCGGCCCGCCCGCCTCCTCCAGCTGCTGGGCCACGGCGGAGAGCACCAGGGCGATGGACAGGGCGCTGACCATGGTGCCCAGGGAATGGGTCACCTTGGTGTTGTACCGCCCCTCCCGGGCCAGCTGCCGGGCGAAGAGGAAGTATGCCCCGGCGTAGACCGCCACATACAGCAGCACTGCCAGCAGGGTGTGCTCTCTGGGCTGGGTGATCTCCCACTCCAGGTGAAAGAGCCGGTAGAGGCAGTAGGTGAAGTGCTGGGTCAGATAGGCGCAGGTGGCGCAGTATACCGCCTCCCATGGCGAGATGTCGCAGCACAGCAGCGCGAAGGCCACCGCCAGGCCAAAGGAGAGGAAGGAGTAGACCAGCACAAGGGGCAGAGTTGTCTCCTGCAGGCTGGGGAAGAGTCTGCCCATAAGGTACATCAGCGGCCAGAAGCACAGCAGGCAGAGCACAATTCCGGCCGCCGCCCGGAAGGGGAACCACCTGCGCCGCCGCAGGGGCAGGCAGAACAGCACCGCTGCGGCCAGCAGCTCCATGGGCAGGTCGGCGGCCATCAGCACCTGGACCAGCACTTCTCTCACCGCAGCCCACCTCCCAGGTAGTCGCTCAGCCGCTGGAGGAACTCCTTGCGCCGGGGGCGGCTCACCGAAATGGTGTGGCCGTGGACCTGGACGGTCTCCTTGCCCACGCCGGTGACGTTTTTCAGGTTGACCATGTAGCTGTGGCTGCACCGGACAAAGGACAGCCCGGCCAGCTTCGTCTCCATCTCCTGGAGGGACCCGGGCATCACGAATTCCTCCTCCATGGTGTGGATGTGGAGCCGGTGGTTGACCACCTCGATGAAGAGGATCTCGTCGGTGGACACCCGCTTCTCCCCCTCTCCGGCGGGGAGCATCAGGTAGCGCCGCTCCCGGCTGGCCACAATGGTCATGGCCTTTTTCAGCTTCAGGGCCAGCTGGCCGTAGGTCACCGGTTTGAGGACAAAGTCCAGGGCGTCCACCTCATAGCCCTTGATGGCGTAGCGGGCCATGTTGGTGATGAACATGATGACAGCCGCCGGGTCCACGGCCCGGATGCGCCGGGCGGCGCTCATGCCGTCCAGGTGGGGCATCTCAATGTCCATGAGGATGATGTCCCACACCGGCCGGTAGTCCTCGGCGATGTCCATGCCGTCGGGAAAGACCACGATCTCCCCATCCAGCCCGTTCTCTTTCAGGTACCGCCGGACGCACTCCTCCAGCTGCCGGGCACAGGCCCGGTCGTCCTCCACAATCGCCACTCTTGTCACGAAAATCCCCCTTCTCCCACTGTCTGTGCCCGCTCCAGGCGCCGCTTTTCCTTCGGCCTGCGCTCCCCTCACTCCAGCCAGTCGGCCCAGGTCCGGGCGAACAGGTTGTCCTTGAGGCAGGCGAAGTAGAAGGCGCCGCTCATGGGCGTGTCGGCCAGGTCGAACCGGGCCAGGGTGCCCTGGGCCAGCTCCCGCTCCACCACCGGCGCGTACAGGAAGGACACGCCCAGTCCGTCCACAACCAGGGCCTTGATTGTGGAAAAATCGCTGATGGCGGACACCTTGGGGAAGCTGCGCAGGGTACGGTTGTGGCGGCGGAGGGCGTCCTCAAAGATGGCCCGGGTGCCGGAGCCCACCTCCCGGATGAGGATCCGCTCGTCCTCCAGCTCCTCCATGGTGGCCGCCCGCCCTGCCAGCCTGTGTCCCGGCGGGCAGACGCCGAAAAATTCCTCCTGCCGGTACAGCCTGGTCTCATACCGGTTCCGCTCGAAAAAGCCCTCCACCAGTACAAAGTCCAGCCGCCCTGCCTCCAGAGCCCGGAGCAGGACCTGGGTGTTGTCCACCATCAGGGAGAAGGAGGCCTCCGGGTGCTCCCGCAAAAAGCGCTCCACCTTGGGGGCGATGACGAACTCGCCGATGGTCTTGGAGGCCCCCACCCGCAGGGACACGGGCGCGGGTGCCGCCATGGCCTCCTCCACCTTCTGGCTGTTGTAGGCCAGGGAGCGGGTGTACTCCCGGAGCCTCAGCCCGGCCTCCGTCAGCCGGAGCACCTTTCCCTCGTAGGTGAAGAGGCGGCAGCCGTAGTGGTCCTCCAGGTGGTGGATGTGGTGGGTCACCGCCGGCTGGGTCAGGCAGAGCCGCTCGGCCGCCCGGGTATAGTTCATGGTCTCGCACAGGACAAGGAAGGTATTCCAGCGTGGGTCCAGCATGGCGCATCACCTATAACTCCAATTTATGGTGGCATTATGAATCTTCATTTTATTTTATCGCTCTCTTGGGCTATAATCAAGGGCGCCGAACGGAATACATAAAAAGAGAGAGAGAACACATCCATGAATTCTGTCAAACGAATCGGGCCCGGTCTGGTGCTCTGCCTGCTCCTGTCCATCCCCAGCGTTCTGCTGGGCCGCCTGTTCCCCGTGGTGGGCGGGCCGGTGTTCGCCATTCTGGCGGGCATGCTGGTGTCCCTGGTCCTGAAGGACCGGACCCGCTACCAGGCGGGCATCGCCTTCACCTCCAAGAAGATCCTCCAGTACGCGGTCATCCTGCTGGGCTTCGGCCTGAACCTGTCGGAGATCGCCAAGGTGGGCGCCAAGTCCCTCCCCATCATCTGCACCACGGTCTCCATGTCCCTCATCATCGCCTTTCTCATCCGGAAGTGGCTGAAGATGCCCAACAACATCTCCGTGCTGGTGGGCGTGGGCTCCTCCATCTGCGGTGGCTCGGCCATCGCCGCCACCGCCCCCGTCATCGGCGCGGACGACGAGGAAATCGTCCAGTCCATCTCGGTCATCTTCCTGTTCAACATTCTGGCGGCCCTGCTCTTCCCCACCCTGGGCGGAATGATGGGCATGAGCAACGAGGGCTTCGGCCTCTTTGCCGGCACCGCCATCAACGACACCTCCTCCGTGACCGCCGCCGCCTCCACCTGGGACACCCTCCACAACACCAACGGCGCGGTGCTGGAGTACGCCACCATCGTCAAGCTGACCCGCACCCTGGCCATCATCCCCATCACCCTGGCCCTGGCCTTCTGGCGGACCTGGCAGGTCAAGCGGGGCGGCGCCGTCTCCAACGGCTCCTTTGACCTGAAGAAGATCTTCCCCTTCTTTATCCTGTTCTTTGTGCTGGCCTCCATCATCACCACGGTCTCCACCATGGCGGGGGTGAACCCGGCTCTGTTCCAGCCCTTCAAGACCCTGTCCAAGTACTTCATCATTCTGGCCATGGCGGCCATCGGCCTGAACACCGACCTGGTCAAGCTGGTCAAGACCGGCGGCAAGCCCATCTTCATGGGGGTCTGCTGCTGGGTTGGCATCACCTGCGCCAGTCTCATCATGCAGCACGTCCAGGGCCTGCTGTAAGGCTTTCATTGAACATCCATTCACTTTTGCGGTATTTTGAAAGGGAGTAAGACAGCTATGTACGATATCATCATCATCGGCGCCGGCCCTGCCGGCATCAGCGCGGGCATCTATGCGGTCAGCCGGGGCAAGAAGACCCTGGTGCTGGAGAAGGCCCAGGTGGGCGGCATCATCGGCAAGGTGTCCACCGTCACCCACTACACCGCCCTGGAGGCCAGGGAGACCGGCGCCACTTTTGCCGGGCGTATGAAGGAGCAGGCCCTGGCCGCCGGGGTGGAGATCGCCTATGAGACGGTCACCGGCGTGACCCTGACCGGACCGGTCAAGACGGTGCGCACCGACAAGGGCAGCTATCAGGCCGGCCGGGTCATCCTGGCCAACGGCGGCACCCCCCGCAAGCTGGGCATCCCCGGCGAGGCGGAGCTGGCGGGCCACGGCATCGGCCTGAATGCGGCCAAGGACGGCGCGGACTACGCCGGCCGGAACATCTACGTGGTGGGCGGCGCGGACGGCGCGGTGAAGGAGGCCCTGTATCTGGCCTCTCTGGCCAAGAAGCTGACCATTATCCACTTTGAGGACCAGCTGGGCTGCATCCCGGAGTTCCGGGCGAAGGTGGCCGCTGCGGGCAACATCGAACTGCGTCTGGGCTCCCGGCTCCACGCCGTCTCCGGCGACGTCCGGGTGGATCGGCTGGAGATTGCCAGCGAGAAGGACGGCTCCATTGAGACGGTGGAGGACCCGGGCTGCGGCGTCTTTGTGTACGCCGGTGTGACCCCCAACACGGAGCTGTACACCGAGCTTGCCCTGGAGGGCGGCTATATCCCCACCAACGAGAAGATGGAGACCGCCATTCCCGGCGTGTACGCCGCCGGCGACATCCGGGTCAAGCAGGTCCGCCAGGTGGCCACCGCCGTGTCGGACGGCGCCATTGCCGCCATCAACGCCGCCATGTGAGGGCGTAACCCCCTGTTTCCCTGAAAAACAGCAAACCTCCCAGGTCCGGACAGCCGTCCGGGCCTGGGAGGTTTTTATTTGTACCTTTTCAGCGCCTCACCACATGGGATACCGGGCGGTGTCGGCCCGCAGCTGGCGGGCGATGGTGCCGCACAGCTCCCGGTAGAATCGCAGGTAGGTAGTCTTCTGGGCCCGCTGGACCTGCTGGCGCTGTTGGTATTCCCGCCAGCGCCGGCACTGCTTGTGGCAGCCCGTCTGATAGTCGGGGCAGCTGTCTTGACAGGGAAGCATGGCGCAGACCTCCTCATCGCCGAATGGGGCCCGAGGGGCAGGCATACCGCGGCTGCCGCCGCCGGAGTCAGGCCCTTTCGATGTTGTCTCTATTATACCTTCCGGCTCTGCGCGCCGCCTCCAGCCCAGAGTAAACATACTGTGAATTCTCTGTAAGTTCCCTCCATTTCCCTGGATTCATCTCGGTTTTAGTGTGATTTTTTTTGCGTTTCTTGCACGTCTCTGTTTTATTTGCTCTCGTTTTCGACTCCTTTCTTATTAATTTTTTTGATAATTCGATAGGATGTTTCAATGTTATAATGATAGACCTGTAATCGTTGACATAAGCCGTTTTACCGTGCTACCGTTTATGACAGAAGATTTCCGCGCCGGGGCGGGGCGTCTTTTCCCCTGGGCTCCGGATGCGGCAGGAAAACGAGGCGTGCAGAGTGGATAATCAGTTTGATGAAATGATACCCCGCCGGGGCACCAGCTCCCTCAAGTGGGACGGCGCGGACCGCATTTTCGGCGGGAAGGATCTGCTCCCCATGTGGATTGCAGACATGGACTTCCCCGTGGCCCCCGCCATTCAGGAGGCCCTCCACCGTCGGGTGGACCAGCGTGTATTTGGCTATGGCATGCTCTCCCCCGCGTACTACGAGGCCGTGTCCGGCTGGATGTCCCGCCGGCACGGCTGTTCCGTGCCCCGGGAGTGGATCGTGTTCACCGCCGGGGTGGTCACGGCCCTGAACTTCGCTGTTCAGGCGGCGACCGAGCCGGGGGATGAGATCCTCATCCCCAGCCCGGTGTACGGCCCCTTCTTCCACGCGGCGGAGGACTGGAACCGTGTGGCGGTCCGGTGTCCCCTGAAGGAGGAGGACCTGTTCTACACCTTTGACTTTGACGACATGGAGCGCCGCCTCACCCCCCGCACCAAAGCCCTGATGCTCTGCTCCCCCCACAACCCGGTGGGCCGGGTGTGGACCCGGGCGGAGCTGGAGGCCCTGGCGGACTTCTGCCTGCGGCACGACCTGATCGTCATCGCCGACGAGATCCACCACGACCTGGTGTTCCGGCCCCACACCCTGTTCCTCAATGTCTCCCCGGAGATCGCCCAGCGCACCATTCTGTGCACGGCCCCCAGCAAAACCTTCAACATCGCGGGCATCCAGGCCTCCAATATCATCATCCCCAACGAGGAGCTGCGCAACAAGTACCGGGCGGTGGTGGCCCATCACCACGCCTTTTCGGCCAATGCCTTTGCAGAGGCCGCCGTGGTGGCGGCCTACCGGGATTCGGAGGGCTGGCTGGACGCCCTGATCCCCTATCTGGAGGGCAACATGGCGCTGTTCTGCGGCACCCTGGCGGCGGAGCTGCCCAAGCTGAGGGTGCGCCGTCCGGAGGGCACCTACATGGTCTGGGTGGACTGCACCGGCCTGGGCCGCGACCCCAAGGACCTGAAACGCTTCTTTGCGGAGGAGTGCGGACTGGCCTTCAACGACGGCGCCAGCTTCGGGCCGGGCGGCGAGGGCTTCGTGCGGGTCAACCTGGCCTGTCCCCGCGCCTATGTGGAAGAGTGTCTGCGCCGGCTGCGCGCACACTGCCAATAAACACCATTCAGGAAGGAAGAGAGTACACAATGAACTGGAAAAAGCGACTCCTGACCCTCACCCTCACCCTGGGCCTGCTGGGCACGGCCCTGGCCGGCTGCACCCAGCCCGCCAGCGATCCCTCCGGCTCTCCCTCCGCCTCCGGCACACCGGAGGCCTCCCCCTCTGCCTCTGCTCCCGAGGCGAGCGCCACCGGTGAAAAGGTGGATGGCGGCACCCTCATCATGTGCGAGCCCACCGACATCTCCAGCCTGAACATCCTCTACGAGACCGGCGACGAGGGCATGACCATGCTCAAGCCGGTGTACGACCCCCTGTATGTGGTCTCCAAGGACGGCGTGCGGTACTACCTGGCCGAGAGCCATGAGGTCAGCGAGGACGGCCTGACCATCACCGTCAAGCTCCGGGAGAACCTGAAGTGGCACGACGGCGTGCCCATCACCACAGAGGATGTGCTGTGGTACTTTGAGATGAAGTCCAACCCGGACAACAACGCCTCCAGCGGCACCAAGGTCAACGGCGAGCCGGTCCAGGTGGCCGCGGTGGACGATTACACCTTCACCGTCACCCTGCCCTCTGTCTCCGCCTCCTATGAGGCCACCCTGGGCAACCTGAAGCTGCTGCCCAAGCACGTGTATGAGGACACCCCCGTGCTGGTGGGCGCGGAGATCAACTCCACCAGCGGCGTGGGCTCCGGCCCCTTCAAGGTGAAGGAGTGGAACAAGGGCGAGAGCCTGGTGCTGGAGCGGTTTGACGACTACTACCGGGGCCCCGCCAGCCTGGAGTCCGTGGTGTTCAAGATCATTCCCAACGCCAGCACCGAGGAGATCGCCTTCCAGAACGGCGAGCTGTCCGTGCTCCGCCTGACCACCCAGGACATGCTGGAGAAGTACTCCAACGACCCCAACTACTCGGTCTACACCCTGACCGAGGGCCGCATCAACTACATGGGCTTCAACTCCAACAGCCCCCTCACCAGCGATCCCAGGGTCCGTGAGGCCATCTGCCTGGCCCTGAACGTGGACGAGATCATCGCCGGCGCCTACGGCTCCACCGATCTGGCCCCCGCGGCCAAGACCGTGTTCTGTCCCTCCAACCTGTACTACAGCGACGTGGAGGGCTACAGCCAGGACCTGGAGCGGGCCAAGGAGCTCATCGCCGAGGCCGGCGTGGAGGGGGAGACCTTCCGCCTGGTGTACAACTCCAGCCGCGAGAACATGGAGAACTGCGCGCTGATGATCCAGCAGCAGCTCAAGGCCGTAAATCTGAACGTGGAGATCCAGGGCTATGAGACCCAGGGCTTCTTTGAGGTGTTCTTCTACACCGACGCCGGCGACTGGGAGCTGGGCCTGAATGGCTACTCCACCAACGGCGACAACCAGGGCGACGAGTACATGTTCAGCCTGGAGGGCTTCCTGTCCAAGAACATCTGCTCCACCGACGAGATCGCCGCCCTGTGGAACGAGGGCGACGCCACCACCGACCCCGAGGAGCGGGCCGCCATCTACAAGGAGATTCAGGAGCAGATCCGGGACGTGTACACCATGTTCCCCCTCACCTCCCCCAACTTCGTGGTGGCCACCGACAAGCGCCTGAAGGGCGTGGACGCCATCGACATGGTGCCTCTCTTTGAGGACTATCTCAATCTCTACATGACCAACTGATTCCGGCCGCCCGGCCGTCCGGAAGCAGAACGGCCGTCCGCCGGGCGGCCGTTCTGTGCATTTCCGCCTACCCTGTCTGAGAGGAGTGCTCCCATGGCCAAACACATCGCCAAGCGGCTGCTCCAGCTGATCCCGGTGCTGCTGCTGGTGTCCATCTTTTCCTTTCTCATCATCCACTTCGCCCCTGGCGACCCCCTGAACATGTACATCCGTCCCGACATGACCCAGGAGGAGATGGACACCCTGCGGGCCAATCTGGGCCTGGACGGCACCATTGTGGACCAGTATCTGGGCTGGCTGAACAACGTGCTCCACGGCAACCTGGGCAATTCCCTCACCAACAGCGGCCAGCCTGTGGCCGGCCGCATTCTGGAGGTGCTGCCCAACACCATTTTGCTGATGGGCACCTCTCTGGTGCTGTCCTTCCTCATCGCCATTCCCCTGGGCCTCATCGCGGGGCTGAAGAAGAATCAGTGGCCCGACCAGGTCATCAGCTTCTTCTCCTACATCGGCATCTCCATTCCCTCCTTCTGGTTCGGCCTGATTCTCATTATTGTGTTCTCCCTGGTGCTGAAGGTGCTGCCCAGCAGCGGCATCCACACCATCGGGGATGACAGTCTGCTGGATCTGATCCGCCACCTCATCATGCCCAGCCTGGTGCTGAGCGTGGGCAATGTGGCCACCTTCACCCGCTACATCCGCTCCGCCACCATCTCCCAGCTGGAGGAGGAGTATGTGCTCACCGCCAAGGCCAAGGGCGTATCCCAGCGGGGCATTCTCTTCAGCCACGTGCTGAAAAACTGCCTGCTGCCGCTGATCACCCTGGCGGGCATGCGCTTTTCCAGCCTGGTGACCGGCTCCTTTATTGTGGAGTCGGTGTTCGGCTGGCCCGGCATGGGCACCCTGGGCATGTCGGCCATCAACAGTCTCAACTACCCCATGATCATGGGCTTCACCATGCTCTCCTGCCTGCTTCTGGTCGTGGGAAATCTCATTGCCGATCTGCTCTACTATGTGGCGGACCCCCGCATCAGGAGCGGCTTTCAGGAGGTGCAGGGCTGATGGAACGTACCCTCAATTCCCCCATTGCCCCCGGACGGTTCCGGCGGGTGAGCCATCCCCCGGTTCAGACTGAGGTGTCCTACGACCGCAGCGCTCTGAGCCGGGTGTGGGCGGCTCTGCGGGCCAACCGGCTGGCCATGGTCTGCCTGGTGCTGATGATCATCATCATCGCCGCCTCCATTCTGGCCCCCCTGTCCCCCTACGATCCGGACCTGTACGACCTGATGAACAAGCTGGCCCTGCCCAGCCTGGCCCACCCCTTCGGCACCGACGACCTGGGCCGGGACTACTTCACCCGGTCCCTGTACGGCGGTCGGGTGTCCCTGACCGTGGGCTTTTTCTCCATGCTGGTGTCGGTGGCCCTGGGCACCGTGGTGGGCACCGTCAGCGGCTACGTGGGCGGCGCGCTGGATATGGTGCTTATGCGCCTGCTGGACATCATCATGTCGGTGCCCACCTTCCTGCTCATCATCATCATCAACGCCTACATAAAGCCCGGCCTGCCCACCATGATCTTCATCATCGCCATCTTCTCCTGGATGGGGGTGGCCCGGATCGTGCGGGCCGAGACCATGAGCCTGAAGGAGCGGGACTTTGTGCTGGCGGCCAAGAACCTGGGCACCAGCGACTTTGTCATCATCTTCCGCCACATCATCCCCAACATGAGCTCCTCCATCATCGTGGCGGCCAGCCTGTCCATCGCCCGGGCCATCCTCACCGAGTCCTCCCTCAGCTTTCTGGGCTTCGGTGTGCGCCTGCCCAACGCCTCCTGGGGCTCCATGCTCCAGAACGCCCAGAGCGAGATTCTCTATAACCCGCTGCTGGCCGTGTTCCCCGGGCTTTTGATCCTGATCACGGTGCTCAGCTTCAACGTGCTGGGAGATGTGCTCCGCAGCGCCCTGGAGCCGAGGATCATCAAGTGAGGTGCGGCATGGAAGAACAGATGCTCAGAGATTATGTGGTGGGCCTGCGCCGGGCCTTCCACCAGGAGCCCGAGCTGGGGCTCAAGGAGTTTGAGACCAGCCGCCGGGTGCAGGAAGAGCTGTCCGCCCGGTCCATCCCCTTCCATATGGTGGGGGAAACCGGCGTGGTGGCCGAGATTTCCGGCGGCCGCCCCGGCCCCACTGTGCTGCTGCGGGCGGACATGGATGCCCTGCCCATCCAGGAGGCCACCGGCCTGCCCTTCGCCTCCCGGGTCCCCGGGGTGATGCACGCCTGCGGCCACGACGCCCACACCGCCATGCTGCTGGGGGCCGCCGCCCTGCTGTGGGAGGAGCGGGAGGCCCTGCCCGGCCGGGTGCGGCTGGTGTTTGAGCCGGCGGAGGAGTTCGCCGGGGCGGGCCGTGCCCTGCTGGAGGCCGGGATACTGGACGGCGTGGACACAGTCTTTGCCGTCCACGTGGCCCCTAACCTGCCCTGCGGCGCGGTCAGCGTGCAGCCCGGGGTGCGCATGAGCGGCTGCGGCTTCTTCTCCCTGACCGTCAGGGGCAAGAGCGGCCACGGCTCCGCTCCCCACGAGGGGATCGACGTCATCCCGGCGGCCTGCGCCATGGTATCCGCCCTCCAGACGGTGGTCAGCCGGGAGGTGAGCCCCCGGGACTTTGTGGTCATCACGGTGGGCACCTTCCACGCCGGTACCGCCGCCAATATCCTGGCCGGCGAGGCCAAGCTGACCGGCACCATCCGGTACCAGAACCCGGCGCTGAAGGAGATGCTCCCCGCCGCGTTGGAGCGGGTGCTCCGGGGCACGGCGGAGGCCTTCCGGGTGACCATAGACCTGAAGTGCGGTATGGGCCTGTCCCCCGTGGTCAACGACGCCGCCTGTTCCGCCGTGGCGGAGCGGGCCGCCGCCGGACTGCTGGAGGCGGCGGAGCTGCCCATGGGCACCGGATCGGACGATTTTTCCTACTACACCCAGCGTGTCCCCGGGGTGTACGCCTTTCTGGGCACCGGCGGGGACCACCCTATCCACCACGAGTGCTTCACTCTGGACGAGGACGCCCTGGCGCCGGGCAGCCGGCTGTACGCCCGCTATGCGGAGGAATATCTGAGAGGAGGATGCCTGTGAGTCAGCCGCTTTTGGAGGTCAAGGACCTGCGGGTGTCCTACCGCACCTACGCCGGCGAGGTCCAGGCGGTGCGGGGCCTGTCCTTCTCCATGGGGCGGGGCGAGACCCTGGCCGTGGTGGGCGAGTCGGGCTGCGGCAAGTCGGTGAGCGCCAAGGCCCTGATGGGGCTGATCAACTGCCCCCCCGGCGAGGTCAAGCCGGGCAGCCAGGTGCTCTTTGAGGGGAAGAACGTGCTGGACTTCACCCCCGCGGAGTGGTCCGCCTTCCGTGGCAGAGAGTGCGCCATGATCTTTCAGGACGCCCTGGCCGCCCTCAACCCCACGGTGACGGTGGGGCGGCAGATCGCGGAGAACCTGACGGTCCACCATATGGCGGGCCGCGCCCAGGCCATGGCCCGCGCGGTGGAGATGCTCTCCCTGGTGGGCATCTCCCAGCCCCAGGAGCGGGCCAGGCAGTACCCCCATGAGTTCTCCGGCGGCATGCGCCAGCGGGCCATGATCGCCATGGCCCTGGCCTGCGGCCCCAAGCTGCTCATCGCCGACGAGCCCACCACCGCCCTGGATGTGACCATCCAGGCCCAGATCATCAGGCTCATCAAGGAGATGCAGCAGAAATTCCAGATGTCCGTGCTGCTCATCACCCACGACCTGGGGGTGGTGGCGGACATCGCCCAGAACATCGCGGTGGTGTACGCCGGGCGCATCGTGGAGTACGGCGCCCGGGACGACATCTTCTACGACCAGCGCCACCCCTACACCTGGTCCCTGCTCCGGTCCATCCCCCGGCTGGACCTGGACGGGAAGAAGCAGCTGGTGTCCATCGAGGGCATGCCCCCCGATCTGATCTCTCCCCCGGCGGGCTGTCCCTTTGCCCCCCGGTGCCCCTGGTGCATGGAGATCTGCGCGGAGGAGGCGCCCCCTCAGGTGTCCTTCTCCGGCGGCCACACCTGCAGCTGCTGGCTCCATCACCCAGACGCGCCCAAGAGCGATCTTCCATTTCAGGCAGGGGACGGTGTACTATGCTAGAAACGAATGAGACAGCCCTTGAGGTCAAGGGGCTGAAGAAATACTTCCGCACCGGCGGCGGACTGCTGAAGGCGGTGGACGGCGTCAGCTTCACCATCCGCCGGGGGGAGACCCTGGGTCTGGTTGGCGAGTCGGGCTGCGGCAAGACCACCTGCGGCCGCACCTGCGTGGGGCTCTACAGCAAGACCGGCGGACAGGTGCTCTACCGGGGCAAGGATGTCCACAGCCTCCGGGGCAAGGAGCGCAAGGCCTTCACCAAGCAGGTGCAGACCATCTTTCAGGACCCCTACGCCTCCCTGGACCCCCGCCTGCGGGTGGAGGAAATTGTGGCCGAGGGCATGCGCAACCACGGCATCTGCCCCTCCGCCAAAGAGCGGCGGGAGCGGGTGTACCAGCTGCTGGAGCTGGTGGGCCTGAGCAAGGAGCACGCCGGGCGGTACATCCACGAGTTTTCCGGCGGCCAGCGCCAGCGCATCGGCATCGCCCGGGCCCTGGCGGTGGACCCGGAGTTCGTCCTCTGCGACGAGCCCATCTCCGCTCTGGACGTGTCCATCCAGGCCCAGATCGTCAACCTGCTGGTGCGCCTCCAGGAGGAGCGGGGCCTGACCTATCTGTTCATTGCCCACGACCTGTCCATGGTCAAGCATATCTCCGACCGGGTGGCGGTCATGTACCTGGGCACCATCGTGGAGATCACCACCTCCTCCGAGCTGTACGCCCACCCGGCCCACCCCTATACCAGGGCCCTCCTGTCCGCCATTCCCATCCCCAACCCCCGGGTGGAGGAGCAGCGGGTGCGCACCGTGCTGGAGGGCGAGGTGCCCAGCCCCATCGACCCGCCGCCGGGCTGCCGGTTCCACAGCCGGTGCCCCTACGCCACCGACCGCTGCGCCCAGGAGGCGCCGGTCCTCCGAGAGATTGCCCCCGGCCACTCCGTGGCCTGCCATATTGTCTGATTATTTTAAAAAAGGGAGATGTCCGAGATGGAACAGACCAACATCAAGCTGCCCGCCGACTTTGAGACCTACGGAGAGGCCCGAAAGGCGGGCTTCCTGCGCATGAAGCAGCTGAAGGACCAGGGCGCCCGTGTGGTGGGCATGTTCTGCTCCTTTGTGCCCACCGAGCTGGTGTACGCGGCGGGGGCCCTGCCCGTGGGGCTGTGCGCCTTCACCGAGGAGCCCATCCCCGCCGCCGAGGCCAACCTGCCCCGGAACCTGTGCCCCCTCATCAAGGCCAGCTACGGCTTTGCCCTCACCGACACCTGCCCCTACTTCTACTTCTCCGACTTTGTGGTGGGCGAGACCACCTGCGACGGCAAGAAGAAGATGTTTGAACTCCTCAATGAGATCAAGGACACCTATGTCATGCAGCTGCCCCACAGCCGGGACGAGGCCGCGCTGGCCTTCTGGCGGGACCAGATCATCGCCTTCAAGCGCAAGCTGGAGGACTTTTACGGCGTCACCATCACCGAGGACGACATCCGCCAGGCCATCAAACGGAAGAACCGGGAGCGGGACGTGATGCTCCGCTACCTGGAGCTGGGCAAGCTGAACCCGGCCCCCATGAGCGGCTATGAGATGGGCACCCGTGTGGACGCGGGCAGCTTCTCCTTTGACCTGGACCAGCGGTGCAACATCATCGAGGCCCGGACGGCGGAGGTGCTGGAGCAGTGGAAGGCTAACAAGGACTCCCTGCCCACCGACCGGCCCCGCCTGCTGGTCACCGGCTGTCCCAACGCGGGCGTGCGGGAGAAGATCATCAAGGCCGTGGAGGAGCTGGGGGCCGACGTGGTGGCCTTCGACACCTGCAACGGCATCCGGGAAAAGGTGGAGAAGGTGGACGAGTCCGACCCCGACGTGTACCACGCCCTGGCTGTGAAGTATCTCAACATTAACTGCTCGGTCATGAGCCCCAACGACAGCCGCCGGAACTACATCGGCGAGATGATCGACTCCTACGCGGTGGACGGGGTGATTGAAATTGTGCTCCAATCCTGTCATACTTACGATGTGGAGGCTTTCTTCATCAAGCGCTTTGTCACCCAGGAGAAGGGCCTGCCCTACCTGAACATTGAGACCGACTACTCTCAGGCGGACAAGGGTCAGATCAACACCCGCCTTGCCGCCTTCCTGGAGACGATTGAGAAATGAAGTACTTTGCCGGAATCGACATCGGCTCCACCGCCTCCAAGGTGGTGGTGCTGGACGGGACGGACATGGTGGACCACTTTGTCCTGCCCACGGGCTGGAGCAGCAAGGAGACCTCCGGCGAGATCGCCCGCCGGCTGGAGGCGGACGGCCATCCCATCGGGGAGGACATGAAGATCATCGCCACCGGTTACGGCCGGGTGGCGGTGGACTACGCGGCCAAGACGGTGACGGAGATCACCTGCCACGGCCGGGGCGGCTGGTACCTGCTGGGCCGGGACTGCACCATCGTGGACATCGGCGGCCAGGACACCAAGGTCATCACCGTGGAAAACGGCATGCCCACCAGCTTTCTCATGAACGACAAGTGCTCGGCGGGCACGGGCAAGTTCCTGGAGATCATGGCCAACCGTCTTGGGGTGGACCTGACCGAGCTGTTCACCCTGGCGGAGGCGGGGACCCCTCTGGCCATCAGCTCCATGTGCACCGTGTTTGCCGAGAGCGAGGTCATCAGCCACATCGGCGCCGGGGAGAAGCGGGAGGACATCGCCGCCGGCGTGGTGGACTCGGTGGTGAGCAAGGTAGCGGGCCTGTGCGCCCGGCACACCCTGAAGGAGGACCTGTTTCTCACCGGCGGCCTGTGCGACAGCGCCTACCTGGTGGACCGGCTGTCCCACAAGCTCAAGCGGCCCGTCCTCACCCACCCCCTGGGCCGGTATGCCGGCGCCCTGGGCGCGGCTCTCATTGCCCGGGGCAAGCCGTCCAAGTAACAAAACACATGGAAACCCATCCACATACAGAACAGGAGGACTGATTGATATGCTGAAAAAAGTAAACGCCATGGGCGACCCCTGCCCCATCCCTGTCATCAAGACCAAGAACGCCATCAAGGAGCTTACCGGCCCCGGCACGGTGGAGGTCCTGGTGGACAACGAGACCGCGGTACAGAACCTGACCCGTCTGGCCAACAACAACGGCTATGCCGTCAAGTCTGAGAAGCTGGGCGACAAGGAGTTCCGGGTGGTGATGGAGGTCACCGGCGCCCCCGCGGCCCAGGCCCAGGAGGACGACAGCGAGACCTGCCTGGTGCCCGCCGGCACCGGCCGGAGCAGCACCGTGGTGGTCATCTCCTCCCCCTGCATGGGCACCGGCAGCGACGAGCTGGGTGCCACGCTGATGAAGAGCTTCATCTTCGCCCTCACCCAGCAGGACACCCTGCCCAAGACCATCCTCTTCTACAACGGCGGCGCCAAGCTGACCACCGAGGGCTCCGCCTCTCTGGACGACCTGAAGAGCCTGGAGGCCCAGGGCGTGGAGATCCTCACCTGCGGCACCTGTCTGAACTTCTTCGGCCTGACCGACAAGCTGAAGGTGGGCGGCGTCACCAACATGTACGACATTGTGGAGAAGATGAGCTCCGCCGGCCGGGTCGTCCGGCCCTGAGGCGCGCCATGCGGGAGAAAAAGCCTGCCCTTATCATCACCTTTTCCACCACCACCGACGCCATGGGCATGGAGCAGTTCTGCGGCAAAAACGGCCTGCCGGGCCGACTGATCCCGGTGCCCCGTGAGATCAGCGCGGGCTGCGGCCTGGCCTGGAAGGCCCCCGTGGAGGCCCAGGAGCAGCTGCTGTCCGCCATGACGGACGCGGGCATGCACTGGCAGGAGACCCGGGTGCTGGAGCTGTGGGTTTGACCCCGAAAAAGCCATAGGAGATGAGTTCCCTTGATCTATCTGGACAACGCGGCCACCACCCGGCAGAAGCCGCCCCAGGTCATCGACGCGGTGGTGAACGCCATGACCACCATGGGCAACGCCTCCCGGGGCGCCCACGGCAGCGCCCTACAGGCCTCCCGGGCGGTGTATGACGCCCGGTGCAAGCTGGCAAAGCTGTTGGGCTGCCCCCGGGCGGACCATGTGGTCTTCACCTGCAACTCCACCGAGGCCCTGAACATCGCCATCAACGGCACATTATCCCCCGGGGACCATGTGATCTCCACCGACCTGGAGCACAACTCCGTCCTCCGTCCCCTGTACCGGCTGGAGGCGGAGCGAAACGTGGCCCTCAGCTTTGTGCCCGCCGACAAGCAGGGCCGCCCGGACATGTCCGCCTTTGAGACCCTCATCCGGCCCGAGACAAAGGCCATCGTGTGCACCCACGCCTCCAATCTGACGGGCAACATGATCGACATCGCCCGGGTGGGGGCCATTGCCAAGGCCCACGGCCTGCTCTTCATCGTGGACGCCTCCCAGACCGCGGGGGCCGCTCCCATCGACATGGAGGCCATGGGCATCGACATCCTCTGCTTCACCGGCCACAAGGGCCTGATGGGCCCCCAGGGCACCGGCGGGCTGTGCGTCCGCCCCGGTGTGGAGATCCGCCCCTGGAAGGTGGGCGGCTCGGGGGTGCAGTCTTACAGTAAAACCCAGCCGGAGGAATACCCCACCCGGCTGGAGGCGGGCACTCTGAACAGCCACGGCATCATGGGCCTCTCCGCCGCCCTGGACTTTATCGAGGCCACCGGCGTGGACACCATCGCCCGCCGGGAGGAGGCCCTGATGCGGCGGTTCTACGACGGGGTCGCAGGCCTGAAGGGGGTCACGGTGTACGGGGACTTCACCCAGGCCCACCGGGCCGCCATCGTGGCGCTGAACATCGGGAACATGGACTCCAGCGAGGTGTCCGACATCCTCAGCACCGACTACGACATTGCCACCCGCCCCGGCGCCCACTGTGCGCCCCGGATGCACCAGGCCCTGGGCACCACGGAGCAGGGCGCGGTGCGGTTCAGCTTCTCCTGGTACAACACCGAGGAGGAGGTGGACGCCGCCGTCCGTGCGGTGGCCGACCTGGCAGAAGGCTGATTGCATACAAAAAGAACGGGTGTGTTTCACCGGAACTCCGGCGGAACACACCCGTTTTTCAGTTCTCTCCCAGCCGCTGGCGGCACAGCTGGATGCACCGCTCCAGCCAGGCGCAGCAGCCCTCTTCCCGCATGACGCCCCCCAGCAGCACCAGGTAGTCGCTGAACTCCTCCTCCCCCTCCGGGGGCACCCGGCTGAACTTGGCCATATTCTCCCGCAGGTGGTCCAACAGGGCCTTGTGCTGCTCCAGCTGGGGCTCCAGCAGGGCGATACGCCGACGGGGCGGGATGCAGTCGGAGAAGTAGAGCTGGAGCCGGAACTCGTCCTTGGGCACGGACCTTATCTTCAGCTGCCCCTCCGCCCACGCCCGCAGGGCGGCCCGGCCGCTGCCGGTGATGGAGTACACCTTTTTCTCCAGCACGGTGCCGGAGATCTCGATCTGGTACGCAATCAGGCCCTCGTCCGCCAGGGCCTTCAGCTCCGGGTAGATCTGGCTGTGCTTGGCGCCCCAGAACTCGGCCAGGGTGGTCTCAAACTCCTTGGCCAGGTCGTAGCCCGACATATCCCGCCGGTTCAGCAGCCCCAGGATGGCATAGCGCAGGGTTCCCATGGTCTCTCCTCCTCTGTCAGGGTCATGGTGGTATTATACCATACTCCCGGCTTCATTTCCTCCAAAACGGCAAATGATTTGTTCCCTATATTTTAAACATGTAATAATTGACATGTTCATTTTTCCATGCTACCATAAAATATAACAACACTCCGCCTCCTGGAGACGGAACGATATTTTGGAAGGAGTTTTGGTTCGGAAATGGAAAAGTTGAAGCGCTACGTGGTATTTTTGATTGGACTGTTCGTCAACTCCCTTGGGGTGGCTCTGATCACCAAGGCCGATCTGGGCACCTCCCCCATCTCCTCGATCCCCTATGTGCTCAGCTTGAATTTTCCCCTCACCCTGGGACAGTTCACCGTGCTGTTCAGCCTGCTGCTCATTGTGCTCCAGCTGGTGATCCTGCGGAAAAACTTCCGCCCCGAGCACATTCTTCAGATCCCGGTGTCCTTTCTCTTCGGGTACTTCATCGACCTGTGCATGGCCCTGCTCTCCTTTGTCCAGCCCCAGGCGTACGGCATGAAGGTGCTCTATCTGCTGATCGGCTGCGTGGTCCTGGGCGTGGGCGTGTACATGGAGATGCTGGCCGACGTGGTCATGCTGCCCGGCGAGTCCTTTGTGCGCTCTGTGGTGTTCCGCTGGGCCACCGAGTTCGGCATGACCAAGGTGGCCTTTGACGTGACCATGACGGTGGTGGCGGCGGTGCTCTCCTTTGTCTTTGCCGGCATGCTCTCCGGCGTGCGGGAGGGGACCATTGTGGCCGCCCTGCTGGTGGGCTTCATCGCCCGGCTCATCAACCGCCGGCTGGAGTTCATGCCTCAGGCCCTGTTCGGCGGGACGCCCGCGCCCGAGTGTTCCGAATAAGCAAAAAATCAGCAGCCCTTGACGGGCTGCTGATTTTTTTATTGCTCAGTGGACCGGGACGGCCTCTTTTCTTCCGTCGGGCGCCTCCTGCCGCACTGTCTGGACAAAGAAGATGGCGCCTACGGCGAACATAAAGGCCAGGGCGCCCACGCCCAGGTTGACGCTGCCGGTAAGCTGGCTCACGGCGGAGACGGTGATGGTGCCCAGGAAGGAGGCGCCTTTGCCGCAGATGTCGTACAGGCCGAAGTACTCGCCGGACTTCTCCGGCGGGATGAGGCGGGCGAAGTAGGCCCGGGACATGGACTGGATGGCCCCCTGGAAGATGCCCACGCACACGGCCAGCACCCAGAACTGGTACTGCTCCTTCATCCACATGCCGTAGAGGGTGATGAGGAAGTAGGCGCCGATGCACACCAGGATCAGGCTGGCGGAGGAGAAGCGCTCGGTGAGGCGGCCGAAGAGGAGGGCGGCGGGGAATGCCACGATCTGGGTCACCAGCAGCGCCAGCAGCAGCCCGGTGGTGTCCAGACCCAGGGCGGTGCCGTAGGCGGTGGCCATGTCGATGATGGTGTACACGCCGTCGATGTAGAAGAAGAAGGCGATGAGGAAGAAGAGGGCCTTCCGGTTGTGGGCGAGCTCGGAGAACACCCGTCCCAGGCGGCGGAAGCTCTCGCCCAGGCGGCTGCCCCGGGCGGGGACGGCGTGCCGCTGTTCATAGGACCGCCACAGGGGCACGGACAGCAGCAGCCACCAGGCGGCAATGAGCAGGAAGGCCAGGGCCATGGCCACGTTGACCGGCATGCCCAGGGGCTCGTAGCACAGCACCAGCACCAGGGAGAGGACAAAGGGGATGCAGCTGCCGATATAGCCCCAAGCGTAGCCGTTAGCGGAGACCTTGTCCATCCGCTCAGGCTCGGTGATGTCGGTGAGCATGGAGTCATAGATGACCAGGCTTACCGAGTAGGCCGATTTGGCCAGGACAAAGAGCACCAGGAACCACAGCCAGGAGGACATGATGCCCAGGCCCACACAGCCCAGGGCGCCCACCAGCACGGAGAGGGAGAAGAGCTTCTTTTTCCAGCCGGGGAAGTCGGAGATGGTGCCCAGCACCGGGCCGCACAGGGCCACCACCAGGGTGGCGATGGAGGTGGCGTAGCCCCAGTAGGCCAGGTAGCTCACCTCGGAGAGGCCCGACCCACCGGCCAGGCTGTTGAAGTAGATGGGCATAATGGTGGATACCAGCAGGGTAAAGGCGGAATTGCCCACATCGTAGAGCACCCAATTGCGCTCCAGGGGCCGCAGTTTAAACTTCATAGACAAGCTCCTTTTCCAGACTCAGCACGGGGATCTTCTGCCAGTTGGCCCCGGCGCCAAAGGTGAGCTCCAGCCCGGCGGGCAGGGGCCGCTCCTCCTCCAGGCAGGGAAGATAGCCCTCCATCAGGGTGAGACACCGCTCCTCCGCCCGGTCCATCAGCTTTTTGAGGCGGACGCAGCTGTCCGCGCAGCGGGGATCGGGCTGGGGGTTGATGAGCAGGCCGTGCATCTCGGTGTAATTGCCCGACAGCTTGAGCACAGCCTTCACCAGATTCCGTCTCCAGGCGCTGGGCGCCACCAGCAGGCGGTTGTAGAAGATCATGCTCCGCAGGGATTTTTCCACTTCCTCCGGCGTGACGGTGGAAAAGAAGGGGGCGATGACCCTGCTGTTTTCCGCCGTGGGGCGGATGTGACCGGTCAGGTCCTGGCGCACCGGGTCAAGCCCCTGTTCGGCCATGAGGCAGCGGTCAAACTCCCCCTCGATCTCCGTGTGGGTGACGCCGCTGACGTGGATCTTCTGCTCGATATACCCGTGACAGGCGCTGTCCAGAGCGAAGTGGCAGAGGAAGCCCATGAGGTAGGCCCGGCCGGGTCCCCTCTCCCCGGCGGGCATGGCCCGCACCAGGGCGGCGGCCGGACCGAAGAAATCGGCGGCCGGCTTCTCGTGCTGTTCAAAGCCCACGGTGTTGACCCGGTTGACCGTAAGGGCCTTGTAGTAAAACAGGATGTCCGGCCCGTGGAGGCCGATGGCGAACAGCTCCTTTTGCGCGGGCGTCAGCCCCTTCAGGGCAGGCGGATCCCGGCGGAGAATCCGGTCCCCAAAATACTTGTGGGCGTAGGTGGATGGCATGGAGAATCTCCTTTTGCTCGATTTTCTGTTCCGGCAGCTATTGTACCATCCTCCCTTCGGCCCTTCCCCGCAGTTTTTGTAAAATGGAGACAAACTGTTTGTAAAATAAAGGCCGCCGGGAGAAAATTTCTCCCGGCGGCCTTGCCGTGTTCTGATTCAGCTGTTCTTGAAGTAGTAGCCCACGCCCCACTTGGTGAGGATGTACTCGGGGCGGGCGGGGTCCAGCTCCAGCTTCTCCCGCAGACGGCGGACGTGGACGTCCACGGTGCGGTAGTCCCCGGCGTACTCATAGCCCCACACCACGTTGAGCAGGTTCTCCCGGCTGTACACCCGGCCCGGATTGCGCATGAGCAGCTCGATGAGGTCGAACTCCTTGGCGGTCAGGTCCACCGGGGTCTCCCCCTTCCAGGCGGAGCGCTCGTCGGCGTCGATCACGATGTGTCCGGCGGTGAGGCGGGATTTCTTGTCCTTCTGTGCGGCCATGCCCGCCCGGCGGAGCAGGGCCCGCACCCGGGCCTTCAGCTCCAGGATGTTGAAGGGCTTGGTGATATAGTCGTCGGCGCCGCACTCAAACCCGATGATCTTGTCGGTGTCCTCACTGCGGGCGGTGAGCATGATGATAGGCACGTTGGAGAACTCCCGGATGCGCATGCAGGCCTGGAGGCCGTCGATCTTGGGCATCATCAGGTCCAGGATGATGAGGTCGAAGCCGCCGCTGCGGGCCAGCTCCACCGCCTCTTCCCCGTCATAGCCGGTCTCCACCTGGTAGCCCTCGCTCTCCAGGTTGAATTTGATGCCCTTGACCAGCACCTTCTCGTCGTCCACAACCAGAATTTTCATTGTTTGATTCCTCCACAGGGCGCTCGCCCTCACTAAACGGTAATATAGTCGATGATCTGGGACAAAATCCCCTCGCCGATGCCGCTGACATTGGTGATGTCCTCCACCATGCGGAAGGGGCCGTTCTCCTCCCGGTATGCGATGATGGCCGCCGCCCGCTTCTCGCCGATGCTGGGCAGGGTCTGGAGCTCCTCGCTGCCGGCGGTGTTGATGTTGATCAGGCCGGTCTGCCCCTCTGTCTCCTCAGGCGCGGGCGACGGCGTCTGAGATGTGATTGCCGCAGGTTCTGTCTCCGCCGGAGGGTCGGAGGTTGTCGGCAGGAGCTGGGAGACCGACGGTGCGGTGCTGAGCTCCGGCTCCAGGCTGTACTGGGCGGTGATCTGCACGGTTCCGGCGGAATTCTCCCCTCCCAGGAACCACCCGGCAAAGAAGGCAAGGCAGGCGGTGGTCAGCATAAGCAGCACAAATTCCAGCCTGGAAATCTTCATCAAATTGTAACCACCTTTCCCGTTGCGCGGCCCGTCCTTCTTTGCTATAATGAATTATGTAACCGAGTCTGTCCAGACGCATTCTTTGCCGCAGAGGTGGCCCTTCCGGCCGTTTTTGCGGCAAAGGGGCGTTATGGGATATATTATAACATAGTGTGCGGGAGTTTCCTATGAAAAAAAATCGTCTTTTTTCTCTTCTTCTGACCCTGTCGCTGGTCTGCGCCATGCTGGCCCCCTTTTCCACCGCTTCGGCCAATTCTGTGGACGACTACGTGGTGAACGCCAAGTCCGCCATTCTGGTGGACACCACCTACGGCGAGATCCTCTACGAGCACAACGCCCATGAGCGGACCTACCCCGCCAGCATCACCAAGGTCATGACCGGTCTGCTGACCATCGAGGCTATCGAGCGGGGCGAACTGTCCCTGGACCAGCAGATCACCGTCAGCGAGCACGTAAACGACGGCATGATGTCCGGCGCCTCCACCCAGAACCTGAAGCCGGGCGAGATCCTCAGCCTGAAGGACGTGCTGGCCTGTGCCCTGATCCCCTCGGCCAACGAGGCGTGCAACGTGCTGGCCGAGACGGTGGCCGGCTCCATCTCCGCCTTTGTGGACCTGATGAACCAGCGGGCCGCCGAGCTGGGCTGTGAGGACACCCATTTCATGAACCCCCACGGCCTCCACGATGAGAACCACTACACCACGGCCTACGACATCTACCTGTTCTGCAACGAGGCCATGAAGCACGATATCTTCCGCGAGCTGGTCACCTCCATGAACTACACGGTCCCCGCCACCAATATGAGCGAGGAGCGCACCTTCTGGGACACCAACGCCCTCATCACCAGCTGGAAGTACAAGGGGTATACATACGAGTATGCCACCGGCATCAAGACCGGCTACACCCCCGAGGCGGGCTACTGCCTGGCCTCCTCCGCCACCAAGGGCGAGCGCTCCCTCATCGCCGTGGTCACCGGCTGTGAGCGGGCCGAGGGCGCCACCGGCAGCGACGGGTACACCCAGTTCTCCGAGAGCAAGAAGCTGCTGGAGTGGGGCTTCTCCAACTTCTCCTACCAGTCCATCATGAGCAGCAGCAAGCCCCAGCTGTCCATCCCCGTGACCCTCTCCGAGACCGACCACGTGGTGGCCGAGCCCAACGGCACCCTCTCCGCCGTGCTGCCCAACGACGTGTCCGCCGAGGACTTCAAGCAGAACGTGGAGCAGTATTACGACACCCTGGAGGCCCCGGTGGAGAAGGGCACGGTGCTGGGCAAGGTGACCCTCACCTACAACGGCGAGGAGTACGGCTCCCTGGACCTGGTGGCTGTGGACACGGTGGAGCGCTCCGAGCTGCTCTACAACCTGGACCGGATCGAGAAGTTCTTCAGCCAGCTGTGGGTGAAGATCCTCCTGCTGGTGCTGGTGGTGCTGATTCTGGTGCTGGTGCTCCGGCTCACCCTGTTCGGCCGGCGCGGTCGGCGGAGCTACGGCGGCCGGAGCCGCGGCAGCTACCATGGACGCCGCCGCCGCTGATCTTCTCTTCTTCAAATCATCGCCCCACGGATCATTCCGTGGGGCGATTTTTTGCGTTTTTCCGTCTTTCTCTTGACAGAACAGGTTTGTCGCGATAAACTAGTTTTGCAAGGAGATTTGTTCTAACAAACCTCGCAGGGAAAGGAGCCCGCTATGGACGACTATAAGCTGTTTGACGCCGAATACCGGCTGATGGATCTGGTGTGGACGGAGGAGCCGGTGAACTCCACCGCCCTGTCCCGCATGTGCCTGGAGCGCTTCGGCTGGAAGAAGCCCACCACCTACAATCTCATCCGCAAACTGTGCCAGCGGGGCTTCCTGCAAAATGAGGACGCCACTGTCACCGCCCTGGTGCCCCGGGAGCAGGTGGAGCAGTACGAGAGCGAGTCAGTGGTGGAGAAGTCCTTCGGCGGCTCCCTGCCCGCCTTTGTGGCCGCCTTCCTGCGGGGGAAAAAGCTCTCCCAGGCGGAGGCGGAAGAGCTGCGGCGCATGATCGAGGAGGCGGGCGATGAGTAACCTGTTTTCCGCCGTGCTGCCCGCCCTGTTCCAGGCAGTGCTGGCCATGAGCCTGACCGCCGCCGCGGCGGCCCTGGCGGTGCTGCTCATCCGGGCTGTCATGCGGATACTGGAAGTCCCCAGGGCCATTGTGTTCCTGTTGTGGGCGGTGGTGCTGTTCCGCATGGTGTGCCCGGTGTCCTTCTCCAGCAATTGGAGCCTGCTCTCCCTCTTCCCTGCGGCAGAGGAACAGGTGGCCGGCTTCTCCGACGGCGATATGAGCGGCAACCAGGTCATCTGGGACAGCCCCCAGAACCACGATCGTTATCAGGCCGGCGTGGCCGCCGGAGGGACCGTCATCTCCCCCGCCCCGGAGGATGGCGGCGGTTCCTATGTGGTCACCGGGCCGGACGGCGCCTCTCCCCCCGCCACCGTGGAGACCGACGTGCTGCCTGTGCTGTCCGTCATTTGGGCCCTGGGCGTGCTGGCGCTGTGGCTGTGGAGCCTGCTGTCCTGGCTGCGCCTGCGTCTGAAGCTGTCCGCCGCCGTCCGCACCCCGGACGGCGCCTGGGAGAGCGACCGGGTGGACTCCCCCTTTGTGCTGGGCTTCTTTCCGCCCAAAATCTATCTTCCCCTGGGCCTGACCGGGGACACCCGGCGGTATGTCCTGCTCCATGAGCGCTCCCACATCCGCCGGGGGGACCATATTGTCAAGGTGCTGGCCTTTCTTGCCCTGGCCGTCCACTGGTTCAACCCCCTGCTGTGGGTCAGCTGGTTCCTCTCCTGCCGGGACATGGAGTCCGCCTGTGACGAGGCCGTCCTCCGCCGCAGCCCGGAGGATATTCGTAAAAACTATTCTGCCGCCCTGCTCTCCCTGGCCGTCGCCCACCCTCTGCGGGTGCCCCTGGCCTTTGGGGAGAACGACGTAAAGGTCCGGGTGAAGGGCGCCCTCCGGTGGAAGCGGCCCGCCGCCGCCCTGGTGGTGGTGGCTCTGGCGGCGCTGCTGGCCTCCTGCTACATGCTGGCCGCCAACCCGGCCCAGGTGCCCGACACCGCCCCTGATCTGACCGTCACGGTTGAAGGTTCTTCCACCACCCTCGCCCCTGAAACCGGCGTCCTGGACTGGGACAGCGTCCCCCTCTTTACCGGCGCGGTGGCCGCTTCGGTGGAGCTGTCCTTCCCCGACAGCCCGCCCGACACGCTGGAGGCGGAGGACCTGCTCCTCTCCGCCCAGGACGCCCCCTCTCAGTCCCTGGATGTCTCGCTGGATGCGGACGGCTCGGCCGCCTTTGCCCTCCGGTCCCATGAGGCCTCCACCGGCACAGGCACCGAGCTGCGGGGGATTCGCCTCATTGCCCGCTGGGGCAGCGGTGCCCGGGCCCTCACCGTCCGGTACACCTTCCGGGTGCGCCTGCCCTCCACTCAGACCGGCGTGGACCGGGCCGAGCCCGCCGTGGTGGCGGGCGGTCAGGAGCTGTCCCTGCGGAGCAGCTCTCCTTTCTCCACGCTACAGGAGACCCAGCCCCTGGTCCTTACCGATGCGGATGCCCTCATCTCCCTGTCCAACCCCACCGACGCTGTGGGGTATACGGTGGAGCTCTACGCCCTGAATGCGAGCACCTATACGGAGGCAGGCGACCCCCTGAGCCGGATGGGCGCCCAGTCCACGGACGGCGATGCCAGCCTGTCCTCCGGCGTGGCCTTCTACCTGCCCGAGGACGCCCCCGGCGGCCTGCTGGGCCTGCGGCTGACCTACCAGTATCCCAGCGGCGCCACCAAGAGCTGGATTGGCCTGCTGGAGCTGAAGGGGGGCGCACAACCGCCCCAGTGTGTCTTTGGGGACGACGGCCTGCCCTACCTCCGCTACCCCGGTGCAGAGGACCTCACTCCCCTGCTGTCCCTCCTGCCCGCTCCGACCGAATGGGCCGGGCAGGACCTGGGCGGCCGCAATGAGATGGAGACCCTGTCGGACCTGGAGGCCGCCACGGTTCAGATGGGCTTCACCACGGCCAGCGAGGGCTGGGCGGTGGTGGGCGTCGGCGCCGGTACGGGCAGTGCGGACACCTATTTTTACCGCACCCACGACGGCGGCTACACTTGGACAGAGTACAGCCACCCGGACACCCAGTGGTACATCGAGCGCGCCGCCTTCTCCGACCCGGACCACGGCGTCCTCTGTGAGGGGCTCTTCAACCGCGCGCCCATCTATGTCACCTGGGACGGCGGCCAGACCTGGCGGGAGCTGGACATCTCTTTGATTTACGACCAGGCCTACCCGGAGGACATCCCCGCCGACGCCCTCTATACGGTGGACTCTCTTCAGCTCTGCGGCAGCTGGGGCGTGCTCACCCTGAGCGGCGAGGGTCTGCCGCCCCTGTGCGTCTGGACCTCGGACAACTGGGACACCTTCTCCCTCCTCCGGGGCGGGGTGCTGCCCGTCGGGGATGAGGCGGCCTACGAGGCCCACTCCCTGGAGCTGGACGAGTATGCCTGCCCCGTCCTGTCCCTGTATCTGCTGGACAGCGGAGGCAACTCCACCGAGACCGCCACCCTCCGGTGGGACGGCTCCTGGACCCGGGGTGTGGACATCGGCGACCCGTCAGCCTTGACCGCCGCCGACCTGCCCGACCCGGACAGCCTGTATATCAACGGCGTGAAGCGTTCCTTTGACGACCCCCAGGTATGGGAGACCTCCCCCATCCGCATTCTGGGCGACCTGCCCAAGATGGACATCACCCTCTACGGGCTCAACGAGACCGTCACCGGCCAGAGCGGCATGCTCCTGCGCCATAGGGACCGGGTGGCCTACTTCCCCGACCTCACCTACAACGCCGGTCCCCAGATCCTCCCCGCCACTCTGGCCACGGCCGACTACGACGGGGACGGCGCCCATGAGCTGGCCGCCGTGGTATCCGCCGGGACCGGCACAGGGGTCAGCACCTGGAATCTACACATCTTCCAGCTCCAGGACAGCAACTTCGGCCAGGTCTCCAGCCTCTCCTGGCAGGACCTGGGCCAGGCGGTGAACGCCCAGCTGGACAGCTCCGCCCGCCGGGAGGGCGACACAGCCCTTCTCGCCATTACCTGGCCCAAGGGTCAGGTGGAGTGCGACATTACCAGCCTGACCGACCCGTCGGAAGACCTGTCGGGAATGAAAGCAGCCGCCGGCGACATCAACGCCTTTGACCTGTCCGCCGTTCCCATCCGGGCCACCTGTGAGTTGATGGTCCGGAACACCCTGGGCTATGTAGCCACCTATACCGCCCAGCTGTCCTTTGACGGCTCCGTCTTCCATCTGGACCCGGGCTCCAGCGCCCTGACCCTCTATCCGGATACACTGCCTGACGTGCCGGTATACACCTGGGCGGAGGACACCGGCAGCTATGCCGTCGAGAACACCCCCACCCGCTCGGAGATTCTGGCTGAGTATGGATTTACCTGGGATGATATGTATTATGTCTACTACACCCCGCTGGATGATACCCTGCAGCTTCAGCTCTGGTTTGACCCTGAGACGGGCAGGGGCTGCGGCTTCCGATATGTATGGGAGAGCGGAGACAATCCTCTGGCCATTCCCTATATCTATGCCTTCGGGTTCCATAGCACCACCGCCCCCGCAGCGTCGGACGACCCCTATGAATGCGGTCTGTTGGGCAACGCCGGGGCCTACTCGGTCCTGACCCCCTGGGGCACCGACGGGACGGAACTGGAGCTGGTATCCGGTTTCCGCTCCGACTGGTCCTTCCAGCCCGACGGCAGGCCGGAGGAATTCCGCACCACCGGGGTGGATGCGTCAGGCAATGAGGTGGACGTGCTGAACGTGACCTTCTCCTATTGGGACGACGGTTCCCTTCTGGGCAAGTCCTATTACCTCAACCAGGAGCTCTTCGGTACCACCTACTTCAGCACACAGATGTACTACACCTCCTACAAGCGGCTGGCCTATGCCCGCACCTACATCACCCACGGCAGCCTGCAGTTCTTCTATCTCTACGACGGGGAAAACACCTCTCCCAGCTACTGCCTCATGCTGGACGACAACGCCGGGCTCTGTTTCCCCACCCTGTTCACCTACTGACCCCTTCCGGCCCGCCGCGCTCCCCGGCGGGCCGGAAATTTTCTGTTTTGTGCGAATAAAACCGGGCCTCTTTTCGTCATAAAAGGTAGAGAGAGGAGGGCGGCCCATGACGGAACATCAGCTCAACAGCTTATTCTCCGCGCTGCGGCGTGGGGATCGTGAGGCCTTCCACACCCTCTATGAGGCCCTGTCCCCGCCGGTCTACACCGTGCTGCTCCGGCTGGTGGGAGACCGGCAGAGCACCGAGGATTTGCTCCAGGAGACCTTTCTCAGGCTCTACCGGTCGCCGCCCGGCCCGGAGGTGTCCCACCCCAGGGCGTGGGTGTTTCAGGTGGCCCGCAACCTGGCGGTGGACCACCTCCGCGCCCGCAGGGCCTCCCTTCCTCTAGAGGACAGCGGCCTGACCGTTCCCCAGCCCGACCTGGACCTGGGGCTGGACGTGGAGGCCGCCCTGGCCCGGCTCTCCCCGGAGGACCGCCTGTTGGTGAGCCTGCACCTCAACGGCGGGCTCCGCTTTCGGGAGTGCGCCCGGCTTCTGGGCATTCCCCTGGGCACGGCCCTGCGGCGCTACCACACCGCCATGGGGCGGGTGCGGGATTATCTGAACGGATGACGATTGGAGGTACTTATGAAACTGCGCGCTGTTTTTCTCGTCATACTTCTTCTGGCGGCACTGTTCCTGCCCGCTTCCAGGGCGGAGGCAAAGGCGGACATCCCGGCCTCCGCCCTGGCGCTGCTGGAGCGCTGGGAGGATGAGGGCTACCCGGACATGGTGGGCGGCACCTGGGTGAACGAGGCTGCCAACTCTGTGGTCGTGGCGGTGGTGGACGGGGACCAGTCCGCCATAGACTCCATCATTGCCCAGGCGGGCAGCGCCGACGGCCTGTCCTTTGCCTCCTGCCGCTGGTCCCGGGCTCAGCTGCTGGAGGTCCATGCCGCCCTCTCCCAGCTGGTGGGCGCGGAGGGCAGCCCGGTCCTCGTCGTAGGGCTGGGCAACCGGGGCAATGATTTCAGCACAAATGGCCAGCCCTGCGTCCATGTTGACATCACCACTCTGGACGGCCGGGAGGCGGCCGACGCCTATGCCGCCCGCATTGAGGAGGAGTACGGCGACATGGTGGAGGTGTCGGTGGGGCCCTATCAAATTACCACTACCGTGGGTGTGGAGGCGCCCGCCCTGCCCCAGCCCTTTCTCCCCGCCCGGCAGACCCAGCCCGACCTGACCTGGTGCCTTATCCCCCTCCTGTTCCTGCTGGTGCTGTTCCTGGTCTTTCCCCTCCGCCGGATGCTGCTCCAGCCCGCCGGGCGGCCTCCGGTGACAGGCGAACGCCCCATGACCCGCCGCCGTGCCGCCCGGGCGGTGCGGGACAGCGGCGCCCTGCCCAGCCAAACGGTCTGGGCCTCCATCCGGCGGGAGCTGTCGCTTTGAGGCCCGTTTTTCAATCCGATTCGTACTTTTATTTATTCATATAACATTTTGTATTCTATTTTCCTTTGCTTCCTCATATTTTTCCGTCTCTGGACTTCCGTCCTTGCGGCCTGGGAATTCAGACTGTATAATAGTGACGGAATTGTATTTGTGCGGCGGCTGCCGCACGGGAAATAAAGGAGTGTTATCATGAGCGGTTATCAGATCATCACCGACGCCACCACAGACCTGACCGAGGCCTGGGCCAACCAGATCGGTGTGGAGATCATCCCCATGGAGTGCCAGCTGGGCGGTGTGCCCTACACCTTCGGCCCTGGCGGCAATATCACCAGCGAGGCCTTCTTTGCCGGCATGCGTGAGGGCAAGATGGGTTCCACCTCCCAGATCAACCCCACGGTCTATGAGGAGCACTTTACCCGCTGCCTGGAGCAGGGGCTGGACGTGCTGTACATCTGCTTCTCCTCCGGCCTGTCGGGCACCATCCAGGCGGCCAAGATCTGCATGGAGGATCTGCGGGAGAAGTACCCGGACCGGAAGCTGATCTGTGTGGACTCCCTGGCCGCCTCCGCCGGCGAGGGTATGCTGGTGACCGGCGCTGCCGCCCAGCGGGACGCCGGATTGAGTGTGGAGGAGCTGGCCGCCTGGGTGGAGGACCACAGGCAGAACGTGGCCCACTGGTTCACGGTGGAGGATCTGAACCACCTGCGCCGGGGCGGGCGCATCTCCGCCGCCACTGCCGTGGTGGGCTCCGCCCTCCAGATCAAGCCGGTGATGCACTGCGACAGCGAGGGCCATCTGACCAACACCGCCAAGGCCCGGGGCAGGAAGAACTCCATGCTGGCCCTCATCGACCACATGGACAAGGACTGGACGCCGGAGGTCAACCGCCAGGTGTTCCTCTGCCACGGCGACTGTCTGGCGGACGCCGAGTTCATGAAGGCCACCATTCTGGAGCGGCACCCTGACGCGGACATCACCATCTTCCACATGGGCCCCATCATCGGCGCCCACACCGGTCCCGGCGTCATCGCCCTGTTCTACTGGGGCACGGGCCGGTAACCGGGAGAGCAAACACAGCGGATAAAAAGCGGCAAATCCCAATGGGATTTGCCGCTTTTCTCTGTTATGTATTGTTTACCTGCCGGGCATTCGGATAAAAGCGCATTGGCTCATATCGGCAGCCGCCGTGAAGGCGCAGGGGCGATATGGGTGGCATATCTCCTGATTTCTATCGCGTCCTCCAAAATCCAATCATTCTGATTCGATTTTGGTATTGCCCGGTCCCATCGCTCCATCTCCATACCGGTCAGTCTCCGCTTGCCGGATATGCGTAGGTCCTTCCCAGCGGGATCTGGAACCCGAGGGCTTGATACATCTGCTCATCGCAGGGCGCGCAGGTGACGCTCAGGCTGGCCACACCCTCTTCCCTGCACCACTTCTGCGCCGCCTCCGCCAGCATCCGGGCAATGCCCTTTCCGCGAAAGACCGGCTCAATATAGAAGTCCTCAAAGGTTCCTGTATCCCCGCAGGCGAAGGTGGAAAAGGCAGTCGCCACGCTGCACATCCCCACGGCGCGATAGCCCCGCTTTGCAAGGAAGTATGTGATTTTCCCGTGGGAGACCGCCTGTTCCAGGCGGCGTTTCTTCTCTTCCGAGAGCATTTCCTCCCCGATTTCACAGAGGAATCCGTTCTCCAGCTTTTTCAGCTGCCAGTCTCCGCCGTCGGTCAGACGTTCAATACGGATCGGCAGCGCCTCTTCCGGCGGCAGCAGCATCAACGGCATGCCCCACTCGTCCGCTCCGTTCCTCCGGAAGCCCAGCCGTCCCCAGAAGCGCTGGCGCTGGGGGGTGTCACAGTTCAGCTCCACGTAGGCAGCCCCCATGGACCTGGCCCAGGCCAAAAAACGCTCTCCGCATTTTGTCCCGGTGCCGTTTCCCCGAAATTCCGGGAATACGCAGAACTCGCACAGAAAGCACTTGCCGTCCTCCGTGTGATACAGCACCGGCAGCGCCAGGCCGATGTCCTCTCCGTTCCGGCGCAGCAGCAGGTAATAGCAGCGGTCCTGCTGCCGCTCATGGAGAGCGTCCATATGAGCGCGGTATTGGTCGTCCAGGAAATGGGCCCGCGCTCCGCTGTCCGGGCCGGGAAAGATGTCCCGGCTGAAATAGGCCCGGAGCTGGCCCCAAAAGAATGCGATCTCCTGTTCTGTAACGGCTTCTCGGATGGTGATTTCGTTTTTCATCTGTTCTCCTCCAAATGTCGATTGGAGGGTTAGGAAGCGTGAACCCTCCATACACGATTCATCTTCATAAACGACCATCCTTTCCCTGTTATGATTTGCACGGCTGTGCGTAACAAATACAGTTTACCATCCCCACAGGAGCAATGCAACCCGCGAAAAAAGGCGGTACCCGACATCAAACCGGGTACCGCCTTTTGTTTACCCCACGTCCTCGAACTGGGAGTTGTAGAGGTCGGCGTAGAAGCCGCCCTTGGCCAGCAGCTGCTGGTGGTTGCCCTGCTCCACGATGTCGCCGTCCTTCATCACCAGGATGAGGTCGGCGTTCTTGATGGTGGAGAGCCGGTGGGCGATGACAAAGCTGGTGCGGCCCTTCATCAGGTTGGCCATGGCGTCCTGGATCAGGTGCTCGGTGCGGGTGTCCACCGAGGAGGTGGCCTCGTCCAGGATCATGATCTTGTTGTCGGCCAGGATGGCCCGGGCGATGGTCAGAAGCTGCTTCTGGCCCTGGGAGATGTTGGTGGCGTCCTCGTTGAGCTCCATCTGGTAGGCACCGGGGAGGGTCTGGATGAAGTGGTGGACGTGGGCGGCCTTGGCGGCGGCGATGACCTCCTCATCGCTGGCGTCCAGGCGGCCGTAGCGGATGTTCTCCATGATGGTGCCCTTGAACAGCCAGGTATCCTGGAGCACCATGCCGAAGGTCTCCCGCAGGTCGGCCCGGCGGAAGTCCCGCACGTCGTGGCCGTCCACCCGAATGGCGCCGGAGTTGACGTCATAGAACCGCATGAGCAGCTTGACCATGGTGGTCTTGCCCGCGCCGGTGGGGCCCACGATGGCCACCATCTGACCGGGCTCCACGTGGGCGGAGAAGTCGTTGATGATGATCTTGTCGGGGTTGTAGCCGAAGTGGACGTGGTCGAAGTCCACGCCGCCCTTCACGTCGGCCAGAGAGGCGGGCTGGGCGGGGTCGGGGGTCTCCTCCTCCTCGTCCAGGAACTCAAAGACCCGCTCGGCGGCGGCGGCCATGGACTGGAGCATATTGGAGACCTGGGCGATCTGGGTGATGGGCTGGGTGAAGTTCTTCACGTACTGGATGAAGGCCTGGATATCGCCCACCTTGATGACCCCGGCCACGGCCAGCATGCTGCCCGACACGGCCACGGCCACATAGCCCAGGTTGCCCACAAAGTTCATGATGGGCTGCATCATGCCCGAGAAGAATTGGCTCTTCCAGGCGGACTGGAACAGGATGCGGTTGGTCTCGTCAAATCTGGCCTTGACGGTCTCCTCCTGGTTGAAAGCCCGGATGACGTTGTGGCCGGAGTAGCACTCCTCCACCTGGCCGTTGATGTGGCCCAGGTACTCCTGCTGGGCCTTGAAGTACTTCTGGGAGTGCTTGATCACAATGCTGATGAGGAGCATGGAGATGGGCAGGATGACCACGGCGATGAGGGTCATCAGGGGGCTGATGGTGAGCATCATGATGAACACGCCGATGATCATGGTCACCGAGGTGATGAGCTGGGTGATGCTCTGGTTCAGGCTCTGGCCCATGGTGTCCACGTCGTTGGTGATGCGGGAGAGGACCTCGCCCACGGTGCGGGACTCAAAGTACTTCATGGGCATGCGGTTGATCTTCTCCGAGATATCCCGGCGCATGCGGTAGGCCATCTTCTGGGCGATGCCGCTCATGATCCAGCCCTGGATGGAGCCGAAGAGGGCGGCCAGCAGGTACATGCCCAGGAGGAAGAGGAGAATCTGGGCGATGCGGCCGAAGTCGATGCCGCCGGTGCCGCTGATCTTGGCCACCAGGCCGTTGAAGAGCTCGGTGGTGGCGTTGCCCAGGATCTTGGGCCCGAAGATATTGAACACGGTGGAGCCCGCCGCGAAGAGCAGCACAAAGCACAGTCCGATCTTATAGCTGCCCATGTAGGAGAGCAGCTTGCCGATGGTGCCCTTGAAGTCCTTGGCCTTCTCGCCGGGCCGCATGCCGCCGTGGCCCATACCGCCCATGGGTCCCCGGCGGGGCTGGGTGTGGGTCTGTTTTGTCTCGCTCATGCTCCCTCACCTCCCAATTCCGCTGCGGAGAGCTGGCTTCTTGCAATTTCCTGATAAGTGGGGCAGGTCTTCATCAGCTCCTCGTGGGTGCCGATGCCTGCGATCCTGCCCTCGTCCAGCACCACGATCTGGTCAGCGTGGAGGATGGTGGAGATCCGCTGGGCCACGATGATGACGGTGGCGTCCTTTACCTTCTCGTTGAGGGCCCGGCGGAGGACCACGTCGGTCTTGTAGTCCAGGGCGGAGAAGGAGTCGTCAAAGAGGAACACTCTGGGGTTCTTGGCGATGGCCCGGGCGATAGACAGCCGCTGTCTCTGGCCGCCGGACACGTTGGTGCCGCCCTGGGCGATGGGGGTGTGGTAGCCGTCGGGCTTGGAGTCGATGAACTCCTTGGCCTGGGCGATCTCCGCCGCCTCCTCCATGGCCTGGTCGGTGATGTTCGCGCCGCCGAACTTCAGGTTGGACTCAATGTCGCCGGAGAAGAGCACGCCCTTTTGGGGCACATATCCCAGCAGCTCGTGGAGCTTGTGCTGGGACAGGTCCCGGATGTCCACGCCGTCCATGGTGATGCGGCCGTAGCTCACGTCGAAGAACCGGGGGATCAGGTTCAGCAGGGTGGACTTGCCCGAGCCGGTGGAGCCGATGATGGCGGTGGTCTGGCCGGGCTGAGCGGTGAAGGTGATGTGCTCCAGCACGTCGGCCCCGGCGTCGGGGTAGCGGAAGGACACGTCCTCAAAGGCCACCACGCCCTTCCACTGCTCCTTGGTATTGTCCTTCACCTTCCGCTTGTCCCGGATGATGGGCTTGGTCTGGAGCACCTCGTCGATACGCTCGGCGGCCACGCTGGCCCGGGGTAGGAAGATGGCGATCATGGCGATCATGAGGAAGGACATGACAATCTGCATGGTGTAGGTGATGAAGGCGATCATATCGCCCACCTGCATGGTGCCCGCGTCGATGCCGTGGCCGCCGTTCCACACGATGAGGATGGACACGCCGTTCATCAGCAGCATCATCATGGGCATCATGAAGGTCATGACCCGGTTGGTGAACAGCTGGGTCTTCTTCAGGTCCAGGTTGGCCAGGTCGAAGCGCTTCTCCTCGTGCTTCTCCCGGCTGAAGGCCCGGATGACGGGCAGGCCGGTGAGGATCTCCCGGGAGACCAGGTTCATCTTGTCCACCAGGGTCTGCATCCGCTTGAATTTGGGCAGGGCCAGGCCCATGAGCAGGGCCACCAGCACCAGGGCGGTGCCCACGGCCACGGCGATGATCCACTCCATGCCGGTGTGGGTGGTGGCCACCTTGACAATGCCGCCGATGCCCAGGATGGGTGCATAGATGACGATGCGCAGCATGAGCACCACCACCATCTGCACCTGCTGGATGTCGTTGGTGGAGCGGGTGATGAGGGACGCGGTGGAGAACTTGTCGATCTCCGCGTTGGAGAAGGACATGACGGCCTTGAACACGTCGCCGCGGAGGCTCATGCCCAGCTGGGCGGCGGTGCGGGAGGCCAGCAGACCCACCAGGATGGCGGCAGCGGCCATCAGCAGGGAGATGCCCAGCATCTTGCCGCCGGTAGAGAGCAGGTAGTTCATCTGGATCTGGTCCAGGTCCAGGCCCATGGCGGCATACTCCTCTTTGACAAAGAGGAGAGCCTTCTGCTCCACGATCATGTCGGACTGGGTGCCGAACTGCTCCAGAGCCTGGTCCGCCATGGCCTGGAGCTGTTCCAGGGTCATCTGGCCGGAGGCGAGCATGGCCTGGAGGGTAGCGGCGTCCATGCCCTGCTCCTCCATGGCGGAGAGCATGAGCATGGGCATGCCGAACACATCGTCCAGCTCCTCCAGGGCGCTCTCACTCACCTTGTTCCGGTACCAGATGCCGTCGTCATTCAGCGTATAGGCGGCCTCCACCTTGCTCCAGCTGTCCTCGTCCATGAAGAGCTTCAGGTCCTCCATGGTCTCGTCCCGGATCTGGTCGGGGGCGGCGTGCTCGATGCCCCCCTGCTGGATGCCCACATCCACAATGTCCGATGTGTACTGCGGCAGGCTCAGGTCGCACCAGGCCTGCACCACCAGCAGGAGCATAATGGCCAGGATGGGCCATTTCACCTGCTTGAGATAGCGTATCAATTTCAGCACTGCTCTGTCTCCTTTGCTCGTTCGTCTTCCAGAATGGCGGAGAACTGGTTCCACAGGTCAATCATGGCCTGGACATTCTCCTGGCCCATCCGCTCCACCACCCGGTCCAGGAACCGGGACAGCCGCTCCGCCGTCCTGCACCTGGCCGCCTCACCCTGGTCGGTGAGGACGATGTAGGTATTGCGCCGGTCGGACTTGTCGATCCGCCGTTCGATGAGGTTCCGCTCCTCCATGTCCCGCAGCATCCGGGACACTCTGGGGGCTGAGACCCGGGCGCACTGGGCCAGCTCCCGGACGTGCATCCCCTCCGGGTGCTCCTTCAGGTGCTCCCGCAGCATGGAGAGCCCGAAGAACTCCCCCTGGGTCAGGCCTTCCGTCTCAATGAGCTGCCCGGTATTCAGCTTTCCGAACCGGTGCAGGGCCTGGAAGATCTCCCGCTGTATCTCTCTGTGCTCCACGCTTTCACCTTCTTTCCTTGCTAATTGTTAATGCAGTTATCTTTTAATCACGTTATGATATCATACGCGCCCGACCCCTGTCCTGTCAACCGCATTGTGCACAAAAAAATCCGCGCTCAGACCACTCTCCTTTGTTCCGTGTCATGGGTATCCCTGTATTCATTTATGTCAACCGAAAGCACAAAAAGCCCCCGGGGCTGTGGAGCCCCGGGGGCAGAGACGCTCTATTCTGTTATTATATCCGCTTCCACTCCACGCCATTGGGGGTGTCCTTGATCTCCACGCCCATGGCCTTGAGCTGATCCCGGATGGCGTCGGCCTGGGCCCAGTTCTTCTCCTTCTTGGCCTGGGCGCGCTGGGCGATGAGGGCCTCGATCTCCTCGGCGCCCTCCGCGGGGACGGCCTCCTTCTCCTTCAGGGCGGCGGCCCGGCCCAGCAGGTCCAGACCCAGCACCTTGTCAAAGTCGGCGATGATGGCCCGCTTGGTGGCGTCGTTCACGTCGGCCTTGAGGGCGTCGTACACGGCGGTGACGCCCAGAGAGGTGTTCAGGTCGTTGCCCACAGCCTCGATGAAGGCGGCTCTGGCGGCGTCCACGGCGGCCTGGTCCACGTCGCCCTCCTCGCCCAGGGCGGCCACGCGGCTCACCAGCTTGTCGTAGGCGGCCTTGGCGTTGTCCAGGTTTTCCCAGGTGAACACCAGGCCCTTGCGGTAGTGGGACTGAAGGCAGAACAGCCGGTAGACCAGGGGGTCGTAGCCCTTCTCCTCCAGCAGGGAGACGGTGAGGAACTCGCCCTTGGACTTGCTCATCTTGCCGGTGCTGGTGTTCAGGTGGTGGACGTGCATCCAGTATTTGCACCAGGGGTGGCCCAGGTAGGCCTCGGACTGGGCGATCTCGTTGGTGTGGTGGGGGAAGGCGTTGTCAATGCCGCCGCAGTGGATGTCCAGGTACTCCCCCAGGTACTTCATGGAGATGCAGGAGCACTCGATGTGCCAGCCGGGGTAGCCCACGCCCCAGGGGGAGTCCCACTTGAGGGCCTGGTCCTCGAACTTGCTCTTGGTAAACCACAGGACGAAATCGGCCTTGTTGCGCTTGTTCTGGTCCTCCTCCACGCTGTCCCGGACGCCCACAGCCAGGTTCTCCTCGTCGTGGTCGTTGAACACGTAGTAGCGCTTGAGCTTGGAGGTATCGAAGTACACGTTGCCCCCGGCCAGGTAGGCGTAGCCGGTGTCCAGCAGCTTGGTGATGACCTTGATATAGCTGTCGATCATGCCGGTGGCGGGCTGGACCACGTCGGGGTACTTGATGTTCAACTTCTTGCAGTCGGCGAAGAAGGCGTCGGTGTAGAACTTGGCGATCTCCATGACGGTCTTGTGCTCCCGCTGGGCGCCCTTGACCATCTTGTCCTCGCCGGTGTCGGCGTCGGAGGCCAGGTGGCCCACGTCGGTGATGTTCATGACCCGCTTCACGTCGTAGCCGTCATAGCGGAGGAACTTCTCCAGCACATCCTCCATGATATAGGAGCGCAGATTGCCGATGTGGGCGAAGTGGTACACCGTGGGGCCGCAGGTGTACATGGACACCTTGCCGGGCACGTGGGGGACGAATTCCTCCTTGGTGTGGGAGAGGGAATTGTAGAGCTTCATATTCTGATATCTCCTTGTTTTTATAGATTAAAGGTTTCCGTTTTTGGCCTGCTGGTCGATGAACTGCTCCAGCCACTCCAGCCGGGAGGACAGGGCCTGGAGCTCCTTCTGCACCGGGTCGGTGATGTGGATCTGGTCCACCTTGGAGGCGTAGTCCACCCGCTCGCCGGCAATGCGCACCACCCGGGCGGGCACGCCCACGGCGGTGGCGTCGGGTGGGATCTCGGTGAGCACCACGGCGTTGGCCGCGATGCGGGAGTTGTCCCCCACCTTGAAGGGGCCCAGCACCTTGGCCCCGGCCGACACCATCACATTGTTGCCCAGGGTGGGGTGGCGCTTGCCGTGGTCCTTGCCGGTGCCGCCCAGGGTGACGCCGTGGTAGATGAGGCAGTCGTCCCCGATCTCGGCGGTCTCGCCGATGACGATGCCCATGCCGTGGTCAATGACCAGCCTGCGGCCGATCTTGGCTCCGGGGTGGATCTCGATGCCGGTCCAGCACCGGCTCCACTGGGACACGCACCGGGCCAGGAAGAAGAGCCTGTGCCGGTAGAACCAGTGGGCGATGCGGTGGTAGATGACGGCGTGCACGCCGGGGTAGAGCAGAAAGATCTCCAGGCGGCTGCGGGCCGCCGGGTCACGGGCCTGATAGGCCCGCAGGGTCTCGCCAAGTCTGGTCATGGAATGCCTCCTGTCCGTCCGCCTGCGGGGCGGGTGATAAAAGAAAAACGCCTCCTGTGCCCAAAGGCACAAGAGGCGATCAAAAACCGCGGTTCCACTCTCGTTTCTCACTCAAAGGCCGGTGACGGGGCCAGCCGGAGGGCATCTGCATCCCTCTCGCTCCCGGACGCACTTCGCGCGGGGTTCCCGCGGGACCGCTCTCAGCCGGTGACGGTCCCTCTCTGGCCGGTAAGGCCTGCGCTACTCTTTCCGTTCCTCGCGATATTCATTTGGGCGGATACTCCGCCGGTACAGTTCATTATACTATCACGGGGCCTTCGGTGTGTCAAGGGCGGCGTGTCCCCTTAAATCAGGATGTATTTGAGCACAAAGAGGGCGGCCAGCACGTACATGGCGGGGCTGATCCGGCGGCGGTCCTTCCGGCCGGCGGCAGCGTGGATGACCACATAGGAGATGACGCCCAGGGCGATGCCCTCGGAGATGGAGTACAGGAAGGGGATGGCCAGGAAACAGAGGAATGCGGGGATGGCGTCGGCCAGGTCGGTGAAGTCCACCTTGAGGAGGGAGCCCACCATCATGAAGCCCACCACGATGAGGGCGGGGGCGGTGGCGAAGGAGGGCACCGCCAGGAACAGGGGGGACAGGAACAGGGCCACCCCGAACAGTCCGCCGGTGACCAGGGCGGTCAGGCCGGTGCGGCCGCCCTCGGCCACGCCCGCGGCGCTCTCGGCGAAGGTGGTGACGGTGGAGGTGCCCAGCACAGCGCCGGCAGTGGTGCCGATGGCGTCGGCCAGCAGGGCGCCCCGCAGCCGGGGCAGGCGGCCGTTCTCGTCCAGCATGTCCGCCTTGGAGGCGATGCCGATGAGGCCGCCCATGGTGTCGAACACGTCCACAAAGAGCAGGGCGAACACCACCACCGCAAACTCAGGGGTCAGCAGGGCGCTGAAGTCCATCTGTCCCAGGGTGGGCATGACGCTGGGCACGGCGATGCCGCCGGAGAAGTCGGGCAGCACGCTGCCCAGCACCGACGGGTCGTACAGCCCGGTGAGCTGGCACAGGATGCCCAGCACCCAGGTGGCCAGGATACCCCACAGGATGTTGCCCTTCACGCCCCGGACCACCAGGATGCCGGTGATGAGCACCCCCACCATGGCCAGCACCACAGTGATGCCCACGGTGGAGAACTCCGCCCGGTTATCGGCGAAGCTGTACATCTCCACCAGGGTGGAGCTGTCCACCACCAGCTTGCAGTTCTGCATGCCGATGAAGGCGATAAACAGCCCGATGCCCGCCGACACGGCGTGCTTGAGTGACATTGGGATGGCGTTGAACACCGCCTCCCGCACCCGGGTCAGGGAGAGGACGATAAAGATCACGCCCTCCACGAATACGGCGGCCAGGGCCATCTGCCAGCTGTACCCTATCTTGAGCACCACGGTGTAGGCGAAGTAGGCGTTAAGGCCCATGCCCGCCGACAGGGCGAAGGGGTAGTTGGACAGAAAGGCCATGCAGATGGTGGCCACCATGGAGGCCAGACAGGTGGCGGTGAATACCGCGCCCTTGTCCATGCCCGCGTCCCCCAGAATCAGGGGATTGACGGCCAGAATGTAGGCCATGGTCACAAAGGTGGTCAGGCCTGCCACCACCTCAGTCTTTACGCTGGTGTTCTGTTCCCGGAGATGGAATATCCGCTCCAAAGCGCCTCCCTGTGTCTGCTGCATCTCCCTCTTCTCCTCTCTGCTTTCAAACGGTTCTTTTGTCAACCGGCGGCCCATGGGCCGCAATTGATATTAGTATAACAGCTTGGAAATGGTTGTAAAGCCATCCATTCCGCCCCGTTTTTTTGCCCTTCAGATCCCCTCCGCCCCGTTGTCAACCTGGAGTTGACAGATTTCCAGCTTGTATCGCTTGAGGAACCCCCCTCTTTTTGGTACACTGAAATCGGAAAGAAGGCCGCCGCCCCTGGCATGAGGGACGGCGGATGCGATATTGGAGGAGGTTCGCTATGGAACTGAACGAACGGATCGCCGCGGCTCGGCGGGCGGCAGGTATGTCCCAGGAGCAGCTGGGGGAGGCCCTTGGGGTATCCCGCCAGGCGGTGAGCAAGTGGGAGAGCGGCCAGACCAAACCCGATCTGGACACCGTGAGCAAAATGTGCGAGCTCTTTCATCTGTCCGCCGACTATCTGCTGCTGGGCAAGGCGGAGAATAAACCCGACGGCTCCGCACCACAGGCCCAATCCCAGCCTCAGGCGCCGTCGGGCGGCTACTCCCTGATCCTGCTGGACACCAACCCCAGCCCCTGGGAGACCCGCCGTATCCTGCGCAACAGCGGCATGTCGGAGGAGGACGTGGACCGGATGGTACCCCTTCTGCCCGTGGCGCTGGCCTCCGGCCTGACGCTGGAGGAGGCCTACCGCTGGGCCAAGGACTTTGAGACCTGCGGCCTGGTGAAGGTCATCCGGGACGAGAGCGCCCAGAGCCAGGAGGCCATGCTCCGTGCGGACCCTATCGAGGCCCCGGAGGAGAAGCGGGGCGGACTGGGGTTCGGCGGCACGGTGCTGGCCGTCATGCTGGGTGTCATTCTGGCCCTGCTGCTCATGATGATTTTCTGAGGACCAACGCCCTCCCCTTTGCCATCATCGTTCTCACAGCCGCCCTCTACTGGCTCAGCCGCCTGGCCCTCACCGGCCTGCCCGGGGCAGAGGGGCGCTTCTTCGCCTGGTACTTCCATGATATCCTGGCCGGGGGCATGATCCTCGCCCTGGTGAACCTGCTGCTGTCCGCCGGACGGCTGCCGCCTCTCACCAGAGTACTGCCCGCCGCCGCCTTTCTGCTCTTGTGCGGCCTGTTCTGGGAGTACGTCTCTCCCCTTCTGATTTCCGGTTCCGTGTCCGACCCCCTGGACCTGCTGGCCTATCTGGCGGGCGGACTGGCCGTTTTGCCTCTTCTCCGCCTGACCAAGGCGCAGCGCCGCCCCTGACTCCGTCCTGTTGCAGAAAGCCCCCGGCCGCTCAGATTGAGCGGCCGGGGGCTTTGGTGCATCACATGTTCTTCCAGTCCATAACGTCCCGGTTCTTGATAAAGTACTCCACGCCGGAGTAGAGGGTGGTGAGGACAATGATGGCCATGACCACCGTATCCACCACCACGTTGGGGAACACGAACATGACGCAGATGCCCACCATGGTGGAGGCGGTCTTGATCTTGCCGGACCAGGCGGCGGCGATCACCCGGCCCCGCTCCACGGCGATGAGCCGCAGGGCGGTGACGGCGAACTCCCGGGCGATGACGATCAGCAGGGCCCAGGCGGGGAAACGGCCGGTCTCCACGAACCACAGCATGGCGGCCATGACCAGCAGCTTGTCGGCCAGGGGGTCCATGAATTTGCCGAAATCGGTGACCTGGTTGTAGTGGCGGGCAATGTACCCGTCCACGAAGTCGGTGATGCTGGCCAGGATAAAGATGGCCAGGGCCACATACCGGCTGTACGGGAAGCCCAGATAGAGCACCACCAGGAACAGCGGGATCATGACCACCCGGCTGAGGGTGAGCTTGTTGGCCGTATTCATCCCTTACGCCTCCTCAATCTCGCCCATCAGGTCGCCGTCCTCGGTGCCGGTGATGCGCACGTTGACAAAGGTGCCGGCGGGCACCAGCCCGGCAGCGGTGAAGAACACCTTGCCGTCCACGTCGGGGGAATCGGCGTAGGAACGGCCGGCGTAGCAGCCCATGTCCGGGTCAAAGCCCTCACAGAGCACCTCCAGGGTCTCGCCCAGGCGGCTCTCGTTGAAGTCGTCCATCACCTGGGACTGGAGGTCCACCAGCAGCTCCACCCGGCGGGCGGCGGTGTCCGGGTCCACCTGGTTGGGCATGACGGCGGCAGGGGTGCCCTCCTCCGGGGAGAACTGGAAAATGCCCGCCCGCTCAATGCGGGCCTCCCGCAGGAAGTCGCACAGCTCCTCGAACTCGGCCTCGCCCTCGCCGGGCAGGCCGGCGATGAGGGAGGTGCGCAGCACCAGGCCGGGGATGCGCTGCCGCAGCTTGTCCAGCAGGGCCAGGATCTCCGCCTTGGTGCCCCGGCGGTTCATGGCCCGGAGCAGCTTGTCGTTGATGTGCTGGAGGGGGATGTCGATGTACTTGAGGATCTTGGGCTCGCTGGCGATGACCTCAATCAGGTCGTCATCCAGCTCGTCGGGGTACAGGTAGTGCAGCCGCACCCAGTGGAAGGGCAGCTTGCACAGCTCCCTGAGCAGCTCGCCCAGCATCCGCTTCTTGTACAGGTCGGTGCCGTAGCGGGTGATGTCCTGGGCGATGACGATGAGCTCCTTCACACCCCGGTCGGCCAGCCCCTTGGCCTCGGCGAGCAGGGACTCCATGGTCCGGCTGCGGTAGCGGCCCCGGAGGTAGGGGATGATGCAGTAGGAGCAGCGGTTGTCGCAGCCCTCTGCGATCTTCAGGTAGGCGGTGTAGGCGGGGGTGGACACCATCCGGGCGCCGTCCTCGATGGTGTGATCGATGTCGCCGAAGAAGGTGGGCTGGTCCCCCTCCATGACGGACTCCACGGCGGGGACGATGTCGGTGTAGCTGCCGGTACCCAGCACGCCGTCCACCTCGGGCATCTCCTCCATCAGCTCGTCCTTGTACCGCTGGGACAGGCAGCCCGTCACCAGCAGCTTGCCCAGGGTCCCCTTGCTCTTGAGCTGGGAGAGCTCCAGGATGTTGTCAATGGCCTCGCTCTTGGCCGAGTCGATAAATCCGCAGGTGTTGAGGACGGCCACGTCGGCCCCCTCGGGGTTGGCCACCACCTCATAGCCCGCGTCCCGGCACAGAGCCATCATCTGCTCGGTATTCACCAGATTCTTGGCGCAGCCAAGGGAAACAAACGCAACTTTATACTGATTCACAGCGTGTAACTCCTTCATCTGAACGTGAAGTACAGGATATCACGAAACGTACAAAATGAAAAGGGGAAAATGCCCCATTTCCGGTTTTCCCTTGAAATTCTCTCTGTTCTCAGATACTCTCGTCCTCGAAGGTCTCACCGTACCGGCTCAGGGCGGCGCGGATGTCCTCCCAGCGGTAGCCCCGGCGGGCCAGGGCGGCGGACAGCTTGCCCAGCGTCTCCTTGTCGGCGGTGCGGCCCATGAGCTTGCGGCGGATAAAGGCGTCCATGCCGTCCGTGGGGTCCTGGACCTCCTCCAGGGCCTGGTCCCAGTACTCCCGGGGCACCCCCCGCTTCCACAGCTCGTCCCGCAGCTTCCGCTCCCCGTAGCCCTTGGCGGCGTAGTGCCGGGCCACGGTGCGGGCGTACTCGGCGTCGTTGAGGTAGCCCAGCTCCTCCAGCCGGTCAGCGGCCTCCTCGGCCAGCTCCTCAGGGATGGGCTCCTTCTCCTTGTCCCGTGGGCGGGCGGTGAGCTTGTCCACCAGCTCCTTCCGGGACATGGGCCGCCCGGACAGGAGCCGCAGGGCCTTTTCCTTCACCTCGCCCCGGCGGACGGCCTCCTCCAGCCGCCCCCGCAGTTCTTGGGTCAGCTCCATGCCGGAGTACAGCCCGAAGCAGGCCACCTCGTTCTCGGTCACCCGCAGGATGGTCCCGTCCTCTAAGTGGCACAGCCATCGGCCCTGGATACGCTGTGAGGGCAGGAGCTTAGCTATCCGCATCCTCAAAATCCTCGGCGGACACGTCCACGGCCCGGCCGGCGGCGCGGGCGGCGGCCTTGGCCTGACTGGGCATCAGCTTGTAGGAGTCCCGGCGGATGTCGGCCTCCAGCTTGTCGGCCACCTCCGGGTTGTCCCGCAGGAACTGCTTGGCCGCGTCCCGGCCCTGGCCCAGGCGCATGTCGCCCATGGCGAACCAGGAGCCGCTCTTCTGCACCAGGTCCAGCTTGACGCCCAGGTCGATGAGCTCGCCCACCTTGGAGATGCCCTCGCCGTACATGATGTCGAACTCGGCCTCCCGGAAGGGGGGCGCCACCTTGTTCTTCACCACCTTGGCCCGGGTGCGGTTGCCGATGACCTCGGAGCCGCTCTTGAGGGCCTCGGTGCGGCGCACGTCGATGCGCACGGAGGAGTAGAACTTCAGGGCGCGGCCGCCGGTGGTGACCTCCGGGTTGCCGTACACCACGCCCACCTTCTCGCGCAGCTGGTTGATGAAGATGACGATGCAGTTGGTCTTGGCGATGGAGCCGGCCAGCTTGCGCAGGGCCTGGCTCATGAGGCGGGCCAGCAGGCCCACATGGGAGTCGCCCATGTCGCCCTCGATCTCGGCCCGGGGGGTCAGTGCGGCCACCGAGTCCACCACCACCACGTCGATGGCGCCGGAGCGGACCAGGGCCTCGCAGATCTCTAGGCCCTGCTCGCCGGTGTCGGGCTGAGAGATGAGCATGGAGTCGATATCCACCCCCAGGGCGCGGGCATAGGTGGGGTCCAGGGCGTGCTCGGCGTCGATGAAGGCCACCTCGCCGCCCCGCTTCTGGGCCTCGGCGGCCACGTGGAGGGCAAGGGTGGTCTTACCGGAGGACTCCGGCCCGTAGATCTCAATGATGCGGCCCTTGGGCAGGCCGCCGATGCCCAGGGCCAGGTCCAGGGACAGGGAGCCGGTGGGGATGGCCTCCACCACGATGCTGGCATTGTCCCCCAGGCGCATGATGGAGCCCTTGCCGTAGGCCCGCTCGATCTGGGCCATGGCGGTCTCCAGTGCTTTTTTCTTATCGGCGGCAGGCGCCGCGCTCTCCACAGCGGATTTCTTCTTATCTGCCATGTTGCGTATCATCCTTTCAGCGGGCGGCCCTCCGCCCTGGTGTTGTTATTGATTGGCCGTCCCCTTCACCACGCGCCAGATGCCGCCGGTGTCCTGGAAGGTCTCGATGTCCTCATAGCCGCAGCGGGCCAGGATCTGCTCCACGTCGGAGGCCTGGCCGATGCCCACCTCAAAGAGGAGCACTCCCCCCAGCCGGAGGGCCGTGCGCCACTTCTCCGCAATGTCCCGGTAGAAGTCCAGGCCGTCGTCGCCGCCGTCCAGGGCCAGGTGGGGCTCGTAGTCCCGGACGGAGGTGTCCAGGCCGTCAATGTCCCCGGTGGGGATGTAGGGCGGGTTGCAGGCGATGACATCAAAATCCCACAGCATGGCGGGGGGCACCTGCCGCGCGTCGGTCTGGACGCAGGTCACCCGGGCGTTGAGGTCGTTGCGCCGGATGTTCTGGCGGCAGATCTTCAGCGCCTCTTCCGACACATCGGCCAGTACCACCCGGCACAGTGGGGCGTTGGCGGCCACCGCCAGGCCCACGCAGCCGCTGCCGGCACACAGATCCAGCACTCTGGCCCCCTCCCCCGCGGCACGGGCGGCCAGGATGGCCTGCTCGGCCAGCACCTCGGTGTCCGCCCGGGGGATGAGCACGTCCCGGGAGATGTCCAGGGGCAGGCCGTAGAACTCCCACTCACCGATGAGATAGGCCACCGGCTCCCCCGCCAGGCGGCGGGCCATCAGGTCGGCCACCTTTGCCTCCACCTCGTCGGAGGCGTAGAGGGACATGTCCCGGAAAAACTGCTCCCTGTTCTTGCCCGCCGCGAAGCAGACCAGCTCCCTGGCCTCCAGCTGGGCGGCCTCCACACCGGCCGCCTTCAGCTTCTGCCGGGCGTCCAGATAGAGATTGTTATAGGTCGTCGCCACACACACTCACACACCTGTCTGCTTTTTCTCTCTTTCTTTGCGCCGCTTCGAAGGCCTTCCCCCTCTGGGTGAAGGTGCCCCAGTGCGCCCACTGGGGCGGATGAGGGGACGGCTCAGCGCTTCTTGTCACGCCTCGCCTGTTCGCGACGGGCGGCTTCCCTGCGTCTCGGACTTGAAACAGGCCCGCTTCGCTGCCCTTCGGTTTCGCGCCCTCGCTCCGGTCCATCCGCCCTGCTCACGACGACTCAGCGCTTCTCCCTGTCACGCTTCCCACCCTCCGCGACGGCGCATAAGCCGTACGACTGCGGCAAAACCCATCCGGGGCTGTGCCCCTCCTTGGTCTTTTGCCTCCGCTCCCGTCTTATCCGCCTGCTCCCGGGTGCTCAGCGCTTCCTTTTACCAAGCATCCTTCCCCTTCTCGCTGGGCAGCACCAGGGTCAGGGAACGGATGCCCACCTCGATCATGGAGTCGTCCGGCTCAAAGGTGGTGAAGTTCTGCATCCACAGCCCCGGGGCCCGGACGGCCCGGCAGAGGATATTGTCGTGGGCGCCCACAAAGCGGTTGATCTCATAGGTAATGCCCACCACGATGGGCAGCATCAGCAGGTGCAGGCCCATGCGGGCAAAGGTGTTGGTCACCTCGATGAAGGAGAACACCACGCTGGACACCAGGATCGCCACCACGATGACCACAAAGAGGAAGCTGGTACCGCAGCGGGGATGGTGGCGGGGCTGGGCCCGCACGTTCTCCACCGTCAGGGGCAGTCCCTTCTCGTAGCAGAAGATGGTCTTGTGCTCGGCGCCGTGGTAGGAGAACACCCGGCGGATGTCCTTCATGCGGGAGCAGAGGATCAGGTAGCCCACAAAGATGACCACCCGGACCACGCCCTCCAGCAGGTTGCGCAGCCACATGGGCATGCCGCCGGCCAGGGCGGCGCCGGCGCCCACCAGGGCGGTGGGCAGCAGGATGAACAGGCCCACGGAGAAGGCCATGCCCAGGATGACCGCCAGGGTGACAAAGAAGCTGGCGGCCTTCTCGCTGCCCAGGTGCTTTTCCAGCCACAGCTCGAACTTGGAGGGCTCCTCCGGCTCCTCCTCGTCCTCGGGGAAGAAGGAGGCGGAGTACATGAGGGCCTTCACGCCGTTGGCCATGGAGGAGCCGAAGCTGAAAATGCCCCGGATAAAGGGCAGGCCCAGAATGGGGTACTTGTCCTTGATGAGGACCCGGTCGTCCACCTTCTCCTCCAGCCCGCCGTCGGGCTTGCGCACCACGACGGCCTTTTTCTCCGGGCCCATCATCATGATGCCCTCGATGAGCGCCTGCCCGCCGATCATGGTCTTGAAGGGGGTGGCGCAGGATTTCTCTCTGTTTGACATGAGGTCGTGTTTCTCCTTTTGTTGCCTTTTGTATTTTATCAGACCTGCGGCCCGATTGCAAGAAAAATTAGAACTTATGTTCCAATCGGCAGATGGATGGTGACGATACAGCCGCCGCCCTCGGCGTTGCCGATGTCCAGGGTACCGTTGTGGCGGGTGATGATCTCGTCGCACACCGCCAGGCCGATGCCGCTGCCTCTGGCCTTGGAGGAGCCCTTGTAGAACTTGTACTTCACGTGGGGCAGCTCCTCCTCCGGGATACCGGGGCCGTAGTCCCGGATGGTGATGACGACCTGGTCCTCCTCCCGGTGGATGGCGGTGTCGATGCGCTTGCCGCTGCCGCCGTGCTTGGCGGCGTTGTCGAAGAGGTTGGAGAACACCTGCCGCAGCCGCTCCGGGTCGGCCTCGATGGTGGGGAACTCCTCCTCGGTGTCCTCGTAGTTGAGGATGATCCCCTCCTTGCGGAAGAACTCCTTGTAGGTGTACACCGCGTCCTCCAGCTCGGCCTTGATGTCCACCGGCTCGATGGACAGGGTGAACCGGCCGTCCTCAATGCGGGAGAACTCCAGCAGCTCCTCCACCATGTTGGTGAGCCTGCGGGCCTCGGAGACGATGATGCTCATGCCCTTGCGCACGTCCTCGGCGTCCCGCACCTCGCCGTTCTGGATGGTCTCGGCCCAGCCGTTGATGGCGGTAAGGGGGGTGCGCAGCTCGTGGGAGACCGAGGCGATGAACTCGCTCTTGAGCTTCTCCGACTGCTTGATCTTCAGGGACATATCGTTGATGGTGTCGGTCAGGTCGCCGATCTCGTCGTCGAACTTCTTCTCGATCTGGATGCCGTAGCTGCCGGCGGCGATTCGCTTGGCGGTCTCGGTGATGCTGGCCACCGGCTCCACGATGGAGCGGACAAAGTACAGGTTGGAGAAGTAGACCAGGGCCAGGATCAGGGCGCCGATGAGCAGGGCGATGATGACGATCATGGTCATCTGGCGGTCCACCAGCCGCAGGGACGTGACCATCCGGGCCACGGCCACCACCGACCCGTTGATGACCAGGGGACTGGACACGGCCATGATATGCTCGCCGGTCTGGGGGTCGTTGCCGGTCCAGGAGACGGTGTCCACGGTCTCAATGGCGCCGGAGATGTCGGGGGTGTCCGGCTTGGTGCCGGCGGTGAGGCCGTACCGGTCGTCGTTGCCGTAGCTGGAGACCTGGACGGTGCCGTTGGCGGCGTCGATGAACTGGACCTGGATGCCGTCCTGGTCGGAGAAGCGGTTGGACACATAGTCCTGGGCGTACTGGAGGTACTCGGTCTCCGTGCGGGCGGTGCTCTGGCTGACGGCGCTCTCCGCCTTGCCCTTGAGCTCGGAGCTCATGCTGGAGTAGTAGTAGCCCGCCAGGGCCACCGAGAAGGCGGTCACTGCCAGCAGGACGATAAGCAGCACCACGCTGATGGAGTTGACCATCCACCGCTTGCGGATGCCTTTGAATTTGTTGGATTTCATGTGTGGCTGTTCCCCCCGGATGTTCTCTCTCAGAAGCCCCATTTATATCCGTAGCCCCACACGGTGGTGATGTAGGTGGGGTTCTGGGGGTTGTCCTCGATCTTGATGCGCAGGCGGCGGATATTCACGTCCACGATCTTCAGTTCGCCGAAGTAGTCCCTGCCCCAGACGGTGTCCAGGATCTCTTCCCGGGAGAGGGCCTGGCCGGGCTTCTCCATGAAGAGCTTGATGATGGAGTACTCCACCGGGGTCAGCTTGACCCGCTGGCCGTTTTTCTCCAGGGTCTGGTTGCGGGTGTTGAGCAGGAAGGGGGGCTGGGAGATCTCCCCGCTGCTCTCCTTTTCGCCGCCGCCGGTGCGGCGGTAGAGGGCGTCGATGCGGGCGGTCAGCTCCGCCGGGGAGAAGGGCTTGGTCACATAGTCGTCGGCGCCGGTCATCAGGCCGGTTACCTTGTCCATCTCCTGGGTGCGGGCGGTGAGCATGATGATGCCGATCTGGCTGTCGCTGGCCCGGATACGGCGGCAGACCTCAAAGCCGTCCATGTCGGGCAGCATGATGTCCAGCAGAGCCACCTTGATGTCCGGGTTGCGGCGCAGCTGGGCCAGGGCCTCCTCGCCGGTCTCGGCCTCGATGGCCTCGTAGCCCGCCCGCTTGAGATTGATGACCACAAAGCTGCGGATGTTGGCTTCATCCTCCAGCACAAGTACCTTTTTCATGTTCTGCCTCCTTTTGTCCGGTGTTACCAGTCCGTTGTGCTCTGCTTGAACATCTGCTGCACGCCCGCCTCGTCCAGGCCGCAGTCCCAGACGTCGGTCCTGAGCTCGGCGGAGTAGATGGTGTTCTCGTCGGCGGTGAGGGTGAACCGCTCCCCCATGCGGGAGCGGGTATACCGGTTGGGCCCGGTCAGCTTGTAGATGGTGAGGAAGGTCTCCGGCTCCTCCCCCTCCCCGGTCCACAGGGCAAAGGCGGTGGCCTTCTCGCCGATGGTGGAGTACTGGCTGACGGTGATCTTGTTCTCCCACCAGTCGGGAAGGATAAAGTACCAGCCGTCGTCAAAGTTGTGGTAGGTGGTGAACACCGGCGTGCCCGCCCCGTTCATGTCGTACTGGACCCAGGTGTACAGGGTCTCCGCCGTGGTGGCCCCACCGCTGGAGATGAGGGGCACGGGCATGGGGATCTCCAGGAAGTTGTCGTCGTTGATGTCGGTGGGCATGGCGTCGTCCTTGGCGCGGCGGGTGGAGTTGCTCACACCCACGCCGCTGCCCGCCTCGCTGCTCTCCAGGGTGATGTTCTGCAGGGCGCCGTCCCGCCAGGCAAAGATGTCGGTGACCACGCCCTCCCCCTGGTAGGAGGTGATGAACAGCCCCGGGGCGGTGGTGTTGCCCTCGGCGTCCCCCCGGAGGTAGCCGGTCTGGACGCCGTCGGTCACGATGCCCGTGACCCCCTGGGACAGCATAGGGCTGGACCGGAGCACCAGGTCGTTCTCCTCGGCATCGTAGAACTCCACCCGGCTCTTGCCCTCAATGGTGTCCAGGCGCACCACGGCGATCTCTTTCCGGTTGTCCATGTCCAGGTCCTGGAGCTCAAAGCTGGTGTATCCGGTGCGGAGCATCTCGGTGGCCTGGTAGCGCTCGATGGAGTAGACCGACAGGACATAGGCGTTGCCGCTCACCAGCCAGCTCACCACCAGCTCCTTGCCCTGGCTGCCGCTCAGGTCCTCATAGCTGATGGAGTTGATGGCGGAGCCCTCCCCCTCGATGACGGTGCCCAGCTCGTAGCCGTCGTCGGTGAGGCGGAAGATGTAGATCTTCAGGGGCTTGTCGTCGTTGGCGGCGCTGACCCGGAAAAAGGCCAGGGCCTCCATGACGCCGTCCCCGTCCAGGTCCTGGAGCTGGACAGGCTGGTTGTTGGCGCCCATGATGGGGGCGGCGTACTCGGCGCCGGTACCGGTGGTGACCTCCTCGATCTTCTCCTGGAGGTTCTGGTACTCCTCAGGCAGCTTGGGCAGGGTGAACAGCTCGTCCACCGAGCGGAAGCAGCCGGTGAGGGTGCCCAACAGCAGGGCCGCGGCGACAAACAGCAGGCATGTTTTCTTCATCTCAAAACCCTCCGGGGGCAGAATGTGGCGGTGTTGGGGGCCGGAGGAAGTCCTCCGGCCCGTGCTGCGTATTCAGAGAATATCATATCACATTTCCCTGTTGTTTGGTATGGTAATTTGCAAATTTTATGTCTCCCACGCCCACGGTTGACTTTTCCCCGCCCCGTAGGATACAATGAATCAAAGGAGGCATGCCCTATGACCGATCGAGAACTGGTAGAACTGGCCTTTACCATGCTGGAGCGCTCCTACGTGCCCTACTCCGGCTTTCCCGTGGGCGCGGCGCTGGAGTGTGCCGACGGCACGGTGTTCACCGGCTGCAACGTGGAAAATGCGGCCTACGGCTCCACCATCTGCGCCGAGCGCACCGCCCTTGTGAAGGCGGTGAGCGAGGGCCACCGGGACGACTGGAGGCGCATCGCGGTGGTGGGCAATTCGGCGGACTACTGCTGGCCCTGCGGCTCCTGCCGGCAGATGCTCTATGAGTTTGCCCCCGACCTGACGGTGCTGGTGGCCCGTGGAGACCACGAATTTGTCACCCTGTCCCTGAAGGACCTGCTGCCCTATGGCTTCGGCCCCAAGTCCCTGGACATCGAGAAGTAAAAACAGCGCAGACAGCCCGGCAGACCATCTGGTCCGCCGGGCTGTCTCTGTTTTATTCTGTTTCAGGCCAGCTTTTTCTCCTCTTCCGGCTGATCCGGGGCGGTCTGCTGGGCGGGCGGAGCCAGGGGGAGCACCACGGTCATGCGGGTGCCGATGCCCTCCCGGCTGGTCACCTCGAACCAGCCGCCGTGGCGGTCCACGATCCACTTGGCGATGGCCAGGCCCAGGCCGGTGCCGCCGGTCTGGCGGGCCCGGGACTGGTCGGTGCGGTAGAACCGCTCGAAGATGTGGGGCAGGCTGGCCGCGTCAATGCCCTGGCCCTCGTCCTGGACGGTGAGCCGGGCGGTGCCGTCCCGCTTCTCCACCCCCAGGCGGATCTTGCCGCCGGCAGGGGTATATTTGATGGAGTTGTCCACCAGAATGCGCATGGCCTGCTTGATGAGGCCCACGTCGGCGTTTATGGTCACGCTCTCCTCCCACCGGGCGGAGAACTGGTGGGTCTGATCGATCATCTCGGTCTCCCGCAGCACCTCGGCGGCCACGGCAGTCAGGTCGAAGTTCTCAAACTCCACGTGCATGGACTCGTTGTCCCCCCGGGCCAGGAAGAGCAGCTGCTCCACCAGCTCCTTCATAGAGGCGGCCTCGGCGCTGATGGCGTCGATGGCCTCCTGGCGGGTGGCGGGGTCGTCCTTGCCCCAGCGGTTGAGCATGTTGGCGTACCCCTGGATGACGGCGATGGGGGTGCGCAGCTCATGGCTGGCGTCGGAGACAAAGCGCATCTGGGAGCGGTAGGCCTCGTTGATCCGGTCCAGCATGGCGTTGATGGCCTCGGCCAGGGTCTTGAGCTCCTTCTGCTGGCCGGTCACCGAGATGCGGGTATCCAGGTGGGTGGCGTTGATCTGGTCCAGCTTGCCCGCCAGGGCCTGGAGCTCCTCGGGGGACATGCCGGAGACCGTGTTGAGCCGGGCGGCTGCGGCGGCCAGGTCCTGGATGGGCCGCAGGGTCTTTTTGATGGTCCCGGCGTTTTTGAACAGATTGGAGATCAGACTCAGCAGCTGGAACACCAGCAGCACCCGGGACACCACGGAGAAGAAGGTCATGGGGCTCTGGAGATCCAGGGTGATGGTGTAGGGCTCCTCTCCCGGCATGGCCACAGTGTAGCTGGTGGTGCCGCCGGTGCGGAAGTGAATCAGAAAGAAAAAGTTTATGTCGCCCGGGTTGAAGTACCGCACGCCCTGGGCGGTGTCGTCCGGAGCGGGCAGCCACTCAGGCAGGCGAAAGCCCGCGCCGTCGGCGCTGCCCGCGGTGACGATGTAGTTGCCCGCGTTCATCCACTCGGTGGCCTCCGCCGTGGGCACGCCCCGCTCCTCCACCAGGCCGTTGATGTGGGCGGCCTGCTGCTCCGCCCAGACGAACATGCCCCCGCAGAACAGCAGGGAGATGAGCAGGTTCATGCCCACATAGATGCCCAGCAGGCGGAAGAAGAGCCTGGTGTTGAGCCGCAGGACAATGGAGGACTTTACCTCTCCCGCCGTCCTGTTGACTTGTTTTCGTGCCATACCGCATTCCCCATTCCGCGCAAGCCGTTGCCGTCCCTTACTCGTTCTCCTCCCGAATCACATAGCCCACGCCACGGACGGTGTGGATGAGCTTGATGCCGAAGGCCTCGTCGATCTTGGCCCGGAGGAACCGGATGTACACGTCCACCGCGTTGGTCTCCCCCACGAAGTCAAAGCCCCACACATTGTCCAGCAGGGATTCACGGGAGATGACCTTCTCCTTGTTCTCCAGCAGGTAGCGCAGCAGGTCAAACTCCCGGCGGGTCAGCTCCACCGGGGTGCCCTTGACGGTGACCCCGTGGCGCTCCGGGTCCATGGTCAGGGGTCCGGCGGTGAGCACGGTCCCCTCCTGCCGGGCGGGCCGCTTTCGCAGGGCGGCCCGGATGCGGGCCAGCAGCTCCTCGATCTCAAAGGGCTTGGTGATGTAGTCGTCGGCCCCCGAGTCCAGCCCGGACACCTTGTCCACCACCGCGTCCCGGGCGGTGACCATAATGACGGGCACCTGGCTCTCCCGCCGCAGGCGGCGGAGCACCTCCATGCCCGACATGGACGGGAGCATGATGTCCAGCAGGATCAGGTCAAAGTGACCGCTGAGGGCCTTCTCCAGGCCCTCCCGGCCGTCAAAGGCCTTCTCCACCTCGTAGCCCTCGTAGCGCAGCTCCAGCTCCACCACACGGGCCAGCTTCTCCTCGTCCTCCACCAGCAGAATCCTGTCCGCCATACCCCTTTGCCTCCCAACAGGCGGCCTCTGCGCCGCCCTTACTTCTTTCCGCCGCCGGAGAGCCACCGGTCCAGCTCCTCCAGCTTTTTGTCCACGGCCCCCAGGGCCTTATCCACGGCGTCCATGGCCTTGTCGGCCACTTCAGCCTTCTGGGCGGCCTCCGCCGCCTTCTTCACGGCCTTCTCCGCGGCCTGGGCGGCCTTTTCCGCCGCTTTCACCGCCTTCTCACCGGCGGCCTCGGCCTTTTTGTGCCGCTCCTGACTCTGCGCCTTCTCCTGCCGGTCCGCCTCCCCGGCGCGGGGCGCGGCCTTTTCCTTCTTCCCGTCGGCAAACTCCCGGCGCACCTGGTCCACCATGCCGTCCACCGTGTCGGACACGTTGTCCATCACGCCGTTGACATCGTCCCTGCCCAGGTCCGGCCCGGCAAAGCGGTACCGGCAGCCCAGGAACAATCCGACGATCAGCAGAGGCATGGAGATCCAGAATGCCAGGATGATCAGCAGTGCCAGGATGAGCACCGGCATGGAGGTCATCATCTCCCCCCGGCGCCACACCTCGAACTGGTTCTCCACGGCGTGGCGGAGCAGGTTTTTCCCCGCCTCCCACACCTCGGCGGCGCCGTCCCGCCAGTCGCTGCGCTTCTTCCCGCCGCTCTGCCCGCTGTCCGGGCTGAGCACCAGCCGGGCGGCCTCCGCGGCCTTCTCCCCCGGCTTGGTGGTAAAGGTGGCGCCGGCGGTGCGGCTGCGCCCCGTCCGCTCCAGCAGGATGATGGCGTCCAGCAGATTGCCGTCGGTCCGCTCCAGGGCGTCCCGGCACGCCTCATAGGTGGCCCCCGACTTCTCCCGGAGGCGCTCCACCTGTTCCATTGTCACCGCCATGGACGCTCCCCCATTTCCTGTTATCTGGCAACAGTATACCCCCGCAAGGGGGCGGAGACCATTTACCGATCCTTAAAAGTCAATTAAAATGCCGTCTCTCACAGCCGGGCCACGCCGGTGTCCCGGGCAGCCTGGGCCACGGCCTTGGCCACGGCGGGGGTGACTCTGGGGTCAAAGCCCTCGGGCACGATGTGGGTCAGGGACAGGTCGTCCCCCACCAGGTCGGCCAGGGCCCGGGCGGCGGCCAGCTTCATCTCGTCGTTGATGTCCCTGGCCCGCACGTCCAGGGCGCCCCGGAACACGCCGGGGAAGGCCATCATGTTGTTGATCTGGTTGGGGAAGTCGCTCCGGCCGGTGCCCACCACGGCGGCGCCGGCGGCCAGGGCCACGTCGGGCATGATCTCGGGCACCGGGTTGGCCATGGCGAAGAGGATGGGGTCCTTGGCCATGGTGCGCACCATGTCGCCGGTGACCAGGTTGGGGGCGGACACGCCCACAAACAGGTCGGCGCCCACCAGGGCCTCGGCCAGGCCGCCCCGGACAGTGGGCTGGCTCATATCGGCCAGCTCGGCCAGATAGGGGTCGTCGGCCAGGTCGGGACGGCCGGGGTACACCACGCCGTGGATGTCGCAGAGGACGGCGTGGCGCAGGCCCATCTTCCACAGCAGCTTGAACACGGCGGTGCCCGCCGCGCCCGCGCCGGAGAACACGGCATGGATGTCCTCGATCTTCTTTCCGGTGAGCTTGAGGGCGTTGGTGAGGGCGGCCGCCACCACGATGGCGGTGCCGTGCTGGTCGTCGTGGAAAATGGGGATGTCGCAGCACTCCTTCAGCCGCTTCTCGATCTCAAAGCACCGGGGGGCCGAGATGTCCTCCAGGTTGACGCCGCCGAAGGAGCCGGCCAGCAGGCGGATGGTGTTGACGATGTCGTCCACATTCTTGCTGCGGATGCACAGGGGGATGGCGTCCACGTTGCCGAAGGCCTTGAGCAGGAGGCACTTGCCCTCCATGACGGGCATGCCGGCCTCGGGGCCGATGTCGCCCAGGCCCAGCACGGCGGTGCCGTCGGTGACCACGGTGACCGTGTTCCACCGGCCGGTGAGCTCAAAGCTCTTCTCCGGGTCCTTGTGGATCTCCAGACAGGGGGCGGCCACGCCGGGGGTGTAGGCCAGGGAGAGGGCCTCCCGGCTGTCCACCGCCACCTTGGGCGTCACGCTCAGCTTGCCTTTCCACTCATAGTGCAGGCGCAGGGACTCTTTTGCATAATCCATAATACATTGGGCCTCTTTTCGCATGATTTTCCGGCGTCGCTCCGCCGTTTTTCCGCTGATCGCGGTTTTCATATTTTGTTATTATACTATGCCCGTCAAAATGGCGCAAGGGCGGCCGTTCCTTTCCACTTTACCCGTACGGAGCGGATGTGGTATAATAGTAGTGTATCGACTTATTTTCCCCCACCTGTTTTCCGGGAGGTGTGCCAACTGTGAACTGGAAAAAGTGCCTGCTCTCTCTGCTGTGCGCCGCCGCCATTGTGCTGGGCATCACCCTGTCCGGCGCCCAGGCGGCTGAGGGCAAGATCACCATTCTGTGCCTCAACGACCAGGTGATCACCCCCATCAGCTCCACCAATATGCCCCTCAAGGTGGGCGGCACCTACTATCTCCCCTATACGGTGTTTGACCCCGCCGTAGTGGACGTGGACCTGGGAGTCAAGTACTCCCTGCGGGACAATGTCCTGACCCTCTATACCAAGCAGGTGCTGCTGAAATACGACCTGAACGCCGGCACCTGTGAGGACCGGGACGGCAACACCGGATACACCCGGGCCGTTGTCCGGGGCAGCATGATCTATGTCTCCATGCCCAGTGTGTGCTCCTATTTCGGCATCCAGTTCTACCAGGAGGCCACCGTCTACGGCCAGGTCATCCGCCTGACCACCTCCAGCGCGGTGCTCTCCGACCGGGCCTTCATGGACTCCGCCCTGTCCACCTCCATTGCCGACGCCTACAAGAAATACTGGCAGGCCCGGGAGAGCCTGGTCCCCTCTCCCTCCCCCTCCCAGTCGGCCTCCCCGTCTCCGTCGGTCCCCGTGGCCTCCCCCTCCCCGTCGCCCACCAGCACCGGCAGTGACGACAGGCGGTATGTGACGGTGGCGCTGGCCTTCCGCCACACCGACGGTACCGGGCTGGCCGATATTCTGGACACCCTGGCCCAAAACAGCCTGTCCGCCCTCTTTCTCCTGCCGCCGGACGCCATAGGGGACAACGCCGCCCTCATCCGCCGCATGGTGGGCGCGGGGCACAGCGTGGGGCTGTCGGTGGCCGGGGGCCCTGCCGCCGACGCCGTCCAGCTGCTGTCCGAAGGCAACCGGCTGCTGGAGCTGGCCGCCCACATGAACACCCGCACCGTACTGGTGGAGAACGGGGACGACGACACCATCGAAGCCCTGGAGGCCGACGGCTGGTCGGCCTGGGTGGGCAACGTCTCCCTGCCCGAGTCCTCCTCGGTCTCCTACTGCGCGTCCTCCGTGCTCCGCAGCGTGGACGCCAAGCGCTCCCTGGCCTACATAACTCTGGACGACGACGCCCGCTCGGCCCAGGTGCTGGACATCATCCTGCCCACCCTGCTGGAGGACGGGTATACCTTCCGTCTGGCCGTGGGCCAGGCCCTGGACTGGTGAGGAGGGCTGCTGCATGAGAACGGTTGTGCTGAATCACCGTCCCGCCGGGCCGGACGAGGTCCCGGAGGGCCGCCGGGCCAGGCTGCTGCGGCACCTGCTGGGCCGGATGCTGGAGCTGGAGGAGGACGGGCTGCGGGTGCTCGGCCCCGCCGACCCCTTCGCCCTCCGGGCGCCGCTGGTGGCGGTGGACTTCACCGGCCGGGACAACCGTGAGATGGCCCGCCGCCTGGAGCAGGCGTATCACATCATGGTGGACTGTACAGACCCGGCTGACCCTCACGGCGGCCTGCTCCGCCTCTGTCCCGCCCCCGGCGTCACCTTTGAGGATGTGGACTATGTCCAGGGCGCGGTGTACCGGCTGCTGCTGGAGCCGCGCTGATTTTCCACCCCGGAGCCAGGCTCCGGGGTGTTTTTTATGTTTTCTTAAGGACCCTGTCCACAATTCCGTGGTACACTGTGGAAAAGGATGTGAGGTTATGGGATATACCGTGTTCCTGGCTGAGGACGACCTGCGCCTGCGTGAGGAGCTCTCGGCACTGCTGGGGCGGTACGGCTACCGCTGCCTGTTCCCGGCGGGATTTGAAGATCTGGCGGAGCAGATCCTGTCCAGCGGGGCCCAGCTGGTGCTGCTGGACCTGGGCCTGCCCCGGTACGACGGGTACCACGTCTGCCGGGACCTGCGCGCCCGCAGCGCCCAGCTGCCGATTATGGTGGTCACCAGCCGCTCCGACGAGCTGGACGAGCTGATGAGCATGAACCTGGGTGCCGACGACTTCATCACCAAGCCCTTCAACCCCCAGATCCTCCTGGCCCGGATGGCCCGGCTGCTCCAGCGGGCCTATCCCTCCGGCGGCGGGGCGTCGGTGCTGTCGGCGGGAGGCGTGGCCCTGGACCTGGGCAGCGGCACGGTGCGCTTTGGGGAGAAGGAAGCCCGCCTCACCCGCAACGAGGTGCTGCTCCTGCGGCAGCTGCTCCGCCAGCCGGGGCAGATTGTCAGCCGGGACGCCCTGATGAACGCCCTGTGGCAGTCCGACCAGTTTGTGGACGACAACACCCTCACCGTCAACGTGGCCCGGCTGCGCCGCACCCTGGAGGAGCTGGGCCTGAAGGACGTGCTCATCACCCGGCGGGGCCAGGGGTACCAGCTGCTGCTGTCCTGACCGGCTCCATTCCGCTGAAAGGGAGGTCACGCCATGACCCTATCCGCCCTGCTGAAAGAAAAGCTGCCTCATCTGCTGGGGCTTGTATTTTCCCTGCTCTTCACGGCGGCCCTGCTGTCCCTGCTGCGGGTACCCCCCTCGGCCACCCTTTTCCTCTGTCTGGTGATCGCCCTGTGTGTCCTCCTGCCCCTGGGCGGCGAGATTGCCCGCAAGCTCCGGTTCTATCAGGACATGGCGGGCAGGCTGGACGCCCTGGACGAGAAGTACCTTCTCTCCGAGGTGATGGTGGAGCCCGACTTTCCCGAGGGGGAATTTCTCTTCTCCGCCGCCCGGGCCATGGGCGCCTCCATGGCGGAGAAGGTGGGGGACGCCCGGCGGGACATGGGGGAGTACCGGGAGTACATTGAGACCTGGATTCACGAGGTCAAGACCCCCATTGCCGCCGCCCGGCTGTGCCTGGAGAACCACCCCGGCCCCCTGGCCGACAGCGTGGAGGACTCCCTGTTCCAGATCGAGGGCTACGTGGAACAGGCCCTGTTCTACGCCCGCAGCGGCGCGGTGGACCGGGACTACGCCGTCCGCGCCCTGCCCCTGAATCAGGCTGTCTCCGCTGCCCTGCGGCGGTACGCCCGCCCCCTCATCGAGGCCGGGTTCCGGGTGGAGCTGGGGGAGCTGGACGCGGTGGTCTGCTCCGATGGGAAGTGGGTGGAATTCATCCTGGGCCAGCTCATCTCCAATGCCCTCAAGTACCGCTCCTCCGCGCCCAAGCTCACCTTCTCCCAGGAGGTAAAGCGGGACGGGGTGGTCCTCACCCTCCGGGACAACGGCCCCGGCATCCCGCCGGAGGACCTGCCCCGGGTGTTTGACAAGGGCTTCACCGGCGCCAACGGCCGGAGGCTGTCCACCCGCTCCACCGGCCTGGGGCTGTACCTGTGCAAAAAGCTGTGCGCCCGGCTGGGGCTGGGCCTGTCCCTCTCCTGCCCGCCCGGCGGCGGCACCCTGGCCGCCCTCACCTTCCCCCTGGGCCGCTTCCATCTGGCGGAGGGCCAACCTTACAAAACTGTCACCTCTCCGTAAGGTCCGCCCATGGCCCCGCCGGAGGGATTGGGGTAAACTGGTCCCATAAGGAGGGATTCCGCCATGGAACCGATTCTCACTGTCACCCATCTTCAAAAATATTACGGCGCCCGCAGCTCGGTGACCCGGGCCATCGACGACCTGAGCTTTTCCGTCCAGCCGGGGGAGTTCGTGGGCATCATGGGCGCGTCGGGCAGCGGCAAGACCACCCTGCTCAACTGCATCGCCACCATCGACCGGCCCACCGCCGGACATATCACGGTGGACGGCGCGGACATCACCGCCATGAAGAACAAGGCCCTGTCCAAATTCCGCCGGGAGCGGCTGGGCTTTGTCTTTCAGGACTGCAACCTGCTGGACACCCTCACCGCCTTCGAGAACATCGCCCTGGCCCTCACCATCCTCAAGACTCCGGCAAAGGAGATTGAGCCCCGGGTGAAGGAGACGGCCCGGCTGCTGGAGATTGAGGACTGCCTGTCCCGGTACCCCTACCAGCTCTCGGGCGGCCAGCGGCAGCGGGTGGCGGCGGCCCGGGCCATCATCACCCGTCCGGCCCTAGTGCTGGCCGACGAGCCCACCGGCGCGCTGGACTCCAAGGCCTCCCGGCTGCTGCTGGACCGGTTCGAGGCCCTGAACCGGGAGCGGCAGGCCACCATCCTCATGGTCACCCACGACGCCTTTACCGCCAGCTACTGCCACCGCATTCTCTTCATCAAGGACGGCCGTCCCTTTACCGAGCTCATCCGGGGGGAGGACAGCCGGAAGGACTTCTTCACCCGCATCATCCAGGTTGTGACCCTGCTGGGAGGTGACGACCGGGATGTTCTCTAAGCTGGCCCTGAAGAACGTGACCCGCAGCCTGCGGGACTACTCGGTGTACTTCCTCACCCTCACCTTCGGCGTGTGCATCTTCTACGTGTTCAACTCCATGGACGCCCAGTACGTCATGGAGGCCCTCAAGGGCGGGAACAACATCGCCCGCACCATCATCCAGCTCATCGACGTCATCTCGGTGTTTGTGTCGGTGGTGCTGGCCTTCCTCATTCTCTATGCCAACAGCTTCATGGTCCGCCGCCGGAAGAAGGAGCTGGGCACCTACCTGCTGCTGGGCATGGGTACGGGGGCCATCTCCGGCCTGCTCTTTCTGGAGACCCTGCTCATCGGCCTGCTGTCCCTGGGCGTGGGCCTGGCGCTGGGGGTATTCCTGTCCCAGTTCATCTCGGTGTTCACCGCCAGCCTCTTTGCCATCAGCGTCCCCGAGTTCCACTTCGTCTTCTCTCCCAGAGCCGTAGGCAAGACGGTGCTCTACTTCGGCGTCATCTTCCTGGTGGTCATGTGCTTCAACTCCCTGTCCGTGTCCCGGTGCAAGCTGCTGGACCTGATGCAGGCGGGCAAGCGGAACCAGGAGCTGAAGGTGAAGCACCTGGGGGTGTCGGCAGTCCTCTTTGTGGTGGGCGCTGTGCTGCTGGGCATCGCCTACGCCATGCTCCTCTACCGGGGCATCCTGCGGGTGGACACCCTGTTCTTTGTCATGCTGGCCCTGGGCACGGCGGGCACCCTGCTGTTCTTCCTGTCCCTGTCCGGCTTCCTGCTGCGGGTGTGCCAGGCCAACAAGAAGCTCTACTACAAGGGCCTGAATATGTTCATTCTGCGGCAGTTCAACTCCCGCATCAACAGCACCTATGTGTCCATGACGGTCATCTGTCTCATGCTCCTGCTGGCCATCGGCATCACCGCCTGCTCCATCGGCCTGAACAACACCATCTCCCAGCTCACCAGCACCCAGGCCCCCTATGACGTCTCCCTGTCCGCCAACCGCTATGACGCAGAGACCGGGGAGCCTCTGCCCGTGGACATTCCCGCGTCCCTGAAGGAGGCGGGCTTTGACCCTGCGGTCCAGCTGTCCCAGAGCACTGAGGTGGAGCTGTGGCAGGGGCAGCTCTACGCGCCCGAGTGGGACGAATATCTGGTGGAGCATGTGCTCCCCCTGTCCAGCTACAACGGCCTCCGCTCCCTGGAGGGGCTGGAGCCCATCACGCTGGAGCCCTCCACATACCTCTGGGTGGTGGGGGATGAGGATGAATGGATGACCCGGCTGCTTGCGGACAGTCCCTCTCTGGTGGCCAATCACCACACCCTGACAGCCGGAGCGGACCCCATCTATGCCGTTCTGTCCATCGGCTACTCCGCCGGTGTGGAGAACTATTTCATTGTCCCCGATGCGGTGCTGGAGGGTGCGGGCGACTGGGACACCAGTAAAATGTACCACAACGTCACCTATTACTGCGCCAATTACCGCACCGACGTGCCCAAGGAGGAGACCGAGGCCCTGCTCCAGAGCGTGATCTCCGATTATTACCGCTCCGTGCTTGGGCAGGACGCGGGCAGCACCAGCTTCAACACTAAGCTGAATATCTACATGGAGACCATGGGCACCAAGATTCTGGTCCTTTTCCTGGGCATCTACCTGGGCATCATCTTCCTGCTGACCTCGGCAGCCGTGCTGGCCCTCCAGCAGCTGAGCCAGGCGGCGGACAACCAGGAGCGGTACGCAGTGCTCACCCGCCTGGGCGTGGAGGAAAAGATGCGGGACCGTTCGGTGTACGTCCAGGTGTTTCTGGCCTTCTTCCTGCCCCTGTTCCTGGCGGTCATCCACGCGGTGGTGGGCATGACGGCGGCCAACAAGGCCATCTTGGCGGTTGGCAAGCTGGACGCCGTGGCCTCCAGCGCCGTCACCGCCGCATTTATCCTGGTGGTATATGGCGCCTACTTCCTGGCCACCTGCTGGGGCAGCCGCCGGATCGTCCGGGGCCGGTGAGTACAAAAGTGTGGAGAAAAACCGGAAATTTTCATCGTCCTCTTGCAATCCCGGGGCAAATATGCTATGATTAGTGCTACGTTTAGACGGTGCATGGTCAGAGTGCGCCCTTTTGTGAAAATACAGCGCCCCTTCGGGGTCGAAAGGAACGATGAAAGCAATGAGCATTCCCAAGATTATTGTGACGGTTATTCAGCTCCTCTCCGGTCTGTTCCTCATCGCTGTGGTTCTGCTCCAGTCCGGCAAGAGCGCCGGCCTCAGCGGCGCCATCGCCGGCGGCATGGACACCTTCATGGCCAAGAACAAGGCCAAGACCTGGGACGCCAAGCTGGCCAAGTGGACCAAGTGGGTCGCCATCCTGTTCATGGTGCTCACCCTTGTCCTGAGCCTGATCAAGTAAGATTACTGCAAAAGACCGGCGCTGCCTCATAAGGCGGCGCCGGTTTTCTGTTCTTAGCTGCAAAAAAGAGCTGAGGCCCGCGGCCTCAGCTCTTTTTCTCTTTTCTCTGAGCGGTTCCGGCTCACTCCGGCAGGCCGGAGAGCAGCTGCACGTCCCCGTCCTTTCCCGACAGGTCCCCCTCCACGGCGTATGGAATGTTCTGCTCTTTAAGCAGCTCCAGGAACGCCTGGGCTTCCTCGCCGGAGACACACATGGCATCCACACCGGCCACGTCGGGGAAGAGTTTCTCCCATCCCTCCGGCAGCCGGTCGTAGTACACCTTTCCTGCGGGTTGGGGCTGGACGGAGTCTATCCCCGCGCCTTCCATCAGCATCGCCTCGTCGGGCACGGCGCCGTCGGCGCTCTTCTCCGCCGCGCTCTCGCCGGACTGCGCCCCGTCACCGGCCACGCTCCGGCTCTGTGCGCCCTCTGTTCCAGCCTCTCCGCCGTTCTCCGGCTGGACGGAGTAGACCGCCGCGCTCTGAACCGGCGTGTTCTCCGGCATGCCCGCCGTGTCGCCGTCATTGCCGAAGCGCATGGCCACCGCGCTCATGAACACCACGGCCATCACAGCCGCCATAGCGCCCCAAGTACGCCATGTTTTCCGCCCGGAACGCTTCTTTCGAACCTCGTCCAGGGAGATGGGCGCGTTTTCCGCCCTGATCTGAGCCATGACCCGCTCTTTCAGCTCCGGGGGCGGCGCCTGGTACAGCCCCGGCATGGCGTCGTGGAGCTCCGCCAGGTCGGCGGCCAGCGCCCGGCACTCCGGGCATTGGTCCAGATGCTCCTCCAGCCCGGCCTCCTCCTCCGGGGTCAGCGCCCCGTCCAGCCGGGCGCTGAGCAGCTCCAGCGCCTGATCGCAGGTATACATGGTGGTTCACCTCCCTAACTCGCATACACGAAGCCGCTTTGCTCCGGGGGGCGAATTTCTTTCTTCACGTTATGGACGACGGCGCGCCGGAAAAGTTCCCGTCCTTCACCAAAATTTTGCGCAGAGCCAGTCTGGCCCTGGCGATGCGGGACTTGACCGTCCCCTCCTCCAGCTCCAGCGCCGCGCCGATCTCGGCGTAGCTCATGCCGTTGATCTCCCGCATGACCAGCACCTGCCGGTGCTCCTCGGAGAGGGCCATGAGCCCCCGGCGGATATCTTCCCGCAGCTCCCGCCGCTCCAGCTCCCCCTGGGGGGACTGTCGGTGGTCGGGCAGCTCGGCCTGGCGGCCCTCCTCCTCGTCGTCCAGGGACACGGTCATGGAGATGTCCCTGCGCCGCTTCTCCCGGCGGAGAAAGTCGATGCAGGCGTTGGAGGCCAGGCGGTAGAGCCAGGTGGAGAAGGAGCTGTCCCCCTGGAACTTGTCCAGCCCCCGCCAGGCATTGAGAAAGGCCTCCTGGGACAGGTCCAGCGCGTCCTCAGGAGAGCCCGTCATCCGCAGGGTCAGGTTGTAGATGCGGCCCTGGTTGGCCTCCACCAGGACCCCAAAGGCCTCCTGGTCTCCCTTCTTGGCCCGGGCCACCAGCTCCCGCTCGTTTTCCACTCCCTCTCACCTGCCTTTTTCTAATTCCGTTTTGTTATTTCAGGTCCCGTTTAATACCCGCTGTAATGTGATAGATGTCCTCCAGGGTATTGATGTGGCTGATCTGCTCCTTGTAGTACCCGGCGAAGGCCACGCCCTTCAGATACCAGGCGTACTGCTTTCTGGCCTCCAGGCAGGCGATGTGCTCCCCCTTGTGGGCGGCGGCCAGCTCAAACTGCCGCACCGCCGTGTCCACCCGCTCCGCCAGGGGCGGCAGGGGCGGGATCTCCTCCCCCTCCAGAGCGGCTTTGGCCTGCTGAAACACCCAGGGGTTTCCGAAGCAGCCCCGGCCGATCATGGCCATGTCCGCGCCGGTGTACCGCAGGATGCGCACCGCGGCCTGGGCGTCGAACACATCGCCGTTGGCGATGACCGGGATGGACACCGCCTGCTTTACCTCCCGGATATAGTCCCAGTTGGCGGTGCCGGCGTACATCTGGGTGCGGGTGCGGCCGTGGACCGCCACGGCGGACACGCCGGCGGCCTCCATGGCCTTTGCAAACTCCACGCAGTTGATGGAGCCCTTGTCCCAGCCCAGGCGGAACTTGACGGTGACTGGCCGGTCGCCCGCCCCGCGCACCACCGCCTCGGCCACCCGGACCGCCTTGTCCACATCCCGCATCAGGCCGGAGCCGTCGCCCGAGTTGGCCACCTTGGGCACGGGGCAGCCCATGTTGACGTCAATGATGTCCGCGCCGGACACCTCCCCGGCGATGGCGGCGGCCTCCTCCATGCACTTCTCGTCGCTGCCGAAGATCTGTGCGGCGGCGGGGTGCTCCCCATCCCCCAGCTCCAGCAGAGGGACGGACTTCCTGTCCTGGTAGCACAGGGCCTTGGCGCTGACCATCTCGGTGACGGTGTACCCGGCGCCCAGCTCCCGGCAGATGGTGCGGAAGGCCAGATCGGTGACGCCGGCCATGGGCGCCAGGCACAATTTTGAATTTATTGTAACATTTTTAATTTTCACTGCAAACCTCAGTTGACAAAAGGATTACCGCCATTGTATCATAAAGCCACCCCGGCGACAAGCGGCAAGGTATCCCTGGCCGGGCGACGAATTTTGAAAGTAAAGGAGCGATATCCCATGGGCAAGTACGTCTGCGATATCTGCGGTTATATCTACGATCCCGAGGTCGGCGATCCCGACAACGGCGTGGCCCCCGGCACCGCCTGGGAGGATGTGCCCGAGGATTGGGTCTGCCCCCTGTGCCAGGTGGGTAAGGACAGCTTTTCTCCCATGTAATGTTCCGCGCATAAACGGCGCGCCCTGCAGAGCGGGGCGCGCTGTTTTCCTGTTTATTGCCTTTTCCTCTTTCCTTTTGGGAAAAACCATGCTACAATACCTTCGACCGGTTCCCAAAACCCGGTCCAACCGGAACAGAGATAGCCGTCCGGGGGCGTATGCGCCATGCCTCCGGGGTAGGGACCTGTTCCACTGTGCGCGGCGCGCGCATTCTAAAGATAAAATTGGAGGTATTGTTTTCTATGATCGTTTCCAACCGCAAATTCACCGTCAGGGAGCTGACCCTGGCCGCTGTGGTGGCGGCCGTGTACTTCGTGCTGTGCTACTTCGGCAACATCTTTCAGCTCACCTTCGGGCCCGTCCAGGTGCGGCTGGGGGAGGCGCTCACCGTGCTGCCCTTCCTCTTCCCCGCCACTGCGCCCGGGGTTGCGCTGGGCTGTCTGCTGACCAACGTCCTCTCCCCCTACGGCCCCATCGACATGATCGTGGGCACGCTGGCCACCGCCATTGCCGCCTGGCTGACCATGAAGATGCCCCGGTGGTACCTGGCCGCCCTGCCCCCCATCGTGATGAACGCCCTGCTGCTGCCCCCCATGTGGGCCTGGGCGGAGGCGGGCGCTGTCAACGGCGCCTTCTGGGCCTCCTACTGGTTCAACATGTGGACCTTTGTGGTGGGCGAGGCCGTGGCCTGCTATGTGCTGGGCACCGTGCTGCTGAAGGCCCTGCCCAAGGTCAAGTTCTTCCGTCCCATGATCCCCGCCGCACATATGGCACACCTGTAAACCGCGGGCGGTCCTCCGCCCGCACGAGCTGGAGGTTTTCGCTATGAAGGTCCGTAAAGCTGTCATTCCCGCCGCCGGCCTGGGCACCCGCATGCTCCCCGCCACCAAAACGGTGCCCAAGGAGATGCTGCCCATGGTGGACAAGCCGGTGATCCAGTACATCATTGAGGAGGCCGTGGCCGCCGGTATTGAGGACATCCTGATCGTCACCAACCGGGCCAAGTCGGCCATGGACGACTACTTCGACTACTACCCCGAGCTGGAGACCCGGCTGAACCAGGCCGGCAAGGAGAAGGAGCTGGCGGAGGTGCGGCGGGCCGCCGACCTTGCCAACATCTTCTATGTCCGGCAGAAGGAGACCAAGGGTCTGGGACACGCCATCTCCCGGGCCCGCCGCTTTGTGGGGGACGAGCCCTTTGCCGTGCTCCTGGGCGACGACATCATGCGGGCCCGCAAGCCGGTGATGAAGCAGCTCATTGAGGCGGCGGAGAAGTACAACGCCTCCTGCGTGGGCGTGCAGAAGGTGGCCACCGAGGCCATCAGCAAGTACTCCTCGGTGAAGATCCAGCCTCTGGAGGACCGGATCTTCTCCGTCTCCGACATGAACGAGAAGCCCGCGCCCACGGAGATGTTCTCCAACTACGCCATCCTGGGCCGGTACGTCCTCACCCCCGACATCTTCGACATTCTGGAGCACCAGGCCCCGGGCTACGGCGGCGAGATCCAGCTGACCGACGGCCTGCGCACCCTGTGCCGCCAGAGCCGGATGGTGGCGGTGGACTTTGAGGGCCGCCGTTACGACACGGGCAACCTGAAGGGCTTCCTGGAGGCCACCATCGACTTCGCTCTGGACCACCCTGAGACCGGCGCATGGCTCAGGGGCTTCATCAAGGAGAAGGCGGAGCTGCTCTGAAGCTGATTTCATAAGAAATCCGCCCCTGCCGCTTGGCAGGGGCGGATTTTTGCTGTTTCGGGTTTAGTCGTGGTCCACTTCCCAGTCCAGGATGACGCCGGTGACGGCGTTGATGTCGCACTCGTACTCGGTGCGGCCGTCCCGCAGTTCCAGCTCATAGACCCAGCGGCCGTCGTCCTTGTCCAGCTCGCACTTGACCACCGTGGCGGTGGAGGGGGCCTTGGCCTTGGCGATGGCCTTGGCCTCCTCGGCGGTGATCACGTCGGGATTGGCGCTGCTGCCCGTGCTGCCGGTGTTGGTACCGCTGTTGTGGGCGCCGCCCAGATAGTAGTCGTCCAGCTCCCAGTCACGGCTGATGATGGAGCCGGTGAGGGCGTCGATGTCATAGTCATACTCCTTGCTGCCGCTGTAGAACTCCACCTCGTACTCCACCCGGCCGTCGTCCCGGTCCAGCTTGGCCTTGAGGAACACGGCGTCGGCGGCGTTGACGCCCGCGTCAGCCAGGGCGATACTCTTGGCCTTGTCCGCACCGATGTAGCTGCCGGAGTTGGGGTCGGAGGCGGCCACCCGGTCAGCGGTGGTGAGGACGGCGGTGTAGGTGGCGGAGTCGTACTCCACCTGAAGGCCGGCGGCCTCACAGATGGCCCGGACGGGGGCGTAGGTGGTACCGTTATAGGAGAAGAGGTCCACAGCCTTACCGTTGGCGTCCTTGGGGGAGAAGACCGCGCCGTTGATGGTCACGCGGATGTTGTCGTCCACGGTGATGTTGCGGCTGGCGGCAAAGGCGGACACGCCCAGGCCCAGCACGAGAGCGGTGGTGAGGATACCGGCGCCGAAACCACTGAAGAAATTCTTTTTCATACTCGATACTTCCTTTCTTTACCCGTTTGAGAATTTGTTATGGTGTGTGGGCGGAGCGCCCTCCCCCGGGAGAGGTCCGCCCCTTGTGTGCCCTTCTGCACCATTAACGGACGGGGCGGAGGTTTTATTGCACGGCGGCAAAAATTTTTTCAAAAAATTTTTCCCGGCAAAAAACCGGGCCGGGGAAGCTCCCCGGCCCGGTGTCCTGAATCGCTCTGCTGACGCTGCGGTCTCTCCGCGTGTTATTCTGAAATACAGGCCTGAAGAACCGCCAGAAGCTCCTCCCCGCCAGAGAGAATCCGGTAACGTGCCCCGTTGGGCTTATAGAGATATCCCCTCTGGTCAAAGGTAAGCTTGCCGTATTCCTCCCTGTTTGCCGCGTCGTCCCGGAAGAGCAGCAGCTCATAGTTGGGCACGGGAATCCACCCGGCAAAGTGGGAAAAATCAGGGCTGTACCAGACCACCATGCCCTCCAGCGCGGCGCGCGCCCTGTCCGCCTGCTCCTCCGTCAGATCAGCATCCTGAAATCGGTTGTCGGCGTCCTCTGATGTGTACAAGAGCCCCATATGGTTGACCTCATCCAGGGGACCGGACAGCAGCAGGGACACGGGGCGGGGCAGAAACAGGAAGAGAAGCACCACGACTGCGGCCCCTATGACGCAGTTACGGATAAGTCGTTTTGTTTTCATGGCTTCATACCAATACATTCATACTAGATTCATTGTCTTGGGGTACCAGTACAGTATACGATTCAAGCACAATACTTCCGCTTTCATCAAAGTCTTCAAGTTGTCTAAGGCAAGATTCTTCTATATACCCATATCCCTTTTCCTGCAAATCCAGCGACGTAACGAAATCCTTTGCGGCTTCAATATTACTCTCGTCCGGCACACTGCAAGGTGCGATTCCAGCCGCGCTTCCCCCTTGTTCCTGCCCATCATCAAATTGTATCGTGTATTCTGTGTAAAGTGCAGGGTTATACTGAGCTGTTTGGTCTTCTGGACCGTTCAAATTTGGGCGTTCCGCCGCTGCCGATGCACCGCTTACCATGAGGCTGGAGAGCATTACAATTGCAAGAATAAAATTGGTAGCTTTTCGTGTAGTGCATTTCATTTTTTCCTCCTTTACCGCATGTCATCTTCTCGCCTTAAGTAAGCAAATGCTATTTTATAGCATCATCATTGCTATCACCTCCTAAATGGATAATATAATAATATTATTTGTTTTAATTTTACCATATTCACTGTTTATTTCTCAAAAATTTTAATTTTATATTTTAATAAATTTTAGACTTTTCCCATTGACAATTATTGAATTTCTTATATAATAGTATAGCTTGTTTGTATTCAATACAGACAACTCATCCTTGCCCTCATCCGAGATATGAGGGCCATACGTCCATAAGGAGGTGCACAAAACATGGCAAAGCTCAGCGCGAACTACGAGGCCGTCTACATTCTGGACGCCGATCTGGGCGAGGAGGCTACCGCCGCCCTCGTGGCCAAGTTCAAGAACCTGGTGGAGTCCAACGGCACTCTGACCGAGGTCGACGAGTGGGGCAAGCGCCGTCTGGCCTATCCCATCAACGACAAGAACGACGGCTACTACGTCCTCATGACCTTTACTTCCGCCCCCAGCTTCCCCCTGGAGCTGGATCGTATCTTCCGCATTACCGACGGCGTTGTCCGCTCCCTGATCGTCTGCAAGGACGAGTAAGGAGGAAGATATGCTTAACCGCATTATTCTCATGGGCCGTCTGACCCGTGATCCCGAGCTGCGGCACACCCAGACGGGGACCCCTGTGGCCTCCTTCTCCCTGGCCGTGGACCGGGACTTCAAGGACAAGCAGACCGGCGAGAAGGCCACCGATTTCATCGACGTCGTGGCCTGGCGGCAGACGGCCGAGTTCGTCTCCCGCTTCTTCACCAAGGGCCGCATGGCCGTGGTGGAGGGCCGGCTGCAGATCCGCGACTGGACCGACAAGGAGGGCGGCAAGCGCCGCTCCGCCGAGGTGGTCGCGGACAATGTCTACTTCGGCGACTCCAAGCGGGACGCTGAGGCCGGCGGCTACTCCGCCCCCGCCTACGGCGCGCCCGGCGGCTATGCGCCGCCTCCCGCCCCCGCCCCGTCCACGGGCTACGCCGCGCCCGCCGGCCCTGCCGGCAATGAGTTCGGCGACCTGGCCGACGACGACGGCGAGCTGCCCTTCTAAAGGGGCAGCCCACACACAACATTCCGGGCCGCATCCGCGTGCCCTATGACATCAAGGGGTCATCGCCCCACGAAACGGAGGTTTTGCTACCATGGCTATGGATAGAGAGCGTCCCCGCGGCCGGAAGCGCCGCAAGGTCTGCACCTTCTGTGTGGACAAGGTCGAGCACATCGATTACAAGGACGCGGTGAAGCTGCGCCGCTTCCTCTCTGAGCGTTCCAAGATCCTGCCCCGCCGTACCACCGGCACCTGTGCCATGCATCAGCGTCAGCTGACCGAGGCCATCAAGCGGGCCCGTCAGATCGCTCTGCTGCCCTACGTGACCGACTAATTCCGTCACACCGGCGGGACGCATTCCGAACGGAATGCGTCCCGCTTTCTTTTTTTCCGCCCCGGTCGTGTTTCCACATTTTCCGTCCCTCCGGTGGAAACCCGCCCCGCTCCGCTCTTGCGGCCTGGGGCCCGGGGCGGTATAATATGGCCTGTCAGATCAACCGAAAGGGAGTTTGTTTCATGGTTACACTTGCGCAGCGCATTGAGGAGCTCCGCACCGCCAAGGGCCTGAGCCGCCCGGCAGCGGCCGCCGCTCTGGGCTTCCCCAAGGGCGCCTTTGAGAAATTTGAGACCGGCCGCCAGACCCCCACCAAGGAGCAGCAGGAGAAGATGGCCAATTACTTCGGTGTGTCCCTGTTCTACCTGCGGGGCGAGAGCAGCGATCCCACCCGCCAGGAGGACTGGATGAGCGGCGCCGTGCCCCAGGACGAGCCGGTCCACGTCCCCACCCCTGCCCCCCGGAAAGCCCAGCCCTCCGCCCAGCCCCAGGGCACGGTGATGGACTCGGTGCTCTCCAGCAAGCAGGTCCAGGACCTGCTCCGCTCCATCGTGCTGGACACCCTCCGGTCCCCCGAGGGCCAGGAGCTCATCGCCAAGGCGGTCCACCGGGAGCTGCTGAAGCAGAAGTAATTCTATAAAACAGGAGCGCCCGCGCATCTGCGCGGGCGCTCCTGTTTGCTTTTTCCTGCGTGGCCCTCAGCCCCGCTTCTTGCCGCCCTTGCCCGGCTTGTGGCGGGGCGGACGGCTGCGGCATCCGCTGCTCCGGTGCTCGCCGCTCCTGCGGGCCGCAGAGCGGGGACCGGGCCGCCGGGGATTCTGGTGGGGCGTCTCGGTGCGCTGGGGCGCGGCCTGGGGCTCCACGCCGTACAGATGGAAGGTGATCTGTCCGCTGCCCGGGTCGGCGGCGGCACACACCACGTCCAGAGCCATGCCGAAGGAGTACACCTTGCCGGTGTGCTCCCCCCGGAGGGCCATGTGCTGGTCGTCCAGGTGGTAGTGGTCCCGGGGCAGGGCCTCGGCAGGGATCAGGCCCTCCACGCCGGAGGGCAGCATGACGAACAGGCCGAACTTGGTCACGCCGGACACGGTGCCCGACAGCTGCTCCCCCACGTGGGAGAGCATATACTCGGCCATATAGAGCTTCTCGATCTCCCGCTCGGCGTTCTGGGCCGCCACCTCCCGCTGGGAGGACTGGTCGGCCGCCCGGGCGGCCACTGCGGCCATCCGCTTCTCCCAGGGCATGGTCCTGCCCACGTTGGCCGGGTCGGCCTCGTCGGCAAGCACCTGGGTGAGCACCCGGTGGACCATCAGGTCGGGGTAACGGCGGATGGGGCTGGTGAAGTGGCAGTAGTACTTGGCCGCCAGGCCGAAGTGGCCCAGGTTCTGCACGTCGTAACGGGCCTTCATCAGGGAGCGGAGCACCATGGTGCTGATGATGGGGGCCTCCGGCTTTCCCTTGACGTCCTCCAGAATCTTCTGGAGGACAAAGCTGTCCGCCTCCTGGAAGGTGTAGCCGAAGGGAGCCAGCATGGTCTTGAGTCCCTCGGCCTTATCCTGAGAGGGCTTCTCATGGACCCGGTAGACCGCGGGCTTGTGCCGGTCAAAGAGGTGCTTGGCCACGCACTCGTTGGCGGCGAGCATAAAGGACTCGATGAGGGCCTCGCTCTCCCCCTGCCTGCGCACTCTGATGTCCACCGGCCTGCCGGTCTCGTCGCAGATGATATAGCTCTCGCTGGTCTCCAGGTCCAGACTGCCCCGCAGCTTGCGGCGCTTCTCCAGCACCTTGGCCAGGACGGCCATATCCTTCAGCATGGGCAGGATGTCGGTGTACCGTGCCTCCAGGGCCGGGTCCTCTCCGGCCAGCAGCTTGTTGCAGTCCTCATAGGTCATCCGCTCGGTGGAGCGGATGACGCTCTTGCAGATATGGTGGTCCTCCTCCTGGCCGTCGGCGGCCAGGGTCATGAAGCAGGAGATGGTCAGCCGGTCCACCCCCGGGTTCAGGGAGCAGATGCCGTTGGACAGCTCCACCGGCAGCATGGGGATGACCTTGTCGGCAAAGTACACCGAGGTGCCCCGCTCCCAGGCCTCCAGGTCCAGCGGGGACTTCTCCTGCACATAGTGGCTCACGTCGGCGATGTGGACCCCCAACACCCACCGGCCCTTGTCGTCCCGCTCCAGGCTCACCGCGTCGTCCAGGTCCTTGGAGGAGGCGCCGTCAATGGTGATGATGATCTTGTCCCGCAGGTCGGCGCGGCCCGCCAGGGCGGACTGCTCCACCTCCCGCGGGGCTTTGGCCGCCGCGTCCAGCACGGCGGGCGGGAACTCCTGGTCGATCTCGTAGTGGTAGAGGATGGCGGCGGTGGAGGACTGCCGGGTGCCCGCAGGGCCGAAGGTCTCCCGCAGGGCGCCCATGGGGGGCGTCTTGGCGGTGCCGTACCCCAGCATCTCCACGGCGGCCTTCTCCCCCACCCGGAGCCCCTTGGTCTTACCGGAGATCTTGATGGGCCCGGGCAGCTTGTCCGAGTCGGGCCTGAGCCACAGCTCCCGGCCCAGCTTCTCCACCGCGCCGGTGACGAACCTGTTGGCCCGCTCCACCACCCGGACCACAGAGGCGGTGCGCCGCCCCTCCTCCCAGGGCGTCTCCGGGTCGGGCGCGGCCTGGATCTTGTCCCCGTCCCAGGCGCCGCCGGTGGCCCTGGGCGGGATGAAATAGTCGTCCTCCCGGCTCTTCCCGTCCTCAGGCACCAGGAAGCCGAAGCCCCGGCTGGTGCCCTGGAACACGCCGGTGATGATCTGTTCCGTTTTATTCTTAGCCATACTTTCTCGCTTTCTCCATTTTCATCTGTTCATCTGTGATCTTCCACAGGTTATAGTATCCCACATTTCCCGCTCTGTCCACCCGAATTTCCGCCAAAAATGCCGCCTTCCCGCTCCGCTTTGTCAAAATAATAACTTTCTGTCCCGGGCGGGCCCATGGTTCGGGCGCCGTTCTATATTCTTTCTAAAAATATAAGTTGTCAGGCCGCATCCTTTGGTGTATAATGACTAATATCTCAGACCGCCCGGCGTCCGGCCGGCCTGGAGCGACCCTAAAAGTAAGGAGTGGAAACAACGTATGAGCTATTCCGCGCAAAACATTCGTAATATCTGCCTGCTGGGGCACGGCGGAAACGGAAAGACCTCCCTGGCAGAGAGTATGCTGTATCTGACCGGCGGCACCGCCCGACTGGGCAAGGTCCCCGATGGCAATACCGTGTGCGACTATGATCCCGAGGAGACCAAGCGCCAGATTTCCATCTCCCTGGCCGTGGCCCCGGTGGAATATGACGGCTGCAAGATCAACGTTCTGGACACCCCCGGTTACTTTGATTTCTCCGGCGAGGTCATCGAGGCCATGCAGGCCGCCGACGCCGCCATCATCGTCTGCTCCGCCAAGGGCGGCATGAGCGTGGGCGCTGAGAAGGCCTGGAAGCTCTGCGAGAGCCGCAAGATGCCCCGTCTGCTCTACATCTCCAAGACCGACGAGGACAACGCCGACTACAACGCCGCCTTCGCCACCCTGCGCGAGCGGTTCGGCAAGAACATCGCCCCCCTGGTGGCCCCCATCTGGGACGCGGACAAGAAGGTCATCGGCATCATCGACGTGCTCCACAAGCGGGCCTTTGAGTTCGTCAAGGGCTCCCGCCAGGAGATCGAGGTGCCCGAGGACAAGAAGCCTGTGCTGGACGAGCTGTACGACGCCCTGAAGGAGTCTGTGGCCGAGACCAGCGAGGAGTTCATGGACAAGTATTTCTCCGGCGAGGACTTCACCTACGCCGAGATGATCCAGGGCCTGCGCCAGGGCGTGAAGGACCTGTCCCTGTTCCCGGTGCTCTGCGGCAGCGCCATGTCCGGCCTGGGCACCCGTATGCTGCTGGACACCATTGTGGAGCTGCTGCCCAACCCCCTGGAGGGCAAGGCCCTTGTGGCCGAGAACGCCGAGGGCGAGCTGGATGAGTTCGTCTCCTCTCCCGGCGCTCTGCCCACCGCCTTTGTGTTCAAGACCACCTCTGACCAGTACGGCAAGTACTCCTATGTCAAGGTGCTCTCTGGCTCCATCAAGCCCGACATGCCCATGGTCAACGCCCGCACCGGCGCCACCGAGAAGCTGGGCCGCCTGTACGTGATGACCGGCAAGAAGGCCGACGAGGTCAAGGAGCTCCAGTGCGGCGACATCGGCGCCATCGGCAAGATGGACAAGCTGAAGACCGGCGACACCCTGTGCGACGCCCGCAAGGTGGTCAAGCTGGAGCCCATCCCCTTCCCCGAGCCCTGCTACTCCGTGGCCATCGCCCCCAAGACCAAGGGCCAGGAGGACAAGGTGGCCGCTGGCCTGACCCGTATGAACGAGGAAGACCTGACCTTCACCTGGGTCAACAACGCCGAGACCCACCAGATGGTGGTCTCCGGCACCGGCGACATGCAGATGGACGTGATCCTCTCCCGGCTGAAGAGCCGCTTCGGCGTGGACGCCACCCTGTCCGAACCCCGCGTGCCCTACCGCGAGAAGATCCGCAAGAAGGTGGAGGTCCAGGGCCGCCACAAGAAGCAGTCCGGCGGCCACGGCCAGTTCGGCGACGTCAAGATCCGCTTCGAGCCCGGCGAGAGCGAGGATCTGGAGTTCTGCGAGGAGGTCTTCGGCGGCGCGGTGCCCAAGAACTACTTCCCCGCCGTGGAGAAGGGCCTGCGCGAGGCCGTGCAGCACGGCGTGCTGGCCGGCTACCCGGTGGTCAACCTGAAGGCCACCCTGTTCGACGGCTCCTATCACCCTGTTGACTCCTCCGAAATGGCCTTCAAGACCGCCGCTCAGCTGGCCTACAAGGCCGGTCTGCCCGAGGCCAACCCCGTCCTGCTGGAGCCCATCGGCGAGCTGAAGGTCACCATTCCCGACAGCTACATGGGCGACATCATCGGCGACCTGAACAAGCGCCGGGGCCGCGTGATGGGCATGAACCCCGACCACGAGGGCAACCAGGTGGTAGAGGCCGAGGTGCCCATGGCCGAGATGAGCCGCTATGCCATCGACCTGCGGTCCATGACCCAGGGCCGCGGCTCCTTCACCTTCCACTTTGTCCGCTATGAGGACGCGCCTCCCGCCGTCCAGGAGAAGGCCATCGCCGCTGCCAAGGCCATGCAGGCCGAGGAGGGCTGATTTCCCTCATGCCTCCACGCTTCGCCGCCGGTGCGGCGTCCCAAGCGTTTTGCCGTCAGGCAAAACCTTGATGCCGGGCGGATTCACTCCGCCCGTGCAGATAAAAGCGGGGGTCCCCAAAAAGCCCCGGCTTTTTGGGGCGGGAAGGCCCTCACCGCCGCCAAGGCCATGCAGGCCGAGGAGGGCTGAACCCACAATCAAAACGGTCCCGGAGCTGTGCTCCGGGACCGTTTTTTGTCGTCTGTTGTGTTAGTCAAAGGCGCCCGCCGTCACCATCCGGCCCAGCTCCGCCAGGTAGATGCGCATCATCTCGTTCTGGTCGGGCATCTCGTCCCAGATGGGTTCCGGCTGCTCCCCTTCGCCGTCCAGCAGCCAATCCGCCAGCTCCTCCAGGGGGCCGCACAGCCGCCGGATGGAGGCGGCGTAGCCCTCTCCGTCTGCGGCCGATATGATCTCCGTCACCTGGAAAGTTCCATCCTCATCGTAACGTCCCCGGAAGGCGGTGGGACTGCCTCCGCCGCCCCATCCATCGCAGCTGCCATCCAGCTGAACGGTGTAGTAAAACCGCTCGTTGACGCTGCACACCAGCACCGTATCCCCGTCCTCCTCATAGCTGTCCCAGATGGTGAAGGAGGGAATCATCACATCGTTGGGACGGGAGCGCACGGGAATCTGCTCCGGGTCGGCATACTGGGCCTGCAGGGCGTCAAAGAGAACCGCTGCATCACCGGTGAGGCCCATCTGCTCCGCCGTGGGCGGGGGCAGGTCGGGCTCGGGGTTGTTCTCCAGACCGCTCCATGTGACGGTGGCCGCCACCTGTTCCCCAAGCTCCGCCTCCTCCGTGGGCCACAGCAGGCGGAGACGCCGCTCCCCATCCAGGGGAATGTACCAGCCGGTGCACACAATCGCATCCGAATCCTCAGAATCAGAGGCCGTCCCATCTTCAATGGGCTTTCCGTCGGCGTCCAGATTCTCTATCCGGACCATCTTACCGCCAAGGACCGCCGCCTCCCTGGGTACTTCATTTTCCGCCAGGAGGGCCAGGGAGCAGCCCTCCATGCCCAGAGCCACCGAGGTGATCCCTCTCTCAATATCGCCGCTGTACTCCTCCGGCACGGCCAGCTGGTAGTCCACCTGCCAGCCCCGTCTGTACAGCCTGCCGCTCACCTGCGACCAGTCCTCGGGCAGCTCCGCTGCGGCGGTCTCCGTGGGCTGGGGGCTGTTATCCGGATTTTCGCTCTGAGCGGGGTGGGATGTGTCCGCCGGTGCTCCAAAGGTACAGGCGGAGGCCATAAGCACCACCGCGGCCAGCACCGCTGCCAGTGCAGCCGTCCTCCGCCGGTCCGGGCGGACCACTCCTGCCTGAAACAGCGCTGTCAGTCGTTCCATGGGCATCTCCTTTCTCCCATTTGCCCGGGCCGTCGGGCCAGCCCGTCCACGCTCTGCGGCTTCATCTCCATCTTCACCATATCCTGCCCCCGCCGGGTTGTCAAGTTTTTCTTCCCTTTCCCCCGCCGCCGGGGTATACTGTGATAAAACCCGACAGAGGAAGTGACTCTGATATGACAGCGATTCGTCTCGCCCGCCCTGAGGATATGGACGCCGTGTGGGCGCTGGTGCAGCGGGCGGTCGCCCACATGCGCTCCCTGGGCAACCCCCAGTGGGGAGAGGACTACCCCACCCGCGCCCATTACGCCGCCGACCAGGCCCGCGGAGAGCTGTATGTGGCAGTGGATGAGGCCGGAACCATCCTGGGGGCGGTGTGCCTCAACCAGGAGCAGGCCCCCGAGTACGCCCCCCTGCCCTGGGCCGTACCCGGCCCGGCCATGGTGCTCCACCGTCTGGCGGTGGACCCGGCCGCCCAGCGCCGGGGCGTGGGCCGGAGCTTCTTTCAGTTTGCAGAGGCCATGGCCCGCCGTCTGGGGCTGCCCGTCTTTCATCTCGACACCTACGCCCGCAATGACCGGATGCAGGCCCTGATCCGCAGCCAGGGCTTCACCCAGGTGGGCCAGGTCCACTTCGACCGGGAGGGCCGCCCCGACGGCTTTCCCTGCTTTGAAAAGGTGCTCTGAGCCGTCCCCTGACGGAGTTCCCTGTGGCCGTCCTTGCTTTTTTGGTGAAAATCACATATAATAAATGAAATCTATTCTCAGGCGTATCCCGCCCAGGAGGTTGCATCTATGAAAAAGCTGCTCATTGTGGTGGACTATCAGAAGGACTTTGTGGACGGCTCCCTGGGCTTTGCCGGCGCGGAGCTGCTGGACGCCCCCATTGCGGCCAAGATCGCCGCCTACCGCGCCGCCGGGGACGACGTGGCCTTCACCTTTGACACCCACACCCCCGATTATCTCTCCACCCAGGAGGGCCGCAAGCTGCCCCTGGCCCACTGCATCCGCGGCAGCGAGGGCTGGGCGCTGTACGGCGCGACGGCCAGGGCCGCCTGTGAGGGCGACCGCCGCTTTGAAAAGCCCACCTTCCCCTCCCTGGCCCTGGGCGAGTGGCTGAAGGGACAGGACTACGGGCAGATCGAGCTGGTGGGGCTGGTGTCCAATATCTGCGTGCTGTCCAATGCCGTCATCGCCAAGGCCGCCCTGCCCGAGGCGGAAATTGTGGTGGACGCCTCCTGTACCGCCTCTGCCGACCCCGTCCTCCATCAGAAGTGTCTGGACGTGCTGGAGGGGCTCCAGGTGACCGTGACCAACCGGACGTAATGCGCTGTGCGCTGAAAGGCTGATCAATCATGAAAAAGAATCCTATGAACTACACCCTGCTGTGCGACTTCTACGAGCTCACCATGGCAAACGGCTATTTCCAGACCGGTATGTCCAGCCAGATCTGCTACTTTGACGTGTTTTTCCGCACCGTGCCCGACGGAGGCGGCTTTGCCATCGCCGCCGGTCTGGAGCAGGTCATCGAGTATATTGAGAACCTGCGCTTTGACGAGGAGGACATCGCATTTCTCCGGAGCAAGAACACCTTCCGCGAGGACTTTCTGTCCTACCTGAGGGACTTCCGGTTCACCGGCGATATCTGGGCCGTGCCCGAGGGCACCCCCATCTTCCCCGGCGAGCCCTTCATGACCGTGCGGGCCCCCGCCATTGAGGCCCAGTTCATCGAGACCTACCTGCTCCTCACGTTGAACCACCAGTCCCTCATCGCCACCAAGGCCAACCGCATCGTCCGGGCTGCCGGCGGGCGTCCGGTGAGCGAGTTCGGCTCCCGCCGGGCCCAGGGCAGCGACGGCGCCGTGCTGGGCGCCCGGGCGGCCTATATCGCCGGCTGCGCGGGCACCGCCTGCACCCTGGCCGACCAGATGTACGGCTCTCCCGCCGGCGGCACCATGGCCCACTCCTGGATCCAGATGTTCCCCGACGAGTACACCGCCTTCAAGACCTACTGCCAGCTCTATCCCCACTCGGCCACCCTGCTGGTGGACACCTACAACGTGCTCAAGTCGGGTGTGCCCAACGCCATCCGGGCCTTCAAGGAGGTGCTGCTGCCCCAGGGCATTACCAAGTGCGCCATCCGGCTGGACAGCGGCGATCTGACCTACCTGTCCCGGAAGGCACGGAAGATGCTGGACGCCGCCGGGCTCACCGAGTGCTCCATCGTGGCCTCCAACTCCCTGGACGAGTATATCATCCGGGACCTGCTGCTCCAGGGGGCCAAGATCGACTCCTTCGGCGTGGGCGAGCGGCTCATCACCTCCAAGAGCGAGCCGGTGTTCGGCGGCGTGTACAAGCTGGC
>NZ_CALXEG010000002.1 GCF_944387275.1 uncultured Pseudoflavonifractor sp.
ACGGCAGTTAAGCTCACCTGCGCCGAAAATACTTGGCTGGAGACGGCCCGGAAAGATAGGTAACGCCAACACAAAGAGTTAGAAGCGGCAGACGGATGTCTGCCGCTTCTTTTTTGCCGTTTCCGTACCCACCGGAAACGGCTTTTTTAGTCTGGCCAAGTGATGTGAAATCCCCCATGCGGTACCTACTGCGGAGGGTGCCATCCAGATCGCCATGGAGGAGCTGCCCATTACCATCCACGGCGCCCGGGTGCTGGTGATCGGCTATGGCCGGGTGGGCCGCATGACGGCCCAGCGGTTCCAGGCGCTGGGGGCCAGGGTAAGCGTGGCCGCACGGAAATATGCAGATCTGGCCTGGGCGGAGAGCCTTGGCATGGGTGTGGAGCAGACCGGCCACCTTCTGGGCTGGCTGTGCGGCTACGACCTTGTGATCAATACCGTGCCCGTCCGGGTGCTGGGCGAGGCGGAGCTGGGGGACCTGAAGCCGGGCTGCCTGGTCATTGATCTTGCCTCAAAGCCCGGGGGGGCGGAGGAGGCGGTTGGATAAAAAGCTGACATAGAGACAGGGACGCCCCGATAGAATGGCAGTGGGCCCCAATATGGGCCGGAAAGGGGGCGGCTGGCGTGAAACGGGCGGAGATCTATCCTGTGACCTGCCGCTATACGGAAGCAGGGCCTACTCTGGAACAGCTACTGGCAGCGCTGTCACGGGAGCGAAGGGAGGCGGGACGGCTTGACGGAACCAAGGGTGGGGCTGTACCTCCGCCTCTCCCGTGAGGACGAGGAGAAGGGCGAGTCCCAGAGCATTGCCAACCAGCGGGAGTACCTCCGGCAGTACGCATCGGCCCGGGGGTGGTCCGTAGCGGCCATCTACACCGACGACGGCTACACCGGCACCAACTTTGACCGGCCGGGCTTCCTGCGGCTGCTGGCAGACGTGGAGGCCGGAAGGATCAACACCGTGCTCACCAAGGACCTGTCCCGGCTGGGCAGGGACCAGATCGGCACCATGTACTACTACCAGATCTACTTCCCCCAGCGGAGGGTGCGGTATATCGCCGTCAGCGAGGGCATTGACACCGGCGTGGGGGGCAGCGGGGAGCTGATACTGCCCTTTCTGGCGGCGGCCAACGACTTCTACACCGCCGACATCTCCCGCAAGGTGCGCACGGCCCTGGAGGTACGGAAGAGGAGCGGCCGCTTCATCGGCGCTCAGCCGCCCATGGGCTACCGGAAGGACCCGGAAACCCCGGGGCGGCTCATCCCCGACCCGGAGACCGGCCCGGTGATCGGGCTGCTGTTCCGCACCTTCCTCTCCTGCGGCTCCGTCAGCGGCACAGCCAGGGCCCTGACGGCAGGGGGTATCCCCACCCCTTCCCAGTATAAAAAAGGGCCGCAGAGCCGCTTCCCGGGGCTGTGGAGCGGCACCATGGTGCGGCGTGTCCTCACCAACCCCACCTACGCGGGGCACCTGACCCAGAACCGAGCCAGAAAAGTGGGATACAAGGTGGAAAAACGGGTGACACTGCCCAGAGAGGACTGGATCGTTGTGCCCAACACCCACCAGCCCCTGGTGAGCCAGCAGGTCTTTGACCGGGCGCAGGAGCTGCTGGCCGTGCGGAGCTACGCGCCCCGGACCGGGAGCAGCCATCTGCTGACCGGGCTGGCCTTCTGCGGCGGCTGCGGCTCCCCCATGACCTATGTCAGAGGCAGGGGCGGCAGCTGCTACATGGTCTGCCAGGGCAGCCGGAGAGGGGGCTGTCCGTCCTCTCACTGTATGCGGGAGGACGCCGTCATCGAGACCATCCGCCGCCAGCTGGCGGAACTGGCAGCGGGGATCAGCCGGCAGGCGGAGCCGCCGCAGGAGCAGTCTCGTGGGGAGGGGGAGAGCAGAGCCATAGACCGCTGGACGGAAGCGGCGGGACTGCTGTACCGGGACCGGGCGGCAGGACTGCTGACCGAGGAGGAGTTCCGCGCCCTGCTGGGAGCGGCGCGCAGAGCCCGTGAGGCGGCGGAATTTTGCCGGCATCAGGCCAGCGTGGCCCGTGAGGCAGCCCGGCAGGCGGAGGCCCTGGAGCGGCTGGACCGGGACACCCTGACCGCCCTGGTGGAGCGGGTGGTGGTGCACCAAGACAAAAACCTGGAGGTGGTGTTCCGCTTCCGCAGGCCGGAGGCAGGCTGAGGGAACCTCTTGTATTCCGGGCGGATTTATATTAGAATTTAAACCGTATGGCCAACCCCCTGGGGGGCGCACCGCCGCGTGCGGGAGCTGCTGGGCGGGAAATCAGTTGAGAGGATGAGTTCCATGAGAGACGAGACCTTTATCGAGCAGGTGCTGCCCGCCCAGAAGCGGATTGCCCTCATTGCCCACGACAATATGAAGCCGGAGATCATCGACTGGTGCCAGAAGAACAAGGAGGTCCTGAGCGGCCATTTCCTGTGCGGCACGGGCACCACGGCCCGGATGATCGCCGACCGCACCGGCCTGCCGGTCTACGGCTACAACAGCGGCCCGCTGGGCGGCGACCAGCAGGTGGGCGCCCAGATCGTGGAGGGAAAAATCGACCTGGTGATCTTCTTCTCCGACCCTCTCACCGCCCAGCCCCACGACCCGGATGTGAAGGCCCTGCTGCGCATCGCCCAGGTCTATGACATCCCCATTGCCAACAACCGGGCCACCGCCGACTTCCTCATCAGCTCGCCCCTGATGAGTACCACCTATACCCACTATGTCACCGACTTCAAACAGGCGGTGTCCAAGCGGGCGGCCACCCTGTAAGGGCGCGATTCCACAAAAGAGAGAGGTAACTATGGAGCAGGCAGCAATTCGGCTCAAGCGGGGGGAGGGCCGGTCCTTCAAGGCCGGCGGCCCCTGGATTTACGACAACGAGATCGGGGAGATCACCCCCGGCTGTGAGGACGGCGGCATCGTCCGCATCGAGGATTACAACGGCTATGTGCTGGGCTGGGGCTTTCTCAACCGGAAATCCACCATCGCAGTGCGGGTCCTGTCCCGGAAGGCGGACGCGGTCATCGACGAGGCCTTTCTGGAGGCCCGTGTGCGGGCGGCCTGGCAGTACCGGAAGGACACGGTGGAGACCGACAGCTGCCGGGTGATCTTCGGCGAGGCGGACTTCCTCCCCGGCCTGGTGGTGGATAAGTTCTCCGACGTGCTGGTGGTGGAGTCCCTGGCCCTGGGCATCGACCGGCTCAAGGACACCATTCTCAAGGCCCTGGTGAAGGTGCTGGCGGAGGACGGGATCACCGTCCGGGGCATCTATGAGCGCAGCGACGCCAAGGTGCGGCTGAAGGAGGGCATGGAGCGGGTCAAGGGATTTTTGTCCACACCTTTTGACACCAAGGTGGAAATTTCGGAGAACGGCGTGCGCTATCTGGTGGACGTGGAGGAGGGCCAGAAGACCGGCTACTTCCTGGACCAGAAGTACAACCGCCGGGCCATCCAGCCCCTGTGCCGGGGCAAGCGGGTGCTGGACTGCTTCACCCACACCGGCGCCTTTGCCCTCAACGCCGCTGTGGCGGGGGCACGGGAGGTCGTGGGCGTGGACGCGTCGGAGACCGGCGTGCGCCAGGCGGAGGAGAACGCCCGGCTCAACGGCGTGGAGGACCGGGTGAAGTTCCTGTGCCGGGACGTGTTCGACCTGCTGCCCGAGCTGGACCGGGCGGGGGAGCGGTTCGACGTGGTCATTCTGGACCCGCCGGCCTTCACCAAGTCCCGGGATTCGGTGAAAAAGGCGGTGCGGGGATACCGGGAGATCAATCTGCGGGGCATCCGCCTGGTGGAGAACGGGGGCTATCTGGCCACCTGCTCCTGCTCCCACTTCATGACGCCCGAACTCTTCACCAACACCATCGCCCAGGCGGCCCGGGACGCCCACCGCCGCCTGCGGCAGGTGGAGTACCGCACCCAGTCGGCCGACCACCCCATTCTGTGGGGGGCGGACGAGTCCTACTACCTGAAGTTCTATATCTTCCAGGTCTGCGACGACATGTGAATACAAGGACATCGGGCTCCCGCATTGGAACGGGAGCCCGATGTTTTTATGTCCGCGCTTATCCAACCGGCAACGCCGCGGGGGTGGATTTTGAGGCGGCCGCCCGGCTGGGGGTGCGGGTCATCTGGGCCCTGTCCCTGCCGGGCAAGACGGCGCCGGTGACCGCCGGGGAGAGCATCAAAAACACCATCTACAACATGTTGAGCGAGTTAGGAGTGTGAGCATGGAAGACTGGAAGGTAGGCTTTGCCTTTTGCGGCTCCTTCTGTACATACGACAAAGCCATGGCGGCCCTGGAGGAAGTCCACCGGCGGTGGCCGGACGTGACCCCCATCATCTCCGAGCGCAGCGCCGCCACGGACACCCGCTTCGGCAACGCCCACGACTTTATGCGGGAGATGCAGCGCATCTGCGACAGGCGGCCCATCGACTCCATCCGGGCCGCCGAGCCCATCGGCCCCAAGAAGCTGTTGGATGTGCTGGTCATCTGCCCCTGCACGGGCAACACCCTGGCCAAGCTGGCCGCCGGCATCACCGACTCCTCGGTGACCATGGCGGCCAAGGCCCACCTGCGCAACGGCCGGCCCCTGGTCATCGCTGTGGCCACCAACGACGGCCTGGCCTCCAGCGCGAAGAACATCGGCGCGCTGCTGGACAAGAAAAACGTGTACTTTGTCCCCTTCCGCCAGGACGACCCGGAGGGCAAGCCCACCTCCCTGGTGGCGGACTTTGACCGCATCCCCGAGACGGTGGAGGCGGCCATGGCGGGCAGGCAGGTCCAGCCCGTGCTGCTGGGCAGCCTCTGAACAGGAGAAAACGCAGACAGCCCGCGCCGGTACCGGCGCGGGCTGTTCATGCAAAGGAAGGAAAGAGGGATACATGAAATGAAGAAGATGCTGTCTCTCGCTGATTCTTATCCTACGGTAAAATTGTAAACAAAGAAAACAAAAAGTATTACAAAAGATTTAAATCATCAGAAAAAATAAAAAACGGAGCGCTCCCCAAAGAGGGAGCGCTCCGTCTGGTTCAGTTGGCCGGTTCGGAGGGATTGACGATGGGGATTCCCTCCGGCGGGGTGTTGCCGTCGGCGTCCGGGGTGGCGGAGGGGGAGGACGACGGGGACTCAGAGGGCGTGTCCGACGGCGACGGGGAGGGGGACTGGGAGGGCGGCGTGCTCTCCGAGGGGGAGGGCGTCACCGACTGGGACGGCGACGGGGAGGGAGAGGCCGAAGGCGCGGTGCTCTCCGAGGGAGAGGGCGAGGGGCTGGTCACCGGCGTCAGATTCCGCAGGCCGGTGGCCGGGTCGATACCCAGAGCGGCGGCGTCGGCCGGGTTGTAGAAGTAGTAGGCGTTGCGGACAGAGAAGGTGTCGGTGTGAATGACGGTGTCGCTGATGACGTTGCCGTCGGCATCCCGCAGGCGCTGGTGGACCTCCACCTTCTTGCCGGTGTAGCCGGTGCGGGTGGAGTCCTTCTGGGGCTGGCTGCCCTGGGGCACCGAGTCCTTGGCCTCGTAGTAGGTCTCATAGGGGATGGTCTCCAGCAGCACGGAGTAGGGGTCGCCGTAGATGCCGGTGGTGTTGGTGCCGTAGATGGTCACGTTGCACCAGCGGGTACCGTTGCTGTCCTTGGTCAGGGTGGCGACGACCTTGATGGGGTAGTCGGTGTTGTTCTTGAACTTGAAGTCAAGGGTATCGCTGTACACGGTGGCGTCCATGCCGGAGGGCAGGTAGCCCACGTCGTACTTGTGCTTGGTGCGCTCCACGGTCTCCAGGTTGGCCTTCAGTGTGGTGTAGTAGATGGTGGAGGAGAGCTGGCACACGCCGCCTGCCCAGGTGTCCTGGGTGGTGCCGCTGACGTAGGCGCCCGCCTTCAGGTAGCCGCCGGCCTGGGAGTAGGGTCCGCACAGCTCGTTGTAGGAGAACACCTCGCCGGGCAGCAGGATGGTGCCGTTGACCCGCTCACAGGCGGTCTCCACGTTGTGCCAGCGGTTGGAGGGACCGGAGGTCTTGGTGCTGCTCTTGCCCAGCACGTCCTTGAACAGGCTGGACTCCAGCTTTTCGGTGGTCATGTCCGGCTCGGTCAGGGTGAGGGGCACCTCGCACTCCGCCCCCTCCTCGGTGCGCTCCATCAGGGCCTGGGCGGTGGAGATGCCGAAGCTGACGCCGGTGACCGACGGGACGATCTCGCTGGTCTCCTTGTCCAGATAGGCGTCCACCGGCTCCTTGTACACCTCCCGGTAGATGGCCTCAAAGTCCAGCGCCTCAGGGGGCGTGACGTGGGGGGCCACTTCGATGGAGGTGCGGCCGGTGAGCAGGCTGTCGATAACCAGGTCCCGGAAGTCGGCGGCGTTGACGCTCAGGCCGGAGACGCCCTTGTGGATGACCAGGGCGGTGTCGGTCACCTCATAGGTGCTCTCGGTGAGGCCGGAGTCCAGCGCCTTGGTCAGCTCGCCGGGCAGGGCGGTGAGCAGCTGCTCCAGCTCCGCGGAGGGCTGGGGCTGGGCGGTAATGGCGTAGCCGCCGCCGAAGGTGGCCTTCAGCCAGGCGATGCCGCCGCCCAGAAAGCCCTGCTCCCGGCCGTGGGACCAGGCGTCAGCCGACAGGGACGCCGCGTCCAGCTGAAACAGGGGGCCGCTGCCGGTGACATCCCGGTCCAGCTGGGGGTACTCGCTGCTGGTCAGCTGGAAGGAGGTGGGGTACCAGCCCTCAGCCTCCTGACTGATGGTCTGGGAGGCCTGCTCCTGGGTCATACCGGACAGGTCCAGGGTGTGGTCCTCCACCGTCAGGGTGGTGTTGGGCAGGATCCGCCCGGTGCTCACCCAGGCGCACAGGGCCACGTAGGCCCCGGCCAGGAGGACCAGAAGTACGACGATCACGATGACGGCAACCTTAGCGCCGCCGGATTTGCTTTTTTTTGGCATGACGCGCTTGCCGTCCGCGCTGTTTCCCATGATAATCACTCCAATATCCCGCAGAATCTACGAAATCAGTATACATTATAGGGCCCGGTGCCGGGGAAAGCAATTACAGAACGGTTACACATTTGCCCGGCTGTACCGGGCGGACCGGTCCGGGCCGCCGCCGGAGGGAAACCGGATGGGAACCCCGCCCCTCTTTACAAGAAAGTGCTTTCGTTGTATCATATCTCCATCCATACCCACGGCTGTACCGTGGGCATTCCGGCCCGGAGCGGGCGGCCCGTCCTGGCCATTGTATCACATTTTATGGACCGTGGGCGGGAAAGAACATAAATTTTAAAGATTTTAAAGAAAAAATCAATCTATTTTTTCCACAGATATGATATTATATGATCCAGCAGGAGACGGCGGCCGGTCCGCCGGAGCGGAATATAGGAGGCGCTACCCATGGCGTACAGCTACAACAACAACAGCGGCGGCAGCAACAACGGGGACTTGATATCCTGGATTGTGGTGGTGGCCGCGCTGGTGATCTTCTGGCCTGTGGGCCTGGTGCTGCTGTTCATGAAGCTGACGGGCCGGTCCTTCGGCAGCAGGCGGAACAACGGCAGTTCCTACGGCTCCAGCCCCACCGGGCCCTACCGCGCTTCGGGCAGCCAGTCCTGGGGCCAGAGCTCGGGCTATAAGTACGAGTACCGCTATCAGGGCCAGAGCGCACCCCGCCAGGGCGGCCAGACCACCCAGAATACACAGACCAGCCAGAATGCACAGAGGACCACCCAGCCTGGGATGCAGGGCGTCAGCGACCAGCCCCGGGACAAGAAGGGACGGTTTATGCCCAAGCGCCGGCCTGTGGATCTGAACAAGGGCAAGGGCATGATGGTCTGGGGCACGATCCTGGCCATCTTGGGCGGTTTCATCTCCTTTGTGGAGTTCTTCGACACCATGGGCATGGGCTTTATCTACATGCTTCAGAGCATCGGCTTCCCTCTGGGTGTGCTGGGCGCGGGCCTGGTGCTGCTGGTGTGCGGCACCCAGCGGAACAAGAAGGCCAAGCGCTTCCGCAAGTACTTAGCCCTCATCGGCAAGCGGGAGAGCATCTCCATCGGCTCCCTGGCCCAGGCCATGCCCGTGTCCTACCACACCGCCTGTGATGACATCCAGGAGATGCTGGACGAGGGGTATATCCCCACCGGCTACCTGGACATGGCCAGCGGCCGCCTGATCCTGTCCGACGAGGGGCTCCAGGAGGAGCCCGAGCCTGAGGAGGAGGAGCAGCCCGCGCCGCCGGAGGACGACGACGCCATCCTCCGGGAGATCCGCCAGGTGAACGACGCCATTGAGGACCCGGTGATGAGCGAGAAGATCGACCGCATCGGCGAGATCACCGGCAAGATCCTGGACTACCAGAGGAAGAACCCCAACAAGAACAGCCAGCTGCGCAGCTTCCTCAACTACTACCTGCCCACCACCCTGAAGATCCTGAAGGCCTACGCCCAGATGGAGGCCCAGGGCATCGAGGGGGAGAACATCTCCGCCGCCAAAGAGCGGATTGAGGGCATGATGGACAAGGTGGTGGAGGGCTTTGAGAAGCAGCTTGACAAGCTCTTCCAGGACGACGCCATGGACATCACCACCGACGTGGAGGTGCTGGAGCGGATGCTGGACAAGGACGGCCTCTCCGGCAAGGGCGACGGCTTCCAGATGGGGATATAGCAGAACCTGACATCAAGCAGAAATCCCGTGAGACGGCATGCAGGCCGCCCCACGGGATTTTTTTGCGCTGTCAGGGCAGCACCACGCCGTACTGGTCCATCACGTCGTGGAGGCCCTCCTCGATCTCCTGGCGGGAGAAATTGCCCTCCTCCAGCTCCTGGTCGGAGAGCAGGTTCAGGCGGAAGTAGAAGTCCACCGCCACCTCCAGAAGAGCGGGGTCATCCTCATCCAGGGCGGAGAAGAGCAGGTCCTCTCCGTCGGCAATGCGGCCCTCCCGCAGCAGGGCGTTGAGGGAGGCGTGAAGGCTGTCGGCGGCGGTCAGGGTCTCCCGCCCGCCGTGGTTCTCGTACTCTGCCGTGTCTTTGTGGAACATAATTTTGGCAATGGCCAGGGTCAAGGTCTCGATCTGGCGCATCATCCAGTCCTGAGTCAGCATAACAGAGGGCTCCTCTCCGGAGAATTATCCCAATAGGGGGACTTTTATAGAACACTAGTTTGATTAACATAAGAAAGTTGTATTGACGCCGAGGACGGCAGGTGGTAAGATAGACGAGAACTAGAACACAAGTTCTATTTACCCCGGGGAACATACAGCAGGGAAGGGGGGATGCATAACGTCCGGCGGGAGGATGGGCGGAGCCGGACAGGGAAGCAGCGCTGGTGCGGCACGAGCAGTGGACAGGTTCGACCGCGTTGCAGGGGAAAAATTTTCATCAGTGTACCACACTTCCGGTGAAAAGTAAATTTCCGTTTTCCTGAGACACAAGAGGCGAACACAGCCAGGAGCCGGTTCGGATCCACCGGACAAAAGAAAAACGGCAACCTCAATGAGGTCACCAAGGAGGACGCCGCCGGAGGCGGCACCAAACCGGAGCCCAGCGGAGCGGGTTCGGTTTGGGAAGGAAGAGCAGCAGAATGAGCGCGCTCTGATTTTGATAAAAAATCAGAGCAAGCGATATGACGCTTGCTCTGACGTGGTGGAGGAGGGTGGATTCGAACCACCGAAGCGAGACGCAACAGATTTACAGTCTGCCCCCTTTGGCCACTCGGGAACTCCTCCATATGAAATTATTGGAGCTGGTGGACGGACTCGAACCCCCGACCTGCTGATTACAAATCAGCTGCTCTACCAACTGAGCTACACCAGCGTTTCAGCTCTCAGCTCGTCCACAACGTTGCTTATTATATCAGGCAAAGGGAGGGTTGTCAACAGGAAAAGCAAAAAAATTTCAAAAAATTTTGAGAGGGCGGAATGGGCGTCCAAAGGACAGGAGAGGAAGCACGAACGGGAGGATTTTTACCGATCCGCTGCGGGATGTGCAGCGGGAACCGGCGGCGGCCTGGTGCAGGCGCTGCCGGCAGGAGATCTACGCCTGGGAGCTGGCGGAGGGGGAGGACCTGTGTCCCCAGTGCCGGGCGGAGGAAAAACGAGAGGGAATGGAGCGAAGCAAGGAGATACATGACGTTACTGGAGATGTCAGTGGAATACCGGGCCCAGGCCCAGGTCCTGCGGCGGCGGATCAGCGAGCTGGAGCTGCGCCGCGCCAATGAGCCGGACGCCACCGAGCGGCTGGTTCTGGAGGACCGCATCAGAATTTTGGAGACAATGTGGCGGGAGGCCAGGGATCTGGCCGTGGTCACGGAGCGATATTACGACAGGGGGTATTGGCGCAATGTCAAATACGCGATATAAGAGGGGCGGCGCCTACGCCGCGGACATGGCGGTGTACGCCAGGACTATGGCGGAGGACAACCGGGCCCAGCGTTCCCGGCTGCGGCGCAACCTGATCCGGGCCCTTCAGGAGGACGTGACCCCCCATCAGCGGCGGGCCCTGCTGCTCTACTATGCCGAGGGCCTCAACATGCGGGAGATCGGGGAGCGGCTGGGGGTGGACAAGTCCACCGTCTCCCGCACCATCAAGCGGGGCGAGCGCCGCCTGCGCCGCTGCCTGCGGTACGGGGCCGCCAGCCTGCTCAACGCCCAAGAGGAGAACTGAATTGACAGATGGCCGCGCCATTGGGCGCGGCCATCTGCGTTTTCGGCGGAATAGAAATTTTACGTCTCCCTATTGACAGCGGCTGTTATCTGTGTTTATACTGTATATGATGAGTATACACAGTAAAACGAGGTGCACCGAATGGATATTATCATCAGCAATGCCGGCGGGGTGCCCATCTACGACCAGATCACCCGGCAGATCAAGGGCCTGATCCTGCGGGGTGAGCTGAAGGAGGGGGAGGCCCTCCCCTCCATGCGGCTGCTGGCCAGGGAGCTGCGCATTTCCGTCATCACCACGAAACGAGCCTATGAAGAGCTGGAGCGTGAGGGGTTCATTACCACGGTCCCGGGGAAGGGATGCTTTGTGGCGCCCCAGGACCCGGCGCTGGCCCGTGAGGAGACCCTCCGCCGGGTGGAGGAGCACCTGACCAGGGCTGTGGAGGCCGCCAAAGTGGGCGGCATCACCCTGGAGGAGATGACCGACACCCTCAACATCCTGTATGGAGACGAATAATATGGAAAACGCCATTGAAATCCGCCATCTCACCAAAGATTACGGCAGCTTCAAGCTGGACGACGTGTCCTTCGACGTGCCCATGGGCACGGTTGTGGGCCTGATCGGCGAGAACGGCGCCGGAAAATCCACCACCATCAAGTGCATTCTGAACCTGATCCGCCGGGACGGCGGGGAGATTGTGCTGCTGGGCCGGGACAACATCGCCGACGAGCGGGCGGCCAAGGAGGAGATCGGGGTGGTGCTGGACGAGTCCACCTTCCACGACACCCTGCGCTCCGGCGATGTGGGGAAAATCCTCCGCCGGATCTATAAGAACTGGGACCAGCGGTTCTTTGAACAGCTGCTGAAGAAGTTCGACCTGCCGGAGAAAAAGCTCCTGAAGGACTACTCCCGGGGCATGAAGATGAAGCTGTCCATTGCGGCGGCCCTGTCGGCCAGGCCCCGGCTGCTCATTCTGGACGAGGCCACCGGCGGCCTGGACCCGGTGGTGCGGGACGAGATCCTGGACCAGTTCCTGGACTTTGTCCGGGACGAGGACCACGCCATCCTCATCTCCAGCCACATCACCACCGACCTAGAGAAGGCGGCGGACTACGTGGTCTACCTCCACAAGGGCAAGGTGGCCCTCCAGGGGGCCAAGGACGAGCTGCTGGAGGAGTACGGCCGCCTGGTGTGCGGCAGAGCCGACCTGGACAAGGTGGACCGGGCCTTCCTGGTGGGCGTGCGGGAGAGCCAGTTCAGCTGTGAGGCCCTGGTACGGGACCGGGAGAAGTTTGTCCGGCTCTACCCGGCGCTGACCGTGGACCGGGTGACCCTGGACGAGATCATGGTCTTTACCGCGAAGGGGGATGTAGCGTCATGATGGGAATGGTTTATAAGGATTTTCTGGTCCAGCGCAAGCAGCTGGGATATTACATTGCGTTTTTTATCATGTATACAGTACTGGCTGTAATGGAAATCATGCCCACGGCCATCATGTACACCATGACCGTGCTCATCGGCATGCTGGTGCCCATGTCCACCTTTGCCTACGACGACCTGGCCCGGTGGAACAAGTACGCCGCCGCCACCCCTGCCGGACGTCGCGGCGTTGTGGCAGGCAAGTACGTCTTTTCCCTGCTCGCTGTGCTGCTGGCGGCGGCCTTCTCCGCTGTGCTGGTGGTGGCCGTACTCATGTTGAAGCCGGAGCTGGGGGCTGTGGACGAGATGCTCATCGGGCTGCTGATCTGCACGCTTATCTCCATCCTCATTGACGCCGTGATTCTCCCTGTGTTCATCAAGTTCGGCGCGGAGAAGAGCCGTGTCATCAGCATCATCATCTTTGTCGCTATCTTCGGCGGAATCCTGCTGCTGGGCCAGCTGGCCGAGACGATGGACGGCATTGTCATCCCCGAGTGGTTCTTCCTGGCCCTGCCCGGTCTGCTGGTTCTGCTGACCATCGGAGGCTATATCATCTCCTACTTTATCGCCCGTGGGATTTTTGAGAAGAAGGAGCTGTAAGGCCTCTTGCGCCCATGCCCTGCCCTGTGGTAAACTGGAGGAAGAAAAAGGGAAGGAGCGTGGGGATCATGACTGCACACGAAGCCATCCAGGAGCTGCTGAAGATCCAGCAGTACTGCACCCCCCGTTCTCTCGCCGCCGTGGATTACGCCATCCGGGCCATCCAGGAGAAGGAAGCGCGGGAGAAAGCGGAGAAGGAGTAAAGCCCCTGTCCGACAAAAAGGCCGCCTCATCAGACGATGAGGCGGCCTTTTTTTACAGGTCAGGCTCAGGCGGTCTGGCGCTTCTTCATAAAGGCCAGGAAGAGCAGCATGAGCACAGCGCCCACAGGCAGGGCGATGATGCCGGGGGCACCGTTGGCGGCCAGCAGGCCGGCCAGCAGGTAGGAGATGCCCGCTATGGCCGCGCAGGAGATGGCGTAGGGCAACTGTGTCGACACGTGGTTGACGTGGTCGCACTGGGCGCCTGCGGAGGCCATGATGGTGGTGTCGGAGATGGGGGAGCAGTGGTCGCCGCACACGGCGCCGGCCATGCAGGCGGAGATGCAGATGATGGCCAGGGGGTCGTTCATGGAGAACACGTTCTGCACGATGGGGATCAGGATGCCGAAGGTGCCCCAGCTGGTGCCGGTGGCGAAGGCCAGCAGGCAGCCGATGACGAACACGATGACGGGCAGGAACATCTGCAGGTGCTCGGCGCTGCGGACGAAGTCACGGACAAAGTACTTGGCGCCCAGGGAGTCGGTCATGCCCTTCAGGCTCCAGGCGAAGGTGAGGATGAGGATGGCGGGGACCATGGCCTTGAAGCCCTCGGGGATGCTGCCCATCATGTCCTTGAAGGACATGGCGCGGCGGGCGGCGTAGTAGACCAGGGTGAAGAGCAGGCCGAAGGCGGAGCCCAGCATCAGGCCCACGGAGGCGTCGGAGTTGGAAAAGGCCTCCACGAAGTTGGAGCCGGAGAAGAAGCCGCCGGAGTAGATCATGCCGATGACGCAGCACACCACCAGCACCAGGATGGGCAGCACCAGGTCGATGACCCGGCCCTTGCCCTCCTCGATGTCCTCGTCCAGCATGGCGTAGGGGTTGGAACCGGAGAACAGGTCGCCCTTCTCAATGGCGTTCTTCTCGAACTTGGCCATGGGGCCGAAGTCCACCTTCATGAACACCAGGCCCAGCATCATCACGATGGTGAACAGGGCGTAGAAGTTGTAGGGGATGGCGCGGATGAACAGGTTCAGGCCCTGGCCCTCCTCAGCGAAGCTGGCCACGGCGGCGGCCCAGGAGGAGATGGGGGCGATGATGCACACAGGGGCGGCGGTGGCGTCGATGATGTAGGCCAGCTTGGCGCGGGAGACCTGGTGCTTGTCGGTGATGGGCCGCATGACGGAGCCCACGGTGAGGCAGTTGAAATAGTCGTCGATGAAGATGAGGCAGCCCAGGACGATGGAGGCCAGCTGGGCGCCGGCGCGGGTCTTGATGTTCTTCTGGGCCCAGCGGCCGAAGGCGGCGGAGGCGCCGGCCTTGTTCATCAGGGCCACCATGGTGCCCAGGATGACCAGGAAGATGAGGATGCCCACGTTGTAGCTGTCGGACAGGACGGACACGATGCCGTCGCTGAATACGTGGGTCAGGGTGCCCTCAAAGGAGAAATTGGAGTAGAGCAGGCCGCCCACCACAATACCGATAAAGAGTGAGGAGTAGACCTCCTTGGTGATCAAGGCCAGGGCGATGGCAATGACCGGGGGCAGCAGGGACCAGATGGTGTTGAAGAAATTGCTGGGGGATTGGACATAGCCGGTGCCGCCGCAAGTCTCACAGGTGACGGCCTCGCCCGCGTCGTTGAGGACCACGCCCAGAGTGCCGCAGTCGGTGCACTCGATCATCTTGGTGCCTGTCTCGTCGGTGGGGTCACCGGCGGCGAAGGCGGTGGTCGTCAGGGCGAAGAGCAGCATCAGCAGCAGCGCAGCCCTGGCGAGCCAGGTTCTTCTTGCTCTCATATTTTTCCCTCCATAAAATGTTGCCGGGGCGCACACATGCCCCTGTTGCGCCAACGAAAAAAGCCATGGGCGCTGATGGAAGCGCCCATGGCAAAAACCAGGGGTCCCCGCACATAGAAAAAAACGGGGACCTCAGGATAGCGCTCCACATGCTGTGACAGTCCGGACGGTGTTCCCGTACGGCCCAGGCCGCGCCGCCCAGGCAGGCGAAGCGACCTTCGGCGGTGCGCCCTCTCCCCGCGGGACGGCTGCCTGGCCTTGTCCCGGAGTACGCATGCGTACCGCGCCTCTATCCTCTTATTAAAGAAGCGTAAGTATCCTATCATGGGTTCCAGGGATTGTCAAGGCTGAATCCGCCTTTTTGCGCGGTAAGGCTTTGTGCGATATGACGATTTTTGAAATACATCTTTACACCAATAATTTATCATGGTAGTATACTAAAGCAAGAAGGCGAATCACCGGCGCCTGACAGAAGGAGGATATATCATGAAGCTGAAAAGATGGCTGGCCCTTGCTCTGGCGCTGGCGACCGCAGCGACCCTGACCGCCTGCTCCACTCCCACGGGCGGCGATACCGGCGGAGATGCCGGCACGCCCTCCGGGTCTCCCGCTCCCAGCGGCTCTCAGGCCGTGGCGGAGAGCGATATGCAGTATGTGAAGGACAAGGGCACCCTGGTGGTGGGCATGACCGACTTCGCCCCCATGGACTATAAGGACGAGAACGGCGAGTGGATCGGCTTTGACGCCGACATGGCCAAGGCCTTTGCCGAGAGCCTGGGCGTGGAAGTGGAGTTCCTGGAGATCAACTGGGACAACAAGCTGATGGAGCTGGACACCAAGGGCATTGACGTCATCTGGAACGGCATGACCATCAACGACGAGGTGGAGGCCGGCGCCTCCGTCTCCGAGCCCTACTGCCGCAACGGCCAGGTGGTGGTGGTGCCCGTGGACAAGGCGGAGGACTACCAGACCCAGGAGAGCCTGAGCGGGCTGAACTTCGCCGTGGAGAACGGCTCCGCCGGCGCCGAGCAGCTGGACGCCCTGGGCCTGAGCTACGTGGCCAAGAGCACCCAGGCCGACGCCCTGATGGAGGTGGCCTCCGGCGCCTCCGACGCCTGCGTCATCGACCTGCTGATGGCGGGCGCCATGATCGGCGAGGGCACCAGCTATCCCGACCTGACCTATACCGTGCAGCTCAACGACGAGGAGTACGGCGTGGCATTCCGCCAGGGCTCCGACCTGACCGAGGCCTTCAACACCTTCTGGAAGGAGGCCTATGACGCCGGCACCGTCATGGAGACGGCCACCACCTACGGCGTACAGGAGTCCGTCATCGAGAAGTAACATCACGCTGAGGGAACAGGGCAGAGGGCCGTTACGGCCCTCTGCCTTTCCCCGGTCATAGAGAGGAAAAAGCCTATGCTTCTGTCTGTATCCCTCACGCTGCTGGATGGCCTGGTGGTCACCCTGGAGCTGTTCGCCCTCACCCTTCTGTTCGCGCTGCCCCTGGGCCTCATCATCTCCCTGGGCTCCATGAGCCGGTTCACCCCCCTGCGGGCGGTGGTCAAGACCGTGGTCTGGATCATCCGGGGCACCCCCCTGATGCTCCAGATCATGATCGTGTTCTACGGGCCGGGGCTGATGTTCGGCCTGCCCCTGCTGCCCCGGTTCACCGCCGCGGTGGTGACCTTCACCATCAACTACGCCTGCTATTTCTCCGAGATCTACCGGGGCGGCATCCAGGGTGTGCCGGCGGGCCAGCGGGAGGCCGGTCTGGTGCTGGGCATGACCCGCAGCCAGATCTTCTTCAAGGTCACCCTGCTCCAGGTCATCAAGCGCATCGTCCCCCCCATGGGCAACGAGTTCATCACCCTGGTGAAGGACACCGCCCTGGTGCGGGTCATCTCGGTGTATGAGATCATCTGGATGGGCGAGTCCTACATCAAAAAGGGCATGATCTGGCCCCTGTTCTACACCGCCGTGTTCTATCTGGCCATCAGCGGCATCCTTACCCTGCTGCTGAACTGGTTCGAGAAGAAGATGGACTACTTCAAGTAAGGAGGTGCGCCCCATGCCGGTTTTGGAAGTACAGCACATTGAAAAGCACTTTGGGGCCACCCGGGTGCTGGAGGACATCAGCTTTTCCCTGGACCAGGGCCAGGCCCTGGCCATCATCGGCTCCTCGGGCAGCGGCAAGACCACCCTGCTGCGCTGCCTGAATTTCCTGGAGACCCCCAACAAGGGGAAGATCCTGGTCAACGGGGAGACCCTGTTTGACGCCGCCGACCCGGCCACCCAGCGGGAGAACGAGGTGCGCAAGAAGCGGCTCCACTTCGGACTGGTGTTCCAGTCCTTCAACCTGTTCCCACAGTACACGGCCCTCCAGAACGTGACGCTGGCCAGCCAGCTGCTGGCGCGGGAGCGGCCCGACTTCAAGCAGAACAAGAAGCAGATCTTTGCCGACATCGAGCGGGAGGGGCAGGCGCTGCTGGAGCGGATGGGCCTGGCCGAGCGGGCGGGGCACTACCCCCACCAGCTCTCAGGCGGCCAGCAGCAGCGGGTGGCCATCGCCCGGGCCCTGGCCCTCAAGCCGGACATCCTCTGCTTTGACGAGCCCACCTCCGCCCTGGACCCGGAGCTGACCGGCGAGGTGCTCAAGGTCATCCGGGGCCTGGCCGACCAGCACACCACCATGATCATCGTCACCCATGAGATGGCCTTTGCTCGGGACGTGGCGGATCAGGTGATATTCATGGACGGCGGCCTTATCGTGGAGCAGGGAGCCGCCCGGCAGGTCATCGAGAACCCCCGGGAGGAGCGGACCAAGCAGTTCCTCTCCAGATACCACTAAAAGACAGCAAAAACGGCGCTCTCCCAACGGGAGAGCGCCGTTTTTATGGATTTTCTTAGAAGTCCGCGTTGCCCACGGTTCTGGGATGAGGCAGGACGTCGCGGATGTTGCCGATGCCGGTGAGGTACATGACCATCCGCTCGAAGCCCAGGCCGAAGCCGGCGTGACGGCAGCCGCCGTAGCGCCGCAGGTCCAGGTACCACCAGTAGTCCTCGGGCTTCATGCCCAGCTCCTTGATGCGGTTCTCCAGCACGTCCAGCCGCTCCTCACGCTGGGAGCCGCCGATGATCTCGCCGATGCCGGGCACCAGGCAGTCGGCGGCGGCCACGGTCTTGCCGTCGTCGTTGAGGCGCATGTAGAAGGCCTTGATCTCCCGGGGGTAATCGGTGACAAAGACGGGCTTCTTGAAGATCTGCTCGGTGAGATAGCGCTCGTGCTCGGTCTGCAGGTCGCAGCCCCACTCCACCTTGTAGTCGAACTTGTCGTTGTTCTGCTTGAGCAGCTCCACCGCCTCGGTGTAGGTCACCCGGCCGAAGTCGGAGGTGGCCACGTGCTCCAGACGCTCCTTCAGGCCTTTGTCCACAAAGGAGTTGAAGAAGTTCATCTCGTCGGGGCACTTCTCCATCACGGTGTTGATGATGAACTTGATCATGGCCTCGGCCACGTCCATGTCGCCGGCCAGATCGCAGAAGGCCATCTCAGGCTCGATCATCCAGAACTCGGCGGCGTGGCGGGTGGTGTTGGACTTCTCCGCCCGGAAGGTGGGGCCGAAGGTGTACACATTGCCGAAGGCCATGGCGAAGTTCTCGGCGTTGAGCTGGCCGGACACGGTCAGGTTGGCGCTCTTACCGAAGAAGTCCTGGCTGTAGTCCACAGTGCCGTCGTCCTTCTTGGGCAGGTTCTCCAGGTCCAGAGTGGTCACCCGGAACATCTCGCCGGCGCCCTCGCAGTCGCTGGCGGTGATGATGGGGGTGTGGACGTACACAAAGCCCCGGTTCTGGAAGAAGGTGTGGATGGCGTAGGCCGCCACGCTGCGCACCCGGAAGGCGGCGGAGAACAGGTTGGTGCGGGGCCGCAGGTGCTGGATGGTGCGTAGGTACTCCACACTGTGGCGCTTCTTCTGGAGGGGGTAGTCGGGGGTGGAGGGGCCCTCCACGGCGATGGTGTCGGCCTTGACCTCCAGGGGCTGCTTGGCCTCAGGGGTGAGGACCACCTTGCCGGTGACGATGAGGGCGGCGCCCACGTTCTGGCCGGCGATCTCCTTATAATTGCCCAGCACGTTGGCGTCCATGACGATCTGAAGGTTGCGGAAGCAGGAGCCGTCGTTGAGCTCGATGAAGCCGAAGGTCTTCATGTCCCGGATGGTGCGGGCCCAGCCGCAGACGGTGACCGTCTGCCCGCCGAACTGCTCCTGGTCGGCGAAAATCTGAGAAATGGTCGTGCGTTCCAAAGCGAATCCTCCTCGATTCTTTGCAGTTGCCTCTAAGTATAGCCGTTTTCCTCAGAATTTGCAACCACTCCGAGGGGATTGGAGGAGAAAAAAGCCGCTCCGGACGGTGAAGCCCGGGGCGGCCTGTACTCATATAGGCTTGGGCCGGTTCACCCGCCGTGAGATTGCCCACACTACCCAGGCGGCCAGGCAGCCCAGCACCGGGGACACGCACCACCAGCCCGCCAGGACCCATGCCAGGACATACCACTCGGCGGAGGCCACAAACCACAGCCCGGGGACGGCCAGCAGGGCGGCGGGCAGGAGGATGCGCCACCGCAACTTCGCCGTCCGGCACAGGAGCAGCTCCAGGAAGAACATGGGGATAAAGTGGGCGTACAGCAGCAGGAGCTGATGCCACGGGGGGATATCCAGGGGGAGGTCGGCAAAGGCCGTGGCGAAAATGGCGGCGTAGGCGGCAAAGGAGATCAGGGTGAGGGACAGCAGGACGCGGTTTGCCGTTTCACGCATGGGAGCCATAACAACACCTCATTTCTAAAGCCGTTCAGTACATGGGGATGAAGAAGAGCCAGGGGGCGGTGATCACGGCCATGGTCAGGGCAATGATATGCTTCTCGCGGGGGGTGAGCAGCTCACACCTGCCCATGGCTTTTTGATCGAAGAAGTAGATGCACGCCCCGGCCAGGGCCACGCCAATCAGGGTCCAGGCGAAGGCGGCAGGGTGGGCAAAGGCGCTGTGGGTGATGTGGCCCACCGAGTCCTCCCAGGCGGCCACGATGGCAGGCAGCTCCCCTACTTGCCCGGAACCGGCGATCCACGCGGGCAGCAGGCCCAGGAACATCCACGCCACGCCCACCGCGTCGGCGGCAAAGCCCAGCAGCCAGAATTTCCACCATAATTTCTTCATCACGCCGCCCTTGCCCTGATGTTTTAAAGCCAGCAGGGTGAGGAAGAGCACCAGACAGTCGATAATCAGATTGCCCGGCAGCAGGATCAACCAGATCTCGGGGAAGAGGATCAGCAGCCATATGGGGAGGATGATGTTGTAGAACCGGTGTTCCCGTTTCATTTTTTCATTCTCCTCTCTCTCACGGTGCGCAGCAGGGCGCCGATGGCGTTGCCCAGCAGCGCGGCGCACAGGGCAATGGGGATCATCACCCCATCGGCCACGTTGGAAACCAGGTTGGCCAGCAGCACGAAGCAGAGGGTCAGCAGGGCGCACATCACGGGGTACAGGGGGCAGAAGCCCTGCCGCCTGCCCAGAAAGAGCCCGGAGAAGAAGCCGCCCACCGGCAGGATGAGCATGGCGTAGATGGCGGTGAAGAGTGGGATGGGAGCGTCCAGGGTGAGCCGCACCGCCATGGGCAGCACCAGGCACATGAGGGCGGCAAAGGGGAGATAGGGCAGGCTCTCCCGCCATTTCAGGGGGGAGGGCCCGGGGGAGAGGCCCAGCTTCTGCCGGATGGCGGCTATCTCCACATACCACCCTACCCAGCGGCCCAGCCAGATGAGCAGGTAGACCGCCGCCAGCAGCCCCAGGTAGAGGACAAGGGGCCAAAACTCGCCCCAGTTCCACCCGCACAGCACAACCAGCAGGGTGAGTGCGGCGGCGGTGGCGGCGAAGTGGACCAGGGAACGGCGCACCAGGGTGGGGCCGTCGTCGGCGAAGGGCAGGGTGGACACCCCCACCACCGCCCCCATCAGGAAGTAGAGCCCCAGCTCAATGGCAAAGGCCAGGGGGACGGAGCCGGTGAGATACGCCAGGTCATAGCTCACCAGCCGGAAGGAGGTGCGGCTGGAGAGAAGGCCGCCGCTCACCAGGTCGTTAAAGAGGCCGCCCAGGGGGATGAGGACGGCAATGCCGATGAGTCCGCCCAGGAGGATGCGGATGAGCCACTGTTTCTGTCTGTCCGTCATAGCGATTCCCTCCTATCACAGTCCAAGGGCTTCCTTGATCTTTTTCACATACCGGCGGGACACGTAGCACACCGTGTCCCCCGCCAGGGTCATCTTGATGGTGCCCGTCAGGGTCAGATCCAGGGCGGTAACCTTGCCCAGGTTGACGATCTCCGACTGGGAGATGCGCACAAAGGTGTGCCGGTCCAGCCGGGCCTCCAGCTCGTAGAGCCGCTCCTTCAGGTCGAACACCCCGTCGGAGGTCTGGGCCTTGACCCCCTTGTCCTCCCCGTAGCACCGGAGCAACTTCTCCGGCGGGATGGGGAAGGCGGAGCCGTCCCGCCAGCCGATGAGCCGGTCCCCGCTCTCCAGCCGGGCGGCCAGGGCCTTCACCTCGTCGGTGAGGGCGGGGGCCGTGATGGTCACGGAGGGCGCACCGCAGCCCGGGTCAATGCGTATCGTCACCTTCATGGCTTCCGCCCCCTTTCCACCCTAACTATAACCAAAAAGAGACCGTCTGTCCATGCCATCGGGACAGACGGTCTCTCCGCCGGAATATTCGGTTGCGGACGGCTCAGGGAGCGCCCGCTTCCCCCACCGTGTAGGTCCAGGAGCCGTCCTCCGCCATCTGGGCGGTACAGTTGGAAAAGGCATAGCTCTCTGTGCCCGAGCGCCACTTCCGGGCCTCAAAGCCGGTCTCCGCGTCCCCCGTGATGGAGAACAGACAGCCGTCCTCCCAGGCGCAGAGGTTGGGGTCCTCCTCACCGCCCTCTGCCATGGGGGTGAGATAGCCCTCCTGCCAGAGCACCTCCAGGGGGACCTCCATAGGGGGCGCCAGGCCGCAGTCCTCGCCAAAGCGCCAGGCCAGGCCCGCCTTCTCGCCCGGGGTCAGGTCGGTCAGGCCGGACAGGTCCACAGCCAGCTGGGTGGCGCCCTCGTTCAGGCCGGGCTCTGCCGCCCACAGGTCGTTGAGCACCTGGAGGTAGAGGCCGCAGCGGTCGTCCACGCTGCTTCCGTCCCCATCCAGGGCGTAGACCTTGCCAAGGCCCGCGGGGCAACTGTACAGAAACATCCCGTCAAAAGTGATGGTGATTTTCATGCCGTCTGCCAGGTCGTCCGCCGTGGCCGGGTGTCCGTCTATGGTGACGGGGCCATCATCCGCACCCAGGCGGTAGATGCCGCTGCCCCCATCCAGGTCGGCCACCATCAGGGCGCCCGTCTCCGCCCCGTCCACAATGCGCACGGTCAAGGTGGCCTGCTTTCGTGCGCAGGCGGTCAGGACAAGCAGCCCTGTCATGGCCAGTGCCAGGAGCCGAATTTTCATTGCGCTTCCTCCTCCTTCCAGGTTTGGTTCTGCTTTTCAGACGTTTTTTTGGAGAAAAAGTTCCGTTTGTCCCTTGACAGAGGAGAGAAAAGATGTATAATAAGCACGTGATTATAAAACAAACTTTTGCTTAGGAGGAGAGGCCATGACCCAGCGGGAACGACAGATTCTCAAGTGGATTGAGGAGAACCCCCTCATCTCCCAGCAGGAGCTGGCGGAGAAGGCGGGCATCACCCGCTCCTCGGCGGCGGTGCACATCTCCAACCTGATGAAGCAGGGGCACATCGCTGGCCGGGGGTACATCGTCCGCACCGCGCCATACGCGGTGGTGGTGGGCGGCGTGAACATGGACATCGGCGGCCATCCGGCCCACAAGCTGGTGCCCGCCGACTCCAACCCGGGCTCCGTGCGCATGAGCCTGGGCGGCGTGGGGCGGAACATCGCCCACAATATGAGCCTGCTGGGCATGGATGTGCGCCTCCTCACCGCCTTTGGCGACGACATAAACGCCCAGCGCATCGCGGCCAGCTGCGGCGAGCTGGGCATCGACGTGAGCCAGTGCCTGACCGTGCCCGGCGGGGCCACCTCCACTTACCTGTTCATCACCGATGAGCGGGGGGACATGGCCGTGGCGGTGAGCGACATGGAGATCTACAAGAACGTGACCCCCGCGTTTCTCTCCAGCCGTGTCCGGCTGCTCCAGAACGCCCAGCTCATCGTGGTGGACACTAACATCCCCGCCGAGTCCATCGCCTGGCTGGCGGAGAACATCAAGCTGCCCATCTTTGCCGACCCGGTGTCCACCGCCAAGGCAGAGAAGCTCCGGCCGGTGCTGGGCAGGCTCCACACCCTCAAGCCCAACCGGCTGGAGGCCGAGCTGCTCTCCGGCGTATCCATTACTGACGAGGCCAGCCTCAACGCGGCGGCGGACGCCCTGCTCTCCACCGGCCTGCGCCGGGTGTTCATCAGCCTGGGCGGGGACGGAGTGCTGGCCGCCGACCATAACGGCCGCTGTCATGTGCCCTGCTGTCCCGGCGACATGGTCAACACCACCGGCTGCGGCGACGCGGGCATGGCGGCCATCGCCTGGGCCTATCTGGAGGGCACCGACCTGGAGGGCACCGCCCGTGCCGCAATGGCGGCGGGCGCCATCGCCATGGAGAGCGCCGAGACCATCAACCCCAGCATGAGCGCCCGCCTGCTGAAAGAGCGCATGGGCGCGTGAGCCGGAAACAGGAAAAAACCACTACAATTTGTAATATACATAAAATATTATTCTGGAGGTAATTGAAAATGAGCCTGAACAAGTATCTGGACGTTGCCCCTGAAGTCGCCGAGGCCATTGCCGCCGGTAAGCCCGTGGTGGCCCTGGAGTCCACCATCATCTCCCACGGCATGCCCTATCCCCAGAACGTGGAGACCGCCCTCAACGTGGAGAAGATCATCCGCGAGAACGGCGCCGTGCCCGCCACCATCGCCGTCATCGGCGGCCGCCTGAAGGCCGGCTGCACCAAGGAGGAGATCGAGTACCTGGGCAAGAAGGGCCTGGAGGTGACCAAGGCCAGCCGCCGGGATCTGCCCGTGCTGGTGGCCCGTGGTGAGGACGGCGCCACTACCGTCACCACCACGATGATCATCGCCCACATGGCGGGCATCCAGGTCTTCGCCACCGGCGGCATCGGCGGCGTCCACCGCGGCGCCGAGACCACCATGGACATCTCCGCCGACCTGGAGGAGCTGGCCCAGACCCCCGTGATGGTGGTGTGCGCCGGCGCCAAGTCCATCCTGGACCTGGGCCTGACCCTGGAGTACCTGGAGACCCACGGCGTGCCCGTCATCGGCTACGGCACCAAGGAGCTGCCCGCCTTCTACACCCGCAAGAGCGGCTTCAGCGTGGACTATGAGATCGACACCCCCGAGGAGCTGGCCGCTGCCTTCCATGCCCAGCGTGAGCTGGAGTTCAAGGGCGGCATGCTGGTGACCAACCCCATCCCCGAGGAGTTCTCCATGGACGCCGACGTCATCAACAAGGCCATCGACGAGGCTGTGGAGGAGGCCAAGGAGCAGGGCATCCACGGCAAGGCCACCACCCCCTTCCTGCTGGCCAAGATCAAGGATCTGACCGGCGGCGACTCCCTGGACTCCAACATCCACCTGGTGTACAACAACGCCAAGCTGGCCGCCAAGACCGCCGCTGCCATCTGCGCCCTGAAGTAAGCGCAGCCTGACAAACATATCTACAGCACCCCGGGATGATTCCCGGGGTGCTGTTTTTTGCGGTAAAAAATTTATTTCCCAGTATACAACTGGGGATTGACGGCGGAGGGAGCGTGTGATATTATTTGGTTAGCTAAAACTAATTATTAGAACCACAGAACCTTTGAAAGGGGGAGAACCCTATGACAGCACTGCTCTGGGCCGCCGGCGGCACCGGATTTACCTTTCTGATGACCACCCTGGGCGCGGCCATGGTGTTTTTGTTCCGAAAGCAGGTCACCGCCCTGGCCCAGCGGATTTTCCTGGGGTTTGCCGCCGGGGTGATGATCGCCGCCTCGGTCTGGTCCCTGCTGATCCCCGCCATTGAGGAGGCGGAGGCGGTCGGTATGATCGGCTGGATTCCGGCGGCGGGGGGCTTTGTCCTGGGGGTGGGGCTGATGATCGGCCTGGACGGCCTGCTGCCCCACCTGCACCCCGGCTCCCGGGAGCCGGAGGGCGTGAAGGCCCACCTGAAGCGCACCACCATGCTGGTCTTTGCGGTCACCTTACACAACATCCCCGAGGGCATGGCGGTGGGCCTGTCCTTTGCCCTGGCAGCCCAGCACGGGGACGACCCGGCCCTCTACGCCGCCGCCATGGCCCTGGCCATCGGCATCGGCATCCAGAACTTCCCCGAGGGGGCGGCCATCTCCCTACCCCTGCGGCAGGAGGGGATGGGGCCGGTCAGATCCTTCCTGTGCGGCAGCCTGTCCGGCTTTGTGGAGCCTGTCTTCGGCATCCTCACCGTGCTGCTGGCGGGCCAGATCGCCCCGCTGATGCCCTGGCTGCTCTCCTTCGCGGCGGGCGCCATGATCTATGTGGTGGTGGAGGAGCTGATCCCCGAGGCCCATCTGGGGGAGCACTCCAACGTGGGCACCCTGGGAGTCATGGGCGGCTTCCTCATCATGATGATCCTGGACGTGGCTCTGGGATAAAAAAGGACTGGGGCGGAAACTTCTGTTTCCGCCCCAGTCCTTTGTAATTAGAGCTTCTTTCTGGCGGCCCAAAAGCCGAAGGCCGTGCCGCAGGCGCCGCCCACCAGGTGCATGAAATTGGCCACGTTGTCCTGGACGAAGAGGATGGAGTACACCTCCTGGCCCAGGTAGAGCACGGCCACCAGGATCAGGGTGACGGGGATGGACCCGGACTTCATGCCCGCCAGGGAGGAGAGCATGATGAGCATGAACACGATACCGCTGGCCCCCAGCAGGGCCACTCCAGGGAAGAAGAGGCACTGGAGCAGGCCGGACACGGCGGCGGTGAGCACGATGCCCGCCAGCAGGGTGCCGCTGCCGTACTTCTCCTCCAGCGGCGGGCCCACCACCAGCAGCAGGAGCATGTTGCCCAGGAAGTGGTCCCAGCCGGCGTGGCCCAGCACGTGGCCCAGCAGGCGCACGAAGAAGAGCGGGGAGATGGGGGAACGGTAGACCGAGAAGAGATAGGAGTTGGTCCACCCTCCGGTCAGGCGGTCCAACAGCAGGGCCGCCAGGGAGAGAAAGAAGAACGTGAGGATCACCGGGGAATTGTACTGGAGCCGTCTCATCCATATCACCTCAGAAGTAAAATAGGGCTCTGCGCAGTGCCGCCCGTGTACGGGCGACTGGAGTACAAGCCCAATCAGGGCTTGCAGTTGCCGCAGGGGGTGTACCCCGCCTCCACGGCCTCCTCACGGCTGGAGAAGATGATCCGGTTCTGCTCGGCGGGCAGGTTGGGGCAGTCCTCCCGGTGGAACACCTTGGAGTTCAGGTTGCCGATGTAGGTCTCCTGGGCGCTCTCGGACTGGCTGGGCTGGGGAGACGTCTGGCCGTCCCGGCCGGGGGTGGGGGCGGTGTCCTTCTCGGTGGTGAAGGTGACGGTGGTGCCGTCGCTCACCGCCACGATGGTGCCCTGCTGATCGGTGCGGTACACGGTGGCGCCCGCATCCCGCAGGCGGCTGAGCACATCGTCAGAGGGGTGGCCGTAGTCGTTGTCCAGCCCCACGGAGATGACGGCGTACTCGGGCATGACCTCCCGCAGGAAGGAGTAGCTGGTGGAGGTGTCGCTGCCGTGGTGGCCCACCTTGAGGACCGTGGCGGACAGGTCTGCCCCCTGGTCCAGCAGGTCCTTCTCCGCCTTGGTCTCCATGTCGCCGGTGAAGAGGAAGGAGGTGGCGCCGAAGTCCACCCGCAGCACGATGGAGGTGTTGTTGGTCTCGCTGTACTCGGCCACAGGGCCCAGAATGGTCACCTGGGCTTCGCCGAGGTCGAAGGTGTCGCCGGGGTTGGGGATCTCCGGCTCCAGGCCCTGGGCCTCGGTGTACTTGACAAAGTTTTCAAAGGCCTTGGAGTCGTACTGGGTGACAGGGGAGAGGACGTGGCTGACGGTGCAGGTGTTCAGGGGGCCGGACAGGCCGCCCACGTGGTCCTCGTGGGCGTGGGTGCAGACCACATAGTCCAGCTGGTCGATGCCCTGTTGGTCCAGATAGGACACCACCAGACTACTGTCGGCCACGTTGCCGCCGTCGATGAGCATGGCGTCATCTCCGCACACCAGCAGGGCGGAGTCGGCCTGTCCCACGTCGATGAAGTGGACGGCCAGAGTGGAGCCGTCGGTCACAGGGGCGGCGGAGGGAGTGCCGGAGTCCGGCGGAGCGGCAGAGAGCAGGTCGCAGCCAGCCAGAGAGACCAGCAGGCAGAGCAGGGTGAGCAGGGGCGCGATACGTCGTTTCATGGGATCTCCTTTTCCACGTTGGTATACATAATGTGCAGATATCAGTATAAACCACAGCGGCGAAAAAAGAAAGAGGGGCGTGGATCAGAGGAAAGAGCAGTTTTCCAGGAAAGGGAAATAAAAGGGGACGACAGCGCATATCCTCTAGGGAGAAAGGGGGGAACAGCCGTGCCGCGACTGTCCTGGAAGCTTCTGACCGCCTTTGTGGCCGTCACGCTGGCGGGGGCCTGTCTCCATTTTGTCCACGATTTCTTTCCCAATCCCGCTGTGGGCCTCATCGCGCCGGTGAACGAGAGCATATGGGAGCACCTGAAGATCATCTACTGGCCCTTCCTGGCGGGGGTGCTGCTCCTCTGCCGGCGGGGCGGGCGGGACTGCCTGGGGCCCTGGCTGTTGGCCCTGCTGGCTATCTGCGGCGCCATGCTGGCGGCGGGATATCTCTACCATGTGACAGCTGGCGGGGACTCCGTGGCCTTTGACGTGGGGCTGTATGTCCTGCTGATGGGGGCGGGCTTCCTGCTGGCGGCGGTGTTCAACCGCCCGGCCGTCCGGCAGCGGACGGATTTGCTCCTGCTGCTCACCATCGCTCTGGGCGGAGCCATGATCCTGTTTACCTTCCTGCCGCCCGACCATGTCCTCTTCACGGACCTGTCCGGCGCCAACACCTGGCAGGTCATCCCCTACTGACTGCCCGCCTGCCGCAAATCCGGAAGCCCGCAAAAAAAGAGTGAGAACCCCCTTTACAAATCGGAAAATCCTTGCTATAATAATTGAGCGCCTTGGTTGAGGCGTTGTATGCGCCCGTAGCGCAATTGGATAGAGCGTCAGATTCCGGTTCTGAAGGCTGGGGGTTCGAGTCCCTTCGGGCGTACCATTTAAGACCACTGGAAACCTTGCATTTCAAGGACTCCAGTGGTCTTTTATTTTTTTGTATTCAGACTTTAAGGGCTAAAACTGGACGGTTTTGAGTAAATTGATGGTGGAAATGGTGGTGGAACTATCACCGCTCTCAGGATGTTTTTAACTTGAATGTAGCACTTGATTCCAGAGCGCTCTTTTCTAGATCACCCCAAACACTTTGGTAGATTCTCGACGCTGCGGTTCAACTAAGCCCATACCAATGAGCGTGCTCTTGATAAGACTAATTACGCCTGGTTCAGACGGTCCAGTATGTCAGCCATGTCTCAGAGAGCGCAAAGTTTTTTTAGGGCATATTCCATACGGTTTTGTAAAATATAAAAAGGTGGTAAATTTTGTGATATATATAATTGGTGGTTTATTTTTAATGCTTTTATTTCCGTTCATGTTTTTTTATACGCAGGATACGGGATGCTACTGGAATGACCCGCCCGGAGGTGTAAAACTTGAACCTCCGAGTGTTTACAATCTGGAGGACAGAAATATAGATAATATAAATCGGTATGTAAAGAGAATTGTTTGTCCATACTATTACTATTTGGACAAAGCGGAGAAGATAAAAGAAGCGGACGATTCAAGTGGATTATTGTTGCTTATAGTGGGAGCTTTTCCCGGCCTGTTTGTATTCTCTGCTGGATTGGGAAAATTGGACTTTATAAAGCCGATGACAGCAGCATTTTTTGTTTCCGTTCTGGCTCAAATTGTTGTCTATTTTGTGGAAAACAGAATATATGAAAAGAAATTTAAACTTGAGGAATTTAAGGTAGAATATGAAAAATATAAAGATATATGCAACTATTTTGAGGAAAATAAGAGCGAGTATGGGGAGACCAGAGAAGCAGCAATAAAAAGGGAAACGCTTGGAAAATACATTGAATACTTGGCGCGGAATATGAGAAAAATAGAGAAGCGAATTTTTGCAAAAAAATGCTTTACTTATGTTTGCGGTTTTTTGTATCTTGCAATACTGTTTTTTGGAGCGGCGGAATATTAAAGCCCACGCCAAACGGGGGGTAGCAGAGCGGAAAGTCGGTCTTTCTGCGTAGACTACAGCCTGAGCCCTGTCATGTGGATTCGGGTGGTCTGAATATCCTGTCTGGAACTTTCAAGCTCGGTGTGCTATGCTGTAAAAAAGGCAGCAGGGTGGTGAAATGGGACAGGTTATGGACGAGCGGTTGATCTATGAGATTTTATCTGTGGTGGAGGAAATTCCTGCGGGCAGAGTGGCCACCTACGGCCAGATCGCCCGGCTCATCGGCAGGGAGAAAAACGCCAGGCTGGTGGGGAGGGTGCTCAGTGACGCGTCCTATTATGGCGACTACCCGTGCCACCGGGTGGTGAACCATGCCGGACGTCCGGCACCGGGGTGGCCGGAGCAGCGCGCCCTTCTGGAGGGGGAGGGCGTGGGATTCCGCTCCGACGGCTGTGTGGATATAAAACGGTTCCGGTGGGATGGCGGAGCGCCGGGAGAAACAGGATAGAAAAGCATGAGGCCTCACCCGGCTGGGTGGGGCCTCATGCTTTTGATGGCGGACAGACCTGGGGAGAAAGAGGTCAGTCCAGGAAGTCTTTCCGGTAGTTGACGCCGAAGTATTCTGCCAGCTCTCTCATCTGGCTGTCCAGGATGGTGTTCTTCCGGGGCAGGTGGGCGGTGAGCATGTAGATCTGGGCGGCCTTCTCCACGGTCTCGATGAGGCCGAAGGTCTCGTCCAGGGTCTTGCCGGCGCCGTAGATGCCGTGCATGCCCCACACCACCAGGCGGAACTCCTCCATCTTCTTGGCAGTGGCCTCACCGATGGAGTTGGTGCCGCAGAGCATCCAGGGCAGCACGCCCACGCCGTCGGGGAAGACCACAATGCACTCGGTGCACATCTCCCACAGGGTGTGGGTGAACTTCTTCTCATCCAGCTCGTGGACGTAGTTCATGGCCAGGGTGTAGGTGGGGTGGCTGTGCATAACCACCCGGTTCTCCGGGTCCACCTTCAGGCGGGCCATGTGGCTCATCAGGTGGGCGGGCAGCTCAGAGGTGAACTTGCCGCCGTCCTTATAGCCCCACAGCAGCTCGGCGGTGGTGCCGTCCTGGGCGATGCGGATGACGCCCAGGTTGGTCTCCGGGTCCTTCTCCACGTTCTTGAAGTACTTGCCGGTGCCGGTGACGATGAAGTACTTGCCGATGAGGGGGGTGGCGTCGAAGCCGGTGGGGATGGTGCGGATGACCTTGTTCAGATCCAGGTACTCGGCCACCTCGGCCTCGCTGAGCAGGTAGCTGATGTTGCCGCCGTTGCGCTCATCCCAGCCCATGCGGTACATGTTGGCGGTAGTGCTCTTCATCTCCTCCACAAAGGGAGCGGTCAGAATATCTTTCATGACGTCTTTTCTCTCCTATCTCATATCCGATGGATGAAATGCTGCTCTCACATCAGCTTGCGGAACAGCGTCTTGAAGTCCTCCACAGTGGCCTCTCTGGGGTTGCCGGGGGCGCAGGCGTCGGCGGCGGCGGACTGGGCCAGGAAGTCCAGGTCCTCCTCCTTCATGGCGGGCAGCTTGGTGGGGATGCCCACATCCTGGGACAGCTGGCGCACCGCGTCGATGGCGGCCTTGCGGTAGGCGGCCTGGTCCATGCCGGTGGTGTCCACGCCCATGGCCTCGGCGATGGCCTTGAACTTCTCGCCGGTGTACTCCTGGTTGAACTCCATCACGATGGGCAGCATCATGGCGCAGGCCACGCCGTGGGGGGTGTCGTACACGGCGCCCAGGGTGTGGGCCATGGAGTGGGCGATGCCCAGGCCCACGTTGGAGAAGGCCATGCCGGTGACGAACTGGCCCAGGGCCATGCCCTCGCGGCCGTCGGGCTCGTTGTTCACGGCGCTGCGCAGGTTCTTGGAGATGAGGCGGATGGCCTCCAGGTTCAGGCAGTCGGCCAGGGTCCAGGCGGCCTTGGTGGTGTAGCCCTCGATGGCGTGGGTCAGGGCGTCCATACCGGTGGAGGCGGTGAGGCCCTTGGGCATGGTGGACATCATGTCGGGGTCCACCACGGCGATGTCGGGGATGTCGTTGGTGTCCACGCAGACGAACTTGCGCTTGCGCTCAACGTCGGTGATGACGTAGTTGATGGTGGCCTCGGCGGCGGTGCCGGCGGTGGTGGGCACGGCGATGGTGAACACGGTGCGGTTCTTGGTGGGGGCCACGCCCTCCAGGGAGCGGACGTCGGCGAACTCGGGGTTGTTGATGATGATGCCGATGGCCTTGCCGGTGTCCATGGAGGAGCCGCCGCCGATGGTGATCATGTAGTCGGCGCCCGACTTCTTGTAGGCCTCCACGCCGGACTGGACGTTCTCAATGGTGGGGTTGGGCTTGATGTCGGAGTAGATCTCATAGGCCATGCCGGCCTCGTCCAGCAGGTCGGTGACCTTCTTGGTGACGTTGAACTTGACCAGGTCGGGGTCGGAGGCGATGAAGGCCTTCTTGAAGCCCTTGGCGGCCACCAGGCCGGGGATCTCCTTGATGGCGCCCTTTCCGTGATAAGAGATGGCGTTAAGCACAAAACGATTGACCATGATAATACTCCTCCTGTTATGTAATAGTTTCAGACGGCGCATTCAGCGCTGGGAGAGAACCTCTTTTTCATACTGGCGGACAGTGTCCAGCCAGGTGCCGTCCAGGGGCGCGCCGCACCGGCGGCAGTACTCGTCCCACACCGCACCGAAGGGCAGGGTCTTCAGCTCGTCCTGCCGCACCAGCACGGCGGTGAAGTCGCCGGCGTCCTGGTCGGCCTTCAGGCTGTCGCTGGGGGTGAGCAGGGCGTTGAGCAGGGCCTTCTGCCAGTTGCGGAAGCCCAGAGTCCAGGCGGCCACCCGGTTGACCGAGGCGTCGAAGTAGTCCAGGGCCATCTTCACCCGGCCGTCCAGGCCGCCGCAGCGGATGATCTCCTTGGCCATCTCCCGGGTCTCGTCGTCAAAGAGGACCACGTGGTCGCTGTCCCAGCGGACGGGGCGGGTGATGTGGAGGGCGATCTCGGGGAAGAACACCAGCAGGGCGGGGATCTTGTCGCTCACCACCTCGGTGGGGTGGTAGTGGCCGTTGTCCATGAGGGGGATGCACTTGCCCGGGTTGGCGGCGGCGTAGCTCAGGGAGAACTCGGCGCTGCCCACGGTATAGGCCTCCACGCCGATGCCGAAGACCTTGGACTCCACACAGGGCTTGACCTTGTCGAAGTCAAAGGGCTCGGACAGGATCTCATCGATGGACTCCTTGTAGCGCATCCGGGGGCCCATGCGGTCGGCGGGGATGTCCTTGAAGCCGTCGCCGGTCCAGATGTTCATGACGCAGGGCTGACCCAGCTCCTCGGCCAGGTACTGGCTGATGCGGATGCAGGCCTTGCCGTGGTCGATCCAGAAGCGGCGGGTCTCCTCGTTGGGGGAGGACAGGGTGAGGGGGTCGCACTTGGGGTGGGAGAAGAAGGTGGGGTTGAAGTCGCAGCCCAGGCCCCGCTCCTTGCAGAAGTCCACCCACTTCTTGAAGTGCTTGGGCTCCAGCTTGTCCCGGTCCACCCAGCCGCCGTTGGCGTCGTCAAAGATGGCGTAGTTGGCGTGGAGGTTCAGCTTCTTCATGCCGGGGCACAGCTTGAGGACCATGTCGATGTCGGCCATCAGCTCCTCGGGGGTGCGGGCCCGGCCGGGGTAGTTGCCGGTGGTCTGGATGCCGCCGGTGAGGGGCTTGGTGGGGTCGGTATCAAAGCCGCGGACGTCGTCGCCCTGCCAGCAGTGGAGGGAGACGGGCGCCTTCATCAGCCGCGCCATGGCCTGCTCGGTGTCCACGCCCAGCGCGGCGTATTTCTCTTTCGCTTCGTTATACATATGCAGCCTCCTGCAGCAGAATATTTCCCAGGGCCGTGGCCTCGGGGGAGCCGGTGATCACCGGCCGGCCGATGGCCTGCCAGGTGAGGTGGTTGAGGTAGGTGTTGTTGACGCCACCGCCCACAATGCACAGCACGTTGAACTTCTCGCCGGTGATGGACTCCAGCTGGTCCAGCGCGGCAGCGTAGGCGTGGGCCAGGCTCTGGTAGATGGCGTGGGCGTACTGGCCGGGGGTCTGGGGTACGGGCCATCCGTGACCGGCGCACTCGGCGTCGATCTCCGCCATGACCGACTTGGGGGCCAGGTAACGGGCGCTGTTTACGTCCAGGTGGTAGTCGAAATCGGCCTCCGCCTGGGCCATCTGGGCCAGCTGGGCGAAGGAGTACTGGTCCTTCAGCTCCCGCTTGAGGCACTGGACCAGCCACAAGCCCATGATGTTCTTCAAAAACCGGATGGTGCCCACGCCGCCCTCGTTGGTGAAGTTGGCCTTCATGGCCTCCGGGGTGGTGACGGGCTGCTCCAGCTCGGCGCCCAGCAGGGACCAGGTGCCGCTGGAGATGTAGGCCGTGCCCTTCTGGGGCAGGGCGGCGATGGCGGAGGCGGTGTCGTGGGTGGCGGGGAGGACCACGTCGCAGTCAAAGCCCACCTGCTGCGCAATGTCCGTCTTCAACTGCCCCAGCTTCACAGGCGGCTTCTGGGGCTGGGCGGCGAAGAGCCGTTCCGGCAGGCCCAGGGCGGTGACGATCTCCATGTCCCAGGTCCTGCGCCTGGCGTCCAGCAGGCCGGTGGAGCTGGCGTTGGTGTACTCGTGGGCCTTGACGCCGGAGAGGTAGAAGCTCAGGTACTCGGGCAGCATAAGAAAGTCCGCCGCGCCGTCCAGCCGGCCGTTCACCTTGTCCCAATAGAGCTGGTAGATGGTGTTGAAGGGCTGGAACTGAATGCCGGTTTTCTCGTAGAGCTTGTCAAAGGGGAGTACCTTGTGGACCAGCTCCGCGGCCTGGGCGCCCCGGCCGTCCCGGTAGCAGTACAGGGGCAGAATGGGCTTGTCCGCGTCGTCCAGCAGCACATAGTCCACCGCCCAGGTGTCGATGCCCACGCTGTCGGGCACAATGCCCTGCTCCTTGCAGGCCTTCAGGCCGCTGACCACCTCCCGGCACAGCCGGTCCAGGTCCCAGACCAGGTGGCCGTCCTGCTCCTGGGGCAGGTTGGGGAAACGGTAGACCTCTTTCATTTGCAGCGCGCCGTTTTCCCGCCAGGCGGCGATGTGCCGCCCGGAGGACGCGCCGATGTCAATGGCTAAGTGTATCATTTCCGATACCCTCTCTTTTCTGGGGTTTTGCAGGGTTCAGTCCTCCTGCTGCTTGTGACGGGCAGCAATGGCGGCCTGCTCCTGGGGCAGGTTCTTCTCCACGGTGAAGAAGAAGATCAGGGCGGCGCACACCACATAGGCGATGGTCTCCACCCAGATGTAGCCCACGGTGATGGTGCTCTGGACAGCGGCGGTCTGAACAATGGTCTCAGCCCCGCCGGTGGGCTTCTGGTAGTTGACCGCGCCCAGCATGGCCATGAACACGGCGTTCATGATGGGGGTGGCGGCCACCATCAGGGAGGAGTAGATGCTCATGGTCAGGCCGTCGGTGCGGATGCCGCTCTTGAACTCGATGTGGTCGATGACGTCGGCCAGCATGGCCAGGATCAGGTAGCAGGCGGGGGCGGAGCCCAGGCACTTGAGGGCCACGCCGATGGCCACCAGCACGAAGTTGTGGCTGCCCAGACCAGCGATGACGCCGCCCACAGCGCCCACCAGCATGCCCGCCATGCACACGGTGCGCTTGGAGAACTTGTTGGCCAGGGGCACCACGAACAGGGCGGCCACCGCCATGGGGATGGCGCCCAGGACAGACAGAACGGTCTGGGCCAGGCCCCAGTCGATGGTGCCGGTGGCGCCGATGACCCACTCGCAGAAGTAGCTCATGGAGCCGTTCTTCATGGCGCCGGCCCACTGGAAGCCCAGGTAGAAGAGGATGACGATCCACCACCACTTCTCGCTGGTGACGGCCCCCAGCTGCTCGCCCAGGGAGGCGGCCTTGGCCTTGGTCTCCTGGGCGCTGCCGGAGGTCATGGCCTCCTCGGTGACCCGCTCACGGGTGAACTTGTACTGGAGGAAGATGGTCAGGGCGGAGAAGATGGCCACGGCCAGCATGACCATGAACCACATGTTCTGGTCGTTCTTCATCACCTGGCTGACCAGGATGGGGAACACCATGGAGCCCACGCCCATGACGCCCAGGCCGGCCACATTGGTGAAGGAGGCCAGGGCGCCCCGCTGCTGGCTGTTGCGGGTGGACACGGGGATCAGGGTGGAGTTGGCGGTGTTGTAGATGGGGTAGGCCACAGCGTAGTACAGGTTGTAGGCGATGGCGATCCACACCATCTTGGCCGTCCCCTCAAAGGGGACGATGAACATAAGCACGCTGGCCACCGACAGCGTCAGGGCGGACAGCAGTACCCAGGGCCGGGCCTTGCCCGCCAGGCACCGGGTGCGCTCGATGAGCTGGCCCACAATCAGGTTGGCCGCCACGATCAGGATGGTGGATACCACCTGCAGCACGGAGAGGAAGGCCTCGTCCAGGGCCAGCACGTCGGTGAAGTACTTGTTGAGGAAGCTGGTGAAGATGCCCGAGGAGAGCAGGGCGCCGAAGGGGCCGATGAAGTAGCCCAGCAGCATCTCGGGGAGCCGGACTTCCGGGGAACGGATGAGGGATCTGGTCAGGGGCGTGCTCCAGAAGTCATTCTTTTTGTCGTTCATAGTCCATATCCTTTCTTACAGCTTGCAGGAACAGGTGTAGGTTCCGCTGCCATAAATTGTATGACATCCGTCAGGCAGCGTCAACTCACAACTTGCACCCACAGGCACCGCCACGGTCACGGTCAGTGCGCCGTTTTCCGCCTTCCAGTCCACTGCGGCCCGGCCGTAGGGGGTCTCCACCCAGGCGCTGGCCCAGGTGAGGCCGCCGCCCACCAGGGGCTTGACGGCAAAGCGCTTGTAGCCCGCCTCCAGGGGCTCGATGCCCGCTACCCGCCGGTAGAGGAAGTCGCCCACCGCGCCGGAGGCGTAGTGGTTGTAGGAGATCATGGTGTCGGTGCCGTCGTCCCCGATGGGACACTGGCCGTTCTCGTCCAGGCCGTCCCACCGCTCCCAGATGGTGGTGGCTCCCGCCTTCACCTCGTAGAGCCAGGAGGGGCACTTGGTGTTCAGAAGCATCTTCCAGGCCGTGTCGGCGTGGCCGTTGTCGGCCAGGGCGAAGAGGATGTAGGGCGTGCCGGGGAAGCCGGTGCCGATGCAGAAGTCGTTTTTCTCCACCAGCCGGGCCAGATTGTCCGCCGCCTTGGTCCGCGCCTCCGGCGGGAACATGCCGAACTGGAGGGGCAGCACATAGGCGGTCTGGAACTCGTTGAGGAGCCTGCCCTGTCCATCGGTAAAAACGGCGCAGTAGGCGTCGGCCACCTTGGCGCTCAGGTCCTTGTAATAGGCGGCATCCTCCTGCTCCCCCAGCAGCTCTGCCACCTGGGCGGTGACGGCGCTGGTGTGGCACAGGCTGGCGGTGGCGGTCCACTTGCTGCGTGCCTGCCACTGCTGCATCTTGGGCACGTCGGGGGCCACCCAGTCCCCGAAGTGGAGCACGGAGGGGGTGCTCCAGATGTACTTCTTCTTGCCGAAGCTGAGCAGTCCCGCCCAGAATTTGCAGGCCTTCACGTATTTTTTCATCACCGGGTAGAACTTCTTCAGGATGGACAGGTCGCCCCGGGCCATGTACTCCGCCCAGGGCACCAGCACGCAGGCGTCGCCCCACCAGTCCACCGCCATGGCGGGCATGGTGGCCGGGAAGCCGTATCCCTGGGCGGGGACGGTGTTGGGGATGCCGCCGCCCCTGAGCTGCTCGGCCTGCACGTCCAGCATCCACTTCTCCAGGAAGCGGCTCATGTCGAAGTTGTAGCAGGCGGTGGGGGAGAACACGGCGATGTCGCCGGTCCAGCCCATGCGCTCGTCCCGCTGGGGGCAGTCGGTGGGGATGTCCACAAAGTTGGACTTGGCGCCCCACCGGATGTTGGACTGGAGCTGGTTGAGCATCTCGTTGGAGCAGGAGAAGCCGCCGTTGTCGGCCAGGTCGGAGTAGAGGGCCACGGCTTTCACGTCGATGTCCTCCGCCGCGATGCCCTCCACGCCCACATACCGGAAGCCCATGTAGGTGAACCGGGGGGAGTAGGTCTGTTCGCCGTCGGTGCAGGTGTACGCGATGCGGGCCTTGGCGGAGCGGAGGAACGCGGTGTTCAGGGTGCCGTCCGGGTTGAGGATCTCGGCGTGGCGCACCACGATCTTCTGGCCCTTCCTGCCCCGGAGCTTCAGCCTGACCACACCGGCGAAGTTCTGGCCGAAGTCATAGACCAGGCAGTTTTCCACTTTGGTGCAGGAGATGGGGGAAAATTCCTCGTGGGCGGTGACCGCCAGGCCGTAGGCCGCCCGGATGGCCGGGCTGACCCGCAGCTGCTCTATCACTGCATTCCGCCAGCCGCCGGTCTGTGCGGTGGCATCGTACACCTCGCCGTCGTACAGGTCGGCCTCCCGGAGGGGGCCCTCCTCGGTGACCTGCCAGGAGGTGTCGGTGCCCACGATCTCCTCCGAGCCGTCCTCATAGGTGACCCGCAGCTCCAGCAGCAGGGCCTGACGGTCGGCAGTGACCCGGTTCTTCCGGGTGAACACAAAGGAGCCCACCGCCCAGCCGCCGGCCACCACCGCCGTCAGGGTGTTGTCCCCCTGGAGCAGGCCGGTCACGTCGTAGGTCTGGTATTGCAGGTTGGTCTTGTAGGAGGTAAAGCCGGGGGCAAAGTAGTCGTGGCCCACGGCTGCGCCGTTGAGGGCCAGCTGGTAGATGCCCATGGCGGTGGCCCTGATCTTGGCCTCCTTCACCTTGCCCCGGAGGGCGAAGGCCTTGCGGAAGGTCATGGGCACGGGGGACACCCGCTTCTCCGTGAAGGAGTAGGCCCCGTCGCTGATCCACTGGGCGGCCCAGGGGGTGTCCAGCCGCCCAGTCTCGAATTCCAGGGAAGCCCGGGCGGTCTCCCCGGCGTCGTCCACCGCCGTCAGCTCCGCCCGGTAACGGGTAAAGGGCTTGAGGGCCGGGCCGCCGTAGGGGATGGCGACCTGCCGGTCCGTCTCCACCGTCCAGCCGTTGACCGTCAGAACGGCTTTGGCCAGCGCCGCGCCGGCCCGGTCGCTGTCCAGGGAGAAACCGAACCGGGGGGCGGCCGCGTCGGTCACGCAGTGTTCCCGCTGATGTTCACAGGTAAATGTTCTGATGGTAAGCATATGTAACCGGCCTTTCTCGTGCAGCGTAACGTTCTTTCATTTTCCCGCCCTTGCCGGGCAAAGAAATTGCTGTGCCCAGGGTGCGTTCCCCAGGCACAGCAATTCAAACCCTGCTCAGGCCTTCAACGCTTGCCTGTAGGTTTTGCTCAGTCCGCCTTCTTGTTGAGGCGGAAGAAGGCGGCCACCATGGCGGCCACAGCGGCCACCGCCAGGCAGATCATGTTGGCGATGGTGCCGGTGGCGGAGGACAGGTTCTCGGGGGTCTGAACCTCCAGGGCGACGTCGGCGTTGGAGAAGTAGATGTAGCCCAGGCCCTCGGCTCTGGCGGAGATCAGGTTGATGAGGCAGAGGGTGAGGAGCACGGGGATGACGATGCGCATGGCGCCGGAGATGATCTCCACCACGGTGGCGGCGGCGCCGGAGAGCTTGAGCTGGGCCAGGATGATGACCAGCACCAGCAGGATGATGGCGGGGATGCCGTAGGTGGTCATGCTGCTGACGGCGGCGTTCTGGAAGTAGCCCGCGCTGGAGATGTTCACGCCGTAGACGATGAGAGAGGCCAGCGCCAGGATGGCGACGATCAGGTTAACCCAAACGCCAGCGGACTGTTTCTTGATGTTCATGGTTATACCTCCTCCTTCTTCTTCTCAGGCACCAGGGTCAGGGCCAGCCAGGCCACGCCGGTGATCACGGCCAGCGCGCCGCTGGTGTAGGTGATGGCGGCCAGGGCGTTGTCCCACCAGGTGTTGACCTTCTCGGTGGACACGTTCATGATGGCGCTGTTGGCGAAGGTGTAGAGCTGGTACTTCAGGTTCTCTCTGGCCTGCTCCACCAGAGTGGAGTCGTTCTTGACGGTATCCACGGAGATGTAGGGCCAGGTGGCGTCCACGCCGCCCTCGCCCAGGTTGATGTGGTTGTCCTCGGTGGCGAAGTCGGCCACCTGGGTGATACCGGCCATGACCATGGACTCGGCGTTAAAGTAGTACTTGTTGTTCATCATATCGGTGGAGATGAGGCCGGTGTAGCCCCACTCGCCCCGGAGAATGGTCTGGAGCATGCCCACGTGGTGGGAGGCGTTGGTGGCGCCGATACGGTTGAAGGCGATCATGACGCCCATGCCGTCAGCGTCCTCCAGGCCGCCCTGGAAGCAGCGCAGGTCGGTCTCGCGGAACTTCTGCTCGTTCATGTAGGCGGAGATGCCGCCGCGGTTGTGCTCCTGGTCGTTGAAGCCCATGTGCTTGGGACCGTTGATGATGCCCATGTCGGCGCAGCCCTGGAGCACGCCGTAGCCCATCCGGTTGGTGAGCATGGGATCCTCGGAGATGTACTCGTAGTTACGGCCGTTGTAGGGGGTGCGGCGCTGGGTCAGGCCCACGCCCCACAGGTGGTAGCGCTTGAGCCACAGGCCGGAGTTGCCCTCAATGCGGCCCCACTCATAGGCCAGGTCGGGGTTGAAGGAGGAGCCCAGCAGGGTCTGGGAGTGGACGTTGAAGCGGTAGGTCTCACCGGTGGTCTCGTCGGTGTAGGTGGCGGTGAAGCCGCTGACGCCCTCGTTCTGGATGACCACGGGGTTGTCCACGTTGGTCAGTACGTCGGACTGGCTGCCGCCGTGGATGACGGCGCCCACGGCCTCGTCGATGGTGATGGAGGACACCAGGGTATCCCAGAAGGGGTCGTTGATATCGCTCAGCTGGTCGTACTGGATGTTGGTGGTGTCAAAGCGGACGCCCTTGTCGCCGCCCTCGGTGGCGGGGCTGTCGGTCTGGATGGTGTAGGTCTGGCCGCGGAGCTCGGCGAGCCACTCGTCGGCCTTGGGGCTGTCGCCGATGGTGATGGCCACCTCGTTGTAGTTGATGGGATAGGTGCCCTCCCAGTCGCTGCGGGACAGGTAGGTGACAGTGTCCTCGCCGGTCCAGTAGTTCAGGTCGGCGTCGTCGGCCACGTTGGTGACGGCCACGCCGTTCTCAACGGCAAAGGTGGTCTTGTCCAGCTCGCCCAGGCTCCACACCTGGGTGTTGCCGGTGGCCTCGGCATCCATGCCGTCGGCGGTGGTCTTGCCCTGGGCGGCCAGAATGTTGTTCACGGCCTCGTGGGCGCCGGCAGCGGCGGTGAAGTAGTAGTCACCGGCGTCCAGGATGTAGGTCTTGGCATTGGTGTAGTCATAGCTGGCCAGGTACTTGGTGGGGATGGTGATGGTGACTTCGGCAGTGCTGTTGGCGGCCACCTCGGTCTTGGCGGAGTTGAGGAACATCACCGCGGACTTCTCCACATTGTTCTGCTTGTCGTAGTCGGTGTAGGGCTGCTGGACATAGAGCTGAGCCAGGAAATAGCCATCCTGGTCGCTGTTGTTCTTGATCTCCACCACGGCGGTGATGTTGCCGTCGGGGGTGCGGTCCACGTCCACGCTCTTCAGGGTCTGGGTGTAGTCCAGATAGCTCAGACCGTGGCCGAAGGAGTAGATAACTTCCTTATTGTAGTCCCAGGTGCTGTCCTGGGTGGCGCCCGCGCCGGAGTTGGCGCCGGACTCGGGGTTCATAATGGAGTCGTAGTACCGGGTCTCGTAGTACTTGTAGCCCACGTAGATGCCCTCGGCCTCCACGATGTAGTAGCCGCCGTTGTAGGTGTCGCTGCCGCCGAAGGAGCCGGCAGTGGTGTTGGCGATCTCCACGCCGGGATAGCGGGGGTCGTCGCCGTCGCTGCCCACGATCTCGTAGTCGGCGTAGTAGCCGCCGCCGAAGTTCATGACAGCGGGGATGGAGGCGTTGTCGGCCACATAGGTGTCGGGCAGGGCGCCGGTGGCGTTGACCTGGCCGGTGAGCACCTTCACCACGCCGATGGACTGGTAGTCGTTGAGGCAGCCGATGTAGGCGATGCCGTCCACCTCGTGGGCGCCGCCGGCGGCGATATCCTTGATGACCATGGTGTTGCCGGTGTTCAGGAGGACGATGACCTTGGAGCAGGTCTCCTTGGCCACGTCGATGACGGCCAGCTCATCCTCGCTCAGGGCCAGGGGGTCCTCGCCGGTCTCCTCGCCGGCGTAGTTGACGGCGGAGCCGGGCATATAGGTGTTGCCCTCGCCGGCGCCCCGGGCGAACACGCAGATGCCGATGGTGTTGTCCTTGTCCACCTGGCTCTTCCAGTCGGCGGGAGCGCCCAGGGCCTCGTACTCCGTGGGGGGAACCTCGGCGATCTGATAGGTGGTCATGTCGCCGGGGGAGGCCACGTAGATGTGGTCATAGGCCACGCTGGTCTCCATCTCGCCGGTCCACTGGTTGGGCACTTCCTCGGTGTGCTTGTTGAGAATGTTGTTGGTGTAGAAGTCCTTGACCGTCTCGTTGATCTGCACGCCCGCGTCGGTGAGGGCCTGGACCAGGTCCACCGCGTCGGCGTTGCCGGCCTTGTGGTCGCCGCTGGTGTAGGGATAGGGAGCGTAGGCGGCCAGGCCGAAGAGGGCCACGGTGGCGTCGGAGGCCAGGGGCAGCACATCGTTGTCGTTCTTCATGATAACGGTGCCCTCTTCGCCCTCCTTGATGGCGATGTCCTTGGCGGCGGCCTTCATCTCGTCGATGGTGGCGTAGTCGCTCTTGAAGCGGGCGGAATCCTCATCGGTAAGGGTAATGTAGCTGCTGGTGCCAAGGAAGCCGTCCAGCGCTGAACGATAGCCCTCCGCGATGCCGGTGCCCACGACGGACAGGGCAAGCACGGAGGCCATGACCGCCGAAAGGCCTCTCATGACGGGTGCAATTCGTTTCGCTTTCATCATTTTTCCTCCCCATAGTAGCATGAACATTAACGGCCGTTCTGTTGTGAGAAATTATAACACTGAGGTAATCTTTTGTCCACAATTTAGCGATAATATCCAAGAAGTAGAAAGAACAACATACTTTTTGAGGCAATTGAACGTAAATGAGCATAAATGAACAAAACGGGAGGGGAAAAGTAGACACTGTGTCCGGTAACGGTATCCATAATATTCCAAAAACAAGAGCCCGTTGACAACAAAATGACCGAATGATACAATATCGACCAAATACAGGGGGCTTAATTATGCATACGAACGAACGTTTTGACCTGATCCTGGACTACCTTAAAATGCACAAACGCGCAACAGTTGCAGATTTGAGCAAAATGGTGTATGTCAGCGAGGCCACGGTGCGCCGGGACCTGAATGAGATGCAGCGTCTGGGGCTGCTGCGCCGGACCCACGGCGGGGCCATGTATGCCGACGGCTCGGAGGAGGTGTCCATCTTTGTCCGGCAGGAGGTGAACGCCACCGGCAAGGAGGTGACGGCCTCCATCGCCCTGCCCCACCTGCCCGACTTCCACACCATTTTCATCGACAACTCCTCCACCTGCCTGGCCCTGGTGCAGCGCATGAACCTGCGGCACAAGGTGGCGGTGACCAACGGCATCCAGGCGGCCACCTGGCTGGCCCAGCAGGACGACGTGCAGGTCATCATGCCCGGCGGAGAGCTGAAGGCCAACACCGGTTTTACCGGCAGCATGGCCTGCAACACCCTGCGGGGGTTCCGGTTCGATCTGATGCTCTGCTCCTGCGCCTCCATCGACATGGAGGGCACCTATGAGAACTCCCTGCCGGTGAAGGAGCTGAAGGTCACGGCCATGGAGCTGTCCGACCGGTGTATCCTCATCACGGACAAGACCAAGTTCAGCCTTCGGTCCCCCTACCGCACTGTGGGCCTGCGGAAGTACGACTGTATCTTCACCGACGCGGAGGATGAGGTGCTGACCCCTTTCCGGGCGGAAGGGCTGGAGATCATCAACCATTAACCGGATGCAAGGGGGCTTTCCCGTGGGCGGCAGGAAATTTTCATGGCTGTGGGCGGCGGTGGCCGCTGTGCTCCTCCTGTCGGGCTGTGTGTCCGCCGGGGAGGGGGCGTCCACCTGCACGGTGGTCTTTGAGGACGACCCGGAGCTGTTTTTCTACAACCAGATCTATGAGACGCCCCGGGGCGGGGATGTGACGGTGACGGTGGGCGTGCCCGCCGGCCGCCGGATCGCCACGGTCAGCTTTGACCGGTATACCGTGTCCGCCAAGACCGGCTATTCCGCCAGCTACGACTATTACGACCTTATCCTCCACGACGTCCGCTACCCTGCGGTGGTGCGGCTGACCACATCCCCCGCCCTCACCACGGTCTACACCGCCGGAGAAGGGCAGGGGGAGACCATCACCGTCCAGGAGGACAGCCCCCGCCTGTCCCCCAATACCCTGCCCTGGCGGGGACAATTTTCAAGAGAGGGCTTTCTGGCCGTGGGCTGGAACACAGCGCCCGACGGCAGCGGCGTCCATATCGGCTTCGGCAGCCGGGGGGCCCGGGAGGACGGGGAAGAGACCTTGACTCTCTATCCCAAGTGGCTACCCTGTACGCCGGAGGAGGCCTTCACCTGGACCGAGCGGGACGGCGGCGCCGTCATCACCGGCTATGACGGCAGGGAAGGCGACCTGGTCATCCCTGAGACCCTGGGCGGCCTGCCCGTCACCGCCATCGCCGCCGGGGCCTTTGGGGCCGTGACGGCGGATACCGTGGCCCTGCCGCCCACCCTGACCGCCGTGGAACCCGGGGCTTTTTCCGCCCTGACGGCGGAACACCTCTATCTCTTTGATACCCTGGAGCAGATGGACAAGGCCTCCTTCGGGGACTACACCATCACCCGTCTCCACCTCAACGCGGTGAAAGACCCGGTCTACAGCGGCACCTACTTCGACACCTTCCCCGACAAGGCGGACTACCTCCGGTCGGTGGCGGAGGAGGACAAGCTGGTGCTCTTCTGCGGCTCCTCCGCCCGGTTCGGGTACGACAGTCCCATGCTCGCTGAGGCATTTCCCGACTACGAGGTGGTGAACATGGGGGTGTACGCCTATGCCAACATGCTACCCCAGGCCAGGATCGTCCTCCACTACATGAAGGAGGGGGATATCCTCCTCCACTCCCCCGAGCTGGACGCCATCGGGCAGCAGTTCTGCGGCAGCACCGCCCTGGACAAGGAGACCTTCTGCATGACAGAATCCAACTACGACCTGCTCTCCCTGCTGGACTGCCGGGAATTTACGAACCTTTGGGGGGCCTTCGGGGCCTTCCAGGCCGCCCGGGCGGACATGGAGCCCCGGTCCTACGCCGATTCCCCCGCCCTGTACGACGAGGACGGCAACCGGCAGGAGCAGGCCACCTATAACCGCTACGGGGACTACATCCTCTACCGGGAGAACAACCTGTCCGGGGAGAATTTCGGCATCAAGCGGGCCTTCTATAACGCCAGCCACATCACCGAGGCCGACTGGCAGGGCATCAACGCCATGTACGACAGCTTTGCTGCCAAGGGCGTGTCGGTGTACTTCACCTACTCCCCCCGCAGCCGCACCAGCATCTCGGAGGACAGCACCGAGGTGTCCATCACCGAGCTGGACGCCCTGTTCCGGCAGAAGCTCCACGCCCCGGTCATCTCCGACATCCAGTCCTCCCTCATGGACCCGCTGTACTTTTACGCCACCGACAACCACCTCAGCACCGAGGGGGCTCAAATCCACACCGCCCGGGTCATTGAGGACCTGCGCCGGGCACTGGAGGGAGGAGCATGAACCTTGTCTTTCTCCAGTACCCCCTGATCCCCATTCTGCTGGCACTGTCCCTGGTATTGACGGCACTGGCCGGGCTGCTCCGCCGGGGCGGCGGGGCGGCGGCAGCGCTGGCGGCGGTGTCCGTGGGGGCCATGGCGGTGGCCGCGCTGGCCTGCTCGGTGCCCTATGAGGAGATCCTGCTCCTGCTGCTCCTCCCGGCCCTCACCTGCTTTCTGACTGTGGCAAGGGGGGAGAAGAAATGAGCTTTGTGTCCCCCGGCTTTCTCCTCTTTCTCCCGGCGGTGCTGGCCCTCTACCGGCTCACCCCATGGCGGCAGCGGTGGATGGTGCTCCTGCCCGCCTCCTATTTCTTCTACGCCTGCCACAGCCCCTGGCTGCTCAGCCTGATCTTGCTCACCACCCTGGTGTCCTACGGCAGCGCCCTGCGCATTGAGAGGGCGGAGACTAGAAAGCAGAAGCGCCGGGCGGTGGCCCTGGACGCAGCGGTGTGTCTGGGCATTCTCTTTCTCTTCAAATATCTGGACTTTGCCCTGGGGGGCGCGTTCTCCCTGCTGCGCCTGTTCGGGGTGGAGAGCGGCTTTACCGGCTTCCACCTGCTGCTGCCCATGGGCATCTCCTTCTATGTGTTCCAGACCATGTCCTACACCTTTGACGTCTATCGGGGCACCATCCGGGCGGAGCGCCACCTGGGATACTACGCCCTGTTCGTCTCCTTCTTCCCCCAGCTGGTGGCCGGACCCATTGAGCGCCCCGGGGACCTGCTGCCCCAGCTGAAGGCCCCCAACCCCCTGGAGCAGGAGGACATCGCCCAGGGCGTCCGGTTTCTGGTGCGGGGGTACGGCAAAAAGGTGCTCATCTCCGACTTCCTGGCTTCCTTCGTGGATACAGCCTACGGGGACGCCGCCGGGGCAGGGGGCGGGGCCATGGTACTGGCCACCGTGCTCTTTGCCCTGCAAATTTACTGTGACTTCTCCGGCTACTCCGACATCGCCATGGGCTGTGCCCGGCTCATGGGCATCCGGCTCACCGAGAACTTCCGGCAGCCCTACGCCGCCTCCTCGATCCGGGACTTCTGGCGGCGGTGGCACATCAGCCTGACCCGCTGGTTCACCGACTATCTGTACATCCCCCTGGGCGGCAGCCGCCGGGGGCTGGCCCGGCAGTGCGTCAACATCCTGGCGGTCTTTCTGGTCAGCGGCCTGTGGCACGGGGCCAACCTGACCTTTGTGGTGTGGGGCGGGCTCCACGGAGCGTTCCTGGTGGCGGAGACCCTGATGCTGGGCCGGCGGCAGCTCACCTCGTCCCTGGGCCGGGGACTCCACCGGGCGGTGACCCTGGTGCTGGTGTGCTTTGCGTGGGTGTTTTTCCGCTCGGCCGACCTGTCCCAGGCCGTGTTCATCCTCCGAGCCATCTTCACCGACTTCCGCCTCCCCAACGCCCTGACCGGGCTGGGGATGGGCAGGGTGGAGCTGATACTGGCCTGCCTGCTGGTGCTCCTGCTGCCCATGCTGGAGCGGCTGCCCGCCCTGGAGGTGGAGAAAAACAGAACAAAGGGGCGGTATGCCGTCCCTCTGCTCTACTTCCTGCTGGCCGTCGCCATTGTGGCCTGCCGCTGCCTGGTGCTGACAGAGCACGGGGCAACTGCCTTCATCTACTTTCAGTTCTAGGGGGAGGATGCCATGAAACAGCGAAAAACGCCCTCCCCGGCGGCCCTCTGCGGCCTGCTGGCGGCGGCGCTGTGCCTGCTGGCCGGGCTGCTGCTCCTCTTCGGCTTCGCCCTGCCGCCCCAGTACGGGGATACCTTTCTGGGCGAGATGAAGTACAAGATGGAGCGGCTGGAGGACACAGAGGGGCACCGCATCGTCGTGGTGGGGGGCAGCAGCGTGCCCTTCGCTCTGAAGAGCGGCCTGGTGGAGGAGTACCTCCCCGGCTATCAGGTGGTGGACTTCGGCATGTACGCCGGCATGGGCACGGTGGTCATGCTGGACTGGGCCCAGACCCAGGCCAGGGCGGGCGACATCTTCATCATCGCCCCGGAACAGAGCGCCCAGACCCTATCCTGCTATTTCTCTGGCGAGCTGGCCTGGCAGGCGGCGGACGGCGCCTTTGATCTGCTGCCCGCCGTCCACTCCAGCCGGTACGAGTCCCTGGCCGCATCCTTCCCCGCCTTTGCGGGGAAAAAGCTGTGGTATACCCTATTCGGGTCCCCGGAGCCGGAGGGGGTGTATGCCCGGTCCTCCTTTGACGGGTACGGCGATATCATTTACCCGGACCGGACAGCCAACATCATGTCCGGAGGGTACAACCCCAACGACCTCATCTCCTTCTCCCGGGACGTCATTGCGGAGGACTTTGTCGACGCCCTCAACGACTTCGCCCGGGCGGTGGTGGCCAAGGGGGCCAAGGTGGTCTACCACTTCCCGCCCATGAACGCCGCCGCCCTGGAGCCGGACACCGACCAGACAGCGGTGGATACCTACTACGACTACCTGGACGGACAGCTTCTGTTCCCAATCCTGGGGGACCCAAACCGCTGTATCCTGGACAGCGGCTGGTTCTACGACACCAACTTCCACCTCAACGCCAGCGGCGCCACGGTGTTCACCAAGCTGCTCATTGAGGACCTGAAGGTCTATCTGAAGGACACCTCCCCCACGGAGATTTCCCTGCCAGCCATGCCCGCCGCGGGGGCGTCGGCTCTGGCGGCGGACAGCACGGATGCCGCCCTCTTCACCTACCGGCATACAGAGGAAGGCTGGATTTTGTCCGGTCTGACGGCGGAGGGACAGGCCGCCCAATCCCTCACCCTGCCGGGCAGCTATGAGGGAGAGCCGGTGGTGGGGATGGACGAAACATTGCTTGAAGAAAATACCAGAATCCATGAAATTACGGTTCAGCCCAATATTGGGATTCTGTACGACGGTATGTTCTCCGGCTGTACGGCCCTGGAGCGCCTGATTCTCACCGGTGAGGACCCGGCGGCCTATGTGGCAGGGGACGGCCTGCGGGACGGGGCGGACTTTTTCATCTGCGTGCCGGAGGGGGCCCTGGACCGGTACCGCCGGGACTACTTCTGGCAGACATACGCCCCCTGGATTCAGCCTACGGAGGGATAAGGGACAGGGCGGGAGCATACAGCTCCCGCCCTTTTTCAGCCTTGAGACAGGAAAAAACCGGAATTCTCTTTTCCAACCCGCCGGGACATAGTATAATGTTGAAAAAACAGGCGTTCCGCGCCGGAGTCTGCGGACGCTGTACGGCAGACCAGACCGGGAGGAAAACTATGGCGGGAAAAAAGCGGGATTTGGGGGAGAGCCCCTTCGAATCCCTGAATGTTTTAAAGAGAAAGTGGAAGGACGGCACCTTTTCCGAGATCCTGGAGGACTGGAAGTGGATATTCGGGTACAGCGCCCGGTACAAGGGGGCCATCGTGTTCTATATCCTGATGGGCATCCTCAGCACGTCCCTGGGGCTGGTGAGCAGCGTGGCGGGAAAGTACGCCATCGATGTCATCACCGGCTATGAGACCAGCAAGCTGTGGCTGGTGATCCTCATCATGGTGGGCAGTACCCTCATCAGTTTGCTGTTCACCAGCGTCATCAGCCGGGTGTCCACCAGGCTGGCCCTGGACATTGACAACGATATCCGGGCCGACATCTTTGACCAGATCATGGACGCGGACTGGCTGTCCCTGAGCCGGTACACCAGCGGCGACATCCTCAACCGCTTCAACGGGGATGTGAGCACGGTGAGCAGCAACGCCATCAAGTGGCTGCCCAGCGTGATCATCGCGGTGTACCAGTTTGTGGCCACCTTTCTGGTGCTGTTCTACTACGACTGGGCCATGGCCCTCATCGCCCTGGGCAGCGCGCCCTTCCTGCTGCTGGCGGGGCGGCTGCTGGTGCGGCGGCAGCGGGAGTACAACCGGCAGGTGCGGGAGGCCAGCAGCGACCTGATGGCCTTTGAAGTGGAGGCGGTCAGCAACTTCGACACCATCAAATCCTTTGGCGTTGGCCCCCACTACAGCGGCAAGATCCGCTGGTGGCAGGCCAGGTTCAGGGACATCAGCCTGAAGTACAACCTGTTCTCCATCAAGAGCGGCGCGCTCATGTCGCTGCTGGGGATCGTGGTCCAGTTCGTGGCCTTCGGGTACTGCCTGTTCCGCCTGTGGGGCGGCGGCATTACATATGGCACCATGACCCTCTTCCTCCAGCAGCGCAATGAGCTGTCCACAGCCTTCACCAATCTGGTGGGCATCGTTCCCAGCTTTCTCAGCAGCTCGGTCTCGGCCCATCGGATCCGGGAGCTGGCGGAGCTGCCCCGGGAGGTGCACCTCCCGGAGAGCGGCAAGCTGGATGTCCACGGCGGCGGGAGCTTTGAGGTGCGCATGGAGCATGTGACCTTCTCCTACCGGGAGGGGGACCAGGTCATCACCGATTCGGCCTTCCACGCCGCACCGGGGGAGATTGTGGCCCTGGTGGGTCCCTCCGGCGAGGGCAAGACCACCCTGATCCGCCTGATCCTGGGCCTGGTGTGCCCGGGAGAGGGGAGCGTGGTGCTCCGGGACTGCGACGGCCGGGAGGTGCCTGCCAATGCGGAGACCCGGCGGCTCTTCGCCTATGTGCCCCAGGGCAACACCATATTCTCCGGTACGGTGGCGGAGAATATGCGCCTGGTGAAGGAGACGGCCACCGATGAGGAGATCATCGAGGCGCTGAAGCTGGCCTGCGCCTGGGAGTTTGTGGAGAAGCTGCCGGAGCAGATCAACAGTCCGGTGGGGGAGCGGGGAAAGGGCCTGTCCGAGGGCCAGGCCCAGCGGCTGGCCCTGGCCCGGGCCATGCTGCGGGACGCGCCCATCCTCCTGCTGGATGAGGCCACCTCGGCTCTGGACGTGGCCACCGAGCGGGCTGTGCTGCGCAATATCGCGGGCTGCGGCAGAGGCAAGACCTGTATCGTCACCACCCACCGGCCCAGCGTGCTCAGCCTGTGCCAGCGGGTCTACCGGGTGATGGACACCCGGGTGACCGAGCTGGGCCGGGAGGAGTCGGGCCGCATGGCCATGGATTTCTGATCTATTTTCCGGAGGCAGAATATAAAAAACGGTCCCCTGTGAATCCGAGATTCACAGGGGACCGTTTGCTGTTGGGCGTTATTACTGATCGCCGGCGACCTCGCCGCCGTTGGGATCGGGGGCGGAGTTGGCGGTGGACCAGGCGCGCTCCAGAGCGGCCCAGTCGCGGACGGGCAGGAGTTCGGTCCAGGACTCGACCTGAGCGCCATCCACGGTGATGAACTCATAGTCGTGGGAGTTGGTGGCCTCCTGAACGGCCGCATAGTACCAGACGCTGGTATCCATGTTGTCGGGCCAGGTGATCATGCCGGGCAGCATGTTCTCCGTGGAGGGAGCGCGGCCCAGGGTGCGGTTGACGATGGTCATGGCCTCGGCACGGGTGATGTAGGCGTCGGGATCGAAGGTGCCGTCGCCGCGGCCCTCAATGATGCCCAGGACGGCGGCGCGGTTGATGTACTGGTTGGCCCAGTGGCCGGCGATGTCGGGGAAGATGTCCTCGCCCTCATAGGTACCGCCGAAGAAGCGGACCGCGATGGTGGCGAACTCGGCGCGGGTGATGGGGGCGTCGGGGTCGAAGAGACCGCCGGGCTTGCCGGTGATGATGCCGGCGTTGGTCAGGGTGGCGGCGGCGTTGTTGAACCAGTCGCTGCTGTCAGTGTCGACATAGCCGCTGTTGGTGCTCCAGAGCATGGCGCGGGACTGGTCGGTGAGCATGCGGAAGAAGATGGTGGCCACCTCGGCGCGGGTGATGGAGGCCAGGGGGTGGACCAGACCGTCGTCACGGCCGATGATGTAGGCGAAGTGATCGGTGGTGTTCAGGTCAGGACCGGGGCCCAGGGGGACGTCGGGGTCGTCAATGTCGGTCTCGCCGTCGTCACCGCCGATGACGGTGTAGGTCACGGAGGGACGGGGGAAGTACAGCTTGGACTCACTGTCCTTGGGGGTCAGATAAGCCTCCACGTTGGGGTAGGCGATGTAGGTGCCGGCAAAGCCCATGTGGCCCACCAGTCTGGCGGAGTAGGTGATGGACAGCTTCTGGCCGCGGAGCAGGTCCTGGTGCAGGGTGAGGGTGAACTGCTCGGTGCCGTCAGAGGCCTTGGTGTAATTGAGCGTGAGGAACTCAGCGCCGTCGTCGGTGTGGAAGACCAGGCTGTCCTTGTCGCCCAGGGTCTGGCTCTCCCAGTACAGACCGCCCTCGTTGGTGCCGTTGGCGTTGGTCAGGCTGACACGGATGGCCTTGTCGGTGGCCAGATCGAAGTTGTAGCCGTCGGAGGAGCTGTAGCCCAGCACGTCGGTGATGACGCTGCCGGCGGGGACCGCCACGTTGGCGGACTGGCCGTACATGGCGCTGATGATGTTGTCCAGCTGGGAGGCGGTGTTGTCCAGGGTGGCGTCAAAGGCGCCGCCGGTCACGCTCTTGCTCTGGGCGTAATCGATGAACTGAGCGGCCAGCGTGGACAGGGCGCTGACATTGGCGTCGTCCTCATAATAAGGATAGCCCACGGTGACCAGTTTCACGCCGGCCTCCGCCACCTTGTCCAGCTCCTTGGCGGCGAAGTAGACGCCGGTCTCGAAGTTGGTGTAGGCGTTGGCGTCGTCCTTGACGGCCTGGACAGCGGCGGGCAGAGGCTCGCTGGCGGAGGCGCTGCCGTAGGTCTTGGGGGCGGCGGACAGGTTCAGGGCCAGCAGGTCGTCCAGGTCGGTCAGGGCCTGGTAGCCGCCCTCGGCGGCGTCGCTGTTGGCCATGGTGGCGGTGGTGCCGTCGGCCTTGTAGTAGGAGTTGTTCACAGCGCTGCCGTTGTCGTCCAGCCAGTAGAAGCTGCCGCCGTCGGTGATGAGCACCAGATAGCGCTTGTCAGCGGCCACGGTGTCGGTGGACAGGCTGTTGAGGGCGCTCAGGCCCTCCCGGATACCGGCCTGGACGTTGGTGCCGTGGTCAGAGGCCAGAACAAAGGCGGCACACTCATCCTCCACGCCGGAGAGGGCGGCCTCGGAGCTGCTGGTCAGCAGCTGGGGCTCCACCACGGTCTGGGCGGTGGTGGTGAAGATGGTCAGGCCGGCGTAGATGTTCTTGTCGGCCATGAACTTGAGGGCGTTGGCCCAGTTCTCCACGTAGGTCTTGTTATCCTCGCTGAGGAAGAGGCTCTGGGTGGCGTCCAGCACGAACTGGATGGCGATGGGGTTGGCGTTGGTGTTGGCCACCACATCCAGGGTGATGGTGGTGTCGCTGCCGGCCAGCTCGCTGGCCTGCTTGCCCAGGGTGATGCCGTTCTCGGTGTTGGCAGGCGGGTTGGTTACCGTGGCAGAGGCGGCGGGGAGCATGCCGATCAGCATGACGACAGCCAGCGCCGCGGCCAGGAATTTGCGCATACGCATAGGTCATACCTCCGTTTGCAATTTGCATAAAACAGCGCGACAGACAGCCGGAGAATCTGCGCGCCTCATGCTATAACACACGACAAATTATAGCATAGTTAAAAGGAAACGGCAATAAAAAATCACCCACAGGAAGGGGAAAATTCCAAAATTAGTTTGTGAGTGATATATGACGCTTTTTGGTTACATATGCGCGAAACATTGCAAAAATGCGGGTGAATAAATAAAAAAGGGGGACCACTTGTTAAAAAATATCCGAAAGAATAAAGGAAGATTCTTGAATTTAGCGGCCGCCTATGCTATACTAGCCAAAAATAGGTGTGTTTTCGGCGGAAGCGTCGGAACGTGCCTGATGGTTTGCAGCCAGACCCCTGTATCGACGGTGACGCCGGAAGCCGGCCTTGCGGGGCAACTGTTTTGCAAGGGAGGAGAATAATTATGAAGAAAGCAGTGCGTAAGGGCGCAGCCAAAGCGGTTGCTCTGGTCCTCAGCCTGGCGATGATCTTCGGCATGGCGCCCATGGTCAACGCTTCGGCTGGAGATTCAGCTGCTGCTTCGGCCAGCACGACCACGGAAAGTACTTTTGACCGTATCGTCCACCTGGACATGGGCCGGAAGTACTTCAGCCCCGAGTGGATCAAGGCACTCATCAACGAGATTTCTGCTCTGGGATATACGGAACTGGAGCTGGACTTCTCTAATAATGAGGGCTTCCGGTTCTCTCTGCCTGAAGATCAGATGCAGATCGAAGTGGGCGGCTATGAGACCGTCCTGATGGAAGTGGAAGCCGAGGAGACGCAGTCTTCTGAGACGGACGCGGCTGCGGCTGGCGACACTGGTGTGACGGAATCCGCTCTGCCTCAGGCTTCTGACGCCGCCCAGCCCGAAGAGGGCACTGGCGAGGCGGATGCTGCCCAGACTTCCGAGCCCGCCGGGAGCAGCGAGGCGGAGCCTAAGCCCCAGTACAAGGAAGTTCAGGTCTATAACAGCAAGACCGTGGATCTTACCAAGGCTCTGAGCCAGGATGGATATATCACCGCAGATGAAATGGCGGAGATCATTGACTATGCCCAGAGTAAGAATATTGAGATCGTCCCGCTGCTGAACAGCCCCGGTCACATGGGCGCTATTTTGAGTGTGTATTCGCAGTACCAGTGGATGGATAATCTGGGCAGAACCAGCGAGAGCACCATCAATCTTGAAAACGACGAGGCGGTGCGCTTTGCTGAGGGTGTGGTGAGAGCTTACGCCGAGTGGTTTGCAAAGCAGGGCTGCAAGACCTTCAACATCGGCGCCGATGAGTTTGCCAATGATCTCGGTACGGAATATAGTCCTGTCATGGGACTGAACTATATTTATTACAATCAACGAGAGGTTTATAGCAAGCTGATCGAGTACATCAACGATCTGGCGGTTATTGTAGAAAAAGCTGGCATGACCCCCCGGGCCTTCAACGACAGCTTCTGCTATAACAATGATACTGCCTACGCGCCCAGCACTGATATCCAGGTCTGTTACTGGTCCTCTGGGTGGGGTTACGCCTATGATTTGGCAGAGGCATCTACGTTGGAGGTGAAGGGATATCAGCTCATCAACACCCACGGCGATTATTATTACGTCCTGGGGAAAGAAGACAGTTGGGACAGCAGCGATACATACCGATATGATTTTGATAACAACACATTTGCTGGAGGGAGCAATATCTCCGATCCGGTGGGCTCCATGTTCTGCATCTGGAGCGATTATCCCAATGATGAGACTGAGCAGAAGGTAGCAGAGAAGGTTCGTGTGCCTCTGCGCATTATGGCGGCCCGTATGCAGGACCAGAAAGTGAGCGCGGGCACCGTGGATACCGCTGTGATTCCCGGCGGCTTTAACGCCGATGGTACCATCAACACCGATGTGCCCAGCACTGAGGTGAAGGATGAGGCCACCGGCGTGGCGGTCACGGCGCCCGGCCTGACCGGCATTGCGGTGGAGAAGGCGGAAGTTCCCGCTCTGGCGGAAGTCCCCTATGTGGCCTATAATGTCACCCTCAACGGCGGCGGATACACAGGCTCTGCGGAGGTCACCATCCCCCTGGCGGGCACTGGGCTGGAGAATGCGGAGGCCCTGATGGGCTTTGTGCTGGAGCAGGATGGTTCCGTGACCCCGGTTGAAGGCCAGCGCAGCGGCGCGGACTTTACCTTTACCGCCCCCCATTTCTCCACCGTGGGCGTCTACGACGCCTCTGCGCTGGCGGCCTCCTCTGTCGCCGGGGACTATGAGCAGTTCACCGGTACGATGGAGGAAGGGCGGTACCTGATTGTCCGTCAGTATACAGAACGTTCTTGGGGTAGCTCTACTACCCATTACTACGCGATGACCGCCGATGGCGGCTCTTGGGAGGTCTATCCTAATGAGGACGGTATGATTCCTCTGGATGAGCAGAATGAGGGGCTTCTGTGGACCTTCGCCGGCGACAATTCCAGCGGCTTTGCCATCACCAACGGGAGCAGCACCCTCGGTATTACAGGTAGCTTTGGCTTGCGCTGGAATTTCTCTCTGAATGCTGTCGGCGATGGTGTCGACCGCTTCTACGTCAGCTTCTACGATAACGCGTGGAATATTCACGGTACGGAAAAACTGGAATATGAGGGATGGTTCGATACTCATACTACGGACGTCTATCTGGACACCTCCGGTAACAGTTTCGGCGCGGGAAATACCTCTGGTAACAGCCAGGTCTATCTCTACAAGCTGGCTGAGCCCACCTACCCTGTGACCATCATCTGCGAGACAGAGGACGGTATACAGATTGGAGAGCCTTCCACTGAGTACTATCCCGCGGGCTCTGCCACCATCGGGGCTCCCTCTGTTGAGGGCTATGACGTGGTTCCCCCTTCTGAGCAGACCATCACTGTAACGCCCTCCGGCCCGAATACCGTGACCTTTACATACAAGCAGTCCGAGAATCCGCCGTCCAATGCTCTGCGTGGCAACAGCCTCGAGGTTGAGTGGTGGATTACCAACAGCATGGTGCGCGAGGAGGCTAACGATGGGGCGAATAGCTCCACCACCATCTCCAGCTCCGCAGCCGGCGGCAACGACGGCGTGGCGCTGACGGAAGTCTCTCCCGAGACGGCCTACTCCAACTACGACGGCTGGGTGGAGCTGCATTACTGGCAGAGCATGCGTCTCGACCGCAATAATCACCAGACCGGCGACGGCGGCGACGATGAGACCGCCGACGGCACCGTCATCACCCGGGTGCGCTATCACAACGGCGCCTGGCAGTACATGGACGAGAACGGCCTCTGGAACTGGTTTGTCAGTGGCGACCAGGTGGTCACCTACTACATGCGGCACACGGATATCACCAAAGAGATTACCACCGCTATGAAGGACTGGGGCTATGATCCCAATACTCCCGGGGGTACTCCGGATACTTCGGATGATGGCCATGGGGGCAGGACAGGCCAGGTGGCCCTGTCGGTGGCTGTGGTCTATCCCGACGGCAGCCTCAGCCCCGCAGAGGGGGACATCTACCTCAATTCCACCACCATTTTCAACTACTGGGCGGGCCGGGACATCGGCATCATCGCCCCCCTCAATAACTCGGAGTATACCGTCACCCGTATCACGGTTGTCGACGGCGAGCGCGATGACCGAGGATGGGGGGGATATCGAAACGAGAACGTATGGTATGACGACGACACCATCACCTGGAATAAAGAGAATGGCCGGTTTGTCGAGAGAGAGGTCTGGAGCGAGGACATGGGCGGCGCGCCCATGGTGAACGGCAAAGTCAGCAACATCACCTGGCCCGCCAAGAGCACTGCCAAGCTGGTTCTCATCTACCTGGAGCCTGTGAAGCGAGAGAGCAACCTGAAGGTGGAGTATCGAGTGGACGACGCGTCCAAGACTCTGCTCTATGGCTTCGATGTTGTGGTCTCCGAGACCGCTGAGGAGCCTGTGACCTTCCTCAACAGCCTGGTGAACGGTTCTGATGAGCTCCCTCATGATCCCGGCAAGATTGAACTGCGTGACGATGCCTACATTGTCAACAGCTCTAACGTCCACCAGACCTTCAACAAGAATTTGGCCACCATTCCCGACCTAAACCTGCCGGCACGATATAATTATGTCCGCGCGGAGATTTCTGAGGATGGTAAGACGCTGACTCTCTACTATAACCGTCTGGCTTCTCAGTATCAGTTCGTGGTGGACTACGGCCTGCCGGTGGAAATTGATTTTGCGGCGCTGAGCATCGAGACGAATGGCCTTCAGTCGGTCAGCGGCGGCACTGCTGATATGAGTGTGGCGGCCGACCTGGCCAGTCAAACGCTGACTGTGACGCCCAAGGGTATTTTGAACGACACAGCCACTGTCCCCCTGACCCTGACATATAAGGACACGTCGGGCGGTACCAACACCCAGGAGGTCACTGTGGACTTCATTCCCGCCTCCACGGTGTACTATGAGGATACCTTCGGAGCCATTGAGTATGGCAAGGGCTGGGAGACTGTTGGTACCACCATTACCGGTCGCACTCAGACCACCAGCGCGCTGGGTGATAAGGCTGTCTACGGATATGATGCTGCTTATGCCACGGATACTACTTACAGCGGCGGCAGCGCCCACAAGGTTACGCTGAAAAGCGGCGAAACCGCTACGGCTTCCTTCAGCTTCCACGGCACCGGCTTCCAGTTGGTCAGCATGACCGACGCCACCTCCGGCTGCATCACGGTCCACGTGGAGGGCGGAGAGATTAATAACTACTACTTTGTGGACTGCTACTATGCGAACGGCGGCGCGCTCTACCAGGTGCCTGTCCTGAAAGTAGATGACCTTGCGCTGGGCAACTATACCGTTACGGTTACAGCGGGGCACCTGAGCAGCTCTGACTGGAATGGGGACAAGGAGTCTACCTTTGTCCTGGACGGCGTCCGTATCTACAAGCCCATCGGCGATTATCCCAATTACACTCAGGATAACGAGGGTAATGTGACCTACAGCGAGATCCGCAACATCCTTCTGTATGACGGAGCGTGGGATCAGAGCAACAGCGTTTATGTAGATACGCTTGGTGCGTCTACAAACAGCGCTGCTGACTACGCCAACGTGGGTCCCAACAACGAGGTCTATCTGAAGGCCGGCGATCAGATCACCTTTACCGTGCCTGAGGGCGGCTCCATCGTCCAGATCGGCGCCAAGCTGGTGTCCGGCGACAGCATGACCTTCACTGTGAATGGCAAGGAGCCGTACAAGATTACCTCCGCAGCGGAGATGTATTACCTGCTGGATGGCGTACAGCCTAACGAAAAGATTACCATTACCGCCTCGGGCGATGGAATCCTGTCCCTGACCAACCTCAAGCTTGTAAGCGGTTCTTAAGAAAGGGGTGTGCAGTATGAAAAAGAGATATTGTAAACCCGAGATCGGCTTTGAGAGCTTCGAGCTGTGCAGCGACATCGCCAAGGGCTGCTACTTCCATGTGACGTCCCAGGATTACGGCTGTACGATTACGAGTCCCGGTATTCCCACGCTCTTCTGGTATGGTACATGCAATGATCTTGCTCAGGGCCTGGCTACATTGCAGAAGCATGATAAGCCCTGCTACCACGGCCCCAGCGGCAAGACCATCCTCTTCACATCGTAATACCACGCAAAAAGCCCTGCCCCGATGGGGCGGGGCTTTTTTGCAGAAAAGGAGGCAGGCCTGTTGTACCGGCAGGATTATCAATTCGGCGGCGTGCGTTTTGCCCTGACAGCAGAGGTGTCCATCCGGACGGATACGCTTTTGGAGCGGTTCCGTGTTCCGGGTGGAAAACCAGACCATCAGATTCAATGCCGATTTGCAGAACAGTTGCCGACTCCTCCGAGCCACTCGCCGCTTGATACGCCGGAGGAAAAAATGTGGAGGGAGGACGGCGTACTCTGCGGCTTTCATAATTACAAGATCAGCCACAGGGATCCCCTGCGGCCCGCTTGCTGGTGGCGGAGGCAGGGCGATGTGACGGAAATGCTGTGGTCGGAAGCCTTCCGAGACATGCTGTACGCGCGGAACGTACTGATGTCGGCCGATCTGTTCGGAATCCTGCTGGAATATGGTGGACTCGTCCTCCATGCCGCATATGTTGCTTATCAGGGCCAGGGGATTTTGTTCTCTGGGCCCAGTGGAATGGGAAAGTCTACCCAGGCCGCTCTCTGGGAGAAATATAGGGGGGCTGAGGTCATAAATGGCGACCGAACCCTGATCCGGCGCGGCCCGGACGGAGCCTTTTGGGCCTATGGTGTCTGCTACAGCGGTACATCCGGTATCTGCAAAAATGTAGGTACCCCTCTGAAAGCGCTGGTATTGCTGGCCCAGGGGCCGGAGAATACGGTGGAACCGCTGGGAGGATTGACTGCGTTTCGCGCGCTGCTCCCCAGGGTTTCCTATCGGACCTGGGATACAGAGGAAATTAAAAATGCCACCCAAATCCTTTCGGCGCTTTTGACCGAACAGCCTGTATTTTATCTGACCTGTCGGCCGGATGAGGGTGCAGTCAAAAGTTTGGAGAAATATCTATGGGACAGATAATGGAACGGGATGTGGAACCACTGTGGTCCACATATATCCACCAGAAGGGAAGTATGCTGGGCCTGCCCGTCAGCGGCAGCTTTGAGCTGACACCCCGCTGCAATTTCAGCTGCAAGATGTGCTATGTGCACCAGACGCCGGAGCAGATCGCCGCCTCCGGCCGACGGGAGCTCACCGCCGATCAGTGGCTGGATATCGCCCGGCAGGCAAAGGACGCCGGTATGGTCTTTCTGCTCCTCACCGGCGGAGAACCGCTGGTATTCCCGGAGTTTCCACGGCTGCTCCACGAGCTGAAGCAGTTGGGCCTGCTGGTGTCAATCAACTCCAATGGCTCCCTGATCCGCGGGGAGGTGCTGGAGATGCTGAAAAAGGACCCGCCGCTCCGATTCAACATCACCCTCTACGGCGGCAGCGACGCCACCTATGAGCGGCTGTGCGGCCGGCCCATGTTCCACCAGGTGGTGGAGAACATCCGGGCCCTGAAGGAGGCGGGTATCCCCGTGCGGCTAAACGCCTCCATCACCCCGGACAACAAGGACGACGTGGCGGATATCTTCCGCATCGGCAGAGAGCTGGGGGTCTACATCAAGTCCACCACCTATATGTTCCCGCCGGTTCGTATCAACGGCGGCGCGGCCGGCCAGGCGGACCACCGCTTTTCGGCGGCCGACGCGGCCAAATACGAGCTGCTCTGTCGGGAGCAGACCATGACAGAGGAGCAGCTCCGCGAGGCGGTGAAGAACGGCGGTCTGCCGCCGGACGGCGAAGAGTGCACCGGTGGCGCCGAGGGCGAGCCCCTCTTCTGCCGGGCGGGCCGCAGCTCCTTCTGGATGACCTGGGACGGTCGTCTGCTCCCCTGCGGTATGATGGCGGACCAGGGCGTGTCCGTGCCGGAGCAGGGCTTTGCCGCAGCCTGGGGGGCGGCCAGACAGATGGCGGCAGCCATTCGCCTGCCCAAGGAGTGCACGGGCTGCCCTATGCAGCAGCAGTGCGCTTCCTGTGCTGCCTCCTGCGCAGCGGAGACCGGCCGGTGGGACTGTAAGCCGGAGTATCTCTGTGAGATGACCAGAAACCTGATTCACCTGACATGGGAAAAATACGGAAAGTGAGAACGCACAATGGAAGTGAAGAAACAGTTGGTCCTGCGGGAGATCGCAGGGGACTATGCTCTGATTCCAGTAGGTGATACTGTAATCAAAAATAACGGTTTGTTTTCCTTGAGCGAGACTGGAGCCCGCATCTGGGAGCTTCTGCCCCAGGCTGAGGGTACGGAGCAGCTGGTGGACACGCTGCTGGAGGAGTACGACGTGGACCGGGAGACGCTGGAGCAGGATGTAACGGAATTCCTGAATCAGCTCCGACAGATGGAGATCCTCTAAGTGAGGAGACGGCGGCGGTGGCTGTTGTTAGCGGCGGCGGCCCTCCTGCTCCTGGCGGCCTGGGTGGTCTGGGGAGTGTGGCGCTCGGCCCACCGGCCGGTGGCCCGGACCTGGCAGGTGGAGGCGGGGCTGCCCGTGCGGCTGGCGGTGCTGTCGGATCTGCACGGCTGCGTGTTCGGGGAACACAACGGCGAGCTGGCTGCCCTGGTGGCGGAACAGGAGCCGGATCTGATCCTGCTGGACGGGGATATGCTCAACGGCGACGCGCCGGGGCCGGAGGATCTGCTGGACCTGCTGGGGCAGCTGGTGGAGATCGCGCCGGTCTACTACGCCTGGGGCAACCATGAGCGGGAGTACATCTCCTGTAACACCTCCGACCTGCGGGCCCAGATCGAGGCCCTGGGGGCGGTGGTGCTGGAGCTGGACTATGTGGACCTGACGGTCAACGGCGCACAGCTGCGGCTGGGCGGCATGTACGACTACGCCTTCGCCCTGGACGACAAGAACTCCTGCGATCCGGCGCGGATGAAGCCGGAGGTGTGGCAGTTCCTGACGGATTTCCAGGACACGGACCGGTATAAGGTGATGCTGTCCCACCGGCCGGACAGCTTTGTGTTCGGGGAGGCATCCGTAACCTGGAATGTGGATCTGGTGGTCAGCGGCCACCTCCACGGGGGACAGGTGGTGCTGCCCCTGCTGGGGGGCGTGTTCGGCGGGGACCAGGGCCTGTTTCCGAAGTATGTACACGGCATCTATGAGAAAGACAAGCTTGTCCTGGCGGTCACCAGCGGCCTGGGCAGTCAACCGGAGCGGCTGCCCCGGTTCAACAACCCGCCGGAGGTCATGGTGCTGGATCTGTCGGCCTGAGAGGAGAGACCGCCTGTGGAGAAACATGAGCAGCAGCTTTTACAGTGCCTCCGGTCGGCCCTGTTCCGGCAGGAGGCCGCCCAGTGGCCCGGAGATGAGGAAGAGCTTAACAGGCTCCTGACGCTGGCGGAGGAGCAGCACGTCCTCCCCCTGGTGCTGGACCGGCTCATCCCCGCCGCCAGGACTGCCGGCGCGGAGGCGGACGCTCTGCGCCCCCTGCGGCAGATGCTGCTCCAGAGCGCTGTGGGGCAGACCCGGCGCACCCGGAAGCTGGAGGCGCTCTATGGCGCGCTGGAGGCAGAGGGCCTGCGGCCCCTTCTAGTCAAGGGTCTGGCCTGCCGCCTGCTCTACCCCAATCCGGACCTGCGCCCCTCCTCCGACGAGGACCTGCTGGCCCGGGAGGAAGAGATGAAAGATATCCACCGGGTGTTTACCCGCATGGGGATGGAGCAGGAGGGGGACGGCCGGCTGGGCGAGGCCCAGGTGGTGACCTATTGGGACAGGGAGAGCGGCCTGCGCATAGAGCTCCACCGGAAGCTGTTCCCCGAGGACGCCCGGGCCTACGGCGGCATGAACCGCTGCTTTGAGCAGTCCTTTGACCGGGGCATACGCCTGGAGGGGGCAAATGGCCCGGTGTGGACCATGGGGCCGGATGACCACCTGCTCTATCTCATCTGCCACAGCTTCAAGCACTTTCTCCACTCGGGCTTTGGCGTCCGGCAGGTGTGCGACATCTGCCTGGCGGCAGCTGCCTGGGGAGAGCGCATCGACTGGGACGGCTTTTTCGCCGCCCTGGAGCCCTTCCGGGCGGACTGCTTTGCCCGGAACCTGTTTGCCATCGGCGCGGAGTACCTGGGCTTTGCCGGACGCTGGCCTTTGCCCATGGAGGCGGCCCTGGCCGCCCGGGGTGAGACCGACTGCGGCGCCCTGCTGGAGGATCTGCTCACCGCCGGCGTGTACGGCAGCAGCTCTGATGTGCGGCTCCACAGCAGCCGCATCACCCTCAACGCCGCAGCGGCGGAGGGGGAGCAGACGCTGGGCCGGTCGGTACTGCGGACGGTGTTTCCCTCCGCCCGAGAGCTAGAGGGGCGCTATCCTTATTTAAAGAAAAAGCCCTGGCTGCTGCCTGGGGCCTGGGTCCAGCGGCTGGCCCACTACGCCGGGGAGAACCTGGGCCGGACAGGCGCGGCCCGGGAGAGCGTGGCCATCGGCGAGCGCCGGGTGGCTTTACTGAAGAAATACGGGGTGATCCCATGAACAGCGGGCGGCGTCTGCTGCACGACGACCAGGTGGAGGAGCGGCTGGCGCCGCTGCTCCGGGCGGGGGCGGAGGTGCCCCTGGTGGTGACGGGAAACAGCATGGTCCCCTTCCTCCGGGACCGGCGGGACAAGGTGTACCTGAAATCCCCCGATCTTGTGCCCGTCCGGACGGGAGACATCCTGTTTTTCAAGCGGGACAGCGGCCAGTGGATCCTCCACCGGCTGCACCACTTCACGGCGGACGGTCTGCTGGTCATCAACGGCGACGGCCAGACCTGGTTTGAGACCATCCGCCCGGACCAGGTGCTGGGCGTGGTGGTGAAGATCAGCCGGAGCGGAAAGCCCCCCTTTCCCGCCCGGCGGTGGGACTGGGCGCTGCTGCGCCGGCTGTGGAAGCTGCTGCTGCCGGTGCGGCCGGCGCTGCTGCGGGTTCTGGGACGGATCGGCCGGCTGAGACCCGGGCGGCCGACGGGCCGGAGGGCCTGATGCGCCCCTCCGCAAAACGCCTGCAGCGCTGTCCCCACAGGGCTTTCCAGGCTGTCGGGCATAGTGGGAAAAGAGGCAATATTTTCCCGAATATATACCTGGTTTATTTGACTTCCAGGAAGAAATGAGATAAAATGGAACGAATAAAGCCAGATATAGGGGAGAAGAGAGATATGAACATGGCACGTATTCGCGGGTGGATTGTGCTGGCCATGGATGTGTTCACCATCTTTGCGTGCAATATCCTGATATTTCTGCCGGCCTATCTGAGGAATGACATCCGCCTGCTCAATCTGATCCTGCACATCGGGTTTCTGACCGCCTGTGTGCTGGTGTTCCAGGTGGTATTCAGGACCTATGAGAGCCTGTGGCGCTACGCGGAGAGCAGGGAGTACCTCTGCCTGCTCAGCGGGCTGACGGCGGGCTATGTGCTCTACGCCGTGCTGAATGTCCTGCTGGGGGCCCAGAGTGTGTGGATAGCCTCCGCCTTTTTCGGCACGGTGATCGCCCTGGTGGTCATGCTGGCCTACCGCTTTGCCTACCGCCTGTTCCGGTTCCGGAGGGCGGGCATGCAGAACAAGGGCCAGCGGCAGGTGGCCATCATCGGCACCGGCACCGCCGGCGTGTCCCTGCTCTACGAGCTGATGCACAACATCGGCGGGAATTACGCCCCTTACTGCCTGCTGGACGACGCCCCCGACAAGATCGGAAAGGTGGTCCAGGGCGTGCCGGTGAAAGGCCCCATCAATGACCTGTGCGCCATCCTGCAGGACACTCCGGTGACCGAGATCATCCTGGCCATCCCCACCCTGAAGGCCGAGCGGAAGGCGGAGATCCTGGAGCTGTGCTCCAAGACCAAGTGCCGCCTGCATATCCTGTCCGACCCCATCAAGCAGCTGGAGGGCAACGCGGGCTCCATCATGGCCTCCAACGTCCGCGAGGTGCAGATCGAGGACCTGCTGGGCCGGGACCCCATCCAGCTGGACAAGGCCAGCGTCCGGTCCTTCCTGGAGGGCAAGACGGTGCTGGTGACTGGCGGCGGCGGCTCCATCGGCTCGGAGCTGTGCCGTCAGATCGCGGAATGTGGGCCCAGACAGCTGATTGCGGTGGACATTTCGGAAAATTCGGTCTATGATTTGCAGCAGGAGCTGCTCCACCGATTCGGGGGCAAGCTGAACTTTGTGGTGGAGATCGCATCGGTGCGGGACCGGGAGAAGATGGACAAGCTGTTCCGCCTGTACCACCCCCAGGTGGTGTTCCACGCGGCGGCCCACAAGCACGTGCCCCTGATGGAGCAGTGCCCGGAAGAGGCCATCAAGAACAACGTGTTCGGCACCTACAACACCGCCCTGGCCGCCCGGAAGCACAAGGCGGAGGCCTTTGTGCTCATCTCCACCGACAAGGCGGTCAACCCCACCAACATCATGGGGGCCACCAAGTACCTGTGCGAGCAGGTGCTCCAGGGCCTGCGGGAGAACGCGGAGACCAAGTTCGCCGCCGTCCGGTTCGGCAACGTGCTGGGCTCCAACGGCTCGGTGATCCCCCTGTTCAAGAAGCAGATCGCCTACGGCGGCCCGGTGACCATCACGGACAAGCGGATCATCCGGTACTTCATGACGATTCCGGAGGCGGTGCAGCTGGTGCTGGAGGCTGGGTCCCTGGCCCAGAGCGGCGAGGTGTTCGTGCTGGACATGGGCAAGCCGGTGCGGATTCTGGATCTGGCGGAGAACCTGATCCGCCTGTCCGGTCTGACGCCCTACCAGGACATCCAGATCCAGGAGATCGGCCTGCGCCCCGGTGAGAAGCTCTACGAGGAGCTGCTGACCAAGTCGGCCAACCTGTCCCGGACGGAGAACGACAAAATCTTTGTGGAATTCAAGCCCGTCATCCCGGAGGCGGCGCTGGAGCGCCGTCTGGCAGAGCTGTCCGACGTGCTGGAGCACGGCAAGCGGGCGGATATCTTCCGGGCCCTCCACCATCTGGTGCCCACTTTCCACGACCCGGAGGAGGTCAACCAGGCGGCGCTGAGCCGTCTGGCCAGACAGTCCGGCGGGGAAGAAGGGGAGCAGGAGGCCGCCGAGACGGAGGAGCCCCTCCCTTTTGAGGCCCGGGCGCTGCAGCGCATCGGCTGACAACACACTTAGGAGAACTGACATGAAAAAAGCGGGAAAGATCGCACTGGCTGTTGTGGGCGTGGTTCTGGTGGCAGGGGCCATCACCGTGGCGGTGCAGTGGAACAACATCAAGGCTGTGGCCTACATGATGACCATGGACACCGACACCCTGGACACCAGGGCGGAGGAGAACCGCAAGACCCTGGAGAAGGCCATGGAGGACTACAAGATCCCCACCTATACCTTCTCCCAGGAGGAGATGGCCCAGCTGGCCAGCGGCGAGCTGAGCGAGGAGGACGCCGCCGCCCTGCTGCTGGGCGAGAGCGGAACAGACGGGGCGGAGACCGGCAGCGAGGCGGAGACGCCGGATGCCTCCCAGAGCGGAACGCCCAGCCAGAGTCCGTCTGCCAGCCAGAGCCAGAGCACGGCCCCCGGCGGGGACACCTCCACCCAGGAGGCCGAGGAGGAGCTGCGGCAGCTGGTGGCCACCATGTACGTGCTCCAGGCCACCTATGAGGGCAAGCTGGAGGCCATCGTGCAGGAGGCCATCGACGAGTACACCGCCGGGGAGCACACCTCGGAGAACCGAACCAAGATCGTGTACAGCAAATATGAGGCCCTCACCGCGCTGGAGAAGGAGTGCGACCAGAAGGTGGCGGATATCGTGTCCCGGATGCGGGAGCTGCTGAAGTCCACCGGCCAGAGCGAGAGCCTGGCCGACGAGGTTCAGAAGACCTATGAGGAGGAGAAGAGCCTGAAGAAGGCCTACTACATCCGGGCATTCCAGGAGGGCTGAGACAGGACAGGGGGGAAGGCGCATGGTGGATCTGCACTGTCATATTCTGCCCGGCGTGGACGACGGCGCGGACTCTCTGGAGGAGAGTCTGGCCATGGCCAGGCTGGCGGTGGACAGCGGCGTGCGTGCCATTGCGGCCACCCCCCACTGCGACCCGGAGAGCGGCTTTGACAACTACCGCTCCCGGGACCTGGCCCAGCGGTTCCTCCGGCTGGAACAGGCGGTCCAGAAGGCCAAGCTCCCCCTGCGCATCCACGCGGGGATGGAGGTCTTTGTGACCCCCTCCACCCCCCGCCTGCTGCGGGAGGGGCGGCTGCTGACCCTGGGGGGCAGCGGGTATCTACTGGCGGAGTTCGACTTCCAGTGCGCCCCCGCCTTTGCCGAGCGTATGCTCTCCGCCCTGGGGCAGGAGGGGGTGCGGCCGGTGGTGGCCCACCCGGAGCGGTACCGCTTTGTCCAGCGGGACCCGGAGCGGCTCTTCCGCTGGATGGAGGAGGGGTATGTGCTCCAGCTCAACAAGGGCAGCTTCTTCGGCCGGTTCGGCGAGGCCGCGGCCAGGACCGCCCACTGGTGCCTGCGGGAGGGCTGCGTCCACCTGATCGGCAGCGACGCCCACAGCCCCTACCAGCGGACCACCCGCCTGTCCGACATCCACGAGTACATCAGCGGCGCGGCCTCCCAGGAGCTGGCGGACCTGCTGCTGGAGGACAACCCCAGCCGTATCCTGGCCGACCAGCCGGTGGCGGCCCCGGAGCCTCTGTTCGACCGGTTCGGCGGATTCTGAGGCGGCAGCCTGCGCTTATTTTGATTCCGATCTGTATTTTTGAGATAAAAAATACAGATCGGAGTGAAAATTGCCCCGCTCAGGGCGGCAAAACACCAGTCATGATTTAGCGAGGAGATTCCATGAGAAAGCTTCATTTCATCATCGCCGCGCTCCTGCTTGTGAGCGCGGCGGGTTTTGTCTGGATGGAGGTGCGGCAGCGGAGCACCGCGGACCAGACGCTGCCCGTCATCGAGTGCCCGGATACTCCGCTGGTGATCCAGGTGGGGGAGAGCAGCGAGGACGTGCTGCTGGAGGGCGTGACCGCCTGGGACGAGAAGGACGGCGACCTGACCGGCCAGATCATGGTGGAGGGAATCGAGAAGAGCATCCAGGACAGCGAGACCACCGTGACCTACGCCGTGGTGGACAGCGATAACCATGTGACCAAGCTGACCCGCACCGTCCGCTACACCGACTACACGCCGCCCAGGTTCGGCCTGAGCGCGGAACTGCGCTATGAGCTGGGGGAGCCGGTGGTGATCCGGGACCGGGTGACCGCCTGGGACGTGATCGACGGGGACCTGTCCACTCAGGTGAAGGTCACCAGTACCGGCCTGGACGCCATGGCGGAGGGCCGCTATCCGGTCACCTTTGAGGTGACCAACAGCATGGGGGACACCAGCACCTGGACGGCGGAGATCCGCATCCAGAACCGGGCGGCCGGCGAGCCCTACCTGCTGCTGAAGCAGTACCTGGTCTATCTGAAGGCGGGGGACAGCTTCCAGCCCATGGACTATTTTGACGAGGTCATCGGCGGCGACGCGGCCAACGTGACGGTGGAGTCCAACGTGGACACCGGCACGCCGGGCAGCTATCAGGTGACCTATTCCTGCGTCGGGACCACCGGCGTGACGGGGACCACCGAGCTCTTTGTGGTGGTGGAGTAAAGCCGGAACGGAGGAGCCGAAGCAATGGAAGAAAAGGAAGCGTTCAGCTGGGGCGGCATTGAGCCGCTGTGCATGGTGCGGCGGGTGCTGCGCCAGCTCCCGGCCATCATCGCCGGCGGGCTCATCGGCGCGCTGTGCGCGTGGATGGCCATGACCGGCCTGTACCACCCGTCCTATACCGCCAGCACCACTCTGGCCGTGTCGGTCAAGAGCAGCAGCTACTCCTCGGTGCTGTCCAACCTGAGCATGTCCGCCGAGATCGCGGAGACCTTTACCACCCTCTTTGAGAGCAACGTGTTCGACAGCCTGGCCGCCGAGCTGATGGGGGAGGCCACCCTGCCCGGGGAGCTGTCGGCGGTGGTGATCCCGGAGACCAACCTGCTGGTGGTCACCGTGACGGCGGACCGGCCGGACACCGCTTTCCGCACTCTGAAGCTGGTGCTGGAGAACTACGACAGCGTGTCCGACCAGATGTTCCAGAACGTGATCCTCAAGCAGCTGGACAGCCCCAGGGTGCCCACCGCCCCCTCCAACCCCCTGAACCGGGGCCGGACGGTGAAGCTGACCGCCATAGGCGGCGCCGGCGCCGTGGCAGCCCTGGTGGTGCTGCTCACCCTGTGGGCGGATACGGTGCAGAACACCACGGGCCTGCGGCACAAGGTGGACGCCCGGGAGTTCGGCGTCATCTTCCATGAGAGCAAGAACAAGACCCTGCGGACCAAGCTCCGCCGGACCAACAAGGGGCTGCTCGTCACCATGCCGGTGGCCAGTTTCCGCTTTACCGAGACCATGTACAAGCTGGGCGTCAAGCTGGGCTATGCCGCCAAGAACAGCGGCTACCAGGTCATTCTGGTCACCAGCGTGGCGGAGAACGAGGGCAAGTCCACCGTGGCCGCCAACCTGGCCCTGACCCTGGCCCAGCAGGGGAAAAAAGTCCTCCTTCTGGACGCCGATATGCACAAGGCGGCCCAGTACAAGATCCTGAGCCACAACCCCCGGGTGGAGCTGGCCGACGTGCTGGCGGGCAAGGCGGAGTACGCCCCCGAGTACCTGGGGACCCACAAGCTGTATGTGCTGCTGTCCAAGCAGGGGAGCAGGCAGGCGGCGGAGCAGATCGCCTCGGAGCGCATGGGACAGCTGCTGAAAAAGGCCAGGGCGGAGATGGACTTTGTCATCATCGACTCCCCGCCCATCGCCCTGTTCTCCGACGTGGAGTACCTGGCCGACCAGGCGGACGCCTCGCTGCTGGTGGTGCGGCAGGACTTCGTGCCCGCCGCCCGCATCAATGACGCCGCGGACCTGCTGCGGGGCTGCAAGAGCGAGCTGCTGGGGTGCATCCTGAACGACGTGCGCACCACCCCCTTCTTCAGCGAGTCCAGGCGGTACGGCTACGGGTACGGATATGGCTATGGGTACGGCTACGGGGGCTATGGCGGCTATGGCGGCTACGGCCACCGCCGGCACAGCCGGACCGGAGACGAGGAAAACCGGGAGACGGAGAACGGCAATGGATGAACAGAAGACAAAACAGCATATGGAAGAGCCCGAGCCCATTGATCTGACCGCCCTGCTGTGGGAGTTTCTGCGGATCTTCACCCGCATGTTCTGGGTGCCGCTGGTGCTGGCGGTGCTGGCGGGCGGGCTGCTCTGGCTGCGCAGCTGGCGCAGCTATACGCCCATGTACCGCTCGGAGGCCACCTTCACCGTCCAGCTGCTGAGCAACCAGTATGACATCACCGGCGTGGACAGCTACTACGACAAGGCCGCCGCCGAGCAGCTGGCCAACACCTTCCCCTATCTGCTCTCCTCCGACCTGATGCAGCAGCTCCTCCAGCGGGAGCTGGGGGTGACCTGGCTCAACGGCAGCATCACGGCCCAGTCCGTGGAAAACACCAACCTGTTCTCGGTGCAGGTGACCAGCACCAGCGCCCAGGACGCCTGCGATATCCTCAACGGAGTCATCGCGGTCTATCCCCAGGTGGCCAATTACGTGGTGGGCAGCACGGAGCTGACCGTGCTGGTGCCGCCTGCAGTGGCCAGCCAGCCCTATAACGCCTTCCAGCCCACCCGCACCATCATCAAGGGCGCGGTGCTGGGCTTTGGCGTGGGCGTGGTGTTCCTGCTGGTCCTGGCCATGGCCAGCAAGACCATCCGCACCCGTGAGGACATGAAGAAATGGATGAACGTGCCCTGTCTGGGCACCCTGCCCACCGTGTCCTTCAAGCGGCGCACCGGCAAGACCGGGGGCGCGGTGTCCATCCTGAACGAGAGGACGGGCAGCGGCTTCCAGGAGGGCATCCGCAGCCTGCGCATCCGGTTCCTGCGGGAGGCGGAGCGGCAGGGGAGCAAGGTGTTCCTGGTGTCCAGCACCGTGCCCGGCGAGGGCAAGACCACCGTGGCGGTCAATCTGGCCCTGACCCTGGGGCAGAACGGCGCCCGTGTCATTCTGGTGGACATGGACCTGCGCAAGCCCAGCGTCAAGAAGGCCCTGGGGTTGACCGCGCCCTCCAAGGGCATGGCGGAGCTGCTCCAGAGCCGGGAGAGCAATCCGGTGGAGGCGCTGGTGGACCTGAAGGGCACCCGGGTGCGGGTGCTGGCCGGGGACAAGGCGGTGGAGAATCCCCGGCGGCAGCTGGAGTCCCGCAAGCTGTCCGGGCTGATAAAGGCCCTGCGGGAAGAGGCCGACTACGTGGTCATCGACACGCCGCCCAACGGCCTGCTGGGCGACAGCACCGCCATGGCCACTCTGGCCGACGGAATTCTATATGTGGTGCGTGCGGGCAAAGCCCAGGTGCCCCACATTATGGACAGCATTCAGCTGCTCTCCAGCAGCCGGACGCCCCTGATGGGCTGCGTGCTCAACGGCGTGAAGGAGAGCGGCGGCGGCTACGGGTACGGCTATGGATATGGCTACCGCAGCTATGAGCGGCACAGCCGCAAGAGCGGCCGGGACGGCCAGCTGGAAGAAGAGAGAAAATAAACAAAATTTCCCTTGGAGCGCAAGCCGCTCCAAGGGAAATTTTTATTTCGAATGTTTCTCGGCTTTCCAGTTTCTATTAACTTATGTTATTGATTTAAATTTAGAAAAAGTATAAAATACAGGAAATTATGTCCTGCGGAACAGCTCACGCCGCAGGATATGGGAATGGGAGGTATTTTTATGAGGAAAAAATTTCTATCCATGTTTCTGGCCATGGCTCTGGCCCTGGGGCTGTCCGTCCCTGCCTTGGCGGATGCCATGGGTGAAACCCGGGTGGGCTTCCGCTTCGGCGAAACCTTTTATTCTTATGACGTCCCTGCCAGCGGCGCCGGCTGGAGCTATGACGGCAACTATACCATGACCTTCAACGGGCTTAACATCGCAACCCCTGACAATCCCTATGGCGACAGCGGCTATTTCCAGCTGTGTAATCTGGACAAGTCCTTCACCCTTGTGCTGACCAGCGGCACGAGCAACAGCGTCAATACCATGGATTCCATCTATAAGATGGGCAAGACCCTGGAGGACCAGCCCACGGTGACCATCCAGGGCGGGGGTAGTCTCTCCTGCCATCAGCTCACGCTGGGCGACCTGGCGCTGACCGACGCCGCCATCACCTCAACCTATTTCTCCTGCTTCAAGCTGACCCTCACCGGCGGCTCTATCACCACCACCGGCCTGACTGTAAACGACAGCTATACCCTGAACAGCGGCAGCATCCTGGTGGAGCGGGATGAGCCCGCCTTTGAGGGATTCCGGGTGTATATGGACGATACGGCTGCGGCCAGCTCCCTTGTCTCCCAGTTTAAGGATCAGTACGGTAAGCCCCTCCAGCTCAAGCAGGAGACCTTTGACTGGGGTACTCTGACCAGCATCTATGACAGCGCCGGCGAATACGTGACCTATGCCGTCTGGACCGGCGGCGGCGTCACGCCCCCCACCCCCGCCAAGACCGCCTATGCCTCCACCCAGTCGGTGAAGGTGGACGGCGTGGCCGTGGAGTTCCAGATGTATGCCCTCAAGGACGAGAAGGGCAACGACACCAACTATGTGAAGGTGCGCGACGTGGCGTACGCCCTCAACGGCACCGCCGCCCAGTTCAACGTGGGCTGGGACGGCGCGGTAAATCTGGTCACCGGTCAGGCCTACACTCCCAATGGCTCTGAGATGTCCACCCCCTTCAGTGGCAACCGGAGCTATCAGGACTCCGCTGCCGCCACCAATGTGAACGGCTCTGCCGCCGCGCTGGATGCCATCCTGCTCACCGATGACGCCGGCGGCGGGTACACCTACTACAAGCTGCGGGACCTGGGCCAGGCGCTGGGTTTCAACGTGAGCTGGAGCGCAGAGATGGGCGTCTACATCGAGACAGACAAGCCCTACGAGGGTTAATCACAGCATAGAAAACGCCGCCCCGGCGCCATCGGCGCCGGGGCGGCATTCTGTTTTCCGATTTACTTCATCAGGCTGCACACCAGTTCGGTGTAAGCGGCAGGGTCCTCCAGCGGCAGGCCGGCGATGAGCAGGGCCTGGTCGTAGAGCAGCTCGGCGTACTTCTTGGCCTTCTCCGGGTCGGAGTCCACCGCCTCCCGCAGGGCGGCGAAGGCGCCCGAGTCGGGGTTGAGCTCCAGCACCCGCTGGGCCTTCATGCCCTGGGCACGCTCCGGGTCCATGCGGGAGAAGTACTTCTCCATCTCAATGGTCACCGGGCCGTCGGCGGTGAGGCACACCGCGCCCGACTTCAGGATCTTGGACACCCGGGCCTCCTTGATCTTGTCGCCCAGGGTCTCCTTCACGAAGGTGAGCACGTCCTTGCTCTCCTCCGCCTTCTTCTCGGAGGCGGCCTTCTCCTCGTCGGTCTGGGGCAGGGCGTCCTCGTCGGTCACAGGCTTGAAGGACTTCTCGTCCCAGGCGCCCAGGCCGTTCATGATGAACTCGTCGGGCTCCTCGGTGAGGTAGAGGATCTCATAGCCCTTGTCCAGGATCCGCTCGGCCTGAGGCAGGCGGGCGATCTGGTCCACGCTCTCGCCGCAGGCGTAGTAGATATACTGCTGGTCCTCGGGCATCCGCTGGCGGTACTCGGCCAGGGTGGTCAGCTTGCCGTCCTTGGAGGAGTGGAACAGGAGCAGGTCCTTGAGCATGTCCTTGTGGATGCCGTAGTCCTCCAGCACGCCGTACTTGATCTGACGGCCAAAGGCGGCCCAGAAGGTCTCATACTTGGCCCGCTCGTCCTTCTGCAGCTTGAGCAGCTCGGCCTTGATCTTCTTCTCCAGGTTGGTGGCGATGATCTTCAGCACCTGGGTGTGCTGGAGCACCTCACGGGAGATGTTGAGGGAGAAGTCGGCGGAGTCCACCACGCCGCGGACAAAGCGGAAGTGGTCGGGCAGCAGGTCGGCGCACTTGTCCATGATGAGCACGCCGGAGGAGTAGAGCTGAAGGCCCTTCTCGTACTCGCGGGTGTAGAAGTCATAGGGGGCGTGGCCGGGGATGTAGAGCATGGCCTTGTACTCCACCTGGCCCTCGCCGTGGACGTGGATGACGGACATGGGGTCCTCCCAGTCGCCGTAGTGCTCCTTGTAGAAGTTGTTGTACTCCTCGGCGGTCACCTCGCTCTTGGGACGCTGCCACAGGGGCACCATGGAGTTGAGGGTCTCCCACTGGTCGTAGTCCTCCCACTCGGGCTTGTAGTCCTCGCCGGCGTCAGCGGGGCGCTCCTTCTGGCGGGACTTGTGCATGAGCATCTGGATGGGGTAGTGGATGTAGTCGGAGTACTTCTTCACCAGGTCGTCCAGCCGGTACTGCTCCAGGTACTGGCCGTACTTCTCGTCGTCGGTGTCCGCCTTGATGTGGAGCACGATGTCGGTGCCCACACCGGCCTTCTCCGCGGGCTCGATGGTGTACCCCTCGGCGCCCTCGCTCTCCCAGCGCCAGGCCTGATCGGAGCCGTAGGCCTTGCTGGTGACGGTGACCTTGTCGGCCACCATGAAGGCGGAGTAGAAGCCCACGCCGAACTGGCCGATGATGTCCACGTCGGCCTTCTTGTCCTGGTCCATGTCCTGCTTGAACTGGAGGGAGCCGCTGCGGGCGATGGTGCCCAGGTTCTCCTCCAGCTCCTCCTTGGTCATGCCGATGCCGTTGTCGCTGATGGTCAGGGTGCGGGCGATCTGGTCGGGGGTGAGGACAATCTTGAAGTCGGACCGGTTCAGGCCCACCTTGTCATCGGTGAGGGCCTTGTAGGCCAGCTTGTCGATGGCGTCGCTGGCATTGGAGATGATCTCGCGGAGAAAAATCTCCTTGTGGGTGTAGATAGAGTTGATCATCAGGTCCAGCAGGCGCTTGGATTCCGCCTGAAACTGTTTCTTTTCCATGATATCTGCCTCCATATATAAAAAGATGCGTATCAACAACATAGCGTTAGCACTCGGAACTTCTGAGTGCTAACGCTATGATAATCCTTCGTACTGTAATTTTCAAGGGGGTTCAAAGAAAATTTACAAATTGCCCCCGAAGAGGACAGATTACATGCTGAGACTGGCGATGAACTGCCGGGCGGTGCGGGGCGTCCTTCCCGGATGGTGCATTTCGAACTTCACCGCCTCGGCCCGGAGGGTGTCCCGGTCCATGGAGACGCCGTACAGGTCGGCCATCCGCTCCACCATGTCCAGGAACTCCGGCTTGCCCACCGCCAGATAGGGGATGCGCAGGCCGAACCGCTCGGACAGGGAGGTCTTCTCCGCGATGGTCTCGGTGCGGTCCACCTCGTCCCCGGCCCGGTCGGAGAAGGTCTGGCGCACCAGGTGGCGGCGGTTGGAGGTGGCGTACACCGCCACGTTGGCGGGACGGCGCTCCAGGCCGCCCTCCAGGATGGTCTTGAGGACGGAGTAGGTCTTATCATCCTGGTCAAAGGCCAGGTCGTCGATAAAGAGGATGAACTTGTGCCGCCGGCCCGCCAGGGTGGGGATCAGGTCGTGGAGCTCGCCCAACTCCTCCTTCCGCACCTCGATGAGCCGCAGGTCCTCAAAGCCGGGCACCGTGAGCAGGGACTTGACGGTCACCGACTTGCCGGTGCCCGGGTCGCCGTAGAGCAGCACGTTGTTGACCAGGTTGCCCTCCATCATGGCCCGGGTGTTGGCGATGACCTTGTCCCGCTGCCGCTCATAACCGATGAGCTCCGCGCCGTCGGTGCAGTCCGGGTTGTCCACCGGGCGCAGGGCGCCCTCCTCCCACAGGAAGGCCCGGTTGCGGGCAAAGAGGCCCGCGCCGCTGCGGCGGTAGAACTCGGTCAGAGAGGCAAAGTCAAAGGGTACGCCGCCGCTCCAGCGGGGCAGCTTGGCGGGGACCGTGGCCGCATCGGGGGGCAGCAGGGCGCCGATCTTGCTGAGGATCAGCCCGCCGCTCAGGCCGGAGAGCTGGCTGAGCACCTCCACATCCCGCTCCGCTGCGGCGGTCAGCTCCCTGTCCTCGCCGCCCCGCTCCACCAGACGGGGATAGGGCCCGTCCTCATAGCGGAGCTTGTCGTGGAGCCAGCCGCCCAGAGTCTCATACCCCTCCTGCCGCAGGCGGTAGAACACGCCGGAGTACCGCTCCAGGGCCTCGCCGCCCCGGCCGCCGCCAATGGCCTCCAGCAGGGCGGAGACCTCCTTCATCAGGGGCTCGTCCATCATATTCCGATAAGCGGATATCCCCATCAGGGCGTACCGCAGCGCTTCCAATGTCATATCTGGTCCCTCCCGGACGTGTGTTTTTTCCATTTTATGCGCGGCGGCACCGGTTGTCAATGGGCTGTCCGCCGGGGAAGCAGGGGAAAATTGTAAAAAATCCCGGCGAAAGATTGACAAATAATTATCATAAATATATACTCAGGGTGCTTTGATATAGCAGAAAAGCGCGGCGGCCAGACCGCCGTACAGTGAGGAGCGCTGACATATGGCCAACATCATCATTGCACCGGGAAAGTACATTCAGGGACAGGGGGAGCTGGACCGGATCGGCGCCCATATCCGCCCGCTGGGACAGCGGGCCTTTGTGCTCATAGGCCGGTCGGGCTACGAGCGGATGGGGGAGCGGCTGGAGGCGGGCTTCCGGGCCGGCGGCTGCGAGGTCCATTTCGAGTGTTTTGACGGCGAGTGCTCCAGGACGGAGATCGAGCGCATGAAGGCCGCCATGGCCCGGCTGGAGGCCGACGTGGTGGTGGGCGTGGGGGGCGGCAAGATTCTGGATACCGCCAAGGCCCTGGCCTATTACGGCGGCAAGCCGGTGGCGGTGGTCCCCACAAGCGCCAGCACCGACGCGCCCTGCTCGTCCCTGTCGGTGCTCTACCACGACGACGGGGTCTTTGACCGGTATTTGCAGCTGCCCTCCAACCCCAATATCGTGCTGGTGGACACCGACGTGGTGAGCAAGGCGCCGGTCCGGCTGCTGGTGTCCGGCATGGGAGACGCCCTGTCCACCTGGTTCGAGGCCAGGGCGGCGGCGGATGCCCGGGCCGTCAGCAACGCGGGGGGACAGGCCACCAACGCGGCCCTGGTGCTGGCCCGGGCCTGCTATGACACCCTGCTTGCCGACGGACTGAAGGCCAAGCTGGCGGTGGAGCGCCGTGTATGCACCAGGGCGGTGGAGAACATCATTGAGGCCAATATCTACCTGTCCGGGCTGGGGTTTGAGTCGGGCGGCCTGGCCGCCGCCCACGCCATCCACAACGGCCTCACCGTGGCCCTCGAGACCAGGGGCATGTACCACGGCGAGAAGGTGGCCTTCGGCACCCTGGCCCAGCTGGTGCTCCAGAACGCCCCCATGGATCAGATCGAAGAGGTGCTGGGCTTCTGCAACAGCGTGGGCCTGCCCACCACCCTGGCCGGCCTGGGCCTGGCCGACGCCGATATGGAGACGATCCGGGCCGTGGCAGAGGCCGCCTGCGTGCCCGGCGGGTGCATCTACAACATGCCCATGGAGATCACCGCCGACAAGGTGTGCGCCGCCATTCTGACCGCCGACGCTCTGGGCCGCCAGTACAAGTGAGCGAAATGCAGCATACAAATGCCCCCGGCCGTCCGTCAGGACAGCCGGGGGCGTGCTTCTCAGAGGGATGTAGGAGCGGACTCCGGGAAACGGGCCAGGAAGGCCTGGATCTGGGCCCGGTTTTTCAGCACCACGGCCTTTGCGCTGTACTGGGCCATGAGGCTCCGGTACCGGGCCCTCCGTTTTCTGCTGCGCCCGTCCCACACCAACCAGCGGAAAAATTCCAGATCGAACTTTTCACAGCATCCGTCGGCGGCGCTCTCCCGCACCTGGCCGCGAAACTGGCGGTATCGCCCCCAGGCCTGGCGCAGGCAGGTGAGCCGGGGGAGGTCCAGAAAGAGGATGAGGTCGGCCTCCTCCAGCCTGCGCTCCTGAAGGAACCCGGAGTAGTTGCCGTCGATGACCCAGCTGTCCCGGGACATGAATGCCTCCACCATGGCCAGGGCCTCCGCCCGGTCCCGCTCCTGCCAGTTGGCGGTGAACTGCATCTTGTCCAGGTGGAGCAGGGGCAGGTCCAGCCGCTGGGAGAGCACCCTGGACAGGGTGGATTTCCCCGCGCCCGAGTAGCCCATCACCGCGATTTTCACGGCTGTTCGCCTCCCACGTCGGGCAGGGGACGGCGGCGGGGATTCACCGGGCCCCACTCGGGGAGGGGGAGCCGCTGCATAGCCCCCAGCACCCGCTGCTTCAGGCCGGGATACTGCTTGTCCAGTCTGTGGACCAGCTCCTTGATCTCCTGCCGCTTGGTGAAGCCGTCGGCGGGGCAGGGGTTGTGGACCACCGGGTAGCCCTCCTTTGTGGCGATGGTGCGGATGCTGGCCTCGCTTAAATAGAGAAGGGGGCGGATCTGCACGATGTCGGTCCGGTCCAGGTAGGTCACCGGCTGGAAGCAGGAGATGCGGCCCTCGTAGAAGAGGGAGAGAAAGAAGGTCTCCACTGCGTCGTCAAAGTGGTGGCCCAGGGCGATCTTGTGGATGCCGTGGTCCATCAGGGCGTTGTGGAGGGCGCCCCGCCGCATCTTGGCGCACATGGAGCAGGGATTCTTCTCCTTCCGCAGGTCAAAGATAATGTGGTGGATCTCCGAGGGCAGGATGGTGTACGGCACGTCCAGGGTCTTGCAGAACTCTGCCACCGGGGTGAAGTCCATGCCCTCGCCGCCGTCCACATGGCCCATGTCCAGGGTGAAGGCCTCCACGGTGAAGGGCACGGGGTAGAAGGTGCGCAGGCCTGCCAGGGCTGCCAGCAGGGTGACGGAGTCCTTTCCGCCGGACACGCCCACGGCGATCCGGTCGCCGGGCTTGATCATGTCGTAGTCCTCCACGCAGCGGCGGACGTAGCTCAGGAGCTTGGTGTTCATAGGGAAACCTCACTTTTTGACGAAAATAAATTAAAAAATGAAAATTAGTATGAGAGAGTATAAGGAAGAAAACGAGAGAAAAACGGAGATTTCATATTTGTAAATTAAAAACATGAAAAAAGCCGTTGACAGTTTGAAACGAGTGCATTATAATACAAAACGCTCCACTTGTACAGGTGGAGCTTTGATTCTGTTAAGTCCAGATTTGGAAGATATAAAAGCAATGGAGGTTTCACCTATGTCCACTTTTATGGCCAACAAGGGAAACATCGTCCGCAAGTGGTACATCCTCGATGCGGCCGGTAAGCCCCTGGGCAAGACCGCTGCCACCGCCGCCAACCTGCTGCGCGGCAAGCACAAGCCCGAGTACACTCCTCACGCTGACTGCGGCGACTACGTGGTCATCATCAACGCCGAGAAGGCTGTCCTGACCGGCAAGAAGGGCGAGCAGAAGTTCTATCGCACCCACTCCGGCTATCCCGGCGGCCTCAAGGAGACCAAGTACCGCATCCTGATGCAGGAGAAGCCCGAGCTGGCCATGAAGGTGGCCATCCGCGGCATGATGCCCCGCAACATCGTCACCAAGGACTCTCTGACCCGGCTTCACATCTATCGCGGCGCTGAGCACAACCAGGCCGCCCAGAAGCCCGAGGCCTGGACCGCGGAATAAGGAGGAAAACTGAACTATGTATAAGAGCAAGAAGCCTTATCTCTACGGCACCGGCCGTCGGAAGTCCTCCGTGGCCCGTGTGCACCTGTTCCCCAACGGCACTGGCGCCATCACCATCAACGGCCGTGACATTGACGACTACTTCGGCCTGGACACCCTGAAGATGGTGGTCCGTCAGCCCCTGAACACCACCGGCACTGTCGGCAAGGTGGATATCGTCGCCACTGTCGTGGGCGGCGGCGTGACCGGCCAGGCCGGCGCCATCCGTCACGGCATTGCCCGCGCCCTCCTGAACGTGGACCCCGAGTTCCGTCCCGCCCTGAAGGCCGCCGGCTTCCTGACCCGCGATCCTCGTATGAAGGAGCGTAAGAAGTACGGTCTGAAGGCCGCCCGCCGCGCTCCCCAGTTCAGCAAACGCTGAGTTTATATCAGACTGCCAGCAAACAGCCGGTCCGAATGGACCGGCTGTTTTTTGCTGTCCTGATCTGGCAACCTATTTTGAGTATGCAGATAGAATAATGTATAATTATTTGAATAAATATAAAGATTGAAGACTGATGCAATCTGAACGTACGAAAGTATTCTGCGCGCAGTGGAGAGACTACTAAGGCAAAACAACATTTGAAATAAAATTCCAATAGAAGAGAAAAAGTGCAATAAAAAAGCGAACTGATATAGATAAACATTAATTTATGATAAGATGTGATGGCGAGAATATGTGGTGGACCAGGTATATGGAGACAGGGGTGAACAGGGAACAGAATATCGGCAATTGTACATGGAAAGAGCGGAGCACAAGTAAAAGGATGAATACTGATTCTATTAATATTCATAACAAAAGCGTATAATACACGGAGCAAACTGGAAGAACCAGCCATCTTGACATCCATACGGAGATAGGATATATTGAAAACCGGGAAAGAGAACGGCGAGATTTTGTGCAAAAACACAAATCTTGCAGAACGCAGTAGCTGGAGAGCTCCCGGGATCCATACCCAGCTCCGGCCGCCGGACAGAGGCTTGCTGCCTGAGAAACGGCGCAGATGCGTTCGGTGTGATTGGCTGTGTGTCAAGGGGAAGAGGAAGGACAGATGATTCGGATCGCCATCGTGGAGGATGAGCAGGAACAGATAAACATCATGCAGGAGTTTTTGACCAGGTATGAGCAGGAGAAAAACGTGGACTTTGAGGTGGCAGTCTTTGACAGCGGGGTCAAATTCCTGGCGGACTACCAGCCCATCTATGACCTGGTCTTTATGGATATCCAGATGCCGCATCTGAACGGGCTGGATACGGCGCGGACCATTTTCAGCATGGATAAGAACATCGGGATCGTGTTTGTCACCAACATGATGCAGTATGCCATCAAGGGCTACGAGGTGGACGCCCTGGATTTTATCGTCAAGCCGCTGAAATACTACCAGTTCAGCGTCAAGCTGGCCCGGGTGATCGAGAAAGTCAGAAAGCGGGAGGGCCGGGAGATCGTGCTCACCGTGTCCAAGGAGAAGATCCGGCTCTCCGTGTCCGAGATTCTACTATGTGATGGTGGACAAGCACACCCTGGTCTACCACACCAGCCGGGGGACCTTTGAGGAGAAGGGGTCCTCCATGTCCGAGTGCGCGGCAACCCTGGCGGACTGCGGCTTTGCCCTGTGCAACAGCGGCTGCCTGGTGAACCTGGAGCATGTGACGTCGGTCAACAAGGGGACGGTCTCCATCTCCAAGTTTCCCGAGGAGCTGGCCCTGAGCCGGGGCAAGAAGAACGAGTTCACAGAGAAATTCATGACCTACATGAGGAACCGCTGATGGGAAGCTGGATGATGAAGACCGGCTTTGCCTTCGCGTTGCAGCTGGTCATATGTACAAGCGCGTTTGTCCACAAGTTCCCCCACAGAAAGCAGTTCTGGCTGCGGACGCTGTGCTCCATGGTGTTCATCTTCGGCTTCAGCTACGGCGCCTATCTGCTGCGGGTGGCCTGGCCGGAGGGCCAGTGGGCCATGGGATTTGTGGTCTTCGAGGCCACGTGGGGCGTATGCTTCCTGGGCATTCTGAACTCCTTTGAGGTCAAGCCCTTCTTCGCGCTCCACGCCGCCATCGGCGGGTACGCCCTCCAGCACCTGATCTACGGCGTGTTCACCATCGTCCGCTACTATGCCACAGATATGCCGGTGCTGGTGAGCGATATTCTGTACTTCCTGCCCTATATTGCCATCTCGGTGGCCTTTTACTACCTGTTCATCAAGCACAACAACGACTACAACAACTTTGAGAACCGCAGTGTCATCGCTGTGGTTCTGGCGGTGATCGTCATCTTCCTGAACGTGATCCTCAGCAGGCTGACCTCCTACGGCCAGTTCGGAGACAGCTTTGTGTCCATGGTGGTGTGCCGCCTGTACTCGGTGATCTGCTGCACCCTGGTGCTGTTTGAACTGTTTGGACTGTTCAGGCAGAACTCCCTGGAGCGGGACAAGATGATTATGGAGCATCTTCTGGTGCAGTCCAAGGACCAGCAGCGGGTCATCGGGGACAACCTGGACTTCATCAACATCAAATGCCACGACCTGAAAAAGCAGATCGGTTCCCTCAAGCAGATCGCCAGCGCCCGGGAGCGCAACGAGATGATCGAGGAGCTGGAGCGCTCGGTGCTGCTCTACGACAGCGTTGCCAAGACAGGCAACCCGGCCATTGACCTGGTGCTGACCGAGATCAGCTGGCGGTGCGTAAAAAACGCCATTCGGTTCGACTACATCATTGACGGGGCCGACTACGATTTCATGGTCCTGGAGGACGTCTACTCCATGTTCTTCAACGCCCTGGACAACGCCATCGAGAGCGTCACCGGGGAGGAGGACACGGACAAACGTATGATCTCCCTGCGTTCCACGCCCCAGGGGGACCTGCTGTATATCCAGATGCTCAACTACTGCTCGGTGGCGCCGGAGTTTAAGGACGGCCTGCCCGTCACCACCAAGCGGGACAAAAACCTCCACGGTTACGGGACCAAGAGCCTCCGGTACATCGCCGAGAAATACGGCGGGTCGGTGCGGATGGGCCTGACGGAGGACGGATTCTTCCGGCTGGAGATCCTGCTGAGCCGGAAGAGCCAGGAATAGACGGTATGACAAAAAGCCGGGAACTCAGGTTCCCGGCTTTTTGTCATGTCGCACAGAAAACCAGGCCGCCGGCAGGCGGCCTGTGCAGATTATGCTGAAAAATCAGCCGTTTTTGCAGAGGAGGATGCAGATTAGGACCGTCTGCCAGCAGTTTTTGCTGAATATGCCCCAGGTCCAGTGCGCTCCGCTATACTGATGTCCATACGAACGGGATGTTTTCGGGAATGTGCCCGTGAACATAGAAACGTATATGGGAGGAAAAGGTATGGAGCGTCGATCTGGAAATGCAAGAAGAGCAAACAGACTGGCCGCGCTGGCAATGTCAGCAGTGCTGATGCTGGGCGCGGCTTCGCCCAGCGCCATGGCGTCGGGCGAGGACGGAAAGTGGTACACAGACTTCGGGTCCTACGAGGAGGAGCAGCAGTACGCCTCCGAGCTCAACATTGAGCTGATGGCGGAGAGCATGGTCCTGCTGAAAAATGCCAACGGCACCCTGCCCCTTGACAGCTCGGTCAAGAACGTGACGGTGTTTGGCGCCCGGTCCTACGAGATCTTCACCGGCGGCACCGGCTCGGGCGGCGGCAGCGGCGACCCCGTGACCCTGACCGACAGCCTGAAGGCTGCGGGCTTCAACGTCAACACCCGCGTACAGGAGATCTACGAGAACAACAAGTACACCGCCGCCGTGGCGCCCGCCGGCATGGGCACCACCGGCGCCATCACAGTGGACCCCCCTGTGAGCTGGCTGGCTCCCGCCGAGAGCTCCTACCAGTTCTTCAAGGACGCGGCCATCATCACGCTGGGCCGCACCGCCGGTGAGGGCAACGACATCTACACCTCCGACGTGCCCACCCACAGCGACCCCGCCGACCACGTCCAGAGCCTGGACGACAACGAGAAGGCCCTGATCCAGTACGTGAAGGCCCAGGGCTTTGACAAGATCATCGTGCTCATCAACAGCGCCAACGCCTTTGAGTGCACCCCCATGGAGGCGGACAAGACCGCCGACAATCTGGGCGTGGACGCCATCCTGTGGATCGGCCAGCCGGGCAACTCGGGCCTGATGGCAGTGGGCCAGGCCCTCAACGGCCAGGTCAACCCCTCCGGCCGCCTGGTGGACATCTACCCCACCAACTTCAAGCTGGACCCCACCTGGCAGAACGCCCACACCATGACCCAGGTGGGGGAGAAGGACAACTCCGTGTACGCCTCCGCCACCGATGAGGAGCCCGACGCCAGCGCCGGCAACGTGGTGGAGTATGAGGAGGGCATCTACCTGGGCTACAAGTACTACGAGACCAGATATGCCGACTGGCAGCAGGGGGCTGTGGACGAGATGTTCACCGCCGCCGAGCAGGAGATCTTCGGCAGCGCTGCCAACACCTCCGTCACCGCCGAGCAGTGGTACGACATGTCCGTGCTCTATCCCTTCGGCTACGGCCTGTCCTACACAACCTTCTCCCAGGAGCTGGTGACCACCGGCGATGAGCTGGCCGCCGCCATCAACGCCAAGACCGGCCTGGACGACATGGTGGAGGTGCAGGCCCGGGTCACCAACACCGGCAGCGTGGCGGGCAAGCAGGTGGTGCAGCTCTACGTGGAGGCCCCCTACACCGCCGGCGGGATCGAGAAGTCCGCTGTGTCCCTGGCCTCCTTCGCCAAGACCGGCCTGCTGCAGCCCGGCCAGTCCGAGGTGGTCACCATGCGGATGCGCATGGGCGAGCTGGCCTCCTTCGACTACAACGATGCCAACAGCAACGGCTACAAGGGCTGGGAGATCGAAGCGGGCAGCTATGAATTCAGCCTGCGCACCAACTCCCACGACGAGTCCGACGCCATCACCAGCGTGCTGACCGCCAAGACCACCTCGCTGGACAATGACAGCGATGCCAACAACAACACCCCCCTGTCCAACGGCGACGAGTACGATACCCTGCTCAACGTGAAGGACTACGCCGGCGAGGCCGCCAGCGGCTCCCAGATGAAGCAGATGAACCGGGCGGAGGGCTTTGTGGCCTCTTTCCCCACCCCCACCACCCAGGCCGAGCGGGTGTATTCCGAGCCCCTGCGCAAGCTGCTGGCCATGACCTTTGAGGAACAGACCGCCGGTACCGCCCAGGACGAGACCCGGTATACTACATACTTCAACTCGGACAACGACAAGCCCACCGACCCCTGGTACAAGACCAATGAGGACATCCCCGAGACCTGGACCCAGGCCGTGGCCGGCGCCGACGGCACTGTGGCCGGCCGGGTGGACGGAAAAGCGCCCATCCAGCTGGTGGACATGGTGGGTCTGGACTACTGGAGCACCGACGTGATCCCCGACAGCTATCCCGTGGAGGAGTTCCGGGGCAAGACCGAGGCCGAGGCGTGGGACCTGTTTGTCAACCAGCTCACCTGGGAGGAGATGGCTCAGTCTCTCCACCACGGCGGCTTCATCTCCCCGGGCTATGAGGCCCTGGGCAAGGACCAGGCCGACGACGTCAACGGCCCCGCCACCGTGAACGCCTTCCGCACCACCGACCGGCCTGACGGTACCTTCTGGGTCTGCGAGACCAATGTGGCCTCCACCTGGAACACCGACCTGGCCTATCAGCAGGGCGTCATGTTCGGCAACGAGAGCCTGTATCTGGACTGCCCCGGCTGGTACGCCAACGGCCTGAACACCCACCGCAGCCCCTTCTGCGGCCGCAACTATGAGTACTACTCCCAGGACGGCTATCAGGGCGGTATGATCGGCTCCGCCGTTGTGGCCGGCGTCCAGTCCCCGGCGTCCAGTCCAAGGGCATGTACGCCTTCATCAAGCACTTCGGCCTGAACGACCAGGAGACCGACCGCCACGGCATCGGCACCTTCGCCTCCGAGCAGGCCATCCGCGAGATCTACTTCAAGCAGTTCGAGTACGCCGCCAAGGGCCTCTACGACGGCAAGGAGGACAGCAAGGCCAAGGCCGTCATGACCGGCTTCAACCGGGTGGGCGCCATGCCCTGCCAGGTCAACTACATGGTGCAGTACACCATCCTCCGGGACGAGTGGGGCTTCCACGGCGAGAGCGTCACCGACGCCTACCGCAACACTCTGGGCAAGCTGAATATGATCCAGCGCGTGGGCTGCGACCTGCCCCTGAGCTTCTCCGCCCAGGGCGGCGACAACTCCATCAGCGGCACCTGGGACGCCTCCCTCCGGGACGGCAAGGGCGGCGTGGTGGACGGCTCCTATGACGCCGCCGCGGGTGGCTCTCCCACCCAGTACTACACCGTCCGCATGAGCGTTACCCGCATCCTGTGGGTGGGCTCCGTGTCCAACTGCAACGAGAACGGCCTGAACAAGGCGGCGTTTACCGGCCAGAACTTCAGCACCAAGGCCGGCCTGGGCGTGGCCGCCTCTGTGGCGGTGGACCCGGAGACCTACGGCACCACTGATATCAAGTACTCCGCCACCGACCTGCCCGAGGGCCTGTCCATCAACCCCGACACCGGCATGATCACCGGCTGGGTGGCCAACGAGGGTGAGTACACCGGCAAGGTCACCATCACCGCCGACGGCTGGTCCAAGAAGACCGTGGACGTGATGTTCACGGTGGAGCCCCTGATCACCATTGAGGGCTGGCCTGAGAACGCCACCACCGGTACCGCCATTGACGCCACGGTGGTGAAGAACGTGGATATCATTCCGGCCCCCACGGACGAGGACGAGGCGGGCACCACCGGCGTCACCGAGGTGGCCGTGGTCATCAGCAACCTGCCCGACGGCCTGACCTATGACTCCGAGACCGGCAAGATCACCGGCACCCTCCTGGCCTATGACGACTGCGCCCTGGAGCTGGACGTGACCACCAACACCGCCACCGTGGTGGCGGGCAGCAAGGGCAACTCCGTGGAGCGCTCCACCAACAACTACGTGCAGACCATTGACCTGGCGGTGGCCGCCCCCGCTCAGGGCGCGGCCGCGAGCAACACCGTGGCCATTGTGGGCCTGGTCATCGCCTGTGTGGCCGTCGTGGGCGTGGCGGTCGTCTGGTTTACCGTGTCCAGCAAGAAGAAAGTGAATGCCTGACGCCGGAAGACTGTCTGACGGCTCAGACGGAGCAGGGCTCCGGCAGCGGCTCCCCTGCCGCTGCCGGGGTCCTGTACCCCATCCTGATAAAAATGATATGCTTTTAAGGAGAATTGATATGAAAAAGACACTGAAAAAGCTGACGGCTCTGGCGATGGCGGTTGGCCTGGCGGCCACCATGACCGCCTGCGACACCGGCGATGGCGCCCCCGCCGGCGGCAGCGGCGCTTCCGCCTCCGGCGGCCTGAAGGTCTACACCTTTGAGGCCGAGAACACCGACCTGCGGGGCAAGAGCGGCCCCGGCGCCTCCGGCGAGGCCAGCGGCACCTCCATGGCCTCCACCTCTGACGACCCCTCCGTCAGCGGCGAGGACCACGGCTTTGTGACCTATCTGTATCAGGACGGCGTGTCGGTAAACTTTGTCATCAAGAGCGACCGGGACGTGGACAACGTGCAGCTGGACGTGCGTCTGGGCATTGAGTCCATGGACTACTACTTCAACCCCTCCAACTACACCATCCAGATCGACTCCTGCACCGAGGACGACCTGAAGGAGACCACCGAGGGCGGCGCCGTGGGCAACTGGGACGCCTTCTTCATGGACTACTACGGCCCCGACGGCGAGGGTAAGGACGACCCCAACCACGAGCGGTACACCATCGACGAGTGGGAGTGCGGCGAGATCCACCTGGACGGCACCGGCTCCAACACCCCTATCGGCTTTGAGGACTTCACCATCACCAAGACCCTGAGCCTCAAGGCGGGCTATACCTGTATCTCCCTCATCACCAACAACAGCGACACCCCGGTGAACAACCAGGGCGTGGAGATGGCGGGCACCTACGCCGCCGTGGCCCCCTGCGTGGACTGCATCAAGCTGACCACCGACGCTGAGCTGGAGATGGCCGTGACCTACAACAACGGCTGCGGCACCACCGGCATGACCGTTGCCGACAAGGCCTGACCCCCGGCCTGGATCAGGAGGGCTTGCGCAATGAGACAGTTTTTCAAGAGTAAAAACGCCCTGTCGTGGACCATCGTCACGGCCATCGTCCTTGTTGTGGCCATTGTGGTCAACATCCTGGCCACCGGGATCCTGTTTGAACTGATCAACTCCTTTTTCAAGGGCAACACCGCTGAATTCGTGGGGGAGAACACCTCTCAGTACCAGGCCGACGAGGGCATCGCCACCAAGGCGGACGCCAAGGCCTACGGAGACGCGGTCACCCTTCAGGCCTGCGAGGAGGGCTTTGTGCTGCTGAAGAACAACGGCGCCCTCCCGCTGCAGTCCGACGAGACCAGAGTCAGCGTGTTCGGCAAGAACTCGGTGAACATGGCCTTCGGCGGCTCCGGCTCCGGCGGCGCGGTGGGCATCACGCCCAAGACCATCTTTGACAGCCTGACCGCCGTGGGAATCGAGTACAACCAGGCCCTGGTGGACTTCTACAACGACAACAGCCGGTCGGGCGCGGGCAGGGACAAGAACAACAGCGACCTGGACTCCGGCTCCAACGTGGCGCTGACCGAGAGCTTTGTGGGCGAGACGCCCGTCAGCAGCTATGACGACGCGCTGTGGGACTCCTGTGAGGACTACAAGGACGCCGCCTTCATCGTCATCACCCGCATCGGCGGCGAGGGCGCCGACCTGCCCCGCACGGAGAACGACCACGTGCTCAAGCTGCGGCCGGACGAGAAGGACCTGATCGCCGCGGTCAAGGGCCACGGCTTTGAGAAGATCATCCTGGTCCTGAACACGGCCTCCGCCATGGAGCTCAAGGACGTGGCCGAGGATGACCAGGTGGACGGCATCTTGTGGATCGGCTACACCGGCGAGGCGGGCATGATGGCCTTCGGCGAGGTGGTGACCGGCGCGGTGAACCCCTCGGGCAGAACGGTGGACACCTATGCCGCCGACTTCACCAAGGACCCCACCTGGAACAACTTCGGCGCCGCGCTGGGCTCTCCCACCGCCGGTATCACCGGCGACGCCTACTTCAGCACCGCCGGCAGAGGCATGGTGGACAGCAACGTCTATTTTGTGGACTACGAGGAGAGCGTGTACGTGGGCTACCGCTACTACGAGACCGCCTACGCCGAGGCCCAGGCGGGCAACTATCCCGGCTTTGACTACGACGAGGCGGTGGTCTACCCCTTCGGCTACGGCCTGAGCTACTCCGAGTTCAGCTGGGAGCTGGTAAACGCCTCTGAGATCCCCGCTACGCTGGATAAGGACACCTCTATTACCTTCCAGATAGAGGTATCCAACCTGAGCGACACCCCGGGCAAGGATGTGGTCCAGCTGTATGTCACGCCGCCCTACACGCCGGGCGGCATTGAGAAGCCGGCCAAGATCCTGGTGGGCTTTGCCAAGACCCCGGTGATCACAAAGGGGGAGCCCCAGATTGTGGAGATCACCGTGGACAGCCCCTATGCCTTTGCCTCCTATGACTGCTACGGCCTAAGCGGCACCCAGGGCTACATCGCGGAGAAGGGCGACTATACCTTCACCATCTCCACCGACGCCCACAACGCCAAGGACATGGAGAACGCCACGGTGACGGCCTCCATCGCCTCCGACATCATCTACGACACCGACCCCACCACCGGCTATGAGGTGAAAAACCTCTATACCGGCAACGAGGACGAGACGCTGGATTCCGACTGGCAGCTTCAGAGCCAGCTCTCCCGGAGCGACTTTGCCGGCACCTGGCCCCAGGTCCGCCCGGCGGAGGACAAGCAGATCGACGACGACACCACTTATACCGAGGATTTTATCAGCGCCATGACCTCCACGGAGCCCAACCCCAACCGGCCCGCTCAGGAGGACACTATGCCGGTCACCGGCGTGGACAGCGGCATTATGCTCAGCGACCTGGTGGGGGTGGCCTATGACGATGAAGAGGGCCTGTGGGACAAGTTCATGGACCAGCTCACCGTGGGCCAGATGACCGACCTCATCAACAAGGGCGCCTTCCACACCGAGATGATCGCCCAGTACGGCGTCCCCTCCACCCTGAGCTCCGACGGCCCGGCGGGCTGGGTGAACTTCATGCCCGGCTATGCCGAGTCCTTCGGCGGCTGCACCACCTACTGCTGCCAGGTGGTCTTCTCCTCCACCTGGAACGAGGACTGCCTGGCCGCCATGGGCAACGCCATCGGAAACGAGGGCATCATCGGCAACACCGAGCGGGGCGGCCTGCCCTACAGCAGCTGGTATGCCCCCGGCCTCAACATCCACCGCAGCCCCTTCGGCGGCAGAAACTTTGAGTACTACTCGGAGGACCCCTTCCTCAGCGGTAAGATGACCGCCGCGGTGGTCAAGGCGGCCGCCGACAAGGGCGTGTACTGCCACATCAAGCACTTCGCCCTCAACGAGCAGGAGACCCACCGGGCCAGCAACGGCGTGCTCACCTTTGCCACCGAGCAGGCCATGCGGGAGATCTACCTGAAGAGCTTTGAGATCGCCATCAAGGACTGCATCGCCTACGGTCAGGAGAATAATCACATCATGCCCATGGGCGTCATGTCCTCCTTCAACCGCATCGGGACCCGCTGGGCGGGCGGCGACTACCGGCTCATTACCGAGATCCTGCGCAATGAGTGGGGCTTTACAGGCTCCGTTATCTGCGACTTCAACACCTGTAACCACATGGTGGAAAAGGATATGTTCTACGCCGGCGGAGACCTGAACCTGCAGTTCGCGGGTCAGATGGTGTGGAATCCGGACGCCGGGAACGCCTCCGACGTGACCGTCCTGCGGTCGGCGGCCAAGAATGTCCTCTTCACTGTGGCCAACAGCAACGCCATGCGCGGAGAATTCAGAGCGATCATGCCCACCTGGATGGTGGTGATGATCGCTGTGGATGTGCTGCTGGGCGTGGGCCTGGCTGTGTGGGGCTTTTTTGCCGTCCGCAGTGGGCTGGAGAAGTGCAAGGAAGCGCCCGGCGCGTCCAAACAGCGGCTCAGACGGGAGAGAAACGGCTGACCCTCCCGCTGTACGCCCCATGAATTTACGTTTCCCCCTCCTTTCCCATAGCTCAGGCGCCCGGGACTTGTGCCCGGGCGCCTGAGACCATTTCTGTCCCATCACCATGGGCGGGGTTGTTTTTTCGAGGACCTTGCACTATAATTGGCGGGATAAAACGGATAAGGAGGAATATGCCATGTGGATCCTGTTTGCGGCCGGCTCCGCGTTTTTTGCAGGTATCACGGCAATTTTGGCGAAATGCGGCATAAAAAAGACGGATTCTGATGTGGCCACCGCTATTCGGACTATTATTGTTCTGATCTTCTCCTGGCTGATGGTGGCTTTGGTGGGCTCTGCGTCCCAGGTGTCCCAGATCTCGGCCTACACCTGGCTCTTTCTGATCCTGTCCGGCCTGGCCACGGGGGCCTCCTGGCTGTGCTATTTCCGGGCGCTCCAGATGGGAGACGTCAACAAAGTGGTGCCCATTGATAAGTGCAGCACCGTGCTGACCGTACTGCTGGCCTTCCTTTTGCTGGGCGAGCCCATCAGCCCCAAAAAGCTCATCGGCCTGCTGGCCATCGGCGGCGGCACGCTGCTGATGATCCAGAAGAAGGAGAGCACCGGACAGGCAAAGGGACGCTCCTGGCTGCTCTATGCCGTCTTGTCCGCCGTCTTTGCCAGCCTGACCTCTATCTTCGGGAAGATCGGCATCACCGGCGTGGAGTCCAACCTGGGCACCGCCCTGCGCACCGGCGTGGTGCTGGTGATGGCCTGGCTGGTGGTGTTCGTGAAGGGAAAGCAGAGTATGGCCAGACAGGTGCCGGGAAAAGAGCTGGTGTTTATCCTCCTGTCGGGCATCGCCACCGGCGCGTCCTGGCTGTGCTACTACCGGGCCCTTCAGGACGGCCCGGCCAGCGTGGTGGTGCCCATCGACAAGCTGAGCATCCTGGTGAGCATCGCCTTCTCCTATGTGGTGTTCCGGGAGCGGCTGTCGAAAAAGGCAGCCATTGGCCTGCTGTGCATCGTCCTGGGCACCCTGATGATGCTGTGACAAGCGCTGGAAGACAGAAGACGCCGCCCAAATGGGCGGCGTCTTCCTTATATATATGGTTTTCAGAACAAACGCGAGGGATGCTCCGGTCTTTACAGCACCTGGCCCACCAGGCCGTCCCCATAAAGATCTGTAATATTGACATCTTTGATTACGTTGTGTAGTGACTCGCCCCGGGCCATGACCTCCACATAGTTGGGGGCGTGGCCACGCCACAGGCCGTTTTTCTCCTCCTCGAAGAGGACGGGGAGGGAGGAACCCACCCACTGCTCCAGATAGGCGGCCTTGAGCCGTGCGGCCAGTTCACCGGCCCGGGCGGCCCGCTCCTCCTTGACGGCGTTGGGCACCTGGTCGGCCATCTTGGCCGCCGGTGTGCCGGTGCGGCGGGAGTAGGGGAAGATGTGCATGGCGGAGAAGGCGCACTTTTCCACAAATTCCAGGGTGGCGGTGAACTCCTCCTCGGTCTCGCCGGGGAAGCCCACGATCAGATCTGTGGTGATGGCGGGGCGGTCAAAAAATCCGCGGAGTAATGTAACACTCTCATAATACCGTTCGGTATCATATCTCCGGTTCATCCGCTTCAAAACGGCGTCGCAGCCGCTCTGCATGGACAGGTGGAAATGGGGGCACAGGTTGGGCAGGGCGGCGGCCCGGCGGCAGAAGTCCTCGGTGATGGTGCGGGGCTCCAGGCTGCCCAGCCGCACCCGCAGATCGGGCACGGCACGGCAGATGCCCTCCACCAGGTCGATGAGTCTGGTGCCGTCCCGGAACTCGTGGCCCCAGGAGGAGATCTCGATGCCGGTGAGGACGATCTCCCGGTAGCCGTCCCCGGCCAGCTTCTCCGCCTGCTCCACGGCGGCAGCCAGGGGCAGGGAGCGCACCGGCCCCCGGGCGTAGGGGATGATGCAGTAGGTGCAGAAGTTGACACAGCCGTCCTCCACCTTGAGCATGGCCCGGGTGCGGCCCTCCAGGCCGCCGGCGGGCAGCTGCTCAAAGCTGCGGTGGGTCATGATGTTGTCCACCAGCACTTCGGGGGCCAGCTCCGCCTCCGCTCTGACCAGGCCGGAGAGCCGCTCCACCTCGTTGAGGAAGCCCAGGCGGTCCCCGGTGCCCGAAACCAGGTCCACCCCCAGGGCGGCCACGTCATCCGGCGCGGTCTGGGCGTAGCAGCCGCAGACCGCCACCACGGCTGCCGGATTGCGCTTCTTGGCCCGGCGGATGGCGTTGCGGGACTTGCGGTCGCTCACCGCGGTGACGGTGCAGGTGTTGATGATGTAGGCGTCGGCCTCCTCCTCAAAGGGGACCAGGGTGTGGCCCCGGCGGAGCAGCTCGGTCTCCAGGGCCTGGGTCTCGTACTGATTGACCTTGCAGCCAAGGGTATAGATCGCGTATCGCATGGTTATCCCTCTCAAGATTCCGCCTCCCCGGACTTTCCCCCTATGGTGTAAACGGCGAAAATGCGGGAGAAGCGGAATTTATGTTTGTAATTTGCGGGTGTGGTGCTATAATGGTAGCGGATTCCACAAGCAGAATTTGCCGCTCAGACTATTTTATCAGCCCGGCGGCAGATTGTACAGACCAAAACCACAGGAGGCAAAATTACCATGCAGACCTTTTTCGTGTCCCTCACTTCCATCTCCGATGTGAAGAAGTTCGTGGATGCGGCCAGCCGCTGCTCCTCTGAGATCGACGTGCTCTCCGGCCGCTATGTGATCAACGCCAAGTCCATCATGGGCCTTTTCTCCCTGGACCTGGCCAAGCCCGTGAAGGTGGAGTTCCACGGTACCGACGCTGAGAGCGAGACCTTCCGCAAGGACATCGCCGCGCTCATCGCGGAGGACGGGGAGTAATTCCCCACCTCCGGAGCCGCCCGGCGCTGCCGCCCTACAAGGACGGCGGATCTGGGTCAACCGGGCGGAGCCCCCGAAATGGGGACTCCGCTTTTTGATAACCGAGACAGAGAGGGAGGCGGGGGAATGGCCTACAACTTTTTCGCCTATATCGCCCGGATGAAGTACATCAGCCGCTGGGGCCTCATGCGCAATTCGGTGCAGGAGAACATCCAGGAGCACTCCCACATGGTGGCGGTGCTGGCCCACACCCTGGCTGTCATCCGCCGGGACGTGGTGGGGGAGGACTGCGACCCGGGCGCCGCCGCGGTGGCGGCGCTGTACCACGACGCGCCGGAGATCTTCACCGGCGACCTGCCCACCCCCGTGAAATACTACAACCCGGAGATCCGGGACGCCTACAAGGCGGTGGAGGCGGTGTCGGCGGACAAGCTGCTGTCCATGCTGCCCGACCAGCTGCGCCCCGCCTACGCGCCCTGGCTGCGGGAGGAGTACGACCCGTCCCTCCGGGCCCTGGTGAAGGCGGCGGACAAGCTCTCCGCCCACATCAAGTGCGTGGAGGAGGTCAAGGCGGGCAACAATGAGTTCCGCCAGGCCGCCATACAGACCCTGGAGGCGGTGGAGGCCATGAATTTGCCCGAAGCTGCCTACTTTATCGAGCATTTTCTGCCCGCGTTCGGGCTTACACTGGATGAACTGCAATAAATGAGAGGGGTTGTGAAGCAAATGCGAGCCATCGTCACTGTCATCGGCAAGGACCAGGTGGGCATCATCGCCTCGGTCTGCGCCCTGCTCTCCGAGCACAATGTCAACGTCCTGGACATCAGCCAGACCATTCTCCAGGGGTACTTCACCATGATCATGCTGGTGGACGCCTCCCAGACCACCGTCCCCTTCGCCCAGCTGGTCACCGATCTGGAGCAGGCCGGCAAGGAGAAGGGTGTGGTGATCCACGCCCAGCGGGAAGAGATCTTCAACGCCATGCATACCATTTGAGGTGCCTGCCATGCTGAATCAACACGACATTCTGTCCACCATCAACATGATCGACCAGCAGCACCTGGACATCCGCACCATCACCATGGGCATCTCCCTGCTGGACTGCGCCGACCCCGACCCCAAGGCCGCCTGCCGCAAGATCTACGACAAGATCACCCGCCGGGCGGAGAAGCTGGTGTCCACCGGCGAGGACATCGAGCGGGAGTTCGGCATCCCCATCGTCAACAAGCGCATCTCGGTGACCCCCATGGCCCTGGTGGCCGGAGCCTCCGAGACCGAGGACTTTGTCCCCTTCGCCAAGGCCATGGACGACGCGGCCAAGGCGGTGGGGGTCAACTTCATCGGCGGCTTCTCCGCCCTGGTGCAGAAGGGCGCCACCTCCGGCGACCGGCGGCTCATCGCCTCCATCCCCGAGGCCCTGGCCACCACCGAGTTCGTCTGCTCCTCCGTCAACGTGGGCTCCACCAAGGCGGGCATCAACATGGACGCGGTGGCTGAGATGGGCCGCATCATCAAGGCCACGGCGGAGCGCACCGCCGACCGGGGCGGCTTCGGCTGCGCCAAGCTGGTGGTGTTCTGCAACGCGGTGGAGGACAACCCCTTCATGGCCGGCGCCTTCCACGGGGTGGGCGAGCCGGAGAAGGTCATCAACGTGGGGGTCTCCGGCCCCGGCGTGGTGTACCACGCCCTCCAGGGGGTGAAGGGGCAGCCCTTCGACGTGGTGGCCGAGACCATCAAAAAGACCGCCTTCCGTATCACCCGCATGGGCCAGCTGGTGGCCCAGGAGGCCAGCCGCCGGCTGGACGTGCCCTTCGGCATTGTGGACCTGTCCCTGGCCCCCACCCCCGCCATCGGCGACTCCGTGGCCCGTATCCTGGAGGAGATGGGCCTGGAGGTCTGCGGCACCCACGGCACCACCGCCGCCCTGGCCCTCCTCAACGACGCCGTCAAGAAGGGCGGCGTCATGGCCTCCTCCCACGTGGGCGGCCTGAGCGGCGCCTTTATCCCCGTCAGCGAGGATGAGGGCATGATCGCCGCCGCCGCCTCCGGCGCCCTCCACCTGGACAAGCTGGAGGCCATGACCTGCGTCTGCTCTGTGGGCCTGGATATGATCGCCGTGCCCGGCGACACCACCGCCGAGACCATCTCCGCCATCATCGCCGACGAGGCCGCCATCGGCATGGTCAACTCCAAGACCACCGCCGTGCGCGTGATCCCCGGTCCCGGCACCAAGGTGGGCGACACGGTGGAGTTCGGCGGCCTGCTGGGCTCCGCGCCGGTGATGCCGGTGCACCCCTTCGGCTCGGAGAAATTTGTCCAGCGCGGCGGCCGGATTCCGGCCCCCATGCAGAGCCTGAAGAACTGAGACGGCCGCCGCGGGGCCCCATCTGTGATGGGGCGGCGCTTGCGCCGTACAAGCGTTTTTCCCGGAGGGAAAAACCTTGGCGCAGGCGGAATTTAATTCCGCCGAGCAGGTGAAATCAATTCAGGGTTCCCAGCCGGGCGTGCCCGGCTGGGAGTGGCCGGATTCCTGCGCCCATGCAGAGCCTGAAGAACTGAAAAACGTCCCGCAGGAGCGGGATAAGCTCCGGCGCGGCGCTGAAAATGCTCCGCGCCGGAGTGCTATTTTCGGCTCATTTTCCTCTAGGAAAACGGGCCGGTTTGGTGTATACTTTTGCCACTGGGATATCCCCTGTTATACTGATGAGGAGGCTGTTTGATATGCCCAAGGTTGACGCATCCAATGCGCTGAATTTCCTGCCCGAAAACTGGCTGACCGGCCGTGAGGCCGACCTGACCGAGGCCCATGCCATGCTCCAGGAGGGCCGCGGCCCCGGCTCTGATTTCCTGGGCTGGGTCCACCTGCCCGAGAACTACGACAAGGAGGAGTACGCCCGCATCAAGGCCGCCGCGGCCAAGATCCGCTCCGACTCCCAGGCCCTGGTGGTCATCGGCATCGGCGGCTCCTACCTGGGCGCCCGCGCCGTCATCGAGCTGCTGGGCTCCCCCAACTACAACCTGTGCAAGAAGGACGGCCCTGAGATCTACTTCGTGGGCAACGGCCTGTCCACCGACGCCATGCTGGAAGTGATGGAGCAGCTCAAGGGCAAGGACTGGTCCATCAACGTCATCTCCAAGTCCGGCACCACCACCGAGCCCGCTGTGGCCTTCCGTATCTTCAAGGCCATGCTGGAGGAGAAGTACGGCAAGGAGGGCGCCAAGGGCCGCATCTACGCCACCACCGACGCCCACAAGGGCGCCCTGAAGGGCCTGGCCGACGCCGAGGGCTATGAGGAGTTCGTGGTGCCCGACGACGTGGGCGGCCGCTACTCCGTCCTCACCGCTGTGGGCCTGCTGCCCATCGCCGCCGCCGGCATCGACATCGACGCCCTGATGGCCGGCGCCCATGAGGCCATGGAGACCCTGGCCAAGCCCGGCATGGACAACCCCGCCTGGCAGTACGCCGCCGCCCGCAACGGCCTGTATGACGGCGGCAAGAAGATCGAGCTGCTGGCCTGCTACGAGCCTTCCTTCCGTTTCTTCGCCGAGTGGTGGAAGCAGCTCTACGGCGAGAGCGAGGGCAAGGAGGGCAAGGGTATCTTCCCCGCCAGCGTGGAGTTCACCGCTGACCTGCACTCCATGGGCCAGTATATCCAGGAGGGCGAGCGCCACCTGTTCGAGACCGTGGTCCGCTTTGCCGAGTGCGACGGCCAGATCATCATCCCCAACGACCCCGACAATGTGGACGGCCTGAACTTCCTCTCCGGCAAGCCCCTGTCCTTTGTGGCCGAGAAGGCCTTCCAGGGCGTGGTGCTGGCCCATGTGGACGGCGGCGTGCCCAACCTGTCCGTCACCGTGCCCAAGCGTACCGCCAACGCCGTGGGCCAGCTGATCTACTTCTTCGAGTACTCCTGCGGCCTGTCCGGCCACCTGCTGAAGGTCAACCCCTTCAACCAGCCCGGCGTGGAGGCCTACAAGAAGAACATGTTCGCCCTGCTGGGCAAGCCCGGCTATGAGGACCGCAAGGCCGAGCTGGAGGCCCGGCTGAACGGCTGAGCCATCTCCGGCCTTGCGTGCGCCGCGGATGCGGCGTCCCAAGGGTTTTGCGGAGCAAAACCTTGATGCGAGGGCGGATTCACTCCGCCCCGCAGATTAAGGAAACGGGGTCCCCGCGGAATCAGGGATTCCGTGGGGCCGAGCTGGAGGCCCGGCTGAACGGCTGAGTGCAAGACGCCTGAACAAGGGTTAAAAGGAAAAAATTGTGTCCAAAATCATACTGCCCGGACGGATTTTCCTCCGCCCGGGCAGTATTGGTTAAGCGTGCCAATGGGGCCCCCTGGAAACATGAAATTTTAGTGAACTTGTGCAAAGCGGTTGCAATCCGGTTGGATAAATGGTAACATAGAGGCACAAGGTCGGGAGCGTCCCGGCGTACAATGTAAGGAGTGATTAATATGGTGAGAGTGATCATGGGTGTCAAGGGCACCGGCAAGACCAAGCAGATGATCGAGCTCATTAACTCTGCCGTGCATAGCGAGAACGGAAACGTGGTCTGCATTGAGCGCGGCCCCAAGCTGACCTACGATATTCATTATAAGATCCGCCTGGTGGAGGCGTCCCACTACGAGATGAAGTCTTTTGAGTTCATGAAGGGCTTCATCAGCGGCCTCTACGCCGGCGACTACGATATCACCCACATCTTCATCGACAGCCTGACCAAGATCGTCCCCTCCGAGCCCGGCGACGCCGCTGTGGAGGACTTCCTGGATTGGCTCAACACCTTCAGCGAGAAGAACAACATCAAGTTCACCGTCACCATCAGCGCTGACGCCAGCCTGGCCACTGAGGGTGTGAAGAAGTACTTCTGAGCACAACGTATGCCCGTGCCCCCGGAGGGATCTCCCTCCGGGGGTTTTTCCACGCCCTTTGGGACAGGGGCGGGGAGGACAGGCCCTATCCCAAGGGGCCGGAAAGGGGAGAATACCATGCAGCAAGACCTGACCCGGGGGAGAGTCACCCGATCCATGCTGCTCTTTGCCCTGCCCATGATCCTGGGCAACCTGCTCCAGCAGCTCTATAACGTGGCCGACACCCTGATCGTGGGCCGCTGCCTGGGACCGGACGCCCTGGCGGCGGTGGGCTCCTCCTACTCCTTGATGACCTTTCTTACCTCCATCCTGTTGGGGCTGTGTATGGGCAGCGGGGTATACTTCTCCATGCTCTTTGGCAGTCGGGAGGAGGAGAAGCTGCGGGAGAGCATTTTTGTGTCCTTTGTGGTCATCGCCATTGCCGCTGCCCTGCTCAACGGGGTGGTCATGGCGCTGACAGACCCCATCCTCCGGGCGCTGCAGATTCAGGTCCAGGTGTACGACATGACCCGGGCCTATGTGCGGGTGGTCTTTCTGGGCATTCCCTTTACCTTCCTCTATAATTACTTTGCGTCTCTCCTCCGTGCCATCGGCAACTCGGTGGTGCCCCTGGTGTTTCTGGGGGTGAGCGCGGTGCTGAACATCGGGCTGGACCTGGTGTTCGTGCTGGTGCTGAAACGGGGAGTGGCCGGCGCGGCAGAGGCCACGGTCATCTCCCAGGCGGTCTCGGCGGCCTGCATCGCCCTGTACGCCTTCTGCAAGGCGCCTCAGCTCCGCCCGCGCCGGTCCGAGATACGGCTGCGGCGGGAGACCGTGGGCAAGATCTTTTCCTACTCCTTCCTCACCTGCGTGCAGCAGTCGGTGATGAACTTCGGCATCCTGATGATCCAGGGCCTGGTCAACAGCTTCGGCGTGGACGTGATGGCCGCCTTTGCCGCCGCGGTGAAGATCGACTCCTTCGCCTACATGCCGGTCCAGGACTTCGGCAACGCCTTCTCCACCTTCATCGCCCAGAACTACGGCGCGGGCAGAGTGGACCGCATTCGGGCGGGTATCCGCTCCGCCGTAGCCACCGCCCTGGCCTTCTGTGTGGTCATCTCGGTGCTGGTGTTCGCCTTTGCCGGGCCCCTGATGACCATCTTCGTGGCGCCGGAGGAGACCGGTATCATCGCCATCGGCGTGGAGTACCTGCGCATCGAGGGGGCCTGCTACTGCGGTATCGGCTGCCTCTTTCTGCTCTACGGCCTCTACCGGGCCCTGGGCCGTCCCGGCATGTCGGTGGTGCTCACCGTGATCTCCCTGGGTACACGGGTGGCCCTGGCCTATCTGCTGGCCCCCATTCCCGCCATCGGTCTGCCCGGTATCTGGTGGGCCATTCCCATTGGCTGGGTGCTGGCCGACGCCGTGGGCCTGGGCTTCTACCGGCTGAGAGAACGAAAACAGCTGGAACAGCTGAAAACACAGCAAAAGACCGTCCCCGTGTGAGGGGACGGTCTTTTGCTGTAAATGGAGCACAGTCCATTCCAATGTGGCGGGGGCAGGTGAGGATCGAACTCACCGGGGCGGGACCGCCGCCCCCAACGGTTTTGAAGACCGCGGGGCTCACCAGATACCCTTCTGCCCCCATCGGGCTGTCAAAACCTAATTATATCACAGATTTTCCCGCCGGAGAACCCTGTAATTTCCCTCCCGGCGGGTAAGCCCCTCCGAATCCCAGTGCTCCAGCAGCAGCAGGGCGTATTTCCGGCTGACGCCCAGCCTGTCCCGGAACCGGGCCAGGGTGAGGGCGGGGGAGTCCTGAAACAGATCCAGCAGCAGAGCACGGGCGCGCTCCAGGGGGCGGCGGTGGATGCGGCAGCCCTCCCCCAGAGGCACCAGGATGCCCTGCCGGGTCATGGCGGTCATTACCTGGCGGCAGGCGGAGGCGTCAGGGCCGAAGGCGGCCTCCACGGCGGCGTCCTCCGGGGCCTCCAGCCCGGCCCTGCGGTACAGGACCTCCAGCCGGTCCCGGACTTTGGCCAGCTCCGGGGTGTATCTGGGGCGGAACCCGGGGCGAAATACCAGGCCGTTCCGCCGCCGGAGCACGCCCTGTCCCTCCAGCGCGGCCGCCAGGGCTTCAGACGGGGCGCCGCCGTCAGGCAGCAGTCGGGCGCACAGAAGCTGCTCCACCATGCCGGGCTCCAGGGGCCGGGCGGCATGCCAGCCGTCCAGAAGAGCCGCAGCCCGGCCGGCCAGGGCCTCCAGGGCCTGGGCAGACAGCCAGGCCGTGCCCAGGGGGATGGCCTTCTCTTCCCGGGCCAGGGCCTCCAGGGCTGCCAGCCCCTCCGCCTGAGACAGCCCGGCAGCCATGGCCAGGGCCTCCGGGGCGCTGGGGACAGCCTGTCCAGCCAGCGCCGCCGCCATACGGCGGAGCGGGTCGGGAGAGGCCAGGGCGGCCAGCCGATCCGCCAGGCCTGGGTCCTTTTTTTTGTGGTGAGGGGACAGGTCCAGCAGCACGCCGCCGCCTATTGTGGCCACCGGGGAGAAAAAGCGGACCACAAAGCGGTCCCCCACCCGGGCGGCCATGGGGGCGGACAGCCGGAGCTGGGCAAAGCAGGTCTGACCGGGCAGCAGCTCGGTCCGGTCGAAGAACACGCACCGGCAGAGCAAGGCGGCGGCGCCGTGGTGGAGGTGGAGCTGGGCGCCGTGTTTGACGGAGAAGGGGGCGTCGGCCAGCAGGGTCAGCGTTACGTCCGCCCGGTCGGTGAGGGCCATGGAGCCGGGGGCGGCCAGGGTGTCCCCCTTGCGGATGGAATCCGTCTCGCCGGAGAGCAGCAGGGCGGCCCGGCTCCCGGCCTCCAGCCGTTCCGCCTCCGCACCGTGGCGCTGGAGCCCCCGCACCCGCACCGTCCCATGTCCGGGGTACAGCGCTAATGTGTCGCCGGCGGCCACCTGCCCGGCGGCCACAGTGCCCGCCGCCACGGTCCCCCGGCCCTGGAGAGAGAAGAGCCGGTCCACCTCCAGCCGGAAGGGCAGGTCTGTCCGCCGCCTGCGGGGGGAGAGGGAGGCCACAGCCGCCCGCAGCTCGTCCAGTCCCAGCCCGGTCCTGGACGACACAGGGACGACGGGGGCGCCCTCCAGAAAGGTGCCCGCCGTCAGGGCGGCGACAGCCGCTTTCACCTGGGTCAGGCGGCTTTCATCCGCCAGATCCGCTTTGGTGACGGCCACCACACCCGCCTCCATGCCCAGCAGGGCGCACAGGGCCAGGTGCTCCCTGGTCTGGGGCATGACGCCCTCAACGGCGGCCACGGTGAGGAGCACCCCGTCCGCCCCCGCCGCCCCGGAGAGCATGTTGCGGATAAATTTCTCATGGCCGGGCACGTCCACCAGGTCGGCCTCACCGCCGCCAGGCAGGGAAAGGACGGCAAAGCCCGGCTCAATGGTCAGGCCGCGCCGCTTCTCCTCGGCCAGGGTGTCGGTGTCCGTACCGGTGAGGGCCTTGACCAGGGCGGTCTTTCCGTGGTCCACGTGGCCCGCCACGGCCAGAATCAGGTGATTCACCGGTGTGTCCCCCTTACCGCCTCCGCCGCCCGGAGGATCTCAGCCGCATCTTCCTCTGTCAGGGTGCGCACGTCCAGCAGAAGGGCGCCGCGGTGGATGCGGCAGAGGATGGGCACCGCATGGCGGCGGAAATGGGCCTCCAGCCCCTCGGGCACGCCGGGTCCGGCGGTGACGGCGGCGCAGAAGCCGGGCAATTCCTCGTTGGGCATGGAGCCGCCCCCCACCTGTCCGGCGCAGGGAAGGACGGACACGGTGTACGCCGTCCCCAGGGCGCGCCCCAGCCCGGCGGCCAGCTCCTCCGCCCGTCGGTGGAGGTCGTCCGGCGGGGCGTTGAGCATGGACAGCACGGGCAGGGCCTCACGGGCCCCCTCCGGGTCTCGGAGCAGGAGCAGGGTGGCCTCCAGGGCGGCCAGGGACAGCTTGTCGATGCGCACCACCCGGGCCAGGGGGTGGCGCTTCATGGCGTCGATGTACTGCTTTTTCCCCAGCACGATGCCCGCCTGAGGGCCGCCCAGCAGCTTGTCCCCGGAGAAGCACACCACATCCGCCCCGTCGGCCAGAGCCGCCGCCGCGCTGGGGGCGGCGGGGAGGGCGGGAAGACTCTGGGAAGAGAGAACACAGCTGCCCAGGTCGCACAGCAGGGGCACGCTGTGGGCCGCCGCCAGTCCGGCGAGCTGGGACAGGGGGGTGTCCTCGGTGAAGCCCACGATCTGGTAATTGCTGGTGTGGACCTTCAGCAGGGCCTGGGCCTCCTGGGAGAGCAGGACCCGCTCATAGTCGGACGAGCGGGTCTTGTTGGTGGTGCCCACCTCCCGGAGGAGCGCGCCGCTGGCCGCCATGATCTCGGGCACCCGGAAGGCGCCGCCGATCTCCACCAGCTCCCCACGGGACACGGCCACCCCCTTGCCTGCCGCCAGGGCGGAGAGCATGAGAAACACGGCGGCGGCGTTGTTGTTCACCGCCATGGCCGCCTCCGCCCCGGTAAGGGAGCAGAGGAGGGATTCCACATGGCTGTGGCGGCTGCCCCGGCAGGCGTTGTCCAGGTCGTACTCCAGGTTGGAGTAGCCCTCTGCCGCCTCCCGGACCGCCTCCGCCGCCCGGTGGGCCAGGGGCGCCCGGCCCAGGTTGGTGTGGAGCACCACGCCGGTGGCGTTGATGACCTTCCGCAGGCCCGGGCGGCACAGGGCCCCGGCCGCCGCGGCGATCTCTCCGGCCAGAACGTCCACAGGCGGTACGGCGGCCCCGTTCACAACAGACCGCCGGACCTCCTCCAGTCTGCCCCGGGCGGCCTGGCGGATGAGGGCGTAGGGCAGGACCTTCCGGGCGGCGAGCAGGGTGGGGTGGGACAGCAGAACGTCCATTTTGGGCAGGGCGCGGAGCGGATTTTCACACATGGACAGCACCTCCGGGGGAAATTTTTGCACAGCGGGTCGGTTCAGCAGCTATCATTATAGCACAGATGTGTCCCCGATGGGCCAGGATTTGTCCTCATCCAGCAGGGCGAGAGGCGAGGTGTTCAGGGCGGCGGCCAGCTGTGCTGGCCTTCCAATGTGCCAGAGATGGATTGTTTTCTTGGTAATATCGCCGAGTAACGCTATGGGAGTCCCAAGAAAACTGAACAGGATATACAAATAAAAATAGACAAATGGGAGGAAATGCGGTACACTGGATTCAGGATACCCAAAACCCGGGAAAAAAAGGAGGAACACCCATGAAGAAACTGGCAGTCGTATTGGCAGTGCTTCTGCTCATCTCCTGCGTGCCCGCCTCGGCCGCGGAGACGGCGCTCACCGGAGCGGAGGCCTATGAGCAGTACGGGCCCTGGTGCACCTGGACCCAGGAACAGAAGGACGCGGCAACAGCGGAATGGAGCGAGGACTTCTGGTATGAGTACTGGGACGCCTATTTCGTCCAGAGCGGCGCCGAGGACGAGCAGTACTACGCGGACATGGATGCCTGGAACCAGGCCTTCTACGGCGATGTGTGGGCGGAGGACTGGGAGGCCTATCTTCGGAGTGTGAAGGAAGCCCTGGGCATGCCCTACCCGGACGGCATCAATGTCTCGGTTAACGGGACCTGGCTGGACCTGGACGGGCTGGAGCCCTGGGCCCTGGACGGCCGCACCATGGTGCCGGTGCGTCCCTTCCTGGAGGCCCTGGGTGCCAAGGTGGACTACGCGGACAACGTGGTCACCGCCGTGCTGGCCGACGGGGTCACCCTAGAGCTGACCGGTGGGAGCACCACCATGACCAGGGTGTCCGGGGATAAGATTGACAAGATCGAGATGGACGTGCCCCTGACCGCAGTGGCCAACCGGACCTACATTCCCGCCCGCTTTGCCGGCGAGGCGGTGGGCATGGCCGTGGAGTGGGACGGGGACTATCAGGCGGCCCATTTCACCGATTGGGACAGGATTGCGGAGCAGATTGACGAGAAGTTTGCCACCCTCAACACCTTGATGTCCCTGGATCAGGGTGAGCTGGACCCGGAGCAGACCTACCGGGTAACGGGGCTGGCATCCCAGATTGTGACACTCTACGGCGAGACCGAGGCGGAGAACGACACCTCCACCCAGACCGTGACCCTGAACGGCCTGGTCCGGGGCGGCCAGGTGGATCTGGATCTGGGGGTGGACATGGATCTGGGCGGCCTGCGCGAGATGGTCGTCGCCGGTATGCCCCAGGAGGAGGCACTGCTGGACCTGCTGTCCGACTTTGAGATGGAGGTGCGGGGCGACCTGGACCAGGGGACACTCTATATGACCGGAAACAAGCTGGGGGAGCTGCCTGGCAGCACCCTGGCCAGCGGCGAGTGGGTGGCCCTGGACCCCACCGAAGGCGGGGACACCCAGATGGAGGAGGCTGTCACGATGGGCAGCCTGCTGACCGCCGGAGTAAAGGAGAGCGGCGTCAGCGGAGACGGAATGCCGCCCTGCGTCAGCGCCCTGGACACGGCGGAGATGCTGGCCCTCATCCTGGGGGATGACTGCTTCACCGTCTCCACCGCAGGCAGCACCACCACCTACACCCTGAAGGTGGATACCCTTGGATTGACTGACAAGGTTACTGCCTTGACAGAAGAGAAGGGAACCCCGGAGCTGTACCTGCTGCTGAGCTACCTGAGCGGCGGCCTGAAGGTGGACTGCAATGGTACCTTCCGGGTGCGGGATAACCAGATGGTGGATATGGAGCTGGATATGACGGTGAAGGTGCCTGCCCTTGCCGTGAGCAGTACGCCTATGGATATCAGCTTCTCCGCCAGCGGGGACAGCACCAATTTTGAGTGTACTCTGACAGCCAAGGCCGCCTACGGCGGAAAGCTGGAGATGAAGATGGAGATCCTTGTGGAAGAGACCGGCGACATGCCTGTCACCACGCCTCCTGAGGGCGCGGCGGTCCGCACCGCCGACGCGCTGGGCACCGGTACAGTGTATCCCGGCGGGCTGGAGAGCCTGGCCGGCATCATCCGATAACGCAAAAAATCCACCTTTCCGCCGGGGAAGGTGGATTTTTTATGGATTTAGGGGATCAGCCAGAAGCCAACCGCGCCGCAGGCCGCGCCCATGACGGCGCCGGCCAGCACGTCCCGGGGGAAGTGGACGCCGCCGATGACCCGGATGAGGGCGATGAGCACCCCGATAGCCAGGAATACCCCGCCCAGGGGCGGGCACACCCACCAGAAGGCCATGTCGATGACAAAGACCGAGAACACGTGGCGGCTGGGGAAGGAGTTGCCCTTGGTGTCCTTGGGGATGAGGGGGGTGATGTCCAGCACCTCGTAGGGCCTGGGGGCGTTGCACCACTTGCGGAAAAAGCTGAGGGCTATAAAGGACACCCCCGGCGTGATGACCGCCCGCAGCAGCCGGTGGTCCCGGGTGAGGAGCAGGAACAGGAGCAGGGCGGGGTAGGCGATGTAGACCGACAGGGTCAGCACCTTGTTCACCGCCCGGACGGCTCCGGCGTAGGGGCGGAAGGGGGCGGACAGGCGGGCGTAGAGAGAAGCTGTCATGGGAACCTCCTGAGGGAATGGATGGATACAAAACCGCACCCGCCCGTCGGGCGGGTGCGGCAGATGGTGCGGGCTGATATCAGGGCAGGTCGGCGTCAATGAGGATATTGTCCGTGCCGTGCTCCTCAAACTCGGCCATATAGCCGTCGATGCGGCGGTTGAGCTCATCATAGTTGGTCTCGTCGATGGGGGGATCGTCCATGTCCCGGCGGGCCAGATCCTCGGCGAGAATCTCGAAAAACACGTTGTTTTCGTACTCCATAATGGCCTCGTGTATGCCGCCGTCCACAAAGGCCCGGGAGGGCACCACCTCGCCCTGCCACAGCTCGGCCAGACTGGGCATCCCCTCCTCCGCCGCCTTGGAGAAGAGCAGGCTCTCCACCTCGTCGTAGTCGGCGAAGCGGTCGTCGCCCCGGGTGGAATTGAGGATCCAGTTCCCGATATAGACCATGTCAAGCAGCCGGCGGTACTGCTTCTTTGTCAGTTCCAGCTTCATGCGCGAAACCTCCTCGCTGTCGTGACATTGCGGAGCATGGGGCTGAGCTGCTCCGCTTGCACATATTATATTAACAAGATAGGGAAAAGTCAAACCCGGCGAAAGGAGAAATCCGGTGAAATTTCCCCTTGTGTTCCGCCGGAGTTTCGCATATAGTATAGAGGAAGCGGCAGGCGGAGGAATTCCGCCCCGCAATTGTTTTGTCTGGAGGTTGTTGCTGTGGACCGTCGGCCAATCGGCGTGTTTGACTCGGGCATGGGCGGCCTGACCGCTGTCCGGGAGCTGATCCATCTGATGCCGGAAGAGGACATCGTCTACTTCGGCGACACCGGCCGGGTGCCCTACGGCAGCCGCTCCCGGGACACCATCATCAAGTACGCCCGGCAGGACGTGGCCTTTCTCAACACCTTTGATCTGAAGGCCATTGTCATCGCCTGCGGCACCGTGTCCACCACGGCGCTGGAGGTGCTGGAGCAGGAGAACCCCATCCCGGTGCTGGGCGTGGTGCGGCCCGCTGTGGCGGAGGCCGCCGCCGCCACCCGCAGCGGGAAGATCGGCCTCATCGGCACCCAGGCCACCATCCGCACCGGGGCCTATGAGCGGTACATCGCCAAGCTGCTGCCCGACGCCCAGGTCACCGCCCGGGCCTGCCCCCTCTTTGTGCCCCTGGTGGAGAACGGCCGCTTCCGCCCCGGGGACAGGGTCACCGAGATGGTGGCCGAGGAGTACCTCACCCCCCTGAAGGAGGCCGGGGTGGACACCCTGGTGCTGGGCTGCACCCACTACCCCCTCCTGTCCCAGGTCATCGGCAACTTCATGGGCCCGGACGTGACGCTCATCAACACCGGCGCGGCCTGCGCCCGGCAGGTATCGGCCATGCTGAAGAAGCGGGACGGCCTCAACAGTCCCGACCACGTGGGCACCCGCCGCTACTTCGCCAGCGACAGCGCCGCCGACTTCGCCTCTCTGGCCTCCATCTTCCTGGGCCGGGACATCACCGGCGCGGTGGAGCAGGTGGATATTACAAAATATTGAGGAGAAACGGGCACCGGTCCTTTACTTTTCCCTCAATTTGGGATATAATACCTTGCATTTTGGTTCACATCAGAGGTCGAGAGAATGGATAAGAGCGTCATTATTTCCATCAAGGGCAGGCAGTCCTACGAGAACGTGGAGGACGAGACCATCGAGCTGGTCACCGAGGGCCTGCTGGCCAAGGAGGGCGAGGGGGAGTACACCCTCAGCTACCAGGAGAGCGAACTCACCGGCCTGGAGGGCACCCTGACCACCTTCCAGATCGAGGACGGCCGCATCACCCTCATGCGCCACGGGGAGGTCAACTCCCAGATGGTGTTCGAGGAGGGCCGCCGCCACCTGTCCATGTACAACACCCCCTACGGGGCCCTGGCCGTGGGCATCAAGACCCACCACATGGACTGCCGCATGGACGAGCACGGCGGCAGCATTGAGATCAACTACGCCATTGAGATCGAGCATGCCGTGGCGGGGCAGAACCTGTTCCAGATCCAGGTCCGGGAGAAGCCCCCGGTGCTCCGGCAGTAAGTTCACGGGCGGCAGGGGCCGCCCTTTACCAGATATTGATGAGGTGATTTGAGATGTCCAACATGATCCAGTCCGCCAAGGACCAGGTGGCGTCCCTGACCCAGGCGGCCTACGAGAAGGCCGCCGCCGATGGGCTCCTGCCCGCCGGCGCCCAGGTAAAGGCCACCATTGAGATTCCCAAGGACGTGTCCCACGGGGACTACGCCTCCTCCTTTGCCATGGCCGGGGCCAAGGCCCTCCACATGGCCCCCAGAGCCATCGCCCAGATCATTCTGGACCACCTGGAGCTGGAGGGGACCTACTTCCAGAGCGCCGAGATCGCCGGCCCCGGCTTCCTGAACTTCCGCCTGGGCAGCCGCTGGTACGGCGAGGTCATCGCGGACATCGAGCGGGAGGGCGCCGCCTACGGCGCCGTGGACGAGGGCCACGGCGAGAAGGTGATGGTGGAGTTCGTCTCCGCCAACCCCACCGGTCCCATGCACATCGGCAACGCCCGGGGCGGCGTGCTGGGCGACAGCTTGGCCAGCGTGCTGGAGCGGGCGGGCTACAACGTGTGGCGTGAGTTCTACGTCAACGACGCCGGCAACCAGATCCACAAGTTCGCCATGTCCATTGACGCCCGGTACCGCCAGCTCATCCTGGGGGAGGAGAACGTGCCCTTCCCCGAGGACGGCTATAAGGGCGACGACATCAGAGAGCTGGCCGCCGCCTTCCGGGCGGAGCAGGGCGACAGCTGGATGGACAAGAGCGAGGAGGAGCGCCAGGAGGCCATGGCCAACTTCGGCCTCAAGCGCAATATCCCCAAGATGCAGGAGGACCTGCGCCGGTACAAGATCGAGTACGACGAGTGGTTCCTGGAGTCTTCTCTCCACAACAGCGGCTATGTGGCCGAGACCGTGGGCCTGCTCACCGACAAGGGCTGGACCTACGAGAAGGACGGCGCCCTGTGGCTCAATACCATTGAGCTGCTCAAGGAGAAGTACATGCGGGAGGGCAAGACCCGGGAGCAGGTGGACAAGCTGGACCTGAAGGACGACGTGCTCCGCCGGGCCAACGGGTTCTACACCTACTTTGCCGCCGACATCGCTTACCACCGCAACAAGCTGGAGAAGCGGGGCTTCCAGACCGCCATCAACATCTGGGGCGCCGACCACCACGGCCACGTGGCCCGGCTCCAGGCGGCTCTGGACGGCCTGGGCCTGGACGGCTCCCACCGCCTGGTGGTGGTGCTCATGCAGCTGGTGAACCTGCTCCAGGACGGCAAGCCCGTCCGGATGAGCAAGCGCTCCGGCAAGGCCATCGCCCTCCACGACCTGCTGGACGAGGTGAGCGTGGATGCCTGCCGCTACTTCTTCAACTCCCGCTCCTTCACCAGCCCCCTGGACTTTGACCTGGACCTGGCCGTCAAGGAGGACTCGGACAACCCGGTGTACTACGTCCAGTACGCCCACGCCCGGATCTGCTCCCTGGTGGCCCGGATGAAGGAGGAGGGGGCCGGCGTGTCCGCTGCCGCCGACATCGACGCCTCTGTGTTCACCACCCCCGAGGAGCTCTCCCTGGTCAAGACCCTCTCCCTCTTCCCTGAGGAGATCCGCCTGGCCAGCCGGGACTACGACCCCTCCCACATCAACCGCTACCTGCTCACCCTGGCCGGCGATTTCCACCGGTTCTACAATTCCTGCCGCATCAAGGGCGAGGAGAAGCACGTGCTGGCCGCCCGGCTCAAGCTGGCGGACACTGTTCGGTCCGTGCTGGCCAACGGCATGGCCCTCATCGGCGTCACCGCCCCCGAGAAAATGTAATTTTGCCTTACAACAATCCCCCGCTCATCTGAGCGGGGGATTGTTTTGTCACTCGCACTCCACCTGGGTGTACGCCTCTGCGCCGCAGGCCTCATGGCCCTCCTCGTCCTGGGGCGGGAACAGGGCCAGGGACGCCCCGAAGAGCAGCGCCGCCAGAATCGCCACCGCCTGCACCTTGTTCTCCTTCAGCAGATGGCCGTACTCCTCCCACAGGGGGAGCCTGAGGCCCTCACCCAGCTTCTCCGCGCCGTAGCAGATGATCAGGGCAATGACCGCGCAGCACGCCAGCCGCACCGCCGTGTCCCGCTTGTTCTCCTTCCGCTCCATCACCGCCGCCTCCTTCCGCGCCTGTATCACCAGTATATGCGCCCCGGCGGCGGGCATGTGAGGAGGAACGGCGTATATTCTGTTTGACCGGTGCTCTGCGCCATGATATAATCTAAAATGGATGTGAATTGGCATATTGTGCCGGAACTTTGACGCAATATTACCCGTCCGCAGCTGGACTGTATTTTACTTTCCCTGACGTCTGAAGAAAAAGGGAAAATGAAGAAAGGAAGGATTCCATGGAACCCAAAGAGATCCAGGAGCTGGCAATCACCGCCACCAAGGGCCGGCTTTTGGGCCTGTCGGCCATCTACCGCGCCGCCTCCGGCCACACCGGCGGCTCCCTGTCCGTGATGGACATCCTCACCGTCCTCTATTTCCATGAGATGAAGGTGAACCCCGACCAGCCCAGGGACCCTGACCGGGACCGCCTGGTGCTGAGCAAGGGCCACTGCACCCCCGCTCTGTACTCGGTACTGGCCCTGCGGGGATTCTTCCCCGTGGAGGACATGCAGCTCTTCCGCAGCATTGACGGCCACTACTCCGGCCACCCCGATATGGTCCACGTAAAGGGCGTGGATATGTCCACCGGCTCTCTGGGCCAGGGGATCTCCGCCGCCGTGGGCATGGCCCTGGCGGGCAAGATCGACAAGAAGGACTACCGGGTGTACGCCATTCTGGGCGACGGCGAGCTGGACGAGGGCCAGGTGTGGGAGGCCGCCATGTCGGCCGCCAAGTACAGCCTGGACAACCTGTGCGCCGTGGTGGACTATAACAGAATGCAGATCGACGGCACCACCGACGATGTGATGCCCCTGGGCGACCTGTCCGCCAAGTGGGCCGCCTTCGGCTGGAACGTGATCGAGACCGACGGCCACGACTACGCCGCCCTGGCCGACGCCTTTGAGCAGGCCAAGACTGTGAAGGGCAAGCCCACCGTGGTTCTGGCCCACACCGTCAAGGGCAAGGGCGTGTCCTTCATGGAGGGCGTGTACACCTGGCACGGAAAGGCCCCCAACGACGAGCAGTACGCCCAGGCCAAGGCCGAGCTGGAAGCACATCTCAAGCAGCTGGAAGAGGAGGGGAAGTAAGATGGCAGGAAGCATCGCGACGAGAGCCGCCTACGGCGCGGCCCTGATTGAGCTGGCCAAGACCCACCCGGAGCTGCTGGTCCTGGACGCGGACCTGGCCCAGGCCGTCAACACCAGCAAGTTCGCCCAGGAGTATCCCGACCGCCACTTTGACATGGGCATTGCCGAGGGCAACATGACCGGCGTGGCCGCCGGTCTGGCCACCTGCGGCAAGCACCCCTTTATCAACACCTTCGCCATTTTCGCCACCGGCCGGGCCTGGGAGCAGGTGCGCAACTCCATCGCCTATCCCGGCCTGCCCGTCACCGTGGTGGGCTCCCACGGCGGCCTCTCCGTGGGCGAGGACGGCGCCACCCACCAGTGCATCGAGGACCTGAGCAACATGCGGGTCATCCCCGGCATGACCGTGGTGGTGCCCTGCGACGGCAACGAGATGACCTTTGCCACTGAGGCCCTGCTGAACCTGAATGCCCCCGCCTACCTGCGTCTGGGCCGCATGGCGGTGGACAACGTCACCGACGAGCTGCCCGGCTACAAGTTCGAGCTGGGCAAGGGCGTCACCATGCGCGACGGCAGCGACGTGACCGTCATCGCCTGCGGCCTCATGGTCCAGGAGGCCCTCAAGGCCGCCGAGACCCTGGCCGGCGAGGGCATCTCCGTCCGGGTCATCGACATGCACACCATCAAGCCCCTGGACGAGGAGCTGGTGCTCCAGGCCGCCAAGGAGACCGGCGCCATTGTCACCAGCGAGGAGCACAATATCGTGGGAGGCCTGGGTGCCGCCGTGTGCGAGTACCTGTCCCAGGCCTGCCCTGTGCCCGTGGTGCGCCACGGCGTGGAGGACTGCTTCGGCCGCTCCGGCCCCGCCAAGAAGGTGCTGGCCGCCTACGGCCTCAACGCCGAGGGCCTGGCCAAGAAGGTGCGGCTGGCTGTCAGCCTGAAGAACCGGTAAGAACAGAGACGATGCCAAAACCAGCGGCAGGCCGCAGCTGCGGCCTGCCGCTTTCAATGCCCGAGCGGGCGGTAAGAAAGGAGAATGTGCTGTGATCAAACTGATTGCCACTGACATGGACGGCACATTGTTGAATGATGACCACGCGATGGTGTCCCAGCGCAACGTGGACGCCCTCCGCAGGGCGGCGGAGCAGGGCATTGAGGTGGTCATCTCCAGCGGGCGGACCTGGAGCCTGCTGAAGGAGATCGCGGACCAGCTGGGCGTGGTGCGCTATGTGGTCATGTCCAACGGCGCGGCCGTGCTGGACCGGCAGACCGGGGAGTGGGTGCTCCAGAAGGGCATGCCCAAGGAGCAGGCGCTGAAATTCGTGGAGATCCTGCTCCGGTACGGCGCGGGCTTTGAGCTCTTCTGCGAGGGCCAGAACTACGTCGACCGGCGGTATGAGGCGCTTGTCATGAAGGAGGCACCCTCCGCTGCGTATGGGGCCATGTTCCGCCGGCAGGCCATGATCGTGGACGACCTGCGGCCGGTGATCGAGAAGAAGCTGGTGGAGAAGCTCTATGTATTCCATGTGGAGCCGGGCACCCAGGGGCGGATCGAGGAGGAGCTCAGAGCTGTGGGCCCCTATGAGTCCGCCTGCGCCTATGAGTCCAACATGGAGATCACGGCTCCCGGCGTGGACAAGGGAGAGGCGCTGAAGGAGCTGTGCCGGAAGCTGGACATTGATGCTTCGGAGGTCATGGCCTTCGGCGACGCGGACAACGACCTGGGGATGCTGGCCTGGGCGGGCTGCTCCTTTGCCATGGCAAACGGTACGGACAAGGCCAAGGCGGCCGCCAAAGGGCTAACCGGTACCAACTCCGACTCCGGCGTGGCCCAGGGCGTAGAGCGCTGGGCGCTGGCACAGCAGAACTGAACACCGGAAAAGAAAAACAGCCATCCCTCCAGGGATGGCTGTTTTCATGTGTAAATCCGTGTGTAAATTTCGATGTACAGATATTGCGGATCTGTCAGACTTCAGATTTAAAAAGGGAGGAGCGGCTACACGGGATATTCCTTTAGTTCGTTCAAAAATTCCTGATAGTTTTCTTCAGACCAATAAAATGTCAATTCGTCTTCCGTGTACTCCGCCGGAGTGTCTCGCATAAAGTTGCTGCCAATATCGTAATCAAATCTTTTCAGCACAGCTTCTGCAAATTCGCGGAAAAACATTCCGATTCCAGTGATGACATTGCCGTCTTCCATGATGGGCTTGTGTATAAAGTTTTCTTTTTGGATAAAGGAGAAGGTATCTGCAAACTGCATAAAATACCCTGCGGTGAATTTCTTACCGTTTAAAATACCTGCCTTTGACAATAGGGCTGGAGAGGACGAGATTGCCGCAAAGACAACGGGGGTATTAACTCCGCCTTTGAGAAAATCGATCAGCGTTTCATCAAACAAAGCGGGCATCGGATTGATGGTTCCAGGGAGAATGACGCAGTCATAATCCGTGATAGTCACGTCTGCTGTTGTTTTGGTAGGGAAAACACGCAGGCCTTCTTCGCTGCGGTATTCTCTGTTCTCGCTTGCAATATAATCGACTGTTTCGCCGAACCAGACCGTCAGGGCAGAGGTCAGACAGGTAATCTCTTGCAGGGAAAAGTCGGGATATAATAGCACGGAAAATTTTCTCATCGGAGCACCTCTATAAATTATAATGTAAATTTATTCTAGCATGGACGTCTGAAATTTACAATAAAGCAAAAAGAGAGACGGGCTTTTCAGCACGTCTCTCTTTGGAAAATAGGATAGCAGAACGGACAACACACGGGCTTTTTGCGGTGCTGCGGTGTAAGCGCAGGGGATCTTAAGACTGAAATGCGTCCTTTACGTAGCTTATAAAATCCTTCTCAACCAATTCATAATCAATAGAAGACTGAAGGCGGCCAAGCTGATCTTTCCAAGCATCCACGTTCGTTCTCACCTTGCGGAAACCAAGGGATTCATAGACATGTTGTGCCCGTGTGTTCTTCACATTCGTGTCGAGAATGATTTTGGAATAGCCGTTTCTGAACAGCCAGCCAATCAGCAGACTCAGGACTTTTCTGCCCACACCACGATTTTGACAATCGGTTTCACAGAGCTTGATGCCGACTTCGGCCACACCCACGCCTGCATTACTATAACTGCACTCACCGATCAGACGATCGTCTTCCTGAATGATGATGCAACCCTTGTTAAGTCCTTTGATGACCTCGTCCTCAGTCGTCCCCACGCCATTGGGGAAGCCTGCGTGCGCCATCACAGCACCGTCGTTCCACCAGGCGGCGAGCTGCTTTGCATCGGCGGCTTCGGCTTGTCGGATGGTTAAATTTTCGTATTGAATCGTTTCCATCATCTTTCCTCCGTTAAAAATTCCATGTAAGAGCAGGGAAGGGGGATGGCGCATTTGTGCGTGCGTATAACAGTGTCGGATCAATGCGAACCTTGCCCCATGTTCAAGTCCGCGCCCAAACCCAGATCGCAACCCAGCGCAATGGCAGTATTATAGGGTTTTTCCGCGATAAAGTCAATTGTCGCGCCGCGCATCACAATGGACTTGGCCCTTTCCAACACCAGTTGTCCAATCCGCTACTTATGAACCGTACGCTTCCGGCAGGTGCGGCGCTTTTGGGGGCGCTCATGATCGCGGCCTTCGCCGGGGATCATCTGGCCGGCGCTGCCGAGGCTATGGTTACCCTGCTTGAAGTGACACCGGGAGGCTGCCGTGCCTGTACGGGAAAAACTGGATGCGCAGCAGGGACCGGAGACGTCCAAGAAGTTTCTGGACGAGGTCAAGGGACAAAATACCGCCGGAAGTGCAAAATTAAATTGAGTTCCATGGCGCGTTTTTGAATTTGAAAAGGGTTTGACTTTAATTTTATAAGATTCTTTTGCTTTTCGATTGCCAAGCGGGCTTTAGTATGATATAGTGTAAAGAAGAACAAAGACGTTCGTTTGCGGAGGGAGTATGCCTCCGCATGCGAGCGTCTTTTTTGTTGCGGTGCCGGCCCAAAAGGCCGCCGCAGCGTGACGTTTTACGCCGGGAAGGAGAAGTAGCAGTGCAAGACTTTACCACAAGGAAGCAGCCCGCAGGGCTGTATGATCCGAGATTTGAGCATGATAACTGCGGTATCGGCGCCGTGGTGGACATCAAGGGCCGCAAGAGCCACAAGACCATCGACGATGCGCTGCAGATCGTGGAACATCTGGAACACCGCGCCGGTAAGGACGCCGAGGGCAAAACCGGCGACGGCGTGGGCATTCTGTTGCAGATCGGCCACAAGTTCTTCACCAAGGTGGCGGCGGAAGCCGGCATCACTCTGGGCGGAGAGCGGGAGTACGGCGTGGGCATGTTCTTTTTCCCGCAGGAAGAACTGCGCCGCAATCAGGCCAAGAAGCTGTTTGAGATCGTCTGCCGCAAGGAGGGGCTGAACTTCCTGGGCTGGCGTGCCGTGCCGGTGTGCCCCGAGATTCTGGGCCACAAGGCCCGCTCCTGCATGCCCAGCATCTGGCAGGGCTTTGTGGAAAAGCCCGCCCGTGTGCAGCCCGGCCTGGACTTTGACCGCCGCCTGTACGTGGCCCGCCGGGTCTTTGAGCAGTCCAGCTCCGAGACCTACGTGTGCAGCCTGTCCAGCCGGACCATTGTGTACAAGGGCATGTTCCTGGTGAAGGAGCTGCGCCTGTTCTACCCCGACCTGCAGGACACCGACTATGAATCCGCCATCGGCATGGTGCACAGCCGGTTCTCCACCAACACGGCGCCCAGCTGGAACCGCGCCCACCCCAACCGTATGATCCTGCACAACGGCGAGATCAACACCATCCGAGGCAACGTGGACACCATGCTGGCCCGGGAGGAGAGCATCTCCAGCAACTGCCTGAAGGACGACATGGCCAAGGTGCTGCCCATTGTGAACCAGGACGGCAGCGACTCCGCCATGCTGGACAACACCCTGGAATTCATGGTCATGAACGGCATGGAGCTGCCCCTGGCCGTGATGGTGACCATCCCCGAGCCCTGGAGCAACAACGACAGCATGGACCCCAAGAAGCGCGCCTTCTACCAGTACTACGCCACCATGCTGGAGCCCTGGGACGGCCCCGCGTCCATCCTCTTCTCCGACGGCGATGTGATGGGCGCCGTGCTGGACCGCAACGGTCTGCGCCCCTCCCGCTACTATATCACCCGTGACGGCCGCCTGATCCTCTCCAGCGAGGTGGGTGTGCTGGATGTGGACCCGGCCGAGGTGGTCTCCCGTGACCGTCTGCGCCCCGGAAAGATGCTGCTGGTGGACACCGTGAAGGGCGAACTGGTGGACGACGAGCGCCTGAAGGCGGACTACGCCAACCGCCAGCCCTACGGCGAGTGGCTGGACCGCAACCTGGTCACCCTGAAGGAGCTGAAGATCCCCAACCACCGTCCGCCTGAGCCCAGCCCCCAGGAGCTGGTCCAGCTGCAGAAGGCCTTCGGCTACCGGTATGAGGACGTGACCACCATGATCCTCCCCATGGCCAAGAACGGCGCCGAACCCTCCGGCGCCATGGGCGTGGACACCCCGCTGGCCGTGCTCAGCCACACCCATCCCCCGCTGTTTGATTACTTCAAGCAGATGTTCGCCCAGGTCACCAACCCGCCCATCGACGCCCTGCGTGAGAAGGTCATCACCTCCACCACCGTGTATGTGGGTGCCCAGGGCAACCTGCTGGAGGAGAGCAGCGAGAACTGCAAGGTCCTGAAGATCAACAATCCCATCCTGACCGAGACCGACGTGCTGAAGCTGAAGGCCATGAATGTGCCCGGCTTCAAGGTGCAGACCGTCTCTATCTGCTACTATAAGAACACCGATCTGGAAAAGGCCATTGAGCGGCTGTTTGTGGAAGTGGACCGGGCCTACCGTGACGGCGCCAACATCCTGATCCTCTCCGACCGGGAGATCGACGAATACCATGTGGCCATCCCCAGCCTGCTGGCCGTGGGCGCTGTCTCAAAGTACCTGGTGCGCACCAAGAAGCGCACCGCCATGGCCCTGGTGCTGGAGAGCGGCGAACCCCGCCTGGTCCATGACTTTGCCACCCTGCTGGGCTACGGCGCCTGCGCCATCAACCCCTATCTGGCACAGCAGACCATCCGCCAGCTCATCGACGAGAAGCTGCTGGACAAGGACTACTACGCCGCCGTGGAGGACTACAACCACGCCGTGCTGGCCGGCATCGTGAAGATTGCGTCCAAGATGGGCATTTCCACCATCCAGTCCTACCAGGGCAGCCAGATCTTTGAGGCGCTGGGCATCAGCAAGGAAGTGGTGGACAAGTACTTCACCAATACCGTCACCCGTGTGGGCGGCATCACCCTGAAGGACATCCAGGACGACCTGGAGGAGCGCCATCAGAAGGCCTACGATCCCCTGGGCCTGGGCACCGACACTGAGCTGCCCAGCCTGGGCCTGCACAAGTTCCGCAGCGGTCCCCAGGCGGAACAGCACCTTTATAACCCCCAGACCATCCATCTGCTGCAGCAGGCCTGCTGGACCGGCGACTACTCCAAGTTCAAGGCCTACACCCAGGCCATCGACAACACCGGCTCCGATGAGATGCACCTGCGCAGCCTGCTGACCTTCCGCTATCCCGAGCAGGGCGTGCCCATCGACGAGGTGGAGAGCGTGGACAGCCTGGTCCGCCGCTTCAAGACCGCCGCCATGAGCTACGGCGCCCTGTCCGCCGAGGCCCACGAGTGTATGGCCATTGCCATGAACCGCCTGGGCGGCAAGAGCAACACCGGCGAAGGCGGCGAAGCGGAAGAGCGCTTCGGCACCGAACGCAACTCCGCCATCAAGCAGGTGGCCTCCGCCCGTTTCGGCGTCACCAGCAAGTACCTGGTCTCCGCCAGCGAGATCCAGATCAAGATGGCCCAGGGCGCCAAGCCCGGCGAGGGCGGCCAGCTGCCCGGCAGCAAGGTCTATCCCTGGGTTGCCAAGACCCGCCACTCCACCACCGGCGTGGGCCTGATCTCCCCCCCGCCTCACCACGACATCTACTCCATCGAGGACCTGGCTCAGCTGATCTATGACCTGAAGTGCGCCAACCGCAAGGCTGCCATCAACGTCAAGCTGGTCAGTGAAGCCGGTGTCGGCACCATTGCCGCCGGTGTTGCCAAGGCCGGCGCCGAGGTCATCCTGATCTCCGGCTTTGACGGCGGCACCGGCGCCGCGCCCAACAACTCCATCCACAGCGCCGGCCTGCCCTGGGAACTGGGCATCGCCGAGGCCCATCAGTGCCTGATCATGAACGGCCTGCGCAGCCGTGTTCGCATTGAGGCGGACAGCAAGCTGATGAGCGGCCGGGATGTGGCCATTGCCGCCATGCTGGGCGCCGAAGAATTCGGTTTCGGCACCGGTCCCCTGGTGGCCATGGGCTGCGTGATGATGCGTGTGTGCAACCTGGATACCTGCCCCATGGGCATCTGTACCCAGAACCCCGAGCTGCGCCGCAACTTCAAGGGCAAGCCGGAATACGTCATGAACTTCATGCGGTTTATGGCCCAGGAACTGCGGGAGTACATGGCCCGTCTGGGTGTGCGCCGTCTGGAAGACCTGGTGGGCCGCACCGACCTGCTGGCCATCAAGGAAGAGCCTGCCGGCAGCCGCGCCAGCGAGCTGGACCTGACCCCGCTGCTGAGCAACCCCCTCATCGAGAACAGCAGCATCCATTTCCAGCCCGAGGACGTTTACAACTTCGGCCTGGAAAAGACCCCCGACATGAAGATCCTGATGAAGAAGTTCAAGAAGAGCTTCGATATGGACGAGCCCAAGCCGGCCCGGGTGGAGCTGACCGTGGGCAATACCGACCGCGCCTTCGGCACCATCTTCGGCAGCGAGATCACCGCCAAGTTCGGCAACACCCTGCCCGATGATACCTTCCATGTGCTGTGCCACGGCTTTGGCGGCCAGAGCTTCGGCGCGTTCCTGCCCAAGGGCCTGACCCTGGAGCTGGAAGGCGACTGCAACGACTACCTGGGCAAGGGCCTGTCCGGCGGCGAAATCGTGGTCTATCCGCCCAAGAGCGTGACCTACGACCGCAGCCAGAATATTGTCATCGGCAACGTGGCCCTGTACGGCGCCACCAGCGGCAAGGCTTTCATCAACGGCGTGGCCGGCGAACGCTTCTGCGTGCGTAACTCCGGCGCCACCGCCGTGGTGGAGGGCGTGGGCGACCATGGCTGCGAATATATGACCGGCGGCACCGTGGTGGTGCTGGGCAAGACCGGCAAGAACTTTGCGGCCGGTATGAGCGGCGGCATCGCCTACGTTCTGGACGAGGACTGGGATCTCTACCAGCGAGTCAACAAAGACATGGTCAGCATGGAACCCGTGGAACACAAATACGATGTGGCTCTGCTGAAAGATCTGATCCGCGAACATGTGGAGCGCACCGGTTCGCCCCGCGGCAAACAGATTCTCGATGACTTCGGGTCTTATCTGCCGCGCTTCAAGAAGGTCCTGCCTCATGATTACGACAAGATGCTGCGCCTGATCGCCCAGATGGAAGAGAAGGGCGAGGACAGCGAGCAGGCCCAGATTGAAGCCTTCTACGCGATGAAGAATGCCAAATAAGGAGGGCTAACCATGGGAAAACTGACTGGATTTTTGGAGATTAAGCGGCAGACCAGCACCGAGCTGCCGCCCGAAGAACGCATTTGCAACTTTAACGAATTTCATATTCCCCTGCCCTCTGATGAACAGCAGGCCCAGGGCGCCCGCTGCATGGACTGCGGCGTGCCCTTCTGCCAGAGCGGCATGATGGTGGGCGGCATGGCCAGCGGCTGCCCGCTGAACAACCTGATCCCCGAGTGGAACGATCTGGTGTACCAGGGCCGCTGGGACCTGGCGCTCCATCGCCTGCGGGCCACCAACCTGTTCCCTGAGTTTACCAGCCGGGTCTGCCCCGCACTGTGTGAGGCGGCCTGCACCTGCGGTATGGCCACGGGCAACCCCGTCACCGTGAAGGAGAACGAACACGCCATTGTGGAGTACGGCTATGCCCATGGCCTCATCCAGCCCACCCCGCCCGCTGTCCGCACCGGCAAGAGCGTGGCCGTGGTAGGTTCCGGCCCTTCCGGCCTGTCTGCGGCCGAACTGCTGAACCGCCGCGGTCACAGCGTGACCGTCTTTGAGCGGGAAGACCGTGTAGGCGGCCTGCTGATGTACGGCATCCCCAACATGAAGCTGGAGAAGTCCGCCATCGACCGCCGTGTGGCCATCATGAAGGCGGAGGGCATCGAGTTTGTGCTGAATACCAACGTGGGTGTGGATATCAGCAAAGAAGAACTTGCCAGCCGTTATGATGCCGTGGTGCTGTGCTGCGGCGCCAAGCAGGCCCGCGACCTGTCTGTTCCCGGCCGTGAAGCCGAAGGCATCTACTTTGCTGTGGACTACCTGACCAGCGTGACCCGCAGCCTTCTGGACTCCAACTTTGCCGATGGCCGCGCCATCTCTGCCGAGGGCAAACGTGTGCTGGTCATCGGCGGCGGCGATACCGGCAACGACTGCGTGGGCACTGCCATCCGCCAGCACTGCGCCGATGTGCTGCAGCTGGAAATGATGCCCTGCCCGCCGGTCCAGCGCGCGCCCGGCAATGCCTGGCCGGAGTGGCCCAAGGTCCTCAAGACCGACTATGGCCAGCAGGAAGCCATCGCCATGTTCGGCCGCGATCCCCGCGTCTATCAGACCACGGTGAAGGAATTCCTGAAGGGGGAGGACGGCCGGGTCTGCGGCGCCGTGATCTCCAAGCTGGAGAGCCGTGTAGTGGACGAAGCCACCGGCCGCCGCGCCATGGTCCCCACCGGCGAGGAAGAGACGGTGGAGTGCGAGCTGGTTCTGATTGCCGCCGGCTTTACCGGCTGCGAGAGCTACACTGCCGAGGCTTTCGGCCTGGAACTGACGCCCCGCGGCTGTGTAGCCGACCACAACTTTGCCACCAATGTTCCCAACGTCTTCGCCTGCGGCGACATGCGCCGCGGCCAGAGCCTGGTTGTCTGGGCCCTGCGTGAAGGCCGCGATACGGCCGCTGTGGTGGACCGTTTCCTGATGGGATATACGAACCTGTAATCCCGCAATAAAACGCACAGAGCGCCTCTGCGTTGCCTTTCCGGCGGCGCAGAGGCGCTCTTTTAAAAATTGCGGTGAACAGTTTTGAAGACGCGCTCTAGTCTGCGTCTAAAGCCCAGCCCGAGCCCAGCGCAGCGGGTCCGCTTTGGAGAGGGGGAGCAGCAGAATGAGCTTGCTCCGACGAGGAACATCGAAACACTATAGAGGCTTCTGTGTCCGGCGCAAAAGCGTACCAGACACCCGTGCTGAAAATGTCATCCGAAGAAGTGATATAATACTCAATTACACCTTCGATTGTTGGGACTGTGAGAGTTTGGTATAATAAAGATAAAATTGAGGATGTGCTATGAGAGATGCAGAAGAGATTTCGTGAGGTGACCCGCATGAAGGCGAACCTGTATGAACATGTGGAGTTTCATTCGGCAGAGGTGGAAGATGCTCCGGCAATCGCACAGCTTCGCAAAAAAATATGGTCGACCACCTATCGAGGGATTTATCCAGATGAGATGATTGAACAGTTTGATTTGGAATGGCATACGCAGAAAGATGCCCAGCGAATTCAAAATCCAGACGATGCGGTCTATTTAATTAAGCGGGAAGAGCGAGTCATTGGCTACATCACCCTCCATAACAGCCAACCTCCGCACTTGTTGTCCCTCTATCTGGAAGATGAATTCCAAAACTGCGGCATCGGACATAAAGCAATGGAGTTTGTAAAGATCCATTTCAAGGCACAAGGAGCGAAGCGTTTTACCTGCCAGTGCCAGCCGGATAATGCGCATGCTATGGCCTTTTATCAGCGCAATGGAGGGAAAGTGGTCAAACAGGATTTGAATAATGAGGAGAGCTGGCAGAATTCCGTGACGTTTCAATTTGATGTGTGAAACACAGCATAAAAACAAATCCGAACCCATCGCCGACCGGCGCAAGGTTCGGATTTGTTTTGTTTGGTGACCCAGCGGGGACTCGAACCCCGTAACAAAATAAGGGTTAATCCACTGGTATTACTCACTCTTACCTGTTTCTGTGTGTAAAATCGTGTGTAAAAGTGCATCAAAGTAGCTATCAACCTGGTGGGAGACTTTTGCCTGTTCAGCGCTCATTGTGTGCTGATAGACAGTCTTGAGCATATTGTCCGTGGCGTGGCCCATCCGCTCCTGAGCGTAGCGATTTGGCACGCCAAGCGCCAGCATTACAGATGCGTTAATGTGCCGGAGATCGTGAAAGCGGTAGTGCTGCACACCTGCGCGCTTGCAAATGGTCTGGAACCGGCAGTACAGAGCCCGGCGGGACAACTCCACGATGTGGTCGCCGCGCTTGGGGCGGGCATCTATCAGCTCCCTGATATGAGCAGGGAGCGGCAGATCCCGCTGAGAGCTGTAGGTCTTTGTGGTCTTTTCGCCCTCGTCCACCAGGGCGTGGCGGATGTGAAGGACATCGCCGTCCACGTCGATCCAGCGCAGGCCCAGAATTTCGCTCATTCTCAGGCCAAGCCAGACAGCCAACATGACGGGCAGCTCATTTTCCGTTCCGACACATGCGGCCATGATGGCCTGGATGTCATCGGTTGAGGGGACAGCTGCCTCATAACGCTTTTTTTGCGGTAGTGTAGTCCTGAGGGCGAAGTCCGGATAGTACATCTCCAGCGCGGCGGAGAGGAGGCCGTGGGCATTGCGAACGCTCTTGGGTGACTTCTCCCGGGCCATGGCGTTGATAGAGCGCTGGACACGCTCTTGAGTCAGGGCGGCCAGTACCACCGGCATGAGATCCTGGAGCGCGTTCTTGCGGATGCGCTTGTATCCGGCGATGGTGGCGGGGGATAACACCGAGTCCTTGCTCTCGATATAGCGGTCTATCATCTCGCCCACGGTCATGGATGCCGGCGACTTGTGCTCCTGAAGGATGCCGTTTTTGATGGCCAGGGCTTTTGCGTGGGCCACTTCCGGGTCATCGTCCACTACGCTGATCCGCCTGCCCTGCACCATGACCTGGCAGCGCCAGGAGCCGGATGGCAGCCGTACCGGCGTTGGATTTTTCAATTTTTTTGCCACATGGCACCTCCTAGAGCAACCGCCCCCGGCCGGATGGCTGAGGGCGGTTTTGGTATTCGTGGGCAAATCCGCAAGCGCTTGCGGATTTGGGGTGTGTACAAGTCGGACACGCTAATCGGCAATATCTCCGTCATCCTTCTTAAAACATTTAGTACATGGAGACATGCCGTTTTTAAGAGCCCACGAGATCGGAATATCCTTAACAATGCGTTTATTGCACTTCGGATTTGCATGATAAAGATATCCGCTTGCGGCAACGTATACTTTTTGCTCGTCTTTTGGATATGGGATTTTTATGTTGCACTCAAGACAACACCAATAGTACGGTTTCCCATACACCTGCCCTGTTTCAACAACCTTTGCAATTAAAGGGATACCGGCCTTTACTTGGTTTACTATTTCAGAGAATTCTAAAGATAGCTCTTCTGAAAGAGGACACCACCCAAACTGTTGACCTTTTGAATCCAGCAACGCAATACTTTCGTCTGGACAAGATTCCTCCGCGTGATATACAAGTGTTACGATATCACCTTGGCTAAAACGAGAGATAATTTCTTTGGCAGGGATTCCAAAGTCATGAGACACGCCACTTGCGTTAAATTGAACGGGAACTTCAAAAAATGCCTGATTACAGCCGATATAATCGTCAAAAGTAGTGTTCTGGGGAGAAATTTTCGGCTGGCATTCAGCTTGAAGCGCCTTGAGCTTTTTCCAAAACAGTTGGAAGTCCTGCGGATTAATCCAGAAAGTAAAGTATTTTGTACCAGCTTTCCTGTATTTCAGGTCTGAACTCATTCCGAGATCGTCTACATACCCGCCTACAAATTGTTCTTCTTTGCCGTTGATTAGAAATATTCCGGGTGAACTGGAGCCAAATGTGACTTCAGCATTGCGAATAGTTGCCCCGCACTTTGTAAGAAAATCCACGGAAAAAGAGGTGCTTTGATTTTTGCGGGGGCGTATAAGAAAATCAAAAATCCCCATTGAGACGCACCCTTTCAGTGTGTCCAAGTCGGACACCAAATTATTTTTTCTTTTTTGCTTAGTTGCATTGCAAGAATAAAACAAATGTTCTATAATAGACATAAATCACAGATCATGCACTGCGGGGAAAACTGAGGGGAGGACACGAGATGACGCCGGAGCAAGCCAGGGAACTCATATCACACCTGTCACTGGACGAGAAAATCAGTCTGAACGAGATGCTAAAAGACCTTGCACAAAAGCGTCAACCTTGTCCTTCTCTTCCAGAGTCAGATGGGTCAACCGCTCAATAAGTTCATTATCAAGCTCGCTCTCAGATGTGGGGGCGAGCTTTTCTTCGTCTCGACCAAGGAGGTAGTCTGTACTTACACCGAATATTTCAGATATTTTTGCAATGGTCTCAGGATTTGGAGTGGCTTTCCCTGTTTCCCATTTTCCAACGGCTTGCTGGCTGACAAATAATCTTGCTGCAAGCTCTTTTTGAGACATCTTGTTTTCTGCGCGGAGCTCTTTCAATCGCTGGGCTAACATGGAAAGTCACCTCCTCTTTAAATCAATAATATACTACCTATGGTAGGCAACCACAAGCGAAATTTAAAATTTACACTTGACAACAACTAAAAGTAGTAATATTATATGCTTGAAAACAACCTTATGTAGTTATATGGGGAGGAGGGAACAATGGTGAACAACATAAAGTTGTTGAGAGAGAAAAAGGGAATATCGCAGGCAGCACTGGCCTCACAAGTCGGGGTTTGCCCCCAGGCAGTCGGAAAGTGGGAACGTGGAGAATCAGATCCCAAATGGGCCATTGCACCAGCCCTTGCTGATGCCCTGCACTGTTCTATTGACGAGTTATATGGCCGCACGCCGCCCGAGGCGGCCAGCTGAGAGGAGGGGAAGGACATGATGCAGGGAGACACCCCGGAGCTGCGGAGGATCGTCCGGTGGCTGGAGGGGCAGTTTGAGCCGGGCCAGCTGGCCCGGGTGGAGCGGGTGACCAAGAACGCCGTCCGAATCACGGATCGCTGGGGCGACACGGACCTGGTCATCTGCCGGCAGGACGGGGACGTGGAGATTATGCCCGTCCCGGAGGCCTGCTGAACTATCTGCAAGTATTTTATCCTGAAAAGGAGGTGATTACCATGCAGGATGAAACCCGAAATATCTATAAGACCTGTCGCAAGGCTGCCGGGCTTACTCAGGAAGCGGCAGCGGAGCGGCTGGGTATTAGCGTGGAGAGCCTGCGGGCCTACGAGACCGGCCAGCGGGTGCCGCCTGACGAAGTGGTTGAGGCGATGTCCGACCTGTATAACACGCTGCATCTGATTGTGCGGCATGTGCGCGAAAAGAACGCCATGTACAGCCGTGTGGTGCCCGAGGTGCCTAAGATGGACGTCTTGGCTGCCAGCGCCCGGCTCACCAATCGGATTTTCGAGTTTGCCGAAAACCACTCGGCCAATCGGCTTATGCGCATTGCCGAGGACAATGTCATCGATAGCAATGAGCGAGTCGAGTTTGATGCCATTATGGAAGACCTTCAGGAGATTGTATCCGCTGCTCTGGCTCTTCGGTGTGCCCAGGGTGAGCAGGACCCGTAGGCATAAAAAAATCCGCCCCCAGGTGGTCGAGACCTGAGGACGGAAAAGGAGAACTAACTAATGAAAATATACCATAAGACGGGCGGAAATGCAAGGAATTTCCGCTGGATTCGTGCACCCTTTTTGGGCTTGCTGGGTGTCCTGATCCTGGGCGCCGTGGGCAACATCGAGTGCGGTTTTGTCAGCGTCCGGGCCGGGGCCGTGATCCTGGCGGCGCTGGCTGCCGGGCTGGCCCTGACGCTGGCCTGGCCGAAGAGGAGGGGCTGATATGACCAGAAAAGAGGACGCGCGCTGGCGGGAACGCACAGCCCGCCAGTCCCGCACCTGGGTCCGGGACCCCTGGACCGTGCTGGGCACCCTGGAGGACGTGGTGAACACACCAAAGGAGACGTGTGCCGCCAAGCTCGACCGGATACGGTTTGTGCTGGAGGCGTACTACAAAGCAGTGGAGGAGGAAAGCAGCAATGCCGAGAGTATGCCTAACTGAGGCCCAGCGGACGGCAGCCCGCTACAAGGACCGTATCAACCGCCTGGCCGACGGCCTGACCGTCTACAAGCGCCGCAACGGGAAGACCAACGAGGACATTGCCCGCGCCACCGGCGTGGGCACCGTGGCCATCGGCCGCCTCATCTCCGGCGACCTCACCGTGCGCATGCCGCTGGAGACCTACTGGAGGCTGGAGGAGATGGCCAAAGTCAAGGACGAATAGACAGGGGTGTGACAAGGTGCAGGGCAGACAGATCGAGGTGCGGCGGCGGAAGCTGCCGTACACCAACGTAAAGAACGACCTGATATGGGACAGCCGCCTGAGACTGCAAACCCGTTTTGCGCTCATCGCCATGCTGAGCCTGCCGGACGACTGGGACTACTCCATCCGGGGCATGGCGGCAAAGCTGGAGGTGTCCAAGGACACCATGGCCAGGATGCTCAAGGAGCTGGAGGAGGCTGGGTATCTGAAGCGGAAGACCCAGGAGCACGCCGCCTCCGGCCAGTTCGGCAGGGCCAGATACATCCTGACCGACGTGCCCAACGACTTCGGCGGCGAGGAGGAGCCTGAGACTGAGGCGGACAGTGCGGACCAGCCGGAGGGGGAAAACAGCCCACCGTGTCCTGATTTACCGTACACGGTTTCACCGTACACGAAGAATTGGCCGCAACAAAATAATAAAGAACAAACTAATAAACAAATACCCCTAAAGCCCCCTTTAGGGGGCGGGGGGCAGAAGGAGACGAAACGGGGCCGGAGCAGGAAGGCCAAGGAGCTGGACCCGGAGGCCCGGGCCATGCTCAACCGGTACGTGGCCGGAGACCCGGAGCTGACCGAGGCCATGCAGGCCCTCATGGAGGTTCGGCAGGCGCCCAGGTCCAAAGCCGTGAACACAGCAAGGGCCATCAAGACCCTGCTCACTGAGCTGGACAAGCTCTCCGCCGGAGACCGGGACACCAAGCTGCGCATTATCCGCCAGTCAGTCATGGCGGGCTGGGCCGGTCTCTTCCCCCTGCGGGGCGGACAAGCCCCGGCTCAGGCGAGAAAGGAGACACGACATGTCGAATAGCTATCTGCCGGAGGATGTACTGCTGTACGACCCGGCATGGATTGATACCAAGCTGCCCACCGGCTTCTGGCTGATGGACAGCCCGGAGGATGT
>NZ_CALXEG010000003.1 GCF_944387275.1 uncultured Pseudoflavonifractor sp.
TCCACCGTCACCTGGCCCTCCTCCATGGCCTCCAGCAGGGCGGACTGGGTGCGGCTGGTGGCCCGGTTGAGCTCGTCGGCCAGAAACAGGTTGCACAGCGCCGCGCCGGGCTGGTACTCCATCTTCCCCGTCTCTTTATTATAGAGGGAGAAACCGGTGATGTCGGAGGGCATCACATCGGGGGTGAACTGCACCCGGTTGTAGTCCAGGGACAGCGCACGGGAGAAGGCCAGGGCCATGGTGGTCTTGCCCACGCCGGGGATGTCCTCCAGCAGGATGTGCCCCCGGGCCAGGATGGCCAGCAGGGCACGGGCGATCACCTCGTCCTTGCCCACCACCGCCTTCTTCACTTCCTGTAAGATATGTACTGCCTGGTTCATGCCTTTTTCTCCTCATTTCCCTTTTTATATATGTAGAATAATCCTTTATTTTACGGTTTATCCAATGCATATTATTTTAAGTACAATTTCAGTTCATGTCAACGCGGAATACGCTGCCAGGGCCTCCCGCCGTCCGCTTTCTCTGTAATGATATCGCTGCAAAGCGTAAAAATGTTGCAGGCCGGCTGTTTTTTCTCCTTCCAGCCTCCATTTCGTCCATTTTTACCTGCCCTCATCCTGTGAAAAAACAGGGAAAGGCCTTGCAATGGAACGCGTTCCGTGGTATACTGCGTATGATAGTAGAGGAAGTATGGTGAGAGTGGGGCTTTGCTCCGCTCTTTATTATTGAAAAAAACCGGTTTGGTTTTTTCTGACATTTTATACCGAAGGAGGCTCCTCTATGGCGAAAGTCACTGAGCTGGTCCGGGCGCTGGCCCAGCCCATCGCGGCGGAAAACGGCTGCAGCATCTGGGATGTGGAGTATGTGCGTGAGGCGGGCACCTGGTTTCTCCGGGTCTATCTGGACAAGGAGGGCGGCGTAACCATCGACGACTGCGAGGCCGTGTCCCGGCCCCTGTCCGACGCCCTGGACGAGGCCGACCCCATCGAGGGCAGCTACACCCTGGAGGTCTCCTCCGCAGGCATCGACCGGGTCCTCCGGCACCCGGAGCACTTCGACGCCTTCCTGGGCGCCGAGGTGGAGGTCCGCCTCTACCGCCCCGTGGAGGGCCGCAAGGACCATGTGGGCATTCTGAAAGGCTACGAGGACGGCGATGTGACGGTAGAGCTCCCCAAGGGAGCCGTGACCTTCCCCAAGAAGGACGTGGCCCAGGTGCGGCTGTACGTCCGTGTTTGATTCCCCGCCGGGAATCCGTTATGGTATAAGGAGTTTGATGAAGGATTATGGCTAAGAGAAATGCAAAGGCTCAGAAGAGCAATGAGCTGGACGGCAAGGAGTTCTTCGCCGCCATCGGCATGATCGAGCAGGAAAAGGGCATCCCCAAGAGCTATATGCTGGAGAAGATCACCCAGGCCCTGATCAGCGCCTACAAGCGGGACCATGAGGGCGCCGGCGACAACATCGTGGTGGACGCCAACGAGGAGAAGGGCGAGGTCCGCATGTTCGTCAAGAAGGACGTGGTGGAGACCGTGGACAACCCCTTCACCGAGATCAGCCTTGCCGACGCCCGGATGCGCCTTCCCCACATCCAGCTGGGCGACGTGGTGCGTATGGAGGTCAAGACCAAGGACTTTGGCCGTATCGCCGCCCAGACCGCCCGTCAGGTCATCATCCAGGGTATGCGCGAGGCCGAGCGGGGCATGATTTATGATGAGTTCAGCTCCAAGGAGCACGAGCTGCTCACCGGCGTGGTCACCCGCATCGACCCCCGCTCCGGCTCCGCCAGCCTGCGCATCGGCTCGGGCAGCGAGGTCACTGAGGCCTTCCTGGCTGTGGGCGAGCAGGTCCGGGGCGAGACCATCCACGAGGGTGACCGGCTGAAGGTGTACGTGGTGGAGGTCCGCCGCTCCACCAAGGGCCCCCAGGTCCTCATCTCCCGCACCCACCCCGGCCTGGTCAAGCGCCTGTTCGAGCTGGAGGTGCCCGAGATCTACGACGGCACCGTGGAGGTCAAGTCCATCGCCCGCGAGGCGGGCAGCCGCACCAAGCTGGCCGTCTGGTCCGCCGACCCCAACGTGGACCCCATCGGCGCCTGCGTGGGTCCCCGGGGCCAGCGCGTGAACAACATCGTGGAGGAGCTCAAGGGCGAGAAGGTGGACATCATCAAGTACTCCGACGACCCCGCCGAGTACGTGGCCGCCGCCCTCTCCCCCGCCGACGTCATCAGCGTCACCACCCTGGACGACGGCAAGAGCTGCCGCGTGGTGGTGCCTGACGACCAGCTGTCCCTGGCCATCGGCAAGGAGGGCCAGAACGCCCGCCTGGCCGCTAAGCTCACCGGCTTCAAGATCGACATCAAGCCCGCCTCCAACCCCGGCGGCGATGAGGACCAGGAGTCCGACGAGGTCGTGGTGGACGACGTGCCCGTGGAGGCCGCCCAGACCGCCGAGGCCGCCGACGAGCCTCTGGACGTGTAATTTGATTTTCTGATTTTCCCGTGGAAAGGGGGCGCTTGTCCCATGCCCAAAAAAATTCCCCTGCGCCAGTGCCTGGGCTGCCGGGAGATGAAGCCCAAGAAGGAGCTGATCCGTGTGGTCCGCTCCCCCGAGGGCGAGGTCTCCCTGGACTTCAAGGGCAAAAAGCCTGGCCGGGGCGCTTACGTCTGCCCCAACCCCGAGTGCCTGAAAAAGGCCCGAAAGGCCAAGGCGCTGGAGCGCGCCTTCTCCGCCCCCCTGCCCGACGAGGTATGGGACGCCCTGGAGGCGCAGATGAAGGAGGCCCCCGATGTCTAACGCCATTCTCTCTCTCATCGGCCTGTGCAAGAAGGCAGGACGGCTGGAGGTGGGCGAGGAGCCGGTGGGCGCGGCCGCCCGCGCCCACCACGCCAAGCTGCTTCTGGTGGCCGCCGACGCCGCCGACAACACCCGCCGCCGCTGCGCCCATTTCGCCGAGGCGGGCGCCGTCCCCTGGACGGAGCTGCCCTTCTCCAAGGCGGAGCTGGGCGGCACCGTGGGCCGCAGTTCCTGCGCCCTGGTGGCCGTCACCGACATCGGCTTTGCCTCTTCCCTGGCCGCCAAGCTGGCCCTGCTGGACCAGGCCCGGTACGGCGAGCTGTCCGCCGCCCTGGACACCAAGGCCCAGAAGGCCCTCCAGCGGCAGAAGGAGCAGCGCCAGCACGAGAAAAATCTCCGTGAGGGCAAGCGCAAGCCCTGGGCCGCGCCCCCAAAAGAGCAGAAAGCCCCGCCCGCCCCGTCCAACCCCCCCCTGCGCTCCTCCCCCGCCCCCTCCGGGCGGCCCAAGGTGCCCAAGGGTAAACTGCAGGTCAAGGGCGGACTCCACCGGGGCCCCAAGCCCAAGGCATGAACAAGGTTTTCCCGCCGCTGCGGCGGTTTCCCATAGAGAACGTATCCGTTTCGAGCAGAGAGCTTGTTCCAATAAGAAAGCGCAGGGAACCCTGCCTGCGTTTTCCTATTGGTGCAGGCTCCACAATGGAGGTGGCTCATTTGCTGAACAAATACCGTGTGCACGAGGTCGCCAAGGACTTCAAAATGAACTCCAAGGATATCGCCGATATCCTCACCAAGTACGCGACCACGCCCAAGAACCATATGCAGGTGCTGGAGGACAGAGAGCTGTCCATCATCTTTGAGTATCTGACCCAGCACCACCAGGTGGACAGCATCGAGAGCATTTATGCCGATGTGTACCACGAGCCCAAGAAGGCGGAGGCCCCCAAGGCCGCCCCCGCCCAGAACCAGCAGGGCGCCAAGCAGCCCAAGGACGCTCCCAAGGCGCAGGCTCCCCAGCAGCAGGCCCAGCGGCCCGCTGCCCAGCAGAACCAGAATCAGAACCAGAACCAGCAGCGGCCTCAGCAGCAGGCCCAGCCCCAGCAACAGACCCAGGACCGCCGTCCCACCACCCGCGTGCCCGAGAAGAAGGTGGTGGACACCCGCAAGAGCGGCAACGTGAACCTGGAGAAGTACGACGAGCGCCTGGAGTCCTTCACCTCCGAGCGCCAGCAGCAGGGCGGCGGCAAGCAGAAGTTCCAGGGCCGCAACCAGCGCCGGAACAACAGCTTCCAGGGCAACAAGCGCCGGGCTGAGGAGCAGGAGAAGATGCGCCGGCTCCAGGCCGAGATCGCCAAGAAGCACCCCACCGTGGTCAAGATCCCCGACGAGATCGGCGTGGGCGAGCTGGCCAGCCGGATGAAGAAGACCGGCGCCGAGGTGGTCAAGTGCCTGATCAAGAACGGCGTCATGGCCTCCCTGAGCGACATCATCGACTTCGACACCGCCGCCATCATCGCGGAAGAGATGGGCTGCAAGGTGGAGAAGGAAGTCATCGTCACCATCGAGGAGAAGCTCATCGACACCGCCGAGGACAAGGCGGAGGACCTGGTGCCCCGCGCCCCCGTGGTGGTGGTCATGGGCCACGTCGACCACGGCAAGACCTCCCTGCTGGACTATATCCGCAACGCCCACGTGGCGGCCGGCGAGGCCGGCGGCATCACCCAGCACATCGGCGCCTATCAGGTGGACGTCCAGGGCAAGCCCATCACCTTCCTGGACACCCCCGGCCACGAGGCCTTCACCGCCATGCGTGCCCGCGGCGCCATGATCACCGACGTGGCCATCCTGGTGGTGGCCGCCGACGACGGCATCATGCCCCAGACCGTGGAGTCCATCAACCACGCCAAGGCCGCCAATATCCCCATCATCGTGGCCATCAACAAGATGGATAAGCCCACCGCCAACCCCGAGCGCATCAAGGAGCAGCTCACCAAGTACGAGCTGGTGCCCGAGGAGTGGGGCGGCGAGACCATCATCTGCCCCATCTCCGCCAAGACCGGCGAGGGCATCGACAACCTGCTGGAGATGGTCAACCTGACCGCCGAGATGCAGGAGCTGAAGGCCAACCCCAACCGCTCCGCCCACGGCGCCGTCATCGAGGCCCGGCTGGACAAGGGCCGCGGCCCCGTGGCCACCCTGCTGGTGCAGAACGGCACCCTCCACCAGGGCGACATCATCATCGCCGGCACCGCTGTGGGCCGTGTCCGCGCCATGACCAACGCCCGGGGCGAGAAGGTCACCGAGGCCGGTCCCTCCGTGCCTGTTGAGATCATCGGTATGAGCGAGGTGCCCGGCGCCGGCGACGACTTCCACGCCGTGGCCGACGAGCGCATGGCCCGCGAGCTGGTGGAGCAGCGCAAGCACGACCAGAAGATGGCTGCCTCCGGCGGCGTGAAGCAGAAGGTCAGCCTGGACGATCTGTTCAGCCAGATCCAGCAGGGCGAGATCAAGGATCTGAACGTCATCGTCAAGGCCGACGTCCAGGGCTCCGCAGAGGCGGTGAAGTCCTCCCTGGAGAAGCTGTCCAACGACGAGGTCCGGGTGCGGGTCATCCACTGCGCCGTGGGCGCCATCAGCGAGAGCGACGTCATGCTGGCCACCACCTCCAACGCCATCATCGTGGGCTTCAACGTCCGCCCCGACAACAACGCCAAGGAGACCGCCGCCCGCAACAAGGTGGATATGCGGATGTACCGCGTGATTTATGACTGCATCGAGGAGATCGAGACCGCCATGAAGGGCATGCTGGCCCCCAAGTTCAAGGAGGTCTTCCTGGGTCAGGCCGAGGTCCGCGAGGTGTTCCGTATCACCGGCGTGGGTATGGTGGCCGGCTGCTATGTCACCAACGGCAAGATGCAGCGCGGCGCTCAGATGCGTCTCCTGCGGGACAACATCGTCATCTACGACGGCTCTATCGCCTCCCTCCAGCGCTTCAAGGACAGCGTGAAGGAGGTCGCCCAGGGCTACGAGTGCGGTATTACCTTCGAGAAGTTCCAGGACATCAAGCAGGGCGACGTCATCGAAGCCTACCTGATGGAACAGATTGAGGTGTAACCCCTCATTTTTCTCATTCTACAAGACCCCAAAAGCAGGGCGGGCGTTTTCGCCCGCCCTGCTTTGCTTATTTGTCTCCCCTGGAGGTCCCCATGAGCTGTGTATATCTCCTAGCCGCCTCCCATTCCCTGCCCCTCTACGACTCCGGCATCAGCCGCCTCCGCACCGTGAAGGCGGGCGGTATGACTGTCACAGTGGAGGAGGACGGCTTCTCCGTGCAGGATCATGAATACTACCGCCAGGCGGTGGATTGCCTGGCGCTGGACATGCAGCCCTGCCGGTATGAGCTGAACCTGTACCCCACCCAGGAGGACGCCGCACAGCTGCGGGCCTATCTGTCAAAAAACTGCGCCCGCGGTGAGACTGTGGAGCTGTGGCACCTCTGGGTGGGCGGCGGGGTGCACAGGATACGCCGTTTCTCCGGCCCTCTGTCCGCTTTGGCGCAGGACACGCTGGAGCAGCTGGAGGAACACCAGCAGACCTGCCTGATCATTGCAATATAGCGCGGAGGCCCTTTCGGGCGCCTCCCCGCTCACTTATGAAAGGAGATCCGATCATGTCGAGCAATCGAATCGGACGCATCAACGAAGAAATCCAGCGTGAGCTCTCCGGCCTCATCCGCACGGTGAAGGACCCCAGAGTCCACGGGCTGGTCTCTATCACGGCGGTGGACACCACCACCGACCTGCGGTATGCCAAGGTCCACGTCAGCGTGCTGGACAAGAGCGACGTCAATGAGGTGGTCAAGGGCCTCAAATCCGCCGCAGGCTACCTCCGCCGGGAGCTGGGCGCCGCCCTCTCCCTGCGGTACACCCCGGAGCTGATCTTTGAGAAAGACGACTCCATGGCCCAGGGCGCTCACATTCTGAGCATGCTGCGGGACCCCGAGGTGGTCAAGCCAGCCAATCCCGCCAACGCCCACATTAATCTGGACAGCGAGGAGTGAAGTCCCATGACCTATACGGAAGCCGCTGAACTGCTGCGGCGTCAGGACGATATTCTCATTCTCACCCACCGCCGGCCCGACGGCGACACCATCGGCTGCGGCGTGGGCCTGTGCGCCGCCCTGCGGGAGCTGGGCAAGACTGCCTGGCTCCTGCCCAACGCCGATGCCACCAGCCTCTTTACCCCCTATCTGGAGGGCTATCTGGCCCCTGACGGGTTCTCCCCCGCCTTTGTAGTCAGCGTGGACATCGCGGGCCGGGGGCTGTTCCCTGAAAATGCCCGCTGCTGGCTGGACAAGGGCGTGGACCTGGCCATCGACCACCACCCCTCCAACGAGGGCTTCGGCAGGGAGAACTGCGTGGACCCGGGCCGGGCCGCCTGCGGCGAGCTCATCTATGATATCATCCGCCAGTGGGGGCCTGTGTCCCCTGCCGCCGCCCTGGCCCTGTACCTGGCCGTGTCCACCGACACGGGCTGCTTCCTCTACAGCAACACCACCTCCGGCACTCACCGGGTGGCCGCCGCCCTGATGGACACCGGCATCGACTACCGCAGCGTCAATAAGCGCCACTTCCGCACCAAGAGCTTCAAGCGCCTGCGGCTGGAGAGCATGATCACCGAGGGCATGGAGCTCTTCGACAACGGCACCATCGCCATCGCCGCCGTCACCCTGGAGATGATGAGGGCCCTGGACGCCCACGAGGAGGACGCCGAGGACATCGCCGCCTTTGCCGGACAGGTGGAGGGGGTGGAGACCGCCGTCACTATCCGGGAGCTGCGGCCCGGAGAGTGCAAGCTCTCCGTCCGCACGGCCGCAGGGCTCAACGCCTCGGCGGTATGTGCCCTGCTGGGCGGCGGCGGACACGCCGCTGCCGCCGGATGCTCGGTGATGGGCTCCGTCTCCGACGCCAAGACCGCCATTCTGGACGCCATCCACCAGATCCAGCAGGGCTGAGGAGGCCGGAATGCCGAACGGAATCATTGTGATTGACAAGCCCGCCGGATGGACCGCGTCGGACCACGCCCTTGTGGAACGCGCCGCCGCTGAAGCAGCGGCGCTTATCCCGGCGGGCGGCTCCTCCTTTTCGCGCCGCACCCGCTGCGCTGGGCTGCGCCGCGAGTTTACGGAGGGCTGAGTATGGCAAATGGAATTATCGTGATTGACAAGCCCGCCGGATGGACCAGTATGGATGTGTGCGCCAAGATCCGGGGCGTGCTCCATGAGCGCCGGGTGGGCCATGCGGGCACCCTGGACCCCATGGCCACTGGTGTGCTGCCCGTCTTTGTGGGCCGGGCCACCCGGGCGGTGGAGTTCGCCGCCGAGGGCGGCAAGGAGTACGTGGCCGGGCTGCGGCTGGGCGTTGTGACCAACACCCAGGACACCTCTGGCACCGTGCTGGAGGAGAGGCCCGTGGCCGTTGACCGCTCCGCCCTGGAGGCCGCCCTAGCCCCCTTCCGGGGGGATATCCTCCAGATCCCCCCCATGTACTCCGCCATCAAGCGGGACGGCAAGAAGCTCTACGAGCTGGCCCGGAAGGGCCAGGAGGTGGAGCGGGAGCCCCGCCCCGTGACCATCTACGCTCTGGACGTGGTGGAACAGACCGGCCCCGCCGACTATCTGCTGCGGGTCAAGTGCTCCAAGGGCACCTATGTCCGCACCCTCTGCCACGACATCGGCCAGGCTCTGGGCTGCGGCGGGTGTATGTACTCTCTCCGCCGCACCGAGGCCGCCGGGTTCTCCCTGGACCAGGCCGTCACCCTGGACGCCCTGCTCTCCGCAGAGGACCCCCAGAGCCTGCTGCTGCCGGTGGACGCCTATTTTGCCGGAAGGCCCATACTCATTCTGAAAGCCGGGCCGGAGAAAAAGGTGCGCAACGGCACGGCGGTGTCCGTCCCACAGGCCGCCGACGGCCAGTACCGGGTCTACGGTGAGAGCGGCGCTTTCCTGGCCCTGGGCCAGGTCAGCGGCGGCCGTCTCACCACCATCAAGAGCTTTTTCGAGGTGTAAACAATGGAGCAGAAAAAACGGGTCATCGCCCTGGGCTTTTTCGACGGCGTACACCGGGGCCACGGCGCACTGCTGAGCCGGGTGGCCCAGGTGGCCCAGGAACTGGGGGCCATCCCCGCCGCCGTCACCTTTGACACCCATCCGGAAAACCTGATCATCGGCAGTCCCATGCCCCTCATCAGCTCCCCCCTGGACCGGGCGGAGCTGATGCGCCGGTACTACGGCATCCAGGAGGTCATTGTGGCCCATTTTGACGACCGGATGATGCACATGCCCTGGTGTGACTTTGTCACCGACTTCCTCGTCCGGGAGAACGGCGCCGTCCACCTAGTGGCGGGCCACGACTTCCACTTCGGCTACAAGGGGGAGGGCAACCCGGAGCGGCTGAAGGCCATCTGTGCCGAGCTGGGCCTGGGATGCGACATCATCCCCAAGGTGGAGCTGGACGGCATCACCATCTCCTCTACCTACATCCGCACCCTGCTGGCCCAGGGGGAGATGGAGCGGGCCAACTACTTCCTTGGCCACCCCCACACCCTGACTGACACGGTGTCCCACGGGAAAAAGCTGGGCACCACTCTGGGCTTCCCCACGGTGAACCTCCGCTTTGCCCCCGGCGTACTGGTTCCCGCCCATGGCGTGTACGCCACCAAGGTGTGGTTCGAGGACGGCAGCAGCCGCCCTGCGGTGACCAACATCGGCGTCCGCCCCACGGTGGACGCCCACGGCGCCGTCAACGTGGAGGGCTACATTCTGGACTTTGACGGAGATCTGTACGGCCAGACCATCCGTATGGAGTTCTACCGCCACCTCCGCGGGGAGCGGAAGTTCCCCAGCCTGGAGGCCCTGCGGGCCGAGGTCATGCACAACGCAGACCAGACCCGGGAATACTTCGCGGAACACACCTGAGAACATACGAAAAGCGCGTCTGCCGCAGGGCAGACGCGCTTTTTCTGTCACTTGACCTGGAACATGTTGGTCATGTCCATAGTGATGTCAGTGGTGTAGGGGTTGAGATAGTTATTGATGATCTCCAGGCACTCCTCGGGGTAGTACTGCCAGCACCAGCTCCAGCCCTTGTAGTTCACCTCGCCGTTGCCGGGGAACACGGTGGTGGTGACGCTGCTGTCCAGGTCCACATAGATGCCCCGGGTGGCGAAGAAGGCCAGGTCGCTGGCCGACATGTTGGTCTTTACGTTCTGCCCCACGATCTCTGTGAACTGGGTGATCTTGGGGATGCTGTTCCAGGAGATCAGTTTCCGGGCGATGGCCACCATCAGCTCCCGCTGGGTCTGCTCCCGGTTGGTGCCGCTGCCGGCGTACACGTCGTAGACATTGTTGGGATAGGTGCCCGGTCCGTCGGAGTTCTTCCGGCAGCGTGCGATCTCCAGCACCTGCTGGCCGGTGAGGTCGTAGTGCATGCCCTTGTCGTAGTGGATGTGGAGATTCTGGTCGTCCGCGTCGTAGTTCATGTCCACAGGGACATAGAAGTCCACGCCGCCCACCGCGTCCACCACCTCCACAAAGGCCTTCAGGTCTACGGTCACGTAGAAGTCGATGGGGATGCCCAGCATGTCGGCCACCACGGCCCGCAGCTCGTCAATGCCGCCGTAGGAGTAGGCGGAGTTGATCTTGTAGTATTTGTGGCTGCCGTACTTGCCGTTGACCAGGGTATCACGGGGGATGGACACCAGGGCCACCTTCTGGTTGGGCACGTCGTAGGACGCCACCATGATGGTGTCCGAGTTGCCGCTGACCTGGTCGCTGGCGGCCAGGAGGAAGGTGTAGAACTGATCCTTCCGCTCCAGTGTCTGCTGGCTGGGCGTGACCGTGCTCTCGTCAATATCCGGTGTGTCCGGGTTGTCAGTGGGGTTTTCCGCCGTCACATCACCGGTGGGCGCCGGAGGGGTCTCCACTGTGGGCGCGGGGACCAAAAACTGAAACAGCGCGTAGGTGGTCACGATCACCGCGGAGAGTACCACCACTGCGGCGTAAAACATCCACAGCGCCCTGCCCAGCGGTGAGCCCCGCCGTCGTTTCTTCCTTTTCTTCCGTACTCCTGCCATGGGGTATGATCACGCCCGCTTTCTTTCGCGTTATGTCAACAAACGGTATTATACTGGATAAGACGGGCGGGGGCAAGAAAAAGTTGTTGAACTTTATATTATTTTAATCTTCCGCCCCGGCTGTCACAGCTTGGCCAGCAGCGCCGCCGTCAGGGCGTTGACCGCCCCCAGCAGGTCCACCAGCGACTGGTTCTGGCGCACCGACTGCTCCACCAGCTGTTCCAGCAGCGCCCGCTCCGCCTCGCCGTCCCGACAGCTCCCCTGAGGGCGGACAAAGACGGTGTTGGGGTTGATGTAACGGTTCATGGGCATCTTCTCCAGGTCTTCCCAGGAGCTCACGGGCCGGGCCGCGGACCGACCCTGGCCGCCCTGCCGGGCCCGGCATCTGCATTCTGCCATCTGCATTACCTCCATTCTCTGCCCCATTCTATGCATCCCGTCCCCCTTCCGCGCCGAAAGATGCTTGACTTTTCCAGCAAAACACGGTATTCTGAAAACTGTATCAAATGAGACAGTTTTTGGAGGTGGCATCTATGGCGGAGCTGGAGCGGTCGGATCTGGCTCTGCTGGCCCGCACGCCGCTCTTCCAGGGACTGCCTGAGACCCTGGCCCTCCGGGCGGCTGCCGACCGGCGGTCCACCCTGGCGGAGGCAGCCCGTGGGGAGACCATCTACACCCCCCACGCCTTTTCCCGCAGCCTGGGGGCGGTGCTCTCCGGCAAAGTGGAGGTGCGCAAGGGGGAGCTGATCGTCAGCGTACTGGGGCCTGGGGACCTGTTCGGCGCCGCCGCCCTCTTCAACGACCGCACGGACTACGCCGCCCAGCTCACCGCCCGCTCCCCCTGCCGCATGCTGCTTCTGCCCCAGGAGCTGGTGGAGGAGCTGATGGCCGCCTCCCCCGCCCTGGCCCGGCAGTACATCCGCTACCTGTCCGGCCGCATCCGCTTTCTGGAGCAGAAAATCAACAGTCTGGTGGCCGGAACGGCGGAAGAGCGGCTCTCCTGTTTCCTCCGCACCCAGGTGCAGGATGATTTGGTGCCCTTGGATTGTTCTATTACCGGCCTAGCCGGGCGACTCAATGTGAGCCGCGCCTCCCTGTACCGGGCGCTGGACGCCCTGGAGGACCGGGGCGCCATCCGGCGGGAAGGCCGGGCCATCCGGGTACTGAACCCGGAACTGCTGGAACCAACACCGTGAACCATCATTATTTCAATGAGAAAGGATATGCCCCCATGAAGAAGAAATGTCTCGCACTGACCCTGGCGCTGGCCCTTGTGCTGGCCCTGGCGGGCTGTGGGCCTCAGAACACCCAGGCCTCCGGCTCTCCCTCCCCTTCCCTCTCCCCCTCGCCCTCTGAGACCGTGGAGGTCACCCCCTCTACCTCTCCTGAGGTGACCCCCAGCCCCAGCCAGACCACTGAGCGGCCCCAGGTGTCCCTGGCCGTCCTCAGCGGCCCCACCGGCATGGGCGCGGCCAAGCTCCTGGCCGACAACGACGCCGGCACCACCGCCCTGGACTATGACGTGACCATCGCCGCCAGCCCCGACGAGATCAGCGGCAAGATCATCAACGGCGACCTGACCATCGCCGCCATCTCCACCAACCTGGCCGCCACCATCTACAACAAGAACGCGGGCATCAAGATGGTGGCCCTCAACACCCTGGGCGTGCTCTACATCCTGGAGAACGGCGAGAGCGTCCAGTCCATGGCCGACCTGGCGGGCAAGACCATCTATGCCCCCGCCAACACCAAGGGTTCCAACCCGGAGTACGTGCTCAACTACCTGCTGGAGCAGAACGGCCTCACCCCCGGCGAGGACGTGACCATTGAGTGGGTCCCCAGCGAGGAGATCACCACCGGCATGGTGGACGGCTCCATGAGCCTGTGCATGCTGCCCGTGCCCGCCGCCACCAGCGTACTGATGCAGGGCGAGAACGTCCGCCAGGCCCTGGACCTGACCGAGGAGTGGGACAATGTGACCACCGACAACAGCGTGCTCACCATGGGCTGCCTGGTGGTCCAGGCCGACTGGGCCGAGGAGAACCCCGACCTGCTGAACACCTTCCTGGAGGAGTACGCCGCCTCCATCGACTACGTGACCAGCAACCCGGACGCCGCCGCCGAGCTCATCACCCAGTACGGCATCACCCCCAAGGCCGCCATCGCCAAGGCCGCCATCCCCCAGGCCAACATGGTGTGCATCACCGGCAAGGATATGATGGAGGGCATCCAGGGCTACTTCGACGTGCTGTGGCAGGCCGATCCCACCTCGATCGGAGGGTACATCCCCGATGACGCGTTCTATTACATCCCCTGACAATCAAAAAACGCCCGGCCGCTCTCTGGGCCGGGACATTCTGCGGGCTGTCACGCCCCCGGCCTTCTGGCTGGGGGTGTGGCAGCTTGCCGCTATGTGGGTGGGCCGGAAGGCCATCGCCGCCGCCTGGCTGTCCGGAGACGGCGCCGCCCTGGCCCAGGCCATCATAGAGGGCAAGGCCCTCCTGCTGCCCGGGCCGGTGCTGGTGCTGCGCACCCTGGTGGAGCTGGCGATCACGCCCCTGCTGTGGCAGAGCGCGGCGCTGTCCCTGGCACGCATCTTCTCCGGCTTCCTGGGTGGGGCGGTGCTGGGGGGCCTGCTGGCCGCCGCCTGCGCCGCCTTCCGCCCGGCACGGCTGCTGCTCTCCCCCGCCGTTGGGGTCATCCGGGCCACGCCGGTGGCCTCCTTCATCATCCTGCTCCTGCTGTGGGTGACCACCGGGCTGGTGCCCGCCGTGTGCGCCGGGTTGATGGTGCTGCCAGTGGTGTGGGGCAACGTGTTCAAGGGCATCACCCAGACCGACCCTCTCCTGCTGGAGGGGGCCAGGACCTGGCGCTTCGGCCGGTGGAAGACCCTGCGGCTGGTGTACCTGCCCTCGGTGCTGCCCTACTTTGCCAGCGGCTGCTCCACCGCCCTGGGCCTGGCCTGGAAGGCGGGGGTGGCCGCCGAGGTCCTCTGCGTGCCCAAGCTGGCCATCGGCTCCCAGGTGTACTACTCCAAGCTCTACCTGGAGACCCCCTCCCTTTTCGCCTGGACCATCACCGTGCTGGCCCTCAGCTTTCTGCTGGACAAAATGTTCGGAACTCTGTTCCGCCGCATGGAAAGGGGGCGGGGCGCATGAAGGAGCTGCGCATCACCGGCGCCACCGTCCGCTTCGGGGACAAGACGGTGCTGGACCACTTCTCCCTTGCCCTGCCTCTGGAGGGCATCACCGCCCTGTCCGCCCCCTCCGGCTCCGGCAAGACCACCCTCATGCGGGTCATTGCCGGGCTCCAGTCCGGGGAATCGGGCACCGTGGACGGCCCCGCGCCCCGGGACATCGCCGTTCTCTTTCAGGAGGACCGGCTCCTGCCCTGGCGCACCGTGGAGGAGCACATCACCGACGTGCTGCCCCCCAGACGCCGGAATGAGGCTGCGCGCTGGCTGGAGCTGGCCGAGCTGACCGGCGAGGAGAAGTCCTTCCCCTCCTCCCTCTCGGGGGGTATGTGCCGTCGCCTGGCCCTGGCCCGCACCCTGGCTCTGGGCGGGGAATTCTACCTGCTGGACGAGCCCTTCAACGGCGTGGACCCGCCCCGGATCGGCCGCATCCTCTCCCGCATCCGGGCACTGGGTATCCCCGTCCTGCTGGCCAGCCACGACCGGGAGGTGCTGGACCTGGCCGACCGGGTCATCGTGCTGGACGGTCCGCCTCTTCGGGTCATTCCGTAACACGTAAAACCGCCCCTGTCAGCGTGACGCTGACAGGGGCGGTCTGTTTTCTCTTACCGGTGGTAGAGCTTGTTGGTCTCGTACTGGGGTTCGCAGGTCAGGTGCATGCCCAGCTTGCTGTAGGTCACGCTGTCCGCCGGGGAGAGGATGACGCTGGAGTGGGCGTCACAGCCCCGGAGGGCGGAGAGCTGCTCCAGCGCGGCGGCGGCCAGAGGGTCGGCGGCGGCGGAGATGGCCAGGGCGATGAGGATCTCGTCGCTGTGGAGCCGGGGATTGGTGGAGCCCAGGTGTTTGACCTTCACAGTCTGAATGGGCATGATGGCCTGGGGGGAGATGAGGTGCTTCTCGTGCTCAATGCCCGCCAGCTGCTTCAGGGCGTTGAGCAGGGCGGCGGAGGAGGCGCCCATGAGGCCGGTGGTCTTGCCGGTGACCACCTGGCCGTCGGGCAGCTCGATGGCGGCGGCGGGGTTGCCGGTCTCCTCGGCCACCTGGAGGGCGGCGGCGATGACGGGACGGATGGCGGGGCTGATCTTGGCCTGCTGCATGAGCAGCTCCAGCTTGTACACCGTCTCGTCCCCGTTCTGGTTCTGCTTGCGGTCGCACAGGGCGGCGTAGTACCGGCGGACGATCTCCTGACAGGCGGCCTCCTGGACGGCCTCGTCGTCCACGATGCAGTTGCCCGCCATATTCACGCCCATGTCGGTGGGGGACTTGTAGGGGCACGCACCGGTGATCTTCTCAAACATGGCGGACAGCACGGGGAAGATCTCCACGTCCCGGTTGTAATTCACGGTGGTCACGCCGTAGGCGGACAGGTGGAAGGGGTCGATCATGTTCACGTCCCCCAGGTCGGCGGTGGCGGCCTCGTAGGCCAGGTTCACCGGGTGCTGGAGGGGCAGGTTCCAGATGGGGAAGGTCTCAAACTTGGCGTACCCCGCCTTGACGCCCCGCTTGTACTCGTGGTAGAGCTGGCTCAGGCACACGGCCATCTTGCCGCTGCCGGGACCGGGGGCAGTGACCACCACCAGGGGACGGCTGGTCTCGATATAGTCGTTCTTACCGTAGCCGTCGTCACTGACGATGAGGCCGATGTTGTGGGGGTAGCCGGCGATGGGGTAGTGGAGGTAGACCTTGACGCCCAGGCTCTCCAGGCGGGCGCGGAAGGCGTCCGCGGCGGCCTGGCCGGCGTACTGGGTGACCACCACGCTGCCCACCATCAGCCCCTCGCCCCGGAAGGCGTCGATGAGGCGGAGCACGTCCACATCGTAGGTGATGCCCAGATCGCCCCGGACCTTGTTCTTCTCGATGTCGTTGGCGCAGATGGCGATGACGATCTCGGCGGAGTCCCGCAGCTCCTTGAGCATCCGGATCTTGCTGTCCGGCGCAAAGCCGGGCAGCACCCGGGAGGCGTGATAGTCGTCAAAGAGCTTGCCGCCGAACTCCAGGTACAGCTTGTTGCCGAACTTGCTGATCCGCTCCCGGATGTGGGCGGACTGCATTTCCAGGTACTTCTTGTTGTCAAATCCGATCTTCTTCATCGTCCCGGCCCGGCGCGCCGCTGCGCCGCGCCCTCCCATCCTCTCTGTTACATCTAAAATCAAACGTGTCATTTCTGTTGAGAACACATAACTGGATTAGTATAGCACATCTCGCCCCAAAGGACAACGCACCTTCCCGCCTGCCCTTTCGATTTGTCAGAACGCCCAATGGAGCGGGACATTTTTGTGCGCCTTTCGGGTGCGGCGTCACCTTCCATTCCAGCCCCAACCAAAACAGGAGCCCTGGACCGCTCGGTCCAGGGCTCCTGCTCTGCTGTTATCTCCGTGTTATTCCGCCTCCGCGATAATGACCCGGATACATCCGCCCTGGGTCTGGTCCTTGTCGTACCAGCCCGTCAGGTCGTAGCCCCCGCCGGTGACCCGGCCCAGATCGGAGCGGTAGTAGTTCTCGTCCCGGTACTCGTAGACCGCCACGCTGTCCGAGATGGTCCAGGTCCGGGTGCCCGCCATGGCGGTCCTGCCGTCCACTGCCGTCAGCGCCACGCCGGTCAGGTTGTAGATCCGCTCCACCGTCTTGCCGTCGGTCCGCACCTGGCAGGGCCCCTTCTCCAGGTTCCAGATGGCGGTCTGGCTGGTATACACCCCGGGTACCCCGGCGATATCGTAGACATAGCTACTCATGATGAGCATGCCCATGGACTGCTCGGTCACGTCGGTGAGGACGCCGTATTGGTGGAGGTCGCCGGTGACGTCGTTGAGGATCAGCCGGTCGATCTGGCCCTGGGCGTTGGTGGAGTACCAGCGCACCATATTGCCGCTCAGTTCCACCCCGGCCAGGCGGCTGGGGTAGACCCGCAGGGTCTGGGTGTCGCCGTAGGTGTCCAGGATCTCCGCGTCGGCCGCCAGAGCGCAGCTGCCGATGGAATTCCCGTCGGCGCTCACCTTGCCAGTGAGGGAGGCGGAGGACAGCTTGCTGACCTGGGTACCGCCGGTGACCTGGACCAGGTCGCCGGGGTCAAAGGTCTTGTCCGCGTTGTCGTACCGGTAGCGGTAGGTGCCGCCGTCGGTGGCGGTGAGGGTGATGGTGTCGGCGGTGTAGGTGTGGCCGCCGGCGTCCTGGTAGGAGGCGGTGCCGATGGCGGTCACCACGCCGCACACCGTGGCGCTGCTCTCACCGGGCGTGCGGACCGCCGCCACGCCGCCGGAGCGGCCCAGCAGCAGGGTGACGCTGTCCCCCACCCGGAAGGTACCCAGGTCGGACAGGTCGTAGGCCGCAGAGGCGGTCTCAACGGCATAGGTCTGGCCGTTTACCGTCGCGGCGGTGGGGTTGGATGTGGTATTGATCTGCTGGATGGTGCCGGTGGCCTTGCCCGACCAGGCCCAGACGGTGTGCATGGGCTTGGAGTAGTACACCACGTCCAGGGTCTGGATGTCGGCGGGCTGGGCGGCCTTGCCGTCCCGGTACACCGTGGCGGTGGTCAGGGCAAAGGGCAGGGACGCCTGCCAGTCCCCCTCGGCCACCAGGGGGCCCTCCATGGCCGAGTTGACCAGAGCCACCCGGTCGATCTCGCCGGAGGCGGTCAGGCTGTGGCCCAGGGTGGTCAGGTACACCTGACCGGTCTTGGTGGGGGCGGTGAGCAGGTTGTAGAACAGCCACAGGGCGTCCTGACGGGTCATGGGGTCGTTCTTTCCGGCGGTGACCCCACGGTTCAGCTCCAGGGACTGGTACATAGCCATCTGGCCCGAGCCCCAGGCGCCGGAGAAGTCCTCATTGGTGTACCCCAGCAGGGAGAGCACCATGGACACCCCCTCCACCAGCTGGATCTGGCTGTCGGGGCGGAAGGTGCCGTCCAGATAGCCCCGCACCATGCCCTTCTCCTGGGCCACCTGGATATAGGGGGCCGCCCAGCTGGTCTTTGGCACGTCGGGGTAGGGGGAGATGCTGGCGGCGGGGCCCACGCTGCTCGCCCAGGAGGACGCAGCCACAGTCAGCTTGGTGAATTCCGCCCGGGTGACGGGCTGGTCCAGGTGGAGGTCGCCGTTCTCGTCTCCGGTCATGATGTCCAGGGCGGCGAGGACCTGGGCGGCCTCCTCCAGGGAGACCTGGGCCTGGGCGGCAAAGGCGGGCGCGGCCAGGCCCAGCACAAGGACTGCGGCCAGCAGCGCGCAAATGATCCGTTTCTTCATCTTTGTATGCTCCTTTACTCGTAGCGCAGGGCGTCAATGGGGTTGAGCTTGGCGGCCTTGTTGGCGGGCAGATAGCCGAAGATCACGCCCACCGCCAGGGACACGCCGGCGGAGATCACAATGGCGGACAGGGAGGCCTTGGCGGTGATGCCCACGATATTGCCCGCCACTGTGGCCAGCACCACGCCCAGCACGATGCCGATGATGCCGCCCAGAATGGAGGTGGTGCCCGCCTCGATAATGAACTGCCTGCGGATGTCCTTGCCCTTGGCACCCAGGGACTTGCGGATGCCGATCTCCCGGGTGCGCTCGGTCACCGACACCAGCATGATGTTCATGATGCCGATGCCGCCCACCAGCAGGGAGATGGCGGCAATGGCCACCAGGACGGTCATGACCGTGCCCTGGATGTTGCCCAGCATGTTCATCATCTCGCTCATGGAGATGACCATATAGGAGTCGTCGTCGCCGTAGAACTGCTCCAGTTTACTCTCAATCACCGCCTTGGCCCGGGCGTTGGTGTCCTCGCTGGTAGCGGTGAACAGGTACTGGCTGATGACCGCGTTGCCGTTGAGCCGGGTGGCGTTGGTGTAGGGGATGTAGACGGCGTTGTCGCCGCCGTAGGAGGTGTTGTCCGCCTGCTCGGCCAGCACGCCCACCACGGTGTACTCATTGCCGTTGATGTACAGCTTCTCCCCCAGGCCGGCGCCGTTGAAGCTCTCCTCGTTGACATAGGAGCCGATGACGCACACATCCTGCATCCGCGCAGTGTCGATGTACTGGATGAACCGGCCCTGGCTCAGCTCCAGGCTCTTGACGGTGATGTACTCCTCCCCCACGCCGGTGAGGGTGGTGCTCAGAGTGTCGGAGCCCTGCTTCACCGTGGCCATGGAGCTGACGCTGGGGCTCATGGCGGCAATGCAGTCCGGGTTCTCGTCCTCCAGGGCGTATATCGCCTCTTCGTCAATGTTCTGTGCGGTGCCCCGGCCCATGATCTGGACCTGGAGCAGGTTGGTGCCCATCTTCTCAAACTCCGAGTTGATCATGTCGTTCATGCCGTCGCCCAGGGAGATGATGATGATGACGGCGGCCACGCCGATGATGATGCCCAGCATGGTGAGCAGGGCCCGCATTTTGCTGGTGGCCAGGCTCTTGACCGCCAGACGGAAGGACTGGGAAAAGCTCATGCCTCCCCCTCCTCTCCGAAGCCCGCGGGCTCCTCCCCGCCGCTCTCGGTGGGCTGGACCACGGCCCGGGGGTCGTGGGCGTCCCCGTCGTAGATGATGCGCCCGTCCTGGAGGCGAATGATCCGCTGGGCCCGGATGGCGATGGAGTTGTCGTGGGTGATGAGCACGATGGTGTGCCCTGCGGCGTTGAGCTGCTGGAGGAAGGAGAGCACCTCCCGGCCCGTCCGGGAGTCCAGGGCGCCGGTGGGCTCGTCGGCCAGGATGACCCCCGGGTTGCCCGCCAGGGCCCGGGCGATGGACACCCGCTGCTGCTGGCCGCCTGAGAGCTGGTTGGGCCGGTTCTTGTACTTGCTGCTCAGGCCCACCATATCCAGGGCCTTCATGGCCCTTTCCCGGCGCTCCGAGGACGACATGCCGCCGTAGAGCAGGGGCAGCTCCACGTTCTCCAGCACATCGAGGGTGGGGATCAGGTTGTACTGCTGGAAGATGAAGCCCAGCATCTTGTTGCGGATGACGGCCTGCTGGTCGTCGTCCATGGTGGACACGTCCACCCCCGCCAGCTCATAGGTGCCGCTGGTGGGCACGTCCAGGCAGCCGATGATGTTCATGGCCGTGGACTTGCCCGAGCCGGACTGGCCCACAATGGCCACGAACTCCCCCTCGTCGATCTCAAAGGACACCCCGTCCAGGGCGTGGACCGCCGTGTCCCCCATGGGGTAGATCTTATAGACATCGGTAAATTTGATCATGGCTCGGTCTCCGTCCCAGAGGTGGCCGCCCCACCGGCCTGAGCTCCGCCGGACTGGGCCGCGCCCGTCATGAGCTGCTCGATCAGGTTGGTCTGCTCCATCTTGTACACCACCGTATCCCCCTCGCTCAGGCCGGAGAGGATCTCGATGTACTGGTCGTCGTTGCGGCCCAGCTCCACCGGGGTCTCCACCAGGCGGGCGTAGTCCGGGTTGCCGTCCTTGTCATAGGCGTCGGCGGGCAGCACCTGCACCACGTCGCCCCGGCCCACCATCTCCACCGGCACGCAGAGCACGTGCTCGGCGTGCTCCACCAGAATCTCGGCGGACACGTTCATGCCGGGCAGCAGGTCGCCGGGGTCGTCGATCGCCACGGTGACCGGGTAGGTGGTGACGCCGTTCATGGTGGTGCCGTTGATGTTGATCTTGCTCACGTGGCCGGTGAACTCCTGGTCCTCCAGGGCGTCGGCGGTGATGCGCACCTCCTGGCCCACCTCGATCTGGCCGATATACAGCTCGTCGATATTCATGGTGAAGCTGAGGCTGGACATGTCGTAGATGACCGCCAGATAGCCCGCCGCCGCGGTGGTGGTGTCCAGGTTATCTCCGGCCTTGTAGTTCTTCTCGATCACCGTGCCCGAGATGGGAGAGGTGATGGTGTAGTTCTCCAGCTGGTCCTTGGTGCTCTGGAGGCTCAGCTCGGCGGAGCGGAGGCTGAGTTCCGCGTTTTTGATCTGGCTGTCCATATCGGTGGCCTCAAAGGCGCCGATGATCTGGTCCTTGGTCACCCGGTCCCCCTCGGAGACGGTGAGGGACGCCAGAGTGCCGCTGGTCCTGGCGGTGACGGTGGACTGAGCGGCGTAGTCAAAGGCGCCGGTGCCCGCGCAGTCCGCCCCGCCCACCGAGGCGGTGCCGGTGTTCTGGTCGGACAGGGCCCCCGGGTTGGAGACGGTGATGGTGATCTCCCGGACCAGGGTGCCCCCCGTGCCCGCCTGGTCCACGGGGGAGATGGACTCCACCGTGCCCTGGAGGGTCTCGGCGGTGCCGTCCACGTACACCGTGGCGCTCTCGCCCACGTAGAAGGCCGCCGCGTCGGCGGAGTGGAAGGGGATGGTCAGCTTCATGGTGTCCCGGTCCAGAATGTCCGCGATGGGCGTGCCGGCGGTCACCGTATCCCCCGCCCCATAGTACAGTTTCTGAATCACACCGGTGTCGCTGGCCTTCACGTCGGTGTTCTCTGCGGCGTCCTCCTTGCTGTCCAAGGCGTTCTGGTAGCTCAGCCGGGCCTGCTCCACCGTGATCTCCGCCCGCTCGATGGAATTCTGCACGTCGGAGGAGTCGATCTGATAGAGCACGTCCCCCTTCTCCACCTGGTCGCCCTCCTCAAAGGGGGCGTCCAGGATCTCCCCCTTCACCAGGGCGGTGACCTGGTAGGAGTCGGCGGGCTCCACGGTGCCGGTACCCGACACCGAGACGGTCAGATCCCGGTACTCCGCCGTGCCGGTCTGGTAGAGCATGTTCTCGATCTGGCTGGAGGCGCTCAAAATGGGCCGCACCAGGAACCAGAACACCAGCGCGGCCAGAATCACCAGTACGATGAGCACCTTGATCCATCTGCGCTTTTTCTTGGGCTTTGGGATCTTGAACTCCGGCCTGGCGGGAGCCGTCGGGGCCTTTGGGGACGCTGACTTGATTTCCGTGCTTTCCATGCTGATTCTCCTTTTACTCATGCTGCGGCTCAGACGGTTTGCGCGCCATGCCTCGTTTTAAGATGTCCAGCGTGCGCCGGTAGGCGTCCCGCACCGCCGACGGGTCCTCCGCCTGGATGCCCCGGAGCATCGCCTGGCCGGTGACGCCCATCAGGATGTGGAACATGCTATCCAGGTCGTCGGCGCTGCGCAGGTCCAGCAGCCTGGGGTCCACCCACTCCACTAGACGCCCCGGCGGGGGCAGGCAGCCCTCCATCCCCAGCAGGGAGGAGAGCTGTGCGCCGCTGTTGTTGCGCACGATGCTGATGACGTGGCGGCAGCCCTCGCTCCTCTCCGGGTCCCGGTACTCCGCCTGGACCCGGTCGAACAGGTCCAGGAAGGCGGCAAAAATATCCCCCTGCCGCCTCTCCAGCAGCTCCTCCATCAGGGCGGTGAGCCGCTTGCCGTACTCCCCCGCCAGATAGAGGAACAGCTCCTCCTTGTCCCGGAAGTACATGTAAAAGCTGCCCCTGGGGATGTCCGCGGCCTGGATCATCTTGTTGATGGAGGCCTCCGCATAGGGCACCCGGGCAAATTCCGCCCGGGCGGCGGAGAGCAGCTTCTCCCGCTTCTCCGCCGGCAGGTTGAAAAACGTCGTGCTCGGCATCTCATCCCTCCGCACATGGTAATCTCTCCGTCATGATACCTGACAGGTTGTCATATGTCAATTCCGGGCCTGGAAAATTTCAAGTTTGTTTACATTCCGCCCGCTCTATCTTACTACTCTTCATTTACTTTTTTTGTATTTTCATGTATATCTTTCCTCATCCCTGTCCACAATAGGACGCGAAGGGAGCTCCGGCCCCCTCAAATCTTAGGATAGGAGCGTCATAATGAAAAAACCATGGACCGACCGCTTCAGCGACTTCATGGCGGGGAAGGGCTTTTACATAGTCCTGTTCCTCTGCGTCGCCGCAATTGGAATCTCGGGCTATTACCTCTTCTCCACCCTGGGCGGGGACGACCCCGCCGCCCCGGTGGGCGGGACCGCGCAGGTCACCGTCACCCCCAGTCCCAGCGTCTCCCCCTCTCCCACCGTGGACGCGGTGAAGCCGACCATTCCGGCCACCGCCTCGTCCACCCCCACTCCCTCGGCCACGCCCGCCCCCAGCGCCAGCGCCGCCCCTTCGTCCAGCCCCAAGCCCTCTGAGGTGGTCACCTCCTCCGTGTACACCTGGCCGGTAAAGGGCGCGGTGCTCAACGCCTTCTCCCCCGACCAGCAGGTCTTCAGCCCCACCATGGGCGACTGGCGGACCCATGAGGGAGTGGACATCGCCGCCGACCTGGGCATCCAGGTGAAGGCCGCCGCAGGCGGCACGGTCACCGCCATTGAGCAGGACTACTTTATGGGCACAACGGTCACCATTGACCACGGCAACGGCATGGTGAGCGTGTACTCCAACCTGGCCGAGCTGCCCACCGTGGAGGTGGGCGACGTGGTCACCACCGGGGACATCATCGGCTCGGTGGGCAGCACCGCCAAGTCCGAGAGCCTCACCGCCTCCCATCTGCATCTGGAGATGCTCAAGGACGGGGCCTATGTGGACCCGCTGGACTATCTGCCGGATGTGAAATAACAAACGCAGGCTTTCCCCAAGCAGAAAACGAGAAGGGCACAGCGTTGGCTGTGCCCTTCTCGTCTTTATGGGGAGGTAGGATTTTGTCGGAAATCAGGCCTTTGCGGTCTTCTTCTTCCGCAGCAGCAGGGCAGCGCCTGCCACCACGATGACGGCCACCACCACGTCGCCGGCGATGAGGGCCTTCTGCCAGCCGGCCAGGGCGTAACGGATGGTCACGCCGGAGGTGATGCCCTGCATGGCGTTGCTGTTGACCACCATGTAGAGCACATTGTGGGCGGCGTTGCGCATGGCGGTCACGCCGGTGGCGGAGGAGGTGTCGGACAGGGAGCCGTCGGCAAAGGTGTTGAGCATCAGGTCGTTGCCGGCCCGCACGCCCTCATCGGGGTCCATGTAGGCGTTGCCGCCGTAGTAGTCGGAGATCACGGCGCCCTCGAAGCCCCACTCGTTGCGGAGCACCTGGGTCATCATGCCGTAGTTGCCGCCGGACCACTGGGTGCCGATGCAGTTGTAGGCGCTCATGATGGCGGTGGCGGCCTTGATCTCCCGGCTGGTCATCTGGCCGTCCTCGCCGGTGTAGTTGATGGTGGCGGAGGCCTCCTTGACGCACAGCTCAAAGGGCTTCATGTAGATCTCGCGGATGGCCTGCTCGTTGGCAAAGGTGGCCATGCCGTTGCGGCCGTCCTCCTTGTCGTTGAGGGCGAAGTGCTTCAGGTAGCAGTACACGCCCTTCTCCATGGCGCCGGACACCTCGCTGGCGGCCATCTTGCCGGACAGGAGGCCGTCCTCGGAGTAGTACTCGTAGTTGCGGCCGGCGAAGGCGGAGCGGTGGGTGTTCATGGCGGGGGCGTACCAGCCGTTGAAGCCGTTGTACAGGCCCTGCTCGCCCACCATCTTGCCCATCTCATAGGCCAGATCCTGGCTCCAGGTGGCGGCCAGCACCTCCTGAGCGGGGAAGCCCAGGCACACGGCGTCGCCGCCGGCGGCGCTCACCCAGGTGGACCAGCCCATGGGGCCGTCGTAGTCCAGGGTGGCGGGCTTGCCGATGGAGAGCATCTCGGCGGTGTTGTAGCCGGCGTTGGCCAGCATGTTGGCCACCTCGCTCATGTTCAGCTCGTCCAGCAGCAGGTCCCAGCTGGGATCGTCATAGTCCTTGCCCCGCAGGTCGATGAGGGTCAGGCCGTTGGAGGCGCCGGTGGCGGGCATCTCATCGGTGTAGACAATGCTGCCCTCCACATTGCCCAGGGTGGGGTCGGTCTTCTCGTCGAACATGGTCTCCAGGTCGGTCTTGGTGGCCTCGTCAGCCTCCATGTCGGCGGCGGTGGGGAAGGTGGGGAAGGTGCCGGCAAAGTCGGCACGGGTCATGTTCAGGGGCGCGCCCTCCTCGGGGGTGTCGGTGAACACGTCGGACACCTGGTCAAACTGGTTGACCGCGGCCACCTGGTCGGAGGGGCGCTTGTTGTCCTGGTTGTAGACCACCTTCTCCAGGCGCTGGGTAAAGATGCGGCTGCCGTCGCCCTGGGTCAGCTCAGCCCAGCTGTGGGCGTTGTCGCTGAGGTAGAAGGTGTAGTCGCCCTCGTCCAGCACATAGCAGCCCTCGCCCTTGTAGTCATAGGAGGCCAGGGCCTCGGCGGGCACGGTGAGGGTCAGGGTCTGGGAGGCGCCGGGCTCCAGCTCGTCGGTCTTGCCGAAGGCCACCAGCACCACCTTGGACTTCTCCACGCCGCCGTAGGTGTAGGGGGCCTCGGCGTAGATCTGCACCACCTGGCGGCCGGAGTAGGTGTCGCCGGTGTTGGTCACCTTCACGTTGAAGGTGAAGGTGTCGTCGGCATAGGTGGGGGCGCCGTCGTACTCCATGGTGAAGTCTGTGTAGGACAGGCCGTAGCCGAAGGGGTACTGGACGGCGGCGGCGTAGTCAAAGCCGGGGTAGTTGCCCGCCAGGGCCTCGGCGGCGGCGGTCTCGTAGTAGCGGTAGCCCACGTAGATGCCCTCTTCATACTCGATGAAGGAGCCGGACTCATAGCCGCCGATGGTGCCGTCCACGTTGGTGTAGTAGAGCTCCTGGAAGTTCTGGAAAGAGGGGTCCTTGGTCAGGTCGTACACATAGGTGTCCACGGTCCGGCCGGAGGGGATCACCTCACCGGTGAGCACGTCGGCCAGGGCGCGGGCGCCCTGGTCGCCGATGCAGCCCACCCACAGGGCGGCGTCGATGCCGTAGGCCTCGTCCTCCAGGAAGCCCAGCTCCAGGGCGTTGGCGGTGTTGCACACCACGATGATCTTACTGAACACGCCTGCGTCCTTCTGCTCCTTGACGTAGGCGAGCATCTCCTCCTCGATGCTGCTCAGCTCCAGGTAGGTCTTGTCCTTGTCCTCCTCCCGGGGGGCGTAGTCGCTCATGTCGGTGGGCAGGTCGCAGCCCTCGCCGCCAACCCGGCCGATGAACACGATGGCCGCGCCGTTGTAGGAGGTGAAGGAGTCCTTCAGGCTGTCGGGGTAGTCCTGGACGGGCACCTCGGCAATGATATCGTTGATGAACATGGCCGAGCCCATGGAAGAGATGAAGCCGCGGCCGGTGTACTCCACGGGCATGTCGCCCATGCCGGTGGGCATGGTCACCTTGTTGACCGTGGTGGAGATGGCGTGGTTGGCGTAGAAGTCATAGAGGTCGGGGTTGACCGAGAAGCCGGCCTCCTCCAGGGCGGTCTTGTAGTTCACCGGGCTGCTCTCGGTGGCCGCGCTGCCCGCGCCGGTGTAGATGGGGTCCACGCTGGTGCGGCCGAACAGGGACACCGCCCGCTCGCCGTCAGAGAGAGGCAGGGCGCTGTTGTCGTTCTTCAGCAGCACGATGCCCTCGCCCTCGATGCGCTCGGCCAGCTCCTCGCTGGCGGACAGCAGCTCCTCGGCGCTGGCGTAGTCGGACGTGTAGTAATTGCCGTCAATGTTCGCGCTGCTCTCGCTGTCCTCGATGATGGCGTCACCCTTGCCGAAGTACATGTTCATGACCGTGTACAGCGGGCCGGTGAGGACCACGTTGACCACAACGGCCAGGACCAGCAGGATGGCCAGCAGCACCGCGCCGACGGTTCTGCCCTTCTTTTTCTGTTCCATTTCCGTTCCTCCTTCATGTCTGCGGGAGCCGCCCGGGCACGGGCACGCTCCTTTTCGTCCCCTACTTTAGCACGCTTTTCCTCTGTTTTTGAAAATCGGTACGAAATGGCCGAATAGGGTACGAAATGCACAAACGCCCTTCCCTGCCGTTGACAGTCCCCGCGCTCCCTGTGCTATACTGGAGAAAAAGGAGGGGATCATATGTATCAGGCCGCCATCGTGGAGGACGACGACGTCATCCGGGCCTATTTCCGGGACACTCTGGCCGCCGCCTTTCAGGCGCGGAACGTGTCGGTGGGGTTCGACCTGTTCCCCTCCGGGGACCAGTTCCTGGCCATGTACCAGTCCCACTACCACTACGACATGATCTTTCTGGACATCGAGATGCCCGGGCTGGACGGCATTGAGGTCTGCCGCCGCATCCGGGCCCAGGCCCCCGAGGCTTTGGTGGTCTTTCTCTCCCAGAAGGACGAGCTGGTCTTTCAGACCTTTGAGGTCCAGCCCTTCCGCTTTGTCCGCAAGAGCCAGTACGACAGGCAGCTGGACACCCTGGCCGACGCCCTGCTGACCCGCCTCAGGCAGTCGGAGCGGCACATGCTCCAGATCCGGGAGCCTCTGTCGGGGGACATCTACTCCTTTGACGTGCACAACCTGCTGTACGCGGAGGCCCAGCGGAAGGACTGCCGTATCGTCACCGCCCAGGGGGAGACCGTCCTGCGCTGCAAGCTGATGGACCTGGAGGAGCAGCTGGCCCCCTGGCCCTTCCTCAAGCCCCACCGCAGCTTTCTGGTCAACTGCGAGGCCATCCGGTACATCGGCAAGAGCAGCCTGCGGCTGAGCAGCGGGGCGGAGATCCCCATCAGCCGGGGCAAGCTGGAGGAGGTCAAGCAGCAGTTCCTCCAGTACAGCACCAACTGACAGGAGGGATGCCGCTTTGTTTATGACCTTCTACCGCTTTTACCGCCTGGTGGCCCTGGACGGCATCGTCAACTTCGCCCTGCTCTCCTGTACCATCTACATGCTCTGCGGCGCCAAGCGGCGCTGGCTCAGGGGCTGGCTCTATGTGCTGCTGTCCACCGCCGTCTACTTCGCCATGATGAACCTCCCCTCCCTGCCCGTCTACGCTCCGCCGTCCACCACCCCCTACGTACAGCCCTACTGGTACTATTTCCTGTGCAATATTCTGGTGCAGCTGGTACTGGCCCACTTTCTGCTCCGCAAGGCCTTTCTCTTCAAGCTCATCTACATCGTGTTCTACGTCTCCTTTGTCCAGCTCTTCAAAATGGTGTGTGAGCCCCTCTATGAGCGGGAGTCCGTCCTCCCCGCCCGGCTCTACGCCACGCTGGACATATGCAGTGAGCTGATTTTGTGCGTGCTGCTGGTGCTGCTCATCCTGCTCTTCCGCAAATTTCCCCTGGACACCTCCCTCCGCTTCGCCCCCAGCCAGCTCTTTATCGCCCTCTACTTCCCAGTGAGCCTGCTGATTGCCTACGTACTGGTCACCAACAGCCCCACTTTGCTGAACTACTCCCTTCAGATCATCTCGGCGGTGGTCATCACCAACCTGCCGGTGATCTACTACTTCCTCTCCCTCATCATCCGGTCCTATGAGGACCTGCGGAACCTGGACCAGGCCCTCACCCAGACCCAGGCCCAGCTAACCCGGTTCCGCTTCTCCCTCACCCTTCAGGAGCGGCTGAAGAAGGAGCGCCACGAGCTGAAGAACAACTATTACTACATCCAGGCTCTGCTCAAGCAGGGAAAGTACGACCAGCTGAGCGCCTATCTGGACAAGGTCACCGGGGAGGACCTGGCCGCCCTGAATCAGATTGAGACGGGCAACGCCCTGATGGACTACCTGCTCAACCGGAAGCTGGGGGAGGCCCGGCAGCACCACATCCGCACCTGTACCGAGGTGGTGGTGCCCACCAGTCTGGCCGTCAGCGAGGACGCCCTGTGCACCATCCTGCTCAACCTGCTGGACAACGCCATCGAGGCCAGCCGGAAGGAGGAGGACCCCCTGCTCCAGATCACCATCAAGTGCGTGCAGGAGTATCTGGTGTGCGTGATACGCAACAAGGTCAGCCGGGACGTGCTGGCGGAAAACCCCGACCTGCGCACCACCAAGGAGGACAAGGGCTCCCACGGCTTCGGCGTGAAGATCGTCTCCCAGGCGGTGGAGCGGTGCAACGGGATTCTCCGGTACAGCGTGGAGGATGGATTTTTTACTGTGAAGGTCATGCTGCCCCTGGCCCGCCCCAGAGGCGAATAAACCAATCAGCCCCCCGGCAATGCCGGGGGGCTGACCCTAAGAAGTCTGTGACCGCCGCGCGCAGGAAGCAGGTGAGATTTCAATAGGTGACCGACTCAGCGAATTTGATGACATCGCTTTTACCGACGTTTTCTGCAACAACCTGGATCAGTATCGACTTATCAGGGCCAACCTGTATAATCTGTATTGAATTTCCCTTTACAATCAGGAGCGCCTCCCTGCCGTTGATGGATATATCCGTCACCTCATCCGCATCTTCGCTGTCAAAGCTGAACGAGCTTCCCTTTATCTGGTAACATACCAGCATCAGCCTCTGACCGGCTCCTCCGGTGTAAATACAGAATATTTGCGTGGAATCCTCCGTTTTTTCCGTCAACTCAAATCCCTCCGGCACCCATCCCACCTGAATCTGCATCCCAGTCCCCTCTGAGTGCCTAAAGTTAAAATCAATTCTGTCTCCAAAATACTCAATGAACAGATTCAGTGCTGCGGAGCGGAAGGAGTCCGAAAACGCGAAGGCTCCGGTAAAGAGGAGTATCACCGCCAGAAGGACCGCCGCAATCCCCCGTGACAGCCGAAGGGCCGCTCTTCTGGCTGTTACAGCCTTTTTCCTCCTGAGCGCCCTTCTGATGCAGTCCATGCACCGGGCGGAAATTTCAGGCGGAACTTCCGCCTGCCCGTCCTGATTCAATCGTTCGTTTTCTTCCAGCGCTTTTCTGCCCTCCGCAACAGACACTTCCTCCATCAGGAGCGCAAACAGAGCGTCCTGGTATCTCTCATACAGCGCTTCATGCCGCGTCATGGGACATCCCCTCCCTCCGCACAGATGTGCAGATACTTTGTATCATTCATTTTGCCGCCTCAAGCTCAGCATATCATACTTTATGGTCTTTTAGAAGAACCGCCCCTCCCGCCTTATCCGCCCAGAGCACACGCCTTTTCCTCAAAAATACGGTGCCGGATTCCGCACAGAAAGAAGGAGATACCGTGATCCCAATTTGTATTCTTGCCATCGAAGATGAGGACGACCGCGCGTTTATGGAGAACCTGTACATGAGCTATCAGCGGCTTATGTACAGCACAATCAAGCGCATCGTCCGGGACGACTGGGCGGCGGAAGACGTCATGCAGTCCGCCCTTGTAAAGCTGATTGACAAAATCCCGCTGCTGAAGAGCCGGACGGACGTCCAGCGCATCAGCTATGTGGTCACCGCGTCCAGAAACACCGCCCTTGATTACATGCGGAAACAGGCGCGGCACGGCCCTGACAGCTCCTTTGATGAGATTCCGGATTCCGACCTCAGCTGGGGCGCTGTGCACGAGGTGGAGCGCGTCATTCTGGAGAAGGCGGACTTTTCCGCCCTGTCCCGCGTGTGGGATCGCCTGGATGACCGGAGCAAATACCTGCTTGAGGGGTATTATATTCTGGAAAAGACCCCGGCCGAACTCGGGAAAGAGCTCAGCATAAAGCCCGACAGCGTCCGCATGGCATTGAGCCGGGCGCGGAAGGCCGCATACAAGCTCATCGCGGCAGACCAGGCAGGCTGAAGGCGGCGCAAAGCGGCTGGATTCCCATTTTGGAATCCAGCCGCTGTTTTCTTTTATCCAAACGGGTCGTAGAGGTAATACCGTCCGTCCGACTTCAGCAGCACGATGTCACCATCCGCTGTGCCCCAGACGCCCTCCAGGTCCAGCCTTGCGAGCGTCTCTGTTCCGCTCATGCCAAAGAGGGTGATTTTTCCGTCCGCTGTGCGCACCGCAGTCGCGCCGTACAGCACATACTCCGTGATATCCCCCGGCAAGGGCACGGGAAGCTGGAATTCCGATACGAGCATCGTCTGGGGTATCCCCTCTTCATCGGGACGGATGCCAAGGGTGCGGCCCTGACCGTTGAGTCCGGAGAGGAACGTCCAGCTGGAGCCCAGGGTCCCGTCACGGCCATGCGTATCCACGCTGGAAAACGTCCCGTCGCGCTGCTGCACCACCGCCATCATATTGCGGAACGGATATACCTTCAGATACTGGCATGAGACGGCAATCTGGAAAAACTGGTCGAGAAATCCCCAGCCCTCCTCCGTCTTCACCGGTATGTAGGTTCCTTCAAAAGGCCCCACATCCAAATACTCCCCGCCGAACAGGCTCCCGTCGGTGGTGTTGAGCAGGTAGTGGCGGCCATCCTTATCCAGCAGCACATAATCTCCGCCGTAGCCGCCGTCATAGGTGGGATCCGCGATGGTTCCGCCGAAGCTGTCCAGGGTGCTGAGAACCTTTCCGCTGCTGTCAATGACGGAGACGGATCCGCCCGCCTCCCCCTGAACCACGGCCTGGCCGATATGGAAATCGGTTGCGGCAAACCAGGGCGTCTGGCCCAAGGGCTGTCCCTCCGACGTATAGTACATGACGCCGTCGGCGCTGTCATGGCGGAATATGCCGGTATCTCCGTCCCAGGTGATCGTCCCCGGCGGAAGGTCGAACATCTTCTGCCCCGTCATGTCATAGACGGCCACGCCGTCCTCCGCCGCCGCAAACACATGGGTCCCGTCAAAGCCCGTCACCCCGATGCCGTCCAGGGCGGGCTGCGGGGTCAGGACCTCCCGCATCTCCCCGGCGGTCTTGCAGGAAAACGACAGCCGGAAGAGCCGGGCGCCGTCCTCCGCCTTCACGTAGAACGTCAGATCCGTTCCGTTCACAACGGACAGGTCCTCCACCCCGGTCATTCCCGGGACCAGCTCCTCCAGAATGGGCCAGAGCTGCGTCCGGCCGCCGCTTCCGTACACGATCCAGAACGAGGGGGTGCCGTCGGCCTCGATGCCCAGCACGCCCGCGTTGTTGGACTCCTCGACCATCTCCGTCAGGCTGAAGGCGCCCCCCTCGGGGAACAGGGTGCGGGACAGCTCCTCCTCGTAGGGCACCAGCCCGTATGTCGGGGTATACCAGTCCGACAGGCGCTTAAAAATCAGAATGGCCTGTTCCCGGGTCAGGTGGCTCTGGAGCATGAAATCCCCCTTGCCGTCCCCCTTCATAAATCCCCACCACTCCAGCCAGGCGATGGACTCCGCCGCCCAGTCCGGGGCGTTCTCATAGGCGGAGCCGCCGCCTATGATATTCAGCTCGGGTTGGCCGGAGTAGGCCTGATAGGCCCGTGTCACCATGGCCGCCGCCTCCTGGCGGGTAATGAGCCCCTCCGGGTCAAAGGTGCCGTCTCCCCGCCCCTGGACAATGCCCAGCGCGGCGGCCGCGGTCCCCCAGGTCGTGGCGTCAGAGAACTCCGCCGAAATGGCGGCGGCGGGGTTTCCTTCTCTGTCGTGGAAATAGAGACGGTAGTCCTCCACAAACTGCTCCGGGCCGCCCACATAGCGGAACTTGACCATGCACAGCTGGACAGCCAGATGTGCAAATTCCTCCCGGGTGATATCCTGCTGGTAGTCTGTCCGGAGCTCCTCCGGCACAAGGCCCGCGGAGATGGCCTCACTCACTTCATTTTCCGCCCATGGGGACGGCGCGGACGCCTCCGCCGCCGACGCGGGCAGCGCCGCCATGCAGAGCAGCAGAGTCAAAAAACAGGCAATCCATCGTCTCATGGCAATAACCTCCCTGTGTATGATAGGGCCTCTATGTTCCCCTCCGGGTCTCGCTCAGCTCATCGGACACACCTCTCTCCACATCTCTCTATGAGAATAGACGCACTTCCCGGATATCTGCAACAGGGAATTCATTTTTTACCCGTCAGCATTTGCTGTTCTGCATGGTTATTCTTTTTTCAATTTCTTTACCAAATTTTCCGGTACAGACCGCAGAAAAAGGGACATGGCCCCCTCCGGGTTCCATGTCCCTTTCACTCTGTTCAGGACTCCATGTGCCGTCCCAGGAAGCCGGCGATGGTCTGGGCCAGTTTGTAGTCGGTCTCTCCGGCGGCGGACATATCCGGGTCGGCGGAGGCGAAGAGCACGCAGCCCAGCACGTCCCCCTCGGACAGGATGGGCGCGGCGGTGGAGATGAAGTATTTCTCGTTCTCCTCGCTGACCAGCAGCGGGGTCTCTCCCTGGCGGTACTGGTAGATCTGCCGCCCTTCCATCAGCTGCTCCAGGTCCTGGGAGATGCGCTTTTCCGCCAGCTCCCGGCGGGGAGTGCCCGCCACGGCGATACAGCTGTCCCGGTCGGTGATGACCGCGATGGCGCCGGTGGTCTTGTTCAGCGTCTCGCACATCTGGCCGGCGAAGTCCCCCAGCCCGCCCATCAGGGAGTATTTCTTAAAGATGACCCCGCCGTCCTTGTCGGTGTAGATCTCCAGGGGGTCGCCCTCGCGGATTCGCATGGTCCGGCGGATTTCCTTGGGAATCACGACCCGGCCCAAGTCGTCAATGCGTCTTACGATGCCTGTGGCCTTCATAAATAGGATTCCTCCTGCGGTCTTATTTTTCTAAACAGCCCTATTATTTGCAGGTTTCTTTTCCCTATGCGAAGGCGTCCTCTGGTTTCATTTGGCAGCAAAACGGCGTATTTTTTTGAACGCTCTGTCCCTTCCCGCCGTTTCAGACAGCAAAAAGGGAGGGGTGTCGCCCCTCCCCGATTCTAATTTATAAAAACAGCACCAGCGCCCAGGCCAGTGTTGCAGCGGCCGCGCCGGCCAGTCCGTAGACCGGGCCGGGAATCCTGCGCAGCCACCGGCCCGGGCCGGTGTTGCGGCGGATGTACCCGTCCGCCACCCGCTGGGCCTCCTCCAGCACCTGCCGTGCCGTGACGCCCTGGGCGGCAAACGCCTCCTCCTTGACAATAAAGATGGCCTGCTCAAACAGCCGGCGGTCAGGGGACTTGACCACGATCACCCGGCGGGTGACGCCCTTTACCATGTCCCATCATCCTCTCCACATTGAAATTTTATATCTCCAGTATGGCCCGTTTTTTCTTCCACTATTCCCCTCCCGCCGTTTTTTCGGAAACCATTTCCTCCGCTTCTGTCCGCATATCCCGTCTTTTTCCGCCGTACAATATAGCCAAACGCGGAACAAGAAATGGGGGATTCTCATGCAGAACCGGCGCAGGCTGGTGCTTTCCCTGGCAGTGCTCTTTGCGGTCAATATCGCGGTCATCACCTTTTTCCAGTCGGCCCAGGCCGCCGTATACCGGCAGGGCTCCACCGGCGACGCGGTGCGCACCATCCAGACCAAACTGAAGAACTGGGGCTATTTCTCCGGGACCATCGACGGCATCTACGGCCCCAAGACCGAGGAGGCGGTGAAGTACTTCCAGCGGAAGAACGGCCTCACCGCGGACGGGGTGGTGGGTCCGGCCACCCTCCGGGCCCTGGGCATGTCCACCACCGGCGGGGACTCCCCCGCCTCCAGCCAGTCCAACAGCGTGGACCTGCTGGCCCGGGTCATCTCGGCGGAGGCACGGGGCGAGCCCTACAGCGGCCAGGTGGCGGTGGGGGCGGTCATTCTCAACCGGGTGGAGCACCCCTCCTTTCCCAACACCATCGCCGGGGTGGTGTACCAGCCGGGCGCCTTCACCTGCATGGTGGACGGGCAGTTCAACGAGCCGGTGGCCGACTCCGCCTACCGGGCCGCCCGGGACGCCCTCAACGGCGCCGACCCCAGCGGCGGGGCCATCTACTACTTCAACCCGGACACCGCCACCAGCGCCTGGATCTGGAGCCGGCCCCTCATCACAGTCATCGGCAAGCACCGTTTCTGCTCCTGACCGGCCCCTTTTCCCCAACCGTCCCTTGACAAAGGCGGCAAAGGCGCATATACTGAATTTGTTCAGGGGTTTCCCCCCGATATAACTAAAGAGAGCACTTATATAGGCCCAAAATCGGTTGGGCGTCTCTACCGGCTGCCGGAACAGCCGCGCTATAAGTCTCCCGGTCATACCGGGAAAGACGCGCGGACCGGCAGCTTTTTTCTGCCCTTCCCGGCGGCTATACGTTTCGTGCGCGCCTATGCGCAGACTGGAGGTTACAATATGAAACAGCGCAGCTTTGCACTCAGGGGTGACCTCTGCTGGAGCAGAGACCCTCAGCACCTCAATACCCTCCGGGACGGATGGCTGGTCTGTGTGGACGGCCGGTCCGCCGGCGTGTTTGAGACCCTGCCGGAGGAGTACGCCAACCTGCCCGTGGAGGACTGGAGCGGCCACCTGGTGGTGCCCGGCCTGGTGGACCTCCACGTCCACGCCCCCCAGTACACCTTCCGGGGCCTGGGCATGGACCTGGAGCTGCTGGACTGGCTGGACCGGCACGCCTTCCCTGAGGAGGCCCGGTACGCCGATCTGGACTACGCCCGCAAGGCCTATACCCGCTTTGTGGAGGACATGAAGCACGGCCCCAACACCCGCGCCTGTGTCTTCGCCACCCTCCACGGCCCCGCCACCCTCCTGCTGATGGACCTGCTGGAGGCGTCCGGTCTGGTGGCCATGGTGGGCAAGGTGAACATGGACCGCAATTCCCCCGACACTCTGCGGGAGGAGAGCCCGGAGGCCGCCGAGGCGGAGACCCGCCGGTGGCTGGAGGCCTCTTCCGGGCGGTATGAGCGGGTGAGTCCCATCATCACCCCCCGCTTCACCCCCTCCTGCACCGACGGCCTCATGGAGCGGCTGGGCAGGCTGCGGAAGGAATTTGACGTGCCGGTACAGTCCCACCTGTCGGAGAATCGGGGCGAGGTGGCCCTGGTGCAGGAGCTGTGCCCCTGGTCCAGGTTCTACGGCGACGCCTACGACCGCTTCGGCCTCTTCGGGGGCGACCACAACTGCATCATGGCCCACTGCGTCCTGTCCGGCGACGGGGAGATCGCCCTCATGAAGGAGCGGGGCGTGTACGTGGCCCACTGCCCCCAGTCCAACACCAATCTGGCCTCGGGCATCGCGCCGGTGCGCCGCTACCTGGACGAGGGCCTCAACCAGGGCCTGGGCAGCGACGTGGCGGGTGGCTCCACCCTGTCCATCTTCCGGGCCATGGCCGACGCCATCCAGGTGTCCAAGCTGCGCTGGCGGCTCCAGGACCAGTCCCTGGCCCCCCTCACCGCCCCTGATGCCTTCTGGCTGGGCACCGCCGGCGGCGGCGCCTTCTTCGGCAAGGTGGGCTCCTTTGACCCGGGCTACGAGCTGGACGCCGTGGTGCTGGACGACAGCCGCACCGCCCCCGTGCTGCCTCTCCCGGTGGAGGACCGGCTGGAGCGGGCCATCTACCTGTCCGAGGACCGGGACGTGGTCAAGAAGTTTGTCCGGGGCACTGCCCTCTGGTAAGACGCAAAAATCGCCCCGCACTTACGGTGCGGGGCGATTTTTTGTGCTTTTACAGTCTTCTTCTTCTCCGGCGCACCAGGATGACAGCGGCAGGGATCAGGATCACCGCCAGCAGCAGCAGGAAAACCGGGAGGTAAAAGACCAGGTAGGACAGGTTGGGCAGCGCTTTGGCGGGATGCTCGTCCGCGCTGAGCACAAAGACTAACTCTCCCTCCGGCAGGCCGTCCAGGGACAGGGTGTAGCCTTCCTCCCCCTTCTCAAATCCCTCCAGGCTGCTCTCAGTGATGAAATAAGGGGTGTTCACCCTGATATCCAGGGTCCCGAAGGCCCGCCAGGTCCGGGCCGGAGAGAGCAGGTAGGTGTAGGTGTAGATGGATGGGTCGTAGTTGGTGTTGATGGAGGGATAGAGGGGCGCGGTCACGGTGTTGACCACCCGCTCCCCCGGCTCCACAGTGATCTCATACTCGTACCAGCGCATCAGCGCCCGGGACAGGTCCTCGTGGATGTCGCTGCCGCTGACGACGCCGCAGCTCCACTCACTCCGATTCAGATCCTCCACAAAGGCGTTGTACCAGTCCTGCTCCAGCACGCCGGAGGCGTCGGTCCAGTTTTCCAGGGCCAGGTCCTTGAAGGTCATGGTGGAGGTGTCCACCAGCTCCACAGCGCCGTCAATCTCCTTTTCGCAGGCCCCGTTTTCGTACATCCGCCAGTCCAGCTCCCCCACCGGCTCGCCGAAGCAGCAGACCGTATATCTCACCCCGTTTTCCGCCCAGGTATCCGCCAGCACGCCCTCCTCCAGGGTCTTGCCCCCGGTCTGCTCCATCAGCAGCACCCGGGTGCAGGCCGGGTCGGCGTTCAAAAGAAAGGCGGCGGTGGCGGCGGGGTAGGCCTCGCTGTCCACGCCGGAGACCTGATAGATATATTTCGTCACCGTCAGGTCCGGCGTGTAGAAGGGGTCGTCCGCATAGCCGTCGTGGAGCAGGGCCATGTCCCGCTCCAGGTCGAACTGGTCGTACCGCTCCGCCAGGGTGTGCCGCAGACGCTTCTCCACCGCAGTGCCGTCCACGGTGATGTCGTATTTGTCCACGTCAACTCCCCAGCTGGAGGTCTCCAGCTGGTCGTCGTAGAAATTGCCGTAGTCGGGTACGGCCCCGAAGGGGAACACCAGGGTGGCGGTGACGGTGTAGTCCGCCGGGTTGTAGAAAGTGTACTCCGCCGTCACATAGCCGGTGTAGGAGCGGAATTCCTCCGCGGTGGAGTAGTAGTTCCTGGGGAACTCCTGCACCTCAAAGGTCAGCTTCTCCCCCTGCACCTCCAGGGGACATATCTCGTCGGCTATCAGGGCTCCTGTCCTGTCCGTGCCCGACCAGTGGGACTGGGCCGAGTTGGCGGCGGCGGTGGGGGCAATCCACGCCCCCAGGAGCAGTAGGGCCAGGACCGCCTTCCAGATGCGTCCTCTCACACCGGCCACCTCCCTCCTGCCGGGACAAGTCCCACAGGTGCGGGCCCTCCGAGGGTTCCATAGCTGAGCAGAAATTCCGGCATAGGGATGCCTCCTTTCCAGTTCACGGCGTACCTCTCTCCACCTTCAGGATACCATAACATCCCACTTTCCGCAAGAAATGGTTCTATAAACATGGCCCCGGCGGGAGAAATTCTCCCGCCGGGGCCGTTTTTCGTTCTACTTGGAAATTACCTCAGTTCAGAGAGCCGCCGCCCTCCTGGGGGTTGAGGATGGTGATGCGGCCGTCCAGAGCGGGGGCGATATTGCCCTGGGCCTTGATATACTCGCTGACCACGGTGCGGTAGTAGTCGTTGGTGCGGTAGACCAGCTTGCAGCCGGGCAGGTCCTGGGCTGCGGTCTCGCCGTTGTGCTCATTGCCGTCGTCGGGGTTGAACACGTTGAGCATGGTGTACCCGTCGCCGCCGCCGCACATGAAGTCGTTGCAGGCCAGGGTGTACCAGGCATCCAGGTCCAGGGGGGTGCCGTCCTCCATCGTCACGGACACGATGCGCTCGCCCGCGGGCTTGGAGCCGTCAAAGGTGTACTTGATGCCGGAGACCTGGGGGAACTTGCCGTTGGTGGTGGGATAACCGTCCACGCCGTTCTCCAGGGCGTCCCACACGGTCTGACCGGTGACTTCCACCAGGGTGACCTTGTTGTCAAAGGGCAGCATGGCGAACACGTCGCCCACGGTCACGTCCCCGGCGGTGAGGCCGGCACGGATGCCGCCGCCGTTCTGGATGGCGATGTCGGCGTCGCAGTAGTCACGCAGGGCGTCGGCGGCCAGGTTGCCCAGGGGGCTCTCCTGGGTGCGCACCAGGGGGCTGGACCAGGCGATATCAGAGGCGCACTGGCCAATGACGACCTCCATCTGGGCGTCCAGGTCGGCCTGGTAGTCCTCGATGATGGCCTTGACCTCCGCGTCCTCGGGCACATCGGAGGAGAGGATGATCTGGTTGAAGGTGTAGCCCAGGACCTCACCGTCCTTCAGGTTCAGGTTGGTCTGGTTGACGCAGGTGCCCACGCCGCCGGGGTTGACCACCACGGTGCCTTCGATGTTCAGCGGGCGGCCGAAGATGTCGTTGCCGCCGCCGATCTCCATGTCGATGCCGTCAATTCTGGTGGGTACGGTGTTGTTGCCGCCGTGGAGGTGGGAGAGCAGGATGACCACGTCGGCCTCGGCGTCCGCCTTGGCCACCACTTCCTTGCCCACCTCCCACTGGTCGTGGAAGTCGATGTCCTGGGTGTTGGCGTAGTGGGTGGTGGCCTTGCTGCCGTCATCGGTCAGGCCCACGATGGCCACCTTCACGCCGTCCAGCTCCTTGACGATGTAGGGCTCGAACTGCTCGGGGTAGGTGCCGTCCTTCCAGTAGGTGTTGGCGGAGAGCATGGCGTAATCCGCCCGCTCCGCCAGGGAGAGCAGATTGTCAAAGGAGTAGTCAAAGTCGTGGTTGCCCAGCACGGTGGCGTCATAGCCCTGGGCGTTCATCACGTCCACGCTGGACTTGCCCAGGGAGATGTTGGCCAGGTCGGTGTTATAGGGGGAGTCGCCGCCGTCGAGGATCAGGGTGTTGGGGTTGCGGCGCTCGGCCTCGTCAAAGAGCCAGGCCGCCCGGGCGGAGCCGCCCACCTCGATGCTGGAGCCGGAGGGAGTGTAGGGCACCATGTTGCCGTGGATGTCGGAGGTGGACATGGTGGTGATGATGGTCAGGTCACGGGTGGCGGTGTCCAGCAGCAGGGCCGCCTCGCCCCGGGTGATGACCGTGCCGTCCAGGGTCAGGCCCTCGGGCAGCAGGCCGTCCGCCCTGCCCTGGGCCAGGAAATCCATGTCCTTGTCCGCGCCGTAGACCGCTTTCATCACGGCCAGGGCGAACTCGGAGCGGGTCATGGTCCTGTCACCCTGGAATTCGCCGTCGATCTGGTCCATCAGCCGGGCCTCCAGTACGGTGTTGGCCACGGTCTCAGCCCAGGTCCCCACCGCGTCGGGGGCGGCGGGCATGAGCACCGCGTCCAGGGTGGCCACGGTAGTCTCGGTGGAGTAGAACTGCTTGGTGAGGGGCTCGGGCATGGTGCCGTCCTCATTGGCCTCGGGCGCGGCGGCTTCCATGGAGAACACGGGCACCAGACAGAAGGCCTCATAGAGCAGGGAGGCCGCGGCGGAGCGGGTCAGAGGCGCCTCGGGGTGGTAGGCCCCGGTGCCGTCGCCCTTGATGACCCCCTTCTCCGCCAGGGCTTCAATGCTCTGGGCGTAGGGGCCCGCCACGTCGGTCAGGGAGACCGCCGACACCGGCGCCGCCAGAGACAGGGACATTGCCAGCGCCAGAGACATGGGCAGGATGCGGATGGGACGCTTTTTCATGCTTACATTCCTTCTTTCTCTCGTTTGTCCTACGGTGCTGCATTATATCAAGGGGCTGGGGCCCGCTCAACCAAGGGCTGGTAAAAAACAGGTAAAATTCCGCAGAAAATGTCGCGCCTTTCTCAGGGGTTCAGAGCGGTAATCTCCTGGTTGAGGGCCTGGAGATCGGGCATTTCAACGGGGTCGTTGGTCAGGCCGTAGGCCTGCTTCAGGGCGAGGATGCGGTACACGCTCTGATCGATCCGCTCCTCACTCAGGCGGCCGGAGGCCACCGCGTCCAGTACCGCCTGCCGGGCCAGGGCCAGATCCCCCTCGTTGTGGCACACCAGCAGCACATCGCACCCGGCCTCCAGGGCCAGGACAGCGGCCTCGTCCAGGCCGTAGTGCTCTGTGATGGCACCCATGGTCAGGTCGTCGGTAAACACCACACCGTCAAAGCCCAGCTGCTCCCGCAGCAGTCCGGTGACCACCGCCTGGGAGAGGGACGCGGGGTGCTCCGGGTCGATGGCCGCCATGAGGATGTGGGCCACCATAACGGCGGGCACCCCCTCCCCTTCCCGGCCCGCAATGGCGCTCCGGAAGGGGATGAGCTCGGAGGCCATCAGCTCGTCCACGGTCTTGGACACCGTGGGCAGGCCCACGTGGGAGTCCACCGCCGTGTCCCCGTGGCCTGGGAAGTGTTTGACCACCGGGATGACCCCGCCGTCCATCAGGCCGTAGGCCACCCAGGGGCCCACCGCCTCCACCGCCTCCGCCGTGGTGCCGAAGGCCCGGGTGCCGATGACCGTGTTCTCCGGGTTGCTCCAGATGTCCAGGGACGGGGCAAAGTCCAGGTTGAAGCCGAAGGCCGCGCACTCGTGGGCCAGCACCTGGCCCAGGGAATAGCCCACTTCGCTGCTGCCGCTCTGGCCGTAGGTGTAGGCGTCCTCCAGAGGGCTCACCTCGTCGGGCATGCGCTCCACGGTGCCCCCCTCCTGGTCCAGGGAGAAGAAGAGGGGGATGTGTTCCCCGTTTCTGGCCCGCAGGTCATTGACCAGGGCCACCAGCTCCTCCGCCGTGCCCACGTTGCGGCCGAAGAAGATCAGACCGCCCACCTGATAGTCCTGGATCAGGCTGTCCACATAGTCCCCGTCTTCCGTGCCGTAGAATCCGGCGATCAAGAGCTGTCCCACCTTCTCCTCCAGCGTCATAGCCGCCACCTGCTCTGCGATGGGGTCAGCGGCCGGTGTGGAGGCGGGCGGCCCGCTCTCAGCGGGCAGGGACTCCACCGGCCCAGCGGTCCCAGAGGCGGAGGGCGTGGCCGGTACGGGCTCGCGCTCAGAGGCCGTGGGCTCCGCCGCAGACGCCGGAGGCTGGGCCGGGTCGCCGGTACAGCCGCCCATGGCGGTAAGCATGGCAAGTGTCAGAACCATGGTCAGGATTCGCTTCATGTCTTCCCTCCTGTTGTCTCGCGCTTATATCCGGTTAAAATATTTGGATTCTTTATTCTGCCAAAAATATTGTACCATAAAATACAAAAACGTGGAAGAACCATCTGCGTGCAGACGGTCCTTCCCCGCTTTTTATTTATACGAACTGGTTCCGCTGAGGGTCATAGGTATATCCAATGGCCTCCAGCTTGGCCGTGATCTCCCCGGCGTCGGCCTGGAGATCGTCGCACAGCGCCTCCAGGCTGGGGTACTCATCCCGCAGCTTGGTGTTGAGGTAGCTGAGCAAAATCACAGGGTCCTGAGGCAGCATACGCAGCCCCTCCTTTCCGGTCCACCGGACTGAGCTGTGCGCAGAGACGCCGGGCGGCTTACTGCCCCAGCTTCTCCGCCACGAAGTCGTCCACCTTGGCCAGGGCGTCCCGCCCCACGCGGCCATGCCGCGCGGGGACCCCGTCCTTTTTATCTGCTCGGGCGGAATGAATCCGCCCGGCATCAAGGTTTTGTCCCGGCTGCGCCAGGTCAAAACGCTTGAGACGCCGCACCTGCGGCGGAGCTGGACGACGCCGCGCACAATTGGCTGGTCAGATTACTGCCCCAGCTTCTCCGCCACGAAATCGTCCACTTTGGCCAGCGCGTCGTCCAGCTTCAGCACGTCGGAGCCGCCGCCCATGGCGCTGTCCGGCTTGCCGCCGCCCTTGCCGCCGCAGCAGCAGCACACCTGCTTGATCAGGTCGCCGGCCTTGACGCCCTTGCTCACGGCCTCCTTGCCGCACACGGCCAGGAAGGTGATCTTGCCGTCGTTGACGGTGGAGAGCACCGCCACCACGTTGGGCTGCTTGTCCCGGAGCATGTCGCCCATCTGGCGCAGCTTGGCCGCGTCGGCGTTGGGCAGGGTGGCGGTGAGCACCTTCAGGTCGCCCACGGCGTGGCCGCCCATGAGGAACCGGTCGGTCTCGCCGGCGGCCTCCTTGGCCTTGAACTTCTCCACCATGTGGCGCAGCTCACGCAGCTCGGCGATGGTCTGCTCGGCCTTCTCCCGCAGCTCGCTGGGCTTGGTCTTGAGGACCGCGGCGGCCTCGAACAGCTTCTCCTGGTTCTGGTTCATGATCTTCAGGGACTGGGCGCCGGTGGTGGCCTCGATGCGGCGCACGCCGGAGGCCACGGAGAACTCGCTCTCAATGTGGAACACGCCCACCTTGGCGGTGTTGTCCAGGTGGGTGCCGCCGCAGAACTCCACGGAGTAGCCCTCGCCCATGTCCACCACGCGGACGGTGTCGCCGTACTTCTCGCCGAAGAGGGCGATGGCGCCCTTCTTCTTGGCCTCCTCGATGGGCAGTACGTCGGTGTGGACGTTGTAGCCCTCCAGCACGGCCTCATTGACCAGGGCGGACACCTTGCCCAGCTCCTCGGCGGTCATGGCGGAGAAGTGGGTGAAGTCAAAGCGGAGCCGGTCCTCCTCCACCAGGGAGCCGGCCTGCTGCACGTGGTCGCCCAGCACGGTGCGCAGGGCCTTGTCCAGCAGGTGGGTGGCGGTGTGGGCCCGCATGACGGCCTTGCGCCGCTTCACGTCAATGGAGGCGGACACGGTGTCGCCCAGCTTGATGACGCCGCCGGACAGCTTGCCGTAGTGCATATACTTGCCGCCCTTGTTCTTCTGCACGTCGGTGACGGTAAAGACAGCGGAGCCGGCGGTGATGACGCCGTGGTCGGCCACCTGGCCGCCCATCTCAGCGTAGAAGGGGGTCTTGTCCAGCACCACGATGGCCTCCACGCCGGGCATGACCTCCTCGGCCTGCTCATTCTCCACCACCAGGGCCACCACCTTGGCGTCGTCGATGGCGGTGTGATCGTAGCCCACGAACTGGGTCTCGGGCACGTCCTTGCCGAACTCCACGCCGGCCCAGCCCAGGTCGCCCAGGGCCTCGCGGGCCTTGCGGGCACGGACCTTCTGCTCCTCCATGAGGGCCTTGAAGCCCTCCTGGTCCACGGTCATGCCCTGCTCCTGGACCATCTCAATGGTCAGGTCGATGGGGAAGCCGTAGGTGTCGTACAGCTTGAAGGCGTCGGCGCCGGAGAACACGGTCTCGCCCTTGGCCTTGTGGCCGGAGAGCAGGTCGTTGAAGATCTTCATGCCGCCGTCGATGGTGCGGGCGAAGTTCTCCTCCTCGGTACGGATGACCTTGGTGATATAGTCCTGGCGCTCCCGCAGCTCGGGGTAGTGGCCCTCGTTCTCGTGGATGACGGTGTCGCACACCTCATAGAGGAAGGGGTCGTTGACGCCCAGCAGCTTGCCGTGGCGGGCGGCCCGGCGGAGCAGGCGGCGCAGCACGTAGCCACGGCCCTCGTTGGAGGGCAGCACGCCGTCGCAGATCATGAAGGTGGCGGAGCGGATGTGGTCGGTGATGACGCGCAGGGACACGTCCTTGGCCTGGCTCTCGCCGTAGTGGGCGTGGGTGATCTCGGAGACTTTGTTGGTGATGTTCATGACGGTGTCCACGTCGAAGAGGGACGCCACGTCCTGGCACACGCAGGCCAGACGCTCCAGGCCCATGCCGGTGTCGATGTTCTTCTGCTTGAGCTCGGTATAGTGGCCCTCGCCGTCGTTGTTGAACTGGGAGAACACGATGTTCCAGACCTCGATATACCGGTCGCAGTCGCAGCCCACGGTGCAGCCGGGCTTGCCACAGCCCCACTGGGGACCGCGGTCATAGTAGATCTCGGAGCAGGGGCCGCAGGGGCCGGAGCCGTGCTCCCAGAAGTTGTCCTCCTTGCCGAACTTGAAGATCCGGTCGGCGGGGATGCCGATCTCCTCATTCCAGATGCGGAAGGCCTCATCGTCGGCGGGGGTGGTCTCGTTGCCGGCGAACACGGAGGGATAGAGCCGCTGGGGGTCCAGGCCCACCCACTCGGGGCTGGTCAGGAATTCCCAGGCCCAGTGAATGGCCTCCTTTTTGAAGTAGTCGCCGAAGGAGAAGTTGCCCAGCATCTCGAAGTAGGTGCCGTGGCGGGCGGTGTGGCCGATGTTCTCAATGTCGCCGGTACGGATGCACTTCTGGCAGGTGGTCACACGGTGGCGGGGGGGCTCCTGCTCGCCGGTGAAGAAGGGCTTCATGGGCGCCATGCCGGAGTTGATGAGCAGCAGGCTGGCATCGTTCTGGGGGATGAGGGAGAAGCTGGGCAGGCGCAGATGGCCCTTTGTCTCAAAGAACTTCAGGAACATCTCGCGCAGCTCGTTAAGGCCGTAAGCCTTGGGGTTTTTCATGGGAATCTACCTCCACATTTGAATTGCTGATTATTTTCAATTCTGATTTTTTCAATTCTGCGGCGGTGGGGCCGCCGAGCCATCTATCTGTGTCAACTCGATCAGACCGGCGCAGTCGGAATGGCGGGTAAAGGTGAGCCATGGAAACTGCTCTTTCAACCGGTCCACCACGAAATAGATCTCGTCGTCGTCCCAGTCGGTTCCGGCCTTCTCCCTGCACCGCTCCAGTTCCTCCTGTGTGGCAAAGGCCACATCGCCGATATAGATACTCCCGCCCGGGTTGAGCAGGGGGAGCAGTTCTCTCAGGAAATTGGCTTTCTGGCCGTCGGTCAGATGGTGTAGGGAGTAGGTGGCAACGATCGCGTCGTATTTCTGTGCTGACAGCGCGTCAACCAGGCCCTTGCTCAGATCGCCCTGATACAGTTCCGCCTCCGGCATCTTTTCCCGTGCCTGAGCAATCATGTGCGGGGAAAAGTCCTGTCCCCAGATTCGGCAGCCCCGGCCATAAAGCCGCGTAGTCAGTGTCCCTGTACCGTACCCCAGGTCCAGCACTCTGGGGGCCTCGTCACCCCGACGGGAGAGGATGCGGTTGTAAATATCGTTCAGTATCTCCCGATATCCAGCAAAGGGATATCGGTCGGATTCGTCGGACAGTCCCACATCCCTGTCATAGTCGTCCGCCCACAGATCAAATCCCTGGCTGTCAAGCATTCATACACCCCCTGTTCGGTCATAAAAAAAGCCCCGCCCCACGTCAGGGGCGGAGCAAATTCACTCCACGGTACCACCCTGATCTGCCCCAAAACGGAGCATCTCATGTCATCCGGTAACGGGGATGAGGCGTCCCGCTCGTCGCGGGCGGCTGGTGAAGTGGCGCGCGGGTCCGTGTCGCGGAGGGCTCTCACCGTCCCCTCTCGCTCGTCGCGGCGTGGCCCGCTTGGCTTCGTCATGGCTTTTAGCTTAGATATTGTATCACAAACTGTCCGTTTGTCAACACCCCCGCCGCCCTCTTCCGCCGCTTTTCGCCCCGGTTTTCCAGGATTTTTTCCTCCTGCCCGGAGAAATTATCCACAAAAAGGCGGACGCAGTGGATAACCATCGCGTCCGCCTGTGGGATCATATAGAAATCACTCCGCGCCGCCGTCTGTCTCCGCAGGGCTGTCGGTCGTCTCAGCCGCAGACTCCGTCTCGCCGGAGGTATCCTCCGCCGTCTCAGACTCGGCCGCTCCCGCCTGGGCGGCGGCGTCGGCCTCCGCCTGGGTCTGGGCGGTCAGCAGCCCCAGCAGGCTGTCCGGCGTGGCGGCGTACATCAGGTTCACCTGCTGGGAGCCCTCCAGCTGGGCGTAGTAGTAGCCGTTCTCGTCAGTGCCGCCCAGCAGCAGGGTGACGCTCCCGCCCTCATAGGTTATGGTGATCCTGGCGGCGGTGTCGTCCAGGCCGCAGGCGGTCAGGGTGTCCTCGCTGGGCTTCCAGTAGGCGCAGGAGGTGAAGGACAGCCCGGCCAGGGCGTCCACGCCGTCCTCCAGATTGCTGTCCTCACTGTACAGCGCTTCCCCGTCCCGGCTCCAGACATAGGAGGTGGTCTCGTTGCCCTCCTCATCGGTATCGGTGACGGTCTCCTTGGTAAACAGGGTGGTGACGCCGCCGGAGGTGATCTCCACCGACTCCACGCTGGACTCGGTGACCGTGGGGATGGTGTCCAGATCGATCATCTCCATCAGGCCGTACTCGGTCTGGTTCATCAGCGCGGCGGCGATGGTGTACACCTGGGTGTCTCCGGCGGGACGGGCGTAGTAGTTGCCGTCCACCTCGCTGCCCACGGTGAGCTCCACGCTCTCCCCGTCAGCGGTGGCGGCGGTGAGGGTCAGGTCGGGGGCGTCCAGCCCGTAGGAGGAATCCTCCTCCGGGTCCGGGATGACCTTCACGGCCGCCAGCTGGGAGAGGGTGGTCTCCACGGCGGTCAGGTAGCTCTGGTCCAGGGGGAAGTCGGCGTCGGAGGCGTCGTGCCACTGGCCGTCCTCATCCTTCTCAAAGGACAGGGTCTCCCCCGACCGCTGCCAGGTGAGGGCGGTGATGTCCTCCAGCTGGGCCAGATAGGTGCTGTCGTCCACCTCCCGGTCCTCGGCGGTGTCGTTCCACCAGCGCAGGCCCAGATAGGCCGCCATGCACACCACCAGCACGCCCACCAGCACATACATCAGCTTGGTCGCCTTGTTCATTACAGTTTCCTCCTGCGCAGCCAGTACACCAGGCCCACGATCAGGGTGATCACCGGGATGACGGCGATGAAGAGCAGGCTCCAGCTGCCGGCGTTCTGGATGGTATTATAGGTGGTCTCCAGCCTCTTGGGCTCAATGGAGATGTTGTCGATGTCCTCAAAGCCGTCGGTGACTGCGTTCATGAACACGTCCAGGTTGACGCCGTTGGGGATGGTGTTCAGGATGCTCTCGTCCACCAGGGAGGCCGAGGAGATGACGGTGAGCCGCCCGGCGGCGTTCCCGTCCCCGTCGGTCTTCTCGCTCACCGCGCCCAGGAGATAGGTACCCTGGGTCTGGGTGCCGTCCTCTGTGACGGCCACGCCGGAGGAGGAGGTCTCCAGGAAGGGGGTGACGGTCACGTTGTCGGGCAGGGTCTCCAGCTCGGTCATGCCCCGGACGTTGAGCATCAGGGTCAGGTCGTCGTCAGAGAAACCGCTGGTGATGGAGCTGGAGGAGGAGAGCACCGGCGCGATGGCGTAGGCGCTGCCCAGCTGGGGATAGTACCGGGCGGTGTCGGCCACGTAGCCGTCGGCCAGGGTCAGGCCGTACTCCGCCATGAGGGCCTCCCAGTTGGGCAATTTTTCCTCGGTCTGGGCCAGGACAAACATCACCTGTCCGCCGCCGTCCAGATAGGTCTCGATCATGGACAGCTCGTCGTCGGTCAGGTCCTTAGAGGCGCCGTAACTGATGAGCAGGCTGCAGTCCTCGGGCACGGCGCCGGTGAGGAGCAGGCTGGTGCTGTCCAGGGTCAGGTTGGCCTTCTCGATGGCGTCGGTGACCTGGGTGGACAGGGCGGTCTCGCCGTGGTTCTCCATGGTGTAGATCACCGTGTCGTTGTCGCCGGTCACATAGTCCACGGCGGAGGTCAGCTGGCCCTCGGCATCAAACTCGGTCTCATATTTCTGGCCGTACATATAAGTAGTACATCTGGTCATAGACGATGATGTCGTCAAAGGAGATGGCCTTGGCCTTGCCCGTCTCCTCGCAGCGGACCACCAGGGAGTTGACCGCCGCGTTGTAGCTCTCGGCGGCGGAGGGGTGGGCCACCGGGTCCACCTCCGTGACGGTGATGCGGCCGGAGAGGGCGGCGTAGTTGTCCAGGAACTTGGAGATGCGCTCATCCACGCTGCTCTCCTCGGCCAGGACCACGATCTCCACGTCCTTGTCCAGCCCAGCCAGGAACTCCTTGGAGGTGTCACTGACGGTGTAGAGCTGTTTGTCCGACAGGTCGAACTCCAGCAGATGGGTGGGCAGCTGGCCCACGATCAGGTTGATGAAAATCACGATGGCCACCACGATGGCGGTGGTAGCCGCCAGGTAACCGCCCTGGCGGAGCTTGTGATGGTTCTTCTTCAAAGCGGTCACCCCCTCAGTTCCAGCGGCGCTTCTGGAGCGCCTGCACGGTCAGAAAGACAAAGAGCCCGGCCAATGTCAGGTAGAGCACCACGCCCCGCACGTCGAACACATTATAATAGGCGAAGTTGTTCAGCACGGAGCTGAAGGAGAACAGCCCCAGCACATTGGACAGGGCGTCGGGCAGGAACTGCATCAGGCTGTCCCACAGGTACAGGGTCAGCAGGGCGGCGAAGGTGCCCACGGCGGCGATGATCTGGCTCTCGGTGAGGGAGGAGATGAACATGCCCACCGCCACGAACACGCACCCCATCAGGAAAAAGGCGAAGATGGAGGCGTAGTCCGACAGGAGCTGGGACGTGCCGTTGGCGGCGATGATGAGGGGGCAGATGCAGGAGAGGGCCATGGGGATGGCCAGGATGGTCACCATGGCCAGGTACTTGCCCATCACCACCCCGGTCACGGACACCGGCGCGGTGAGCAGCAGCTGGTCGGTGCGGCTGCGCCGCTCCTCGGCCATGGAGCGCATGGTGAGCACGGGCACCGCCACCAGCAGCACCACCATCACGTTGAGCAGGGTGGTGGCAAAGCCGGGGGCGCCGTAGTACAGGTTGTTGGCCATAAAGTAGATGCCGATGAAGAACACCACCACGGCGATAAAGAGATAGCCCGTCATGCTGGTGAAATAGGAGCGCAGCTCCCGTTTGTACACAGCCTTCATTCCGCCTCATCCTCCTCTTTTTCCCCGCGGGCTGCGGACGGCTCCGCAGGGACGCCGTCGTCGGCGGTGAGCTTGAGGAACACATCCTCCAGGGTCATACCGGCGCTGCGCAGCCCCAGCAGGGCCACGCCCTCCGCCGCACAGGCCTGGAAGATCTTCTCCCGCAGGTCTCCCTTGCGGCTCTCCACCCGGAAGGTGCTCTCCCCTTCCGCCGCGCCGGGCCGATAGGACACCGCCCCCGCTCCGGACACGCCCCGCAGCAGGTTCCTGCCCGCGGCCTCGTCCGCCTTCAGGGTGACCTCCAGGGCAGTGGTGCCGGCCAGCTGGCGCTCCAGCTCCTCCGGTGTGCCCGAGGCCACCATCTTCCCATGGTGGATGATGAGGATCCGGTCGCACACCGCCTGGACCTCGGCCAGAATGTGGGAGCTGAGGATCACGGTGTGCTCCCTGGCCAGGTCCCGGATCAGGGTCCGGATCTCAATGATCTGCTTGGGGTCCAGGCCCACGGTGGGCTCATCCAGGATCACGATCTCCGGGTTGCCCAGCAGAGCCTGGGCGATGCCCACCCGCTGCTTGTAGCCCTTGGACAGGTTGCGGATGAGGCGGCCCGCCACATCGGTGAGCATGGTGCGCTCCATGACCCGCTTTACCTCGCCGCTCCGGCCTCTGGCGGGGACTTTTTTCAGCTCGGCGGCAAAGAGCAGGTACTCGGTCACCGTCATATCCACATACAGGGGCGGCTGCTCGGGCAGATAGCCGATGTGACGCCGGGCCTTTTCCGGCTCATCGGTCATGCTGTGCCCGTCCACCAGCACCTCGCCCTCGGTGGGGCCCAGATAGCCGGTCATGATATTCATGGTGGTGGACTTACCCGCGCCGTTGGGACCCAGGAACCCGTACACCTGCCCCTGTTCCACGGTGAAGCTGAGGTGGTCCACCGCCGTGTGACGGCCGTAGCGCTTCACCAGGTCGCGTACTTCTATCATGCCATATCCTCCTTTGCTCTGCCGTCCCGGACAGGGACGGTACTCATGCAGAGCAGAGCATATCAGCCCAAGCTGAAACCAGACTGAAATACCCATGAACTTTTTGTTAAGACTTGCTCCACGCCTCCTCGCAACCTTTTTGACACCTTTCCAGTTCATGGATTTTACAGCTATACCAAACGGAAACACGGTTTTTATTGCAATAGTAATAAAATAGTAATAAATATCGTTTTTTCCTCTTGACCTTGTAACCTTCTCCTGCTATAATCTGTAGCAGCTTTCCAGATGACGGAATTTCAGAGAAACACCATGCTTTCCGGTATATCCCGCATATCCCGCCAATATCTACATTTTTAAAAAGGAGTTGTCTACACTTGAAGAAGAAACTCGCAACTTCCCTTCTGGCCGGCACCCTGGTGCTGGCTCAGGCCGCTCCCGCCTTTGCCGCCGGCGATACCGCGGGCCACTGGGCCCAGGATGCCCTGAACACCTGGCAGAACTACGGCGTTATCAAGGGCGACCAGAACGGCAACCTCATGCCCGACAGCGGCATCACCCGCGGTGAGATGGCCGTGATGCTGGACCGGGTCATGGCCTACCAGCTCAAGGCTCAGAACACCTTCACCGACCTGGATCAGAGCTGGTACACCGACGCCATCCTGGGCGCCAACGCCGCCGGCATCATCATGGGCATGGGCGACGGCACTGTCCAGCCCGGCGCGTCCATCACCCGGCAGGAGACTGCCGTCATGTTCGCCCGCGTGCTGAACCTGGACACCCAGTCCGCCCCCGACGCCGGCTTCCAGGACCAGGCCTCCATCCCCGACTGGGCCGTGGGCGCCGTCAACGCCATGGCCGCCGCCGGCTACATGCAGGGCAGCAACGGCCTGTTCCGCCCCGCCGACACCATCACCCGGGCTGAGGTCGTCACCATTCTGGACAATATCTTCAACGCCAACTACAACGCCTCCGGTGAGTACACCGGCGATGTGGACGGCTCCGCCGTCATCAGCGCCGACGCCGTGACCCTGAAGGACATGCACATCACCGGCGACCTGATCGTGGCCGAGGGCGTGGGCCAGGGCCACGTGGAGCTGAACAACGTCACCGTGGACGGCCGCCTGCTGGTCCGTGGCGGCGGCGCCAACTCCATCGTCATCAAGGGCGACTCCAAGATCGGCCAGATCATTGTCTCCCGCCAGGAGGGCAAGGTCCGCGTGGCCGTGGAGGACGACGCCCAAGTATCCGTGGTGATCGTGGACCAGGGCACCGACTCCGTGAAGCTGGAGGGCGACCTGGGTACGGTCAGCGTGGAGGGCGCCGGCGCCGCCGTGGAGATCTCCGGCCAGGTGGACACCGTCAGCATCACCGAGACCGCCGTGGACGCCACCGTCACCGTGAACAAGGACGCCGCCGTCAGCACCGTGACCACCGCCGCCGAGAACGCCACCCTGACCGTGGCCGGCAAGGTGGAGTCCGTGACCGTGGACGAGAGCGCCGACGGCACCGCCATCAAGACCGAGAGCGGCGCCAAGATCGACTCCGTCATCACCTCCGGCTCCAACACCACCGTGGAGGGCGCCGGTACCGTCAGCAATGTGGAGGCCCAGAACGGCGCCACCGGCACCACCGTCACCACCACCGGCACCAAGGTGGAGAACAACAGCGCCGAGTCCGTCACCACCGGCAACGGCTCCGTGGAGGCCGGCGACACCGCCGTCACCACCAAGCCCTCCACCGGCGGTTCTACGGGCGGCTCTACCGGCGGCGGCTCCACCGGCGGCACTGTGGACTACGCCGCTCAGGCCAAGGAGGCCCTGAAGAACGCCGTCCAGAACGCCTATCAGTACAAGTATGAGGACGGCTATACTTACGCCGACGTCTACTCCGTGAAGCTGGACGGCGACGCCGCCGTCATCAGCGGCATCTTCTCCATGACCCAGTTCGGCGACGGCACCGTGGCCATGAACGACGCTGCCCGCTGCCTGGGCGCCCTGTACCGCCGGGATAACGGCGCCTCCGTCACCGGCATCGTCTACAACGGCACCGCCTACACCTGGAACGCCCAGGGCACCCTCAAGGGCTCCAACTGGCAGGACAGCGAGGGCAACACCTTGGTCTCCGCCATTGTGAGCGACTTCCAGAGCAAGGGCGCCGTCGGCGCGCTGACCATCAAGGGCAATTACGACACCTCCGTCACCCTGACCCTGGCCCTGGAGGTCACCGCCAACACCGAGGCCGAGCTGAAGGCCATGCTGGCCAGCGGTATGAGCACCATCAAGCTGGGCGCCTCCTTTGAGGCCTCCGGCAAGATCACCGTCTCCCGCCCCGTCACCATTGACGGCAACGGCATGACCATCACCGCCGCCGAGGGCTGGACCGGCTCCACCAACAGCGACAAGCACCTGCTGGGCATCGAGTCCGACGACGTCACCGTCAAGAACCTGACTCTGAACAGCAGCAGCAAGGCCTACGGCCTGCAGGCCTACTGCGCGGCGGACGTGACCCTGGAGAACGTCACCCTTCAGGGCAGCGTTGGCGCCGGTCTGACCGTCAACAGCTCCTCCGTCACCGCCACCGGCCTGCACACCTCCGGCAACGCCTGGGGCGGCGTGAACATCGACATGAACGTGCCGGATCACGCCACCGTGCTCACCTTTGACGCCACCTCCACCTTCGGCGAGACCGCCGGGGTCTACAGCGACAACGGCGGCGTCACCGTCAACGCCCCCGAGGGCTACGCCTGTGTCCAGAACGGCGGCAAGTACTACTGGAGTCAGCTCTTTGCCGGCGGCTACGGCACCGCTGAGGCCCCCTACCAGGTCGCCACTGCCGCTCAGCTGAGCAAGCTGGTCAGCGGCAGCGACAGTCAGCACCTGGTCTACTACGTTCTGAACAACGACCTGGACCTGAAGGACAGCGTGGACTCCGGCGTGGAGCTGGTGCAGAACATCGTGTTCGACGGCGGCAGCCACAAGATCTCCTCCTCCAGCGCCGGCACCGCCCTGTACGGCGTGTTCCGCACCGTCCGCGGCACCACTGAGATCCGGAATCTGACCTATGATCTCACCAATCTGGACAGCAAGCCCTGGTCCGCCGACCTGGTGCCCCTGATCTACAACGCCGAGGGCACCTCCGCTGACATCAAGATCACCAATGTGCGCATCGAGGGCTCCCACAGCATCGACAGCAACAACGCTCCCTTTGTGATGAACGAGGCCCTGGTCAACTCTACCCTCACCCTGACCGGCTGTGAGATGGCCGCCTCCCTGTCCGGCGACGGCTACAACGCCTGCTTCATCGGCTGGCAGCTGCCCAAGTACGGCGCCGAGACCTGCAACACCAAGATCGTGCTGGACGGCTGCACCGTCTCCGGCGAGCTGAGCTGCCCCCGCGCCTCCATCGTGACCGCCAACGGCTCCAACGCCGCTGCCCGCACCTATGAGTACAAGGGCGACAACACCCTCACCGGCACGGTGCGGGGCACCCTGGTGGCCAAGTACTTCACCGCTGTGTCCGAGACCGACAAGACCGCGTTTGAGGACGCCGCCAAGGCCGGCTTCACCGTCACCGGCGGCCAGCTCTACGTGGACGTGAAGGACGACAACCTGGCCATCTCCATCGAGGAGGATACCGGCAAGCTGGTGGTGACTCCCTCTCAGGACGAGAAGGTGGCCAGCTATGAGGTGCGCATCGGCCTGTACACCCACTTCTACACCGCCCAGGGCGCGGAGGGCGGCACCTGGAAGTTCTTCGCCAGCCAGACCGTGGACGCCGCCGACCTGGACAGCCTTGCCCTCTACAACTACCAGTTCGTGGACGCCGCCTATGACGGCCTGGGCGAGCTGACCAAGGACGCCGCCGGCAACGACATCGCCCAGCTGGACGGCAAGACCTGCTATGTGGTCAAGGATTACACCTATCCCGGCGATCCCGACCTGACCGGCTATGTGGGCTCCCCCACTGAGCCCGGCCTGCGCAGCGCCACCATCATCCAGGTCACCGCTTACGACGCCAACGGCGATATTCTCTACACCAGCTCCCTCAAGGGCTGATGCCCAGACAAAAAGCAAGAGGCCGGACCCCTGTGGGGTCCGGCCTCTTTATCTTTGCGCTGTTGTATTCTTACTCCTCCACCGTCACCAGGTTGATGAGCACCTCCACCATCTTCTCCAGGCTCTCCACGGGGATATACTCGTGGACGCCGTGGAAGTTGACGCCGCCGGTGGACAGGTTGGGACAGGGCAGGCCCATATAGCTCAGCCGGGCGCCGTCGGTGCCGCCCCGGATGGGCACCACCTGGGGCGTGACCCCCGCCTTCTCCATGGCCGCCCGGGCCCGGAGGATGAGGTACATATGGGGCTCGATCTGCTCCTTCATGTTGTAATAGGAGTCCTTCAGATAGAGCTCCACGGTACCCTCGCCGTACTTGCCGTTGAGATAGGCGGCCACACGGCCCAGGTACTGCTTCCGCTCCTCGAACTTCTCCCGGTCATGGTCCCGGATGATGAAGTGGAGCTCGGACTCGGTCTCGTCGCCCTTCATGGCGTGGAGGTGGTAGAAGCCCTCGTAGCCCTCGGTGTGGGCCGGGGTCTCGGCGGGCGGCATCATGTTCATGAACTCGATGGCCATCAGCAGGGCATTCTTCATCTTGTTCTTGGCCGAGCCGGGGTGGATGTTCACGCCGTGGATATAGACCCCGGCGTTGGCGGCGTTGAAGTTCTCATACTCGATCTCGCCCAGCTCGCCGCCGTCCACGGTGTAGGCCACGGCGGCGCCGAAGCCCTCCACGTCGAAGTGGTCGGCCCCATGGCCCACCTCCTCGTCGGGGGTGATGCCCACGGCGATGCGGCCGTGCCGCACCTCAGGGTGGGCCGCCAGGTACTCCACAGCGGTAAAGATCTCCGCCACGCCCGCCTTGTCGTCGGCGCCCAGCAGGGTGGTGCCGTCGGTGACGATCAGGTTCTGTCCCCTGTAGCGGGCCAGGCTCTCAAACTCCGCCTCCCGCATGACGATGCCCTTCTCCTCGTTGAGGACCAGGTCGCCCCCCTCATAGGCCACGATCCGGGGCTTCACGCCGGCGCCGGAGGCGTCGGGCGAGGTGTCCATGTGGGCGATGAGGCCCACGCAGGGCACACCCTCACAGCCGGGGCTGGCGGGCAGCCAGGCGTACACATAGCCGTAATCGTCCATATGGGCGTTCTGGAGCCCCATCTGGGACAGCTCGGCGGCCAGGGCCGCGCCCAGAATTTTCTGTTTCTCCGTGGAGGGTACGGTGGTACTGTTCTCATCAGACTGGGTATCATAGGCTACGTAGCGGAGAAACCGTTCTGCTGCACTCATGTTTCAGGCTTCCTTTCTGCATCCAGGTGCCCCGTCCGGACAGAGCGCCGGGGTTGTATATTGACGAACGTTCCCGTTCAGGATAGACTGGTATCAGGACCACATTTCTCTCCCGCCCGCCGTTCCTCCGGCGGGATACACAGGGTTGTTCTTATTTTAACACAAAAGGAGTGGATTTTCCATGGCGAATCTGCGTGAATTTACCTACCCCTCCAGCGACGGCATCCACCAGGTCCACGCCGCCGAGTGGACGCCGGAAAACGGCGGCCCCAGGGCGGTGGTCCAGCTGGTCCACGGTATTTCGGAATATATTCTGCGGTACGACGGCTTTGCCCGTTTTCTGGCCGACCACGGCTTTGTGGTGGTGGGCAACGACCACCTGGGCCACGGCGGCACCGCCACCGGTCCCGAGGAGTACGGTTTCCTGGCGGAAAAGGACGGCTGGGCCCACATCACCGACGATGTGCGCCTGCTGCGGGTGCTCACCGGCGAGCGGTACAGCGGCCTGCCCTACTTCCTGATGGGCCACTCCATGGGCTCCTTTGTGGCCCGCACCTACCTGATCCGCTGGCCCGGCACCCTGGACGGCTGCATCCTCTCGGGCACAGGCCAGGAGTCCGCCGCCACCGTGTCCTTCGGCAAGGCGGTGCTGGCCATGTTCGGCGCCATCCGGGGGTACCGCGTGCCCTGCAAGTTCTTCAACGACCTGTCCATTGGGATGTACAACCGGAAGTTCGCCCCCAACCGCACCGGCGCGGACTGGATCTCCCGAGACAACAACGTAGTGGACGCCTACGTGGCCGACCCCCTGTGCTCCTTCCTGCCCACGGCCGGCATGAGCCGGGACATGATGGAGGGCCTCCAGTTCATCGCCGACCAGAACAACCTGGCCCGGATGGACCCGGAAACCCCCATCTACCTCTTCTCCGGCGACCAGGACCCGGTGGGCGCCATGGGCGAGGGCGTGCGGAAGGTGTACGGCTTCTTCCAGGACGCAGGCGTCCGGGACGTGACCATGAAGCTCTACCCCGGCGGACGCCACGAGATGCTCAACGAGACCAACCGGGACCAGGTCTACCAGGACGTGCTCGCCTGGCTGGAGGACCACATGAAGGCGTAAAACACGCAGCGGAGCACCGGAATTCTCTCCGGTGCTCCGCTTTGTCATATCTCCACGTCCAGAATATTCACTTCAAGTCCCTTTTTCATGGCGTAGGACAGGGTGTACATGGTGCCGCCCAGCACGCCGCCGTATACCGCAATGATCATGGACGACCGGTCCACCATGTACCGGTCCCGCCGCAGCATGCAGCCCCTGTCGTAGTGGTGCTGGACCATGGTCTCATAGTCGCACTGGGCAACCAGCCTGAAATACCGGTTCCGGTCCCGCTCCTTCCAGTGGGCGGCCTGCTCCTCGCAGGGCAGGGCGGCCTCCACGGTGACCCCGGGCCGCCGCTCCCGCAGGGCCAGGACCGCCTCGCAGAAATAGAAGTCCGCCCCCCGGGCCATGCCGCAGATGAAGTGGCGCATGCCCTTGTTATAGGCGTCCTCCAGGGCGGCTGCCAGCCGCTCCTTCAGCGCCACGCAGCGGGGGTCCCACTCGTCGTCCCGCCAGGGCAGCTTGTCGGGCCGGTGGCCCGTAAAACAGCAGGTGGTCTCTCGTTCCATGGCGCTCTCCTCACTGGCTTCTTCATTTTCGTCGTGTCCATTCTAGTATATCCAGCGGCCCAAGTCAACGCCATATTCGAACACCAGTGCGAAAACTTTTTTCAAAAAAGGCTTGCATTCTGTTTCACACACGCTATAATAGCCTTAGAACAACTGAACAGAAAATGTCTTCAGGGCAGGGTGAAAATCCCGATCGGCGGTATAGTCCGCGACCCGCAGCAATTGCGGCTGACCCGGTGCAACTCCGGGACCGACAGTGACGCGCACAACGCTCCACGCGCGAAGTCTGGATGGAAGAAGATGTGTTAATGCGATGGATGATACACCTCCTCCTTGATTGTATTTAACACCTGAAAGGCATTGCTTTTCAGGTGTTACTTTGCTTTCAGGAGTGTTTTTTTATGTCCGTTATGTCCTCTTCCCTCCCCAATTCCAGCGCCAAGCGGCTGGATGTGCGCACTGTCGTCTGCACCGGTATGCTCTGCGCCATCGCCTATGTGGTCATGCTCGTATCCAAGACCATCTTTGCCCCCCTCACCGTGGTCGGGTTCCTCACCTTCGACATGAAGGACGTGATCATCGCCATCGGCGGCTTCCTGTACGGCCCCCTCAACGCCCTGTGCATCTCCGTGGTCACCTCCCTCATCGAGATGGTCACCGTCAGTGACACCGGCCCCATCGGCCTGCTGATGAACGTGCTGTCCACCATCGCCTTTGTCTGCCCCGCTGCCTTTATCTACAAGCGCCGTCAGAAGCTCTCCGCCGCCGTGGTGGGTCTGGTCATCGGCGGCATCCTGATGACCGCCATCATGCTGCTGTGGAACTACCTCATCACCCCCCTGTACATGAATGTCCCCCGGGACGTGGTGGTCGCCATGCTGCCCACCGCCTTCCTCCCCTTCAACCTGGTCAAGGCCCTGATGAACGGCGCCCTCACCATGCTGATCTACAAGCCCGTTGTCACCGCCCTGCGGAAGGCCCGCCTGGTCCCCGAACATGAGAGCTCCAGCCAGGAGGCCCACAAGCGCAACACCATTGGTGTTACCATTGTGGCCATTATCCTGCTGGCCACTGCCGTGCTGCTGGGTCTGGTTCTGTCCGGCGTGATCTGAGCCCGCTTCTCTCTGCCCCGCCCGATCCTCTCTCCGGGCGGGGCATTTTTATAGGCCGAATATAGAACATAAGTTTGACTTTTTCCATCCCGGAGGTTATACTGTTCTTGAGAAAGGCGGTACGAAAGGGGTGAATGCCATGGACCGGACCATACTCCACTGTGACCTCAACAGCTTCTACGCCTCGGTGGAGCTGCTCTCCCTGCCCGAGCTGCGGGAGAGCGGAAAGCCGGTGGCCGTGTGCGGCGACCCCACCTCCCGCCATGGCATCATCCTGGCCAAGAACGAGCCCGCCAAGGCCATGGGGGTCAAGACCGCCGAGACCATCTGGCAGGCCAGGCAGAAGTGCCCCGATCTGGTGCTCCTCCCCGCCCACCGGGACCAATACCGGAAGTACTCCCGCATGGTCAACGCCATCTACGACCGGTTCACCGACCTGGTGGAGCCCTTCTCCATCGACGAGAGCTGGCTGGATATCACCGGCTCCATGCACCTGTGGGGCGGGGACGGAAAGGCCATTGCCGACCGCATCCGGGAGACGGTGAAGGCGGAGACCGGCCTGACCGTGTCGGTGGGGGTGTCCTTCAACAAGGTCTTTGCCAAGATGGGCAGCGACTACAAGAAGCCGGACGCCACCACGGTCATCACCCGGGAGAACTTCCGCCGGCTCCTCTGGCCCCTGCCGGTGACCGACCTGCTCTTTGTGGGCGGCGCGGCGGCCAAGGTGCTCCGCAGCTACGGCGTCCAGACCATCGGGGATCTGGCCCGGTTCGACCCCCAGGCCCTGGTGGCCATTCTGGGCAGGCAGGGCGCCGCCCTCCACAGCTACGCCGCCGGGACGGAGCACGAGCCGGTGATCCCCGCCCGGGACCTGCCGCCCCCCAAGTCGGTGGGCAGCGGCCTCACCTTCCGGCGCAACCTGCTGGGGCTGGAGGACGTGCGCACCGGCCTGTCCGCCCTGTCCGACGAGGTGGCCGCCCGGCTGCGGCGGCACGGCCTCAAATGCACCACCGTGCAGGTCACCATCCGGGACCCCGGTTTCCGGGACATCTGCCGCCAGAAGCGGCTCCCCGCCCCCACCTATGTGTCCCGGGACATCGCCGACGCCGCCCTGGAGCTGCTGCTCTCCTCCTGGAACCTGAAGCAGCCCATCCGGGCCCTCACCGTCACCGGCCAGAATCTGGTGGACGAGGCCGACGCCGGGGAGCAGCTGGATCTGTTCGCCGCCAATGCCGCCCCCCACCGTGACAAGCTGGAGCGGCTGGAGCGGGCCATGGACAAGATCCGGGACAAGTACGGCGGCGGGGCCATCACCTTCGCCTCCACCGTCCGGGGCGAGGCCGGCAGCAGCCAGCGCCAGGACGACGTGCCCCCTGTGGACTGACAGAAAAACGCCCCGCCTGCCCATATTGGGCAGGCGGGGCGTCTTGTCTCAGGGGTTTTTACTTCACGGTGATCAGCTCATAGGAGCGGGTGCCCAGGTCGATCTTCTCGGCGTGCTCCAGGCAGGCCTTCCACTCGGAGTCGGGCTCCAGGTTCTTGAAGTGGTCGTGGTGGTCGCAGAAGCCGGGGGCGTGCATCTTCTCATCCAGCTCGGAGCCGGGCAGAGGCTCCTGCCGCAGGCAGGCGTCGGCACAGGCCTGGTCCAGGGCCACCGGGTCAAAGGAGGCGAACATGCCCAGGTCGGGCAGCACCGGCACGTCGTTGCTGCCGTAGCAGTCGCACAGGGGGGACACGTCGATGACCAGGCTGATGTGGAAGCTGGGACGGCCGTCCACCACTGCCTTGGCGTACTCGGCCATCTTGCAGTCCAGAATGGCGTTGGTGTTATTCTCCAGGTTGGCAATGGCGTCGAAGTTGCAGGCGCCCAGGCAGCGGCCGCAGCCCACGCAGCGGTCGTGGTCAATGCGGGCCTTGCCGTCGGTACCGTCAAAGAAGATGGCGTCCTGGCCGCAGCTCCTGGCGCAGGCGTGGCACTTGCGGCACTTGCTCTCGTCCACCACCGGCTTGCCGGCATTGTGCTGCTCCATCTTGCCCGCACGGCTGCCGCAGCCCATGCCGATGTTCTTCAGGGCGCCGCCGAAGCCGGTGGCCCCATGGCCCTTGAAGTGGCTCAGGCTGATGAACACATCCGCGTCCATGATGGCACGGCCGATCTTGGCCTCCTTCACGTACTCGCCGCCCACCACGGGGACGGCCACGTCGTCGGTACCCTTCACGCCGTCGCCGATGATGATGTGGCAGCCGGTGCTGAAGGGGCTGAAGCCGTTGGTATAGGCGGCGTTCAGATGGTCGTAGGCGTTCTTCCGCTGGCCCACGTAGAGGGTGTTGCAGTCGGTGAGGAAGGGCATGCCGCCCAGCTCCTTCACCACGTCGGCCACCACCTTGGCCCAGTTGGGACGCAGGTAGGCCATGTTGCCCGGCTCGCCGAAGTGCATCTTGATGGCCACCAGCTTCTTCTCAAAGTCAATGTCTCCAATGCCCGCGGTGCGGATCAGCTTCTCCAGCTTGGTCAGCTGGTTCTGGCCGGGCTTGGTGCGCATGCTGGTAAAATATACTTTTGCCTTTTCCATCACAATCTCTCCTTTATATCGCCGCCGGATGAGGCGGTCCCGGTTCCCGCTCCGGACCAGACCCTATCCGGTGTTGTTACTCCGTTTCCCCGGCGTCCTTCCTCCTGTCGGGCAGCAGATGGTTGATTCCCACCGCCACCACAATGCCCACAATGGTCTCCATCACCCGGAACAGGGTATAGAAGTACCGCTCCGGGCCGCCGTGGTTGAGAATCACCACGCACACCAGCACACTGCCGATGGAGCAGGCGCTCGGGCGGCGGATCAGATTGCATATCCACATGGTGAGAACAATGCCCATGCCGATCATGAGCCCCAGAAAAATAGGCTGCTCCACCAGGTCGTCCACAAACAGAATGACCAGGCCCACCAGGCCGCCGATACAGGTGCCGATGACCCGGGACACGCCCTGCCGCACCGACTGCGCCACCGAGCTCTGCATACAGATAACGGCCGCAATACAAGCGTAAAATGGTCCCACGTCTTTCAGCGGGTCATACTCCCCCACCGGCATTCTCAGCCAGAAGGGCAGAAAAATAAAGTAGCACAGCACCACAGCCACAGCGGTTTTCACCATGCGCATGCCTACGCCGGGGACATTGATTTTCTCCACAAAGACCTCCTTGAGAGTGCGCGGAGGAGACAGGAAGCCCCTGTCTCCTCCGTATGGCTCGGATTTAGAACGGCAGGTTCAGTCCGCCGGTAATCTGACGCATATTGTTGGCCATGTCGGTCTCCGCGCTGCGGATAGCCTCGTTCACGGCGGCCACGATCATGTCCTGGATCATCTCCACGTCCTCCGGGTCCACCGCCTCGGGGTCGATGGTCAGGGACACCAGTTCCCGCTTGCCGGTGACCGTGGCGGAGACCACGCCGCCGCCGGCCTGGGCGCTGTACTCCTTGGCCTCCAGCTCAGCCTGCATCTTCTGCATGTTCTCCTGCATCTTCTGGGCCTGCTTGATCATATTCATGTTGATGCCGCCGCCCATGCCGCCCATTCCGGCGCGTCCAAAGCCTTTCGCCATGGTTCATTCTCCTTTCAGCCCGCCCTCCGGGCGGAAACTGTTATTTGATGATGATATTGTCAAACTGCTGCCCAAAGGCCAGCAGGTCGTCCAGCTTGTCGTGGGCCGGAGGGTCTGCCGCAGGTGCTGCCGGAGCGGCGCTCACCGGAGGCGCCTGGCCCACCGTCACCGTCACCCGCATCTGTCCCCCCAGCCGGGCGGAGGCCGCCTGGGCCACCACGCTGAGGATGCCCGGCTTGTTGATCATGGACCGGGTGAAATCGCTCTCTGCGTACAGGGTGAGCATGCTCCCCTCCGCCCGGCCCTGCACCATGGCGGGGTTGGACAGGAAGGTATACTCCCCCATGGGGATGCGCCCCTTCAGGGAGGCGACCAGCTCGGGCCAGAATTCTCCCCCCGGAGCGCTCTGTGCCGCCGGGGCCGTCTGGACCGCAGTGGGCCGGGCCGGAGCGCTCTGTTGGGCCAGAGCCTGCCGGACCGGCTCCGCCGTCCGCTGAGGCTGGGCCGCCGGTCTGGCGGCTTTCTCTTCGGCAACCGGGTTTACCCGCTCTCCCGGCTCCTCCGGCAGAGGCGGGCGCTCCTCCTCCCAGGGAGGACGGTCCTCGCTCCGGGCAGGCGCCGTCTGTTTGGGCTGCTGCTGGGCCGCCGGGGCAGTCGTCTGCTTTGCCGGCGGGCTCTGGACCTGCTGTACGGGGATGGCTTCCCCCGACAGCCGCTCCTCCAGCCGGGTCAGCCGGGCATTCAGTCCGGCCGGGCTGGGGTCCAGGGTCTCGTCGCACAGCCGGATGAGGCACAGCTCCGCGTCGGTCCGCCGGTTGCCGCTGCGGGACAGGTCGGCGCTGGTGGCCTGGAGCTGGGTCAGGATCTGGGCCAGCCGGGCCGGGGTGAACAGCCGGTCCAGACGGCGGAGGGTGGTCTCGTCATATCCCCCTGTCAGCAGGGCGGCTCCGCTCTGGGGCGCGGTCTTGCGGATCAGCAGGTCCCGGGCCAGGGCGGACAGCTCGTTCAGCAGGCTGCCCACGTCCTTGCCTGCGCCGTACAGCCGGGCCAGGGTCTCCAGGGCTCCGGCGGTCTCCTTTTTGGCGATCTGCTCCATCAGAGCAGCCGTCTCCAGGTTGCCCGCCAGGCCCAGGGCGGAGAGCACCTCCGCCTCGCCAATGGTGCCCGAGGGGTTGACGCACTGGTCCAGCAGGGACAGGGCGTCCCGCAGGCCGCCGTCTGCCAGCCGGGCCAGCAGGGCCGCGCCCTCGGCGGTCAGGCCGATGCCCTCCTGCTCCGCCACATAGCTCAGCCGCCGGGCGATGTCCCCGGTCAGAATCCGCTTGAAGGCGAACTGCTGGCACCGGGACTTGATGGTGGCCGGCACCTTGTGCAGCTCGGTGGTGGCCAGGATGAACATCAGGTGCTCCGGGGGCTCCTCCAGAATCTTCAGCAGGGCGTTGAAGGCGGCGGTGGACAGCATGTGTACCTCGTCCACGATGTACACCCGTTTGCGGACTGCGGCGGGGGTGTATACCGCCTCATCCCGCAGGGCGCGGACCTGATCCACGCCGTTGTTGGAGGCGGCGTCCAGCTCCAGCACGTCCAGGATGGAGCCGTTCTCAATGCCCAGACAGGAGGGGCACTGGTTGCAGGGATTGCCGTCCACCGGGTGCTCGCAGTTGACCGCCCGGGCCAGAATCTTGGCGCAGGTGGTCTTACCGGTGCCCCGGGTGCCGGTGAAGAGGTAGGCGTGGGACAGGCGACCGGTGGCCACCTGCCGCTTGAGGGTGTCGGTAATATGGCTCTGGCCCACCACATCGTCAAAGGTCCTGGGCCGCCACTTGCGGTAGAGCGCCTGATACATGTTCCTCCCACCCCTTCTGCTTTTCAGGATAAAAAAAGAGAGCGAGCGAGCCAAGTCGCTTCGCTCTCCGCACTGCCTTCCGCGTCCGGCGCAAGGCAAGGCCGCACACCGGCCTTTGGAGTCTGTGCTATGCCCGTAACCCTTACAGCCAGCTCGGAAACGGGAATTCCGCGGCACACGGGGCATTCCGTTTAGTGCTGCTCGGTTCCCCGCCTGACACGGTTCGCGGGGCCCCGTTGCGCGGGACCGATTCCTCATCGCCGCTTATAAGGAGCAGACGGCACAGCAGAGATCCGGGGGCCGGGATTCATCCCCGCTGTAGCGGATTGCGGGTACAGGGCACCGCTATCTCCCCGACTAGTGCGGCCTTGCCTCAGGCCGGACGGAGGTCGTCTAGTCATCGGAAGGCTGATACCGGTTTATCATACATCATTTTTCCCGATTTATCAATATCCACGTTCCAAGTTTTTTGATTTGAATGAAAAAAATTTTCTTGCATTTTGCGAAATCAGTGCTATAATAATATGCGTGTCTGCCAGAGCTCTTTGCGGCAGTCCGATTCATATGGGCCTGTAGCTCAGCTGGGAGAGCGTACGGTTCGCATCCGTAAGGTCGACGGTTCGATCCCGTTCAGGTCCACCATAAATTCAAAATGGTATAGATGCCACTGGCGCAAAGCCAGTGGCATCAACCGTTTTCGGGCTTTTTCAGCCCGAATTTTTACGGATGATTTTATAGATGTCAACCGCCGTTTCCACCTAACTGGTGGGATTTGACCCCTCTTTTCTCAGCAGCTGGCAAGACTGAAGCTATGCAGCGCCCTTTTTGAAGCAACAACTTTCAAAAAGGGCGCTATTTTTCTGCCGATAGAATACACAAAATTTGCGGCGTCAATTTGTTGGTCGTGACGGGCCAATAAGTTGGCGTCCTTTTTCATTTTTAGGTAATTTCAAAAAAGGCACTAAAATTTAGGAGGGAAACAAAATGGGCAGCAATCAATTTTTTCGAGAACTTTGCACCACTCTTCGCCGAGAAGGCTCCACGGCACAGCCGGAGCGGGACGGTCTGCTCCCTGTGGAATGGATGGTTCTTCCCCTGTGCAAAATCAGCGACGGTGCCAGCATCCGGTACGCTCACAAAGATGTAGATACCCTGGAACGGGAACGAGCCTGCCAAAAGGCCACGGATCTCGCCTGCGTGGTGCGGAAATATATGACCCTGATAGAACAGGCGCCCCCTCTGAAAGCTCAGGGGCCGACCGGTGACTTCCGAACGCTGTCCGAATTCAACGGAACGGTCCTGGCTGGACACCAGACCGAGTACGGCGTCCACTTCGTAACCTGGGACTGGCGCTTTGACCGTAAGGGGCTCAACCAAGTGCATTCCTATAGGGAAACTCCCTGGGCGCCAAGCGGGATTTTGCCATCCGCTCCGGCCTCATTCCCAACCAACTGCTTTTCGGTCAGGAGCAGCCTCACCACATATGAGGACATCTGGCGCAGAGTGATCTGGAAGGGTGTCGGACTATGATCTCATCCCTAAAGTCAACTCAGATGTGACTCTTGGCCGTTATGTCGCTGTTGCCGGTCAGATGCAGGGTGATCTCAGGTTCCCCGAAGCGGCCTGGCCCTACATGGACGAGCATACTCCCACCACAGGGGCATATTTGGAAGATGCAAACGAGTTGGCGTTGGCCATTGAGGGAATGCAGCATGAAGACGGCGAGCTGCTGAAATATCTGTCGGTTCTTTCGGCGGAGCAGCCTGGAACTATGCAGGATTCTCTCCGTTGTGCTATGAATCTGGACGATTACGAGCGTATCACGGAGGGCACCTATGAATACGTTCAAATCGTCCTGCGGCGCATCGGTGCTGATGATGAGCTAATCAATACCATCGACGGGTATATGGATTTTGAGAAGCTGGGCGAGGACGCCATGGTAGAGGGCAGCGTCCGGCAAACCGAGCTCGGTCTTATCCGCCGATGCAGTAACCCCTTCTCTGAAGAAACGTAGGCGTTAGAACTGGGAGATCTTTCCCGATACCCCGCAAAACCGATCTGCCACGAGTAAAGCTGGTGGCGCATACCCTCCTCGATGTGCAGATTCAGAAGACCGCCTTCTCTCCGGCGATTGCCAGCCACCCCTTCGCGAACTCTGGAATCTCTGCTCTTCGCAATGAGGACAGCATCCTTTCCAGCGGGTATGCCATATATCATATCCGCGGTAAACTTTTTGTCCGGTCTGGAAAGACGTTGGCGTGGATAAAAGTGCGGAAATTCAATATTCAGGTTGCACATAAATGCGGTCACTCGATATGACAATGGCTACTTATACACCTATCTCAGAATTTAATGAATTTGGGTAGTGTCAAGGATTGGACCCGCTGACAAAAGCCCTAAAAACTCCACCCATATGGTATAAATAGGAACAAAGGAGGGATGGAGCATGATGGGACGGCAGAGCGTTCAAATGAGTATGGTAATTCTGGATATAGCAGAATTGATCCCAACCGATCACTTACTTCGGAAAATCAATCAGATGGTTTCATTTGACTTTATCTACGATCTTGTAGCACCGCATTACCCTGCAAATGGCCGCCCATCTGTTGATCCTGCCAGTATGTTCAAAATGCTGCTGGTAGGATACCTCTATGGCATTAAGTCCGGACGCCGACTTGTCCAAGAAATTCAGTTGAACATTGCCTATCGTTGGTTTTGTGGCATCTGGAACGGCAGCAAAAACTGTTGAACCTGTCTATGGAGAAAGTTGCTTTGGGCAGGGGGTACGACACTGGCACTGTTCACAGGGGTTTGAAACTATTGGGAATTACCGGTTATATTCCCTCCATCCGTTTTCACAATGACCCAAGTAAATATGGATTTTCATATGATCCGCAACAGGATACATTTATTTGCCCAATGGGACAACCTCTTGTGTATCACCGTCTGAACTGCAATAAGTTCACAGGGAAATATCTTCGTTGTTACCAGGTACAGGGAGATGTCTGCCGGAAATGTACTTCCCGTAAAACTTGTTTTGATACGGCCGGTGTGCGTAGAGCCAGCAGCTGCCAGATTTCTTGGATGAGTGTAGTCTTCTCCCAGACTGAGATTGATTTTCTTGAAATTTTCCCATGAAATGACGCCTCCACCACGAACCTCATCGGCAAATATCTGATAGGAGGCCATTTCAATTACTCCTTCTTCCCGCAGGCAATACAACCGCCACAGATATTCCAAAGAGAATCCGCGGTACTCCGCCACGCTTCCGCATAGGGCACCGTCTTGTCGCAGAGGTGATTCACACTTTCCTGGCTCTGGTAGTCGGTACTCACAGCCCCCACATATTCCGCGTCGTTCTGAAAATCCATGGAGAAAATGGCCTTTGTCTTACGGAATTCCCGGATTCGGCGGTATACCTCCTCGCGCTGCTCTGGGGTGGGAAGCCGCTCCGTGGCAGCGGCGTTCCCCACAGGCATATAGCGGAAAACCGGACGAACAGCGCACCGCTGTCGATGATGTAGCTGTATCTGCAAGAATTCGAATCCATGGAACACTTCAAGCTGGAGCTGACCGCTTACCTGAATTACTGCAATAACCACCGTATCAAGGCAAAGCGAAAGGGCTTGCCGCCTGCTCTTCACAGGCAACAAGCCCTTTCGGCTGCTGAAACAATTCTTACGTTCAATTATTGTCTAACCTTTTTGGGGCACTTCACGGTCCTCCTCCGGCGGCCTCTGTTTTCTTCCATTCCTCTTTCCTGTGTTCTGCGAGCCCCGGATCTCCTCGTGGTAGAAATAGTCCACGATCACCGGATGGCCCGGCTCCGCCCGGCCGTAGGGCAACTCGTTGTCCACAAAGGGGCAGCCGTTTTCTCCGGCCAGCTGCTCCGCCCTCTGTTCCAGAGCCCGGAAATAGCTCCGGTCCCCCTTGCTGTAGATGGCGTGATACAGGTCGGTCAGATGGGGGTACTTTTCCCCGATATAGTCCAGGATCTCCCCCTTGAACCCGCCCCGCAGGTTCAGATTCTCCAGCCACACCAGGTCGCACTGGTCCTTGACCCGATGGAAGATGGCCTCGAAATCGGTGATACCGGGGAACACCGGGGAGATGAAGCAGACGGTGCGGATGCCCGCGTCGTAGACCTGCTTCATGGCACTGAGACGCCGCTCGATGCTCACCGCCCGGTCCATGTCCGCCCGGAATCCCTCGTCCAGGGTGTTGATGGACCAGGAGACCGTCACCTTTCCCATCTCCCGGAGCAGGTCGATATCCCGGACCACCAGGTCGGACTTGGTGCAGATAAGGATCTCCGCGCCGCTGTCCTTCAGCTGCTCCAGCAGCCTGCGGGTGTTCCCGAAGCGCGCCTCCTGGGGCAGATACCCGTCGGTCACCGAGCCGATGACCACCCGCTGCCCCCGGTATTTCCGGGAGTCCCTGATCTCCGGCCAGTGTTTGACGTCCAGGAACATGCCCCACGGCTCGGTATGGCCGGTGAAGCGCTTCATAAAAGAGGCGTAACAGTACTTACAGCCGTGGGTACAGCCCACATAGGGGTTGACCGAGTATCCCCCCACCGGCAGACTTGACTTGGTCATGATGTTTTTTGTGTCCACATCCCGGATGAGAATGCCCTGCTCCATGATTTCTGCCATCCCGCTCGCCTCCTGTGTTGACATGCCAAATCGTCATTCGTATAATCATTATACTGAAAACAAATCAGGATTCAAGTGGGCGGTTTGCCTGCGTTCCGGCTGGCCGCCTCTGCCGCCAGGCGGAATTTACGCCTGTATGTTGTCAGGTAATGCAATTGCACAGGAGGTCCTCCCCTATGGTGAAACGTCGGATTTCCTTCTAAACGGTAGAAGGAAATAATCAGCCTATCCTTCTATCGTTTTCGGAAAAGGGAAACAGTAGAAAGGATAATAAAAATGCAGAAATATCAGCGAAAGAACAGCGCCTGCTATATAGGGGCTTTGGTTTTTGTGCTCATCAGCACAGTCTTTGCGGTCATATTGCAGTTCTTCAAAGGCGGTGTTCTGGATTACGCGATTGCCGGAGACATCACGGCGACCATACAAAACGGAGGCCTGTTGATCGGGTTCATCCTGGGCGAGGTGCTGTTCTACTACTGCTATAAGAGACTGAGCGCAAGGTTTTCCGTCGGTTGTATGCGGCTTCTGAAGCACGATATCTTTGAGCGCATCCTCCGCCAAGACTATGTCACTTACAAAGAGCAGCAGCAGGGGGCGTATGTGGCGAAGTATACCAACGAGGCCGACATGATAAACTCCCGCTATTTTCAGATGCTTCCCCTGTTTTGGGAGATCCTGCTGAAAATCGTCTTTGTCAGCCTGGCCCTGTTCATCTTGGATTGGCGAATCGCATTGATTACGCTCTTGCTTCTGACCACGCCCCTTTATATCCCCAAGCTCATCGAAAAGCGTCTGCAAGAGGCCCAGACGGAATATCTGAAAGCGGTTGAGGACAATCTGGCAAAGGTAAGCGATTGGCTCAGCGGTTTTGAAATCATTAAGAATTTTTCCATTGAGCAGCAAATTCTCCTGAGATTTGACCAGTCAAATACATGGGCGATGGATAAGCTCCTCCGTGACACGGTTCTGGGCGCGGCGGCGCAGCTGATTACGACGCTGATTTCCTACTTGTCCTATTTCATCGTCCTCGCCTGTTCCGCATGGCTTGTCTTGTCGGGCGCGTTTTCAGCAGGCGACTTCTTTGTGGCAATCGGGATGATCGACCAGCTCTCCTACCCTCTCATCTCTCTGGCCGAAATCATCCGTCAGCTGATTGCCGTCAAACCCTCCTGTGCTGCTATGGCACAGTTTCTCTCCCAGAGCGATGGGGGCACGCATTCAAAATCTCTGCCCTGTATCCAAAAAGAGATCTGCTATGACGGCGTTTCCTTCGGCTATACCAGCGACCGGCTGCTGTTGCAGAACTTTAGCTTTACCGCTCAGATGGGCAGGAAGTATCTGATCAAAGGCCCCAGCGGCTGCGGAAAGACAACCGCCGTCAACCTGCTTCTGCGCTATTACGACGTGACAAGCGGCAGGATCATGCTCGACGGCCTACCGATCTCCCAGTACAGCGACACCTATTCGGCTATGACTGTGGTCCGGCAGGAGGCAGTCCTGTTTCACGACACGCTGCGGAACAATCTGACGATGTACCGCGATATGGGGGACGACACGCTCATGGAGACGCTGAAAAGCCTCGGCCTCGACCGGTTTGCCAATCCGCAGTCTCTGGACGCTGTTATTACAGAAAATGGGGCCAACCTTTCCGGCGGCGAGAAAAAGCGCATCTGTCTGGCGCGGGCGCTGCTGCGCGATACCAGCGTTTTGATCCTTGACGAACCGCTTGCAAATCTTGATGAAAACACCGCAAAGCGGATTGAAGATCTGCTCCTGTCCATCTCCGGAAAGCTGCTGCTGGTTGTGTCCCATCAGTTTACAGAGGAAAAGCTGCACTTGTTCGACGGCGTCGTCACGCTGGGCGCCCAGTAACATAAATTCAAACGGAGTACCGCGTCCGGCGGGCCGTGGAGACGCTGCGGAAAACGGAGCGCTCCATTGCTGAGTTCTCCGCCCGGGTGGGCTGCGGGACTCAAAAAAATGCAGGAAATTACCGCACGGTAATTTCCTGCATTTTTTGTGTATTTTCTCTCCGGTTCAACCGGTTTGATTTTTTCTCATCTGGCATTGGCCGCCCGGATGGCCTCCAGCCCAGCCGTCTCCATCCGCAGAATGGTGAGACGGGAGGCGAACCACGCGTCGTTCTTGGTCCAGTTCAGGGCGCTGTTCACCTCGTAGGACCCGGCGAGCATATACCGGAAGATCCGCTCCGCCTGGTCCTGGGAGATATGGCAGTACTCCATGATATCCGGGACCACGCTGGGCTTCATCATGCGGAAGAGCTTGTTCTTGATGTACTCCGAGATGGTCCTGTCCTGGAAGAGGACACGGTATTTGGGCGTATCCGCGATACGCTGGCAGGTGGGCAGGTCGCTGTTGTGCTCCCGCAGCTTCTCCACCGTGTCAAACTGGGCCAGGTAGTTCAGCCGCTGGGGCATGGTCATGGACAGCGTGGTGGAGGAGTACTCCGCCACCTCAAAGGCCTCGTCGATGAGCTCGTCCAGCACCTGGTCCAGCGAGTCGTAGTGGCTGTAAAAGGTGGTGCGGGTGATCTGGGCCGCCCCGCACACGGCGCTGATGCTCAGCTTTTCAAAGCCCTTCTCCCCCATCAGCTCCAGCAGCGCGTCCTTGATCGCGTTTTTGGTAAAGGTCACCCGCCGGTCCTCCCGGCCGGATCGTGCGTTCGCCATACTACCACCTCAGGGTCATTATCCCACACAGCTGTACACACTGTCAAGGAAAGTACGGAATTGTCATTTTTGTTCACCTGCTGGACAAGTTCCCCTGTTTCGTCCAGGACTGTACAGTTTTGTCCAAACTGCTCTTATCATTCAGGGCCTGATCTGTATAATTTTTCTCAGAAGAGGTCCCGACCTCCGGAAGGGACCGGGACAGAAAAACTGGTTTAGGAGGGAACCTCATGATCAATTTCGAAATGGAAGACGTCATCAGCGTGCTGCAAAACTGCGCCCCCTACCTCATCGCGCTGGGCATTGTCCTTCTGGTGGGAATCATCGTGCTCATCGCCGTTCGGGGGCGGCCCCGGCCTCAGAAGTTCCTGGTCCGGGCCCAGGCCGGTCTGGCCATGGCCCTGGCCGCTGTGCTGGCCGTCAACGGCATCATGCTGGGCGGCGTCTCCGCCCTGCTGGACCTGGTGTTGGTGGAACAGGTGAAGATCAGCGACGGTACTCTGGACACCGCTGAGGACACCGCCGTGCAGATTGCCGAGGAGGGCTTCGTCCTCCTGCAGAACGACGGCGACACCCTGCCCCTCACCGACGTGACCAGCCTGAACCTGTTCGGCTGGGCCAGCGCCAACCCCATCTACGGCGGCACCGGCTCCGGCGGCATCAACGCCCTGTACGACATCGTCAGCCTCCAGCAGGGGCTGGAGCAGGCCGGATTTGCGGTCAACCAGGAGCTGCTGGACTTCTACACCGCCTACTCCTCCCAGCGCCCCGACATGACCATCACCACCCAGTCCTGGACCCTGTACGAGCCCCCGGTGAGCACCTACCCCCAGGAGATGCTGGACAACGCCAGAGAATTCTCCGACGTGGCGGTCATCACCCTGGCACGCCTGGCCGGCGAGGGACACAACGACATGCCCATGGCCATGTCCGAGGCCGGCTACGACAACAATTCCGACGCGTACGACGATTTCCAGCCCGACGACCACTACCTCCAGCTCTCCCAGACTGAGCGGGACATGATCGACATGGTCTGCGACAATTTCGACACCGTCATCCTTCTGCTCAACAGCGGCAACCCCATGGAGCTGGGCTTTGTGGACGACTATGAGCAGATCAAGTCGGTGCTGTGGTGCCCCGGCCCCGGCAACGTGGGCTTCACCGCCCTGGGCGAGATCCTGCGGGGCACGGTGAACCCCTCGGGCAAGAGCACCGACACCTTTGCCTACAACCTGAAAAACGCCCCCTGGTGGAACAACTACGAGGACTACCACTACTCCAACATGGAGCAGCTGGCGGTGGAGGGCATGAACTCCGGCGTGTCCCAGACCTACTACCCCTCCTTCACCAACTACGTGGAGGGCATCTACGTGGGCTACAAGTTCTACGAGACGGCCGCCGCCGAGGGCCTCATCGACTACGATGCCGAGGTCCAGTACCCCTTTGGCCACGGCCTGAGCTACACAACCTTCTCCCAGACCATGAGCGAGCTGGACGTCACCGACACCGAATTCTCCTTTGACGTCACCGTCACCAACACCGGCTCTGTGGCGGGCAAGGACGTGGTGGAGGTCTTCTACAACCCACCCTATCTCAACGGCGGCGTGGAGAAGTCGGTGGCCAACCTGCTGGACTTTGAAAAGACCGGACTCCTCCAGCCCGGCGAGAGCCAGACCATCTCCTTCACCTTTGCCCTAGAGGACATGGCCTCCTACGACTACCGGGACGCCAGAGCCTACATCCTGGACCCGGGGGAGTATGTCATCTCCGTCAACAGCGACTCCCACACCATCCTGGACCAGAAGGCCCTGACCCTGTCCTCCAAAATCGTATACGACGGCCAGGAGGGCCGGGCCAGCGACGACCTCACCGCCACCAACCGGTTTGATGACTGTGCCGGCGACGTGGAGTACCTGTCCCGTGCCGACCACTTCGCCAACTACGACCGGGCCACCGCCGCCCCCGCCTCCACGGAGATGTCCCAGGAGCTGGTGGCGCAGTACCACCTGAACAGCAACTTTGACCCCGGCACCTATCTGGACCCCGACGCGGTCATGCCCACCACCGGGGCGGACAACGGCCTGACCCTGGCGGACATGCGTGGCCTGGACTATGACGACCCCCAGTGGGAGCTGCTGCTGGACCAGCTCACCGTGGACGACATGGCCAATATGATCGCCCTGTGCGGCTACCAGACGCCCGCCATGGAGTCGGTGGGCAAGCCCCAGACCCTTGACATGGACGGCCCGGCCGCCATCAACAACAACTTCACCGGCTACGGCTCCCTGGGCTTCCCCATCGAGATCGTCATCGCCAACACCTGGAGCAAGGACCTGGCCACCCAGTGGGGCGAGACCATGGGCCAGATGTGCGTGGAGATGGGCATCCAGGGCTGGTACGCCCCGGCCATGAACACCCACCGCAGCCCCTTCGGCGGGCGGAACTACGAGTACTTCTCCGAGGACGGCGTGCTGGCCGGGCGCATCGCCTCCGGCGCCGTGCAGGGCGCCATGAGCAAGGGGGTCTACTCCTACATCAAGCACTTCGCCGCCTACGACTTCAACGGCAAAATGGTGTGCGTCTGGACCAACGAACAGGCCCTGCGGGAGATCTATCTGAAGCCCTTTGAGATCTGCGTGAAAGAAGGAAACGCCAACGCCGTCATGGTCTCCTGGAGTTTCCTGGGCATCAAGTGGACCGGCGAAAACAGCAGCCTGATGAACACGGTCCTCCGGGACGAGTGGGGCTTCCGCGGCATGGCCATCACCGACTTTTTCCGCAACAACGGCCATGGCTTCATGAACGCCGACGCCGCCCTGGCCAATGGGGTGGACGGCATGCTGGCCACCGTGGAGGGCGGCCCCAACTTCGTCACCGACCGCACCAATCCCTCCTCTGTCTCCGACATGCGCCGCGCCTGCAAAAACGTGATGTACACCGTGGTGCAGAGCTATCTCTACGACGAGGACTACCAGGGCCAGCAGGGCGTGGGCTGGCGGACCTATCTCTACATCGCCGACGCCGCGGCCGCCGTGGTGCTCATCGGCCTGGAGGTCCTGGTGCTGAAAAGCTACAGGAAGCGCAGGGACAGCGCCGCGATGCGCTGATTTCCCCCTTTGCCGGACCCCCTGCAAAAATCCGGCCGCCGGCGAGCATGGCGCCGGCGGCCGGATTTTTGGGAAAGAAGGTGACTGCTCTGAAGCTGACACAGATCCGCAACGCCACCGTCCTGCTGGAGTACGCCGGCGTCCGGTTCCTCCTGGACCCCATGCTCTCCCCCAGGGGCGCCCTGCCCCCCTGCCACAGCCGGGTCCGTCCCGAGACCCGCAATCCCCTGTGCGACCTGCCCTGCCCGGCAGAGGCCCTCTTGGACGCGGACGGGGTCATCATCACCCACCTCCATCCGGGGCACTTTGACCAGGCGGCGGCCAGGCTGCTCCCCAGAGACAGTCCGGTCTTTGCCCAGAACCAGCGGGACCTGGAGATCCTGCAATACTACGGCTTCCGGCAGGTCCGGGTGCTGGGGCGGGACACGGCCTTTTCCGGGGTGACCCTGACCAGAATCCCCGGGCGCCACGGGAACTGGGAGGCAGATCTCCTGGACCGGCTGGGCAGCGTATCCGGGGTGGTGTTCCGCGCTCCGGACGAGCCCTGCCTCTACGCCACGGGGGACACCGTCTGGTGCCCCGGCGTGGAACAGGCGCTCCGTGACTTCCGCCCCCATGTGGTGCTGGCCAATGCCGGGGGCAACATGGGCTGCCAGCACCGGGTCAACATGGGAAAGGAGGATGTTCTGGCCCTCCACCAGGCCCTCCCCTCGGCCCTCATCGTGGCCACCCACATGGAGGACATGAACCACTGGACCCTGTCCAGGGCGGAGCTGCGGGCCTTTGCCCGGGAAATGGATTTCCGGCTATACGCGCCTGAAAACGGGGAGAGCCTTCGGATATGCCGGGATCGGACCGGCCTCCGCGCTGTCGTAGAAGAGGCTTAAGGACATGGGCGCAGCAAAAACCGGGACCGTCAAGAGGCGGTCCCGGTTTTCGCTCTTCCGCAGGGCATGCGTCTACGGCTCTATCTTTTCGATTTTGAACACGTTGATCACATCCACATCAGGGCAGCAGAACACCGCCGTGCCCTCCGGCTGCCCCGGTATGGCGCCCCCATACCGCAGGATGTCGATATAGGGGAATGCCACATGCATGGCCATGGGACACAGCCGTCCCCGCTCCGTGTCAAAATCGAACGTGTCCCCCACGCGGTGCCCCCGATGGCAGCCGCAGGGGCCTTTGCGGTCGATCAGGGTCAGGCGGATCTTGGGTCTCTCCACAGGGCCCCCTCCTTCCGTTTCACAGTCTGTTTCGCTCGCCCCAGTCGCACATCTGGTCCAGGATGGGGATCAGAGACCTTCCCCGCTCCGTCAGGCTGTACTCCACCTTGGGCGGGATCTGGGGATACTCCTCCCGGTGGACCAGCTGATCCGCCTCCAGCTCCTTCAGGGTGGCGCTGAGGGTCTTGTAGGAGATCCCACCGATATACTTCTTCATCTCGTTGAACCGGACCACCCCAAAACACATGAGGGTGTAGAGGATCGTCATCTTATACTTCCCGCTGATCAGCGACAGGGTATAGCTGAAACCCGTATCCGCCAGATTGGCGGTGGAAATGCAGGCTCTGTACGCTTCTGCCTCTCCCATTTGACACTCTCCTTTTGGTAAGTACCAAACCTCGATGCAAGTATCGCACTAAAATGTGCGTACTTGTTCTTTTGCCAGTTCTTGCTATGATTGTAATATCAGGTGAGAAGAAAGTCAATCTCACACAGACAAGGAGGAGCATTATGAGCAAGAACGTGGTTGTGATCACCGGCAGTCCCCGCAGGAACGGCAACAGCTTTGCCATGACCGACAGCTTTATCAAGGCCGCGAAGGCAAAGGGACACACCGTGACCCGTTTTGACGCGGCCATGATGAAGATCGGCGGCTGCCGGGCCTGTGAGACCTGCTTCAGCACCGGGAAGGCCTGCACCTTTGACGACGATTTCAACACCATCGCCCCGGCCATCCTGGAGGCCGACGCCATCGTCTTCACCATGCCGGTCTACTGGTACTCCATCCCCGCCCAGATCAAGGGGGTCATCGACCGGATCTACTCCCTGGTGGTGGGCGGCAAGGACATAGCCGGAAAGGAGTGCGCCCTGATCGCCTGCTGCGAGGAGGAGGACCTGTCCGTGCTGGACGGCGTACGGGTCCCCATGGAGCGCACCGCCGCGCTGAACAAGTGGAAGATGGTGGGCGAGGTGCTGGTGCCCGGCGTCCTCAAGCCCGGCGATATTGAGAAAACCGACGGCTGCCGGAAGGCCGCCGCCCTGGCCGACAAGATCTGATGTCCTCCCGCTCCGCTGCCCGGCGGCCCTCCGATTTTGTCTGCCCGATGCACATCAGAAAGCCCGCCCCGGCGCGTCTGCGCCGTGGGCGGGCTTTCTGCCCTCCGTCCCCGGATAGCCCCGGGTCTCCGTAACAGGCGGCTCACTCGAATTTCCTGTCGTAGAGCAGGGCCGCGATCAGCACCACAAAGCAGGAGCCGGCATTGTGAACCAGGGCCCCGGTGGTGGGCGTCAGCATTCCCAGGAGGGAGAGAATGATGGCCACAAAGTTGATGCACATGGACAGCGTGATGCTCAATTTGATGGTCTTTACCGTGGCGTCGGACAGGCGCTTCAGGTAGGGGATGCGGGAGAGATCGTCGCGCATCAGGGCGATATCCGCGGCATCCACGGCGATGTCGCTCCCCATGCCCCCCATTGCCACGCTGACGTCGGCGGTCTTCAGCGCCGGCGCGTCGTTGACCCCGTCGCCGATCATGCAGACCCTGCATCCCCCGCGCCGCAGCTCCTGGATGCTCCCCACCTTCTCCTCCGGCAGCAGCTCCGCCCGGACATCGGAAATTCCGGCCTGTTGGGCAAAATAGGCGGCCGTTGTCCTGTGGTCGCCGGTGAGCAGAACGGTGCGGGTCCCCATCCCGGCCAGGCGGGAGACCATGTCCTTTGCCTCCGGGCGCAGCACGTCGGAGAGGGCGATCACGCCCAGACAGCGGTCCCCCTCCGCCACCAGGACGGAGGCCTTCCCCTGCACGCGCAGTCTCTCCAGGGTATCCCGGACGCCGCCGTCAGGGGACACGCCGCTTTCCGCAAGGAAGGCCTCCTTGCCGCAGAGCAGCGCCCTGCCCTCCACCCGGGCGCTTACCCCCTTGCCTGCCGTCATCCGGAACCCGTCGGAAGTTGGAAGGTCGAGTCCCTCCTCCCTGGCCCGGGCCACGATGGCCTTGCCCAACGGATGCTCGCTTCTGGACTCCGCCGCGGCGGCCAGGGTCAGCAGCTCCGCCGCGCTGACCGCGGGGTTAAAGGGCAGGACATCGCTGACCTCCAGCCGGCCATAGGTCAGCGTGCCCGTCTTGTCAAAGGCGATGGTGTCCACCTTTCCCATTTTCTCCAGGGCCTCGCCGGACTTGATGATCACGCCGTGCTTGGTCGCCTGGCCGATGGCCGCCATAATAGCGGTGGGCGTGGCCAGCACAAGGGCGCAGGGGCAGAACACCACCAACACGGTGACGGCCGTGATGATGTTCCCCGTCCCCAGGTAGGCGGCCACGGCGATCAGCAGCGCCACCGGCACCAGCCAGCTGGCGCACCGGTCCGCCAGGCGCTGCATGGGCGCCTGTCTGCTCTCCGCCTCCCGCACCATGCGGATGAGGGTCTGGAGGGAGCTGTCCTCCCCCACCCTGGTGGCCGTGATGTCAATGGCCCCGAAGCGGTTGATGGTGCCGCAGAACACCCCGTCCCCCACGCCCTTGTCCACAGGCAGGGATTCCCCCGTCATAATAGACTGGTCCACAGAGGTCTCGCCGCTGACGATCTCTCCGTCCACCGGGATGGTCTCGCCGGGCAGAATACGCAGCAGGTCCCCCTGCCGGATCTCCTCCGCCGGCACCATCTCCTCCCGCCTGCCGGACAGCCTGCGCCCCTCCACAGGGGCCAGGCTGAGCAGCTGCTTCAGGCCCTTTTTCGCCCGCTCGGTGGTGGCCTCCTCCAGCAGCGCCCCGATGGCCATGATAAAGGCCACCTCGCCCGCCGCAAACAGGTCCCCGATGGCAATGGCGGCGAACATGGCGATGCAGATCAGCAGCGCGGAGGAGATCTTGCTGATGCCGGGGTTGTGTATGATCCGCCAGACGGCCAGATACAGCAGCGGGATGCCGCTGATGAGCACCGTCACCCAGGCCGGATCAAAGGGCAGGATGCCCGGGTGTCCGCCCGTCTCCCCCATCAGGTGGGGTACCAGGTCGAACAGCAGAAACACGCCCGCCACAATGGTCATGGGCAGTCCGGCCAGAACATCGCTGACTCTCTTTATCATCCTTCTTCCTCCCTCTGCTTGACAGATACAGAGGCTTTCCGTACAATCAATTTGATAGCAAACACTCTGTTCGTTTTTATTGTAGGGACATGCCGCGGGAAAGGCAACGGATGATTGGGCCCACATGTTCTCTACCGAACATTTGGGCGGATTTGTACGAAGGGAGCTTGTATGGACAGACGGCAGCAAAAAACGAGAGCGGCGATCTTTTCCGCCTTCACCGCCCTGCTGGCGGAGAAGGCCTACAGCAAGATCACGGTGCAGGAGATCATCGACGCCGCCAATGTGGGGCGCACCACTTTTTACGCCCATTTCGAAACCAAAGACGACCTGCTCAAGGAGCTGTGCGGGGAGCTGTTCGGCCACATCGTCAGCAGCGCCATGGACTGCACCCACACCCACGGGCTCTACTCCGACGGCAGCGCGCCGGAGTCCGTGTTCTGCCACCTGCTGCAGCACCTGCAGGAGAACGACCGGAACATCATGGGGCTCCTCTCCTGTGAGAGCAGCGAGCTCTTCCTGCGCTATTTCCGGGACAGCCTGAATGAGCTGGTGCGGTCCCAGCTGGCCAGCCTGAACCGCGCCCCCAATCCCCGCATCCCCCAGGACTTTCTCATCAACCACATATCCGGCAGCTTTGTGGAGATGGTGCTGTGGTGGAGCAGGGGCCGGATGAAGCAGCCTCCGGAGGAGCTGGACCGGTATTTCCGGGCCGTCATCGAGCCGGTTCTGTGACAGCCGGTCCGGGATTCAGCCGGAAAACAGCGGGCAAACCGCTCGATCGCTCTCTTTTCTGTTGACTTGGACTGTCCGTCCGCCGTATAATATCTCTATTCGATATATTTGGAGGCGTCTATGGAATATCTGGTGCTGGGCCTGCTGATCCTCTCCCCCATGACCGGGTATGAGCTGCAGCAGTTCATCAGGCAGAACCTGGCCCTCATCTGCTCCCACAGCGCGGGCAGCGTACAGACCGCCCTGGCCAAGCTGGAGCGGGAGGGCCGCATCACCGCCGCCGAGACCACCCAGGGCAGGCGGCGCAAAAAGACCTTCTCCATCACGGAGGAAGGCCGCGTCGCCTTTTCCGCCTGGGTGGCCCAGCCCATGCAGGCGGATAAAGTGAAAAACATGGAGCTATCCCGGCTGTTTTTCCTGGGCCTGGCCAGGCCGGAGGAGCGGACCGCCGCCATCCGGGACTACATCCGCCAGATGGAGGAGACGGCCGCCGTGCTGCAGGCCATCCGGGAGCGGTTCCGGCAGGTCCAGGAGAGCCCCCTGCCCCCCGGACAGGACTGGGACGCCATCTTTCGCTTCCAGGGATACACCATCGAGTACGGCATTGCCGCCGCCCAGTTTGAGCGGGACTGGTACCGCCGCCTGCTCTGTGAATTGGAGGAACAGCCATGAACATTCTCGTTTTGAACGCCAGCCCCAAGGGGAAAAATTCCGCCACCGTCCACACCGCCCTCTACCTGCAGGCCCTGCACCCGGAGCACAGCTTCACCTTCCTGCCTGTGGGACAGCGCATCAAGGCCTGTGAAAAGGACTTCTCCCCCGTCCGCGCCGCCCTGGAACAGGCCGATCTGGTTCTGTTCTGCTACCCGGTCTACACCTTCATCGCCCCCTACCAGCTCCACCGGCTCATCGAGCTCATCAAGGCCGACGGAGTGGACCTGAGCGGCAAATTCGCCAGCCAGATCACCACCTCCAAGCACTTCTACGACGTGACTGCCCACCGGTACGTGGAGGAGAACTGCTTTGACCTGGGCATGAAGGTGATCCGGGGCCTGTCCGCCGACATGGAGGACCTGCTCAGTGAGCAGGGGCAGAAGGAGGCCCGGGACTTCTTCGACCAGCTCATCTTCTCCTGTGCACACGGCCTGTTCGTCACCCCGCCGGTCAAAGCCCCGGCACGGGACAAGGCCGTCTATCAGCCCGCCCTGCCCCAGGCGGCCAAGACCGCCGGCAAGGACGTGGTCATCGTGACCAACTGTGCCCCCGACGACCAGAACCTGGCCAACATGATCGCCGACTTCCGCGCCGCCCTGCCCTGCGAGAGCCGGGTGGTCAACCTGCGGGACTTCCCCTTCGGCGGCGGGTGCCTGGGCTGCTTCGGCTGCGCCATCACCGGCAAATGCGTCTACAAGGACGGCTTCGACGAATTCCTGCGCAACACCATCCAGACCGCCGACGGCTTTGTGTACGCCTTCACCATCTCCGACCACTACACCCACTCCAGCTTCAAGTGCTTTGACGACCGGCAGTTCTGCAACGGCCACCGCACCGTCACCCACGGCACCCCCATCGCCTACCTCATCAGCGGCGACTACCGGTACGAGCCCAACCTGCGTATGATCGTGGAGGGCCGGGCCGAGGTGGGGGGCAACTACCTGGCCGGCGTGGCCACCGACGAGGGGGACACCGCCGGGAACATCCGCTCTCTGGCGGAGAACCTGGCCTTTGCCATGGAGAAGAAGCTGACCCGTCCCGCCAACTTCTACGGCGTGGGCGGCATGAAGATCTTCCGGGACCTGATCTACGTCATGCAGGGCCTGATGAAGGCCGACCACAAGTTCTACAAGCAGCACGGCATCTATGACTTCCCCCAGAAGCAGAAAAAGCGCATCCTGCAGATGAAGCTGGTGGGCGCCCTGATGGCCATCCCGTCGGTGCAGAAGCAGGCCAAGGGCAAGATGACCCAGGCCATGGTGGCGCCCTATCAGAAGGTCATCGACCAGGTGAAGCGTGGCTGACAGTCAGAACGCAAGCAGCAGGAGGTTTTTATGGAAAACAGGGAGCTGATCGATCTGCTGGAACAGCGGATGTTCGACTTTGACCGGGGCGACCCCATGCGCATCCAGCACCTGATGAAGGTGCACCGCTTCGCCCAGATGATCGGACGCATGGAGGGTCTGGACGCCCACACCCAGTTTGTCACCGAGTGCGCCGCCCTGGTCCACGACATCGGCATCCACCCGGCGGAGGAGAAATACGGCGCCTGCACCGGCCCCCTCCAGGAGCAGGAGGGTCCGGCCTACGCCCGGACCATGCTGGAGGAGCTGGGCCTTGCGCCGGAGGACATCGACCGGATCTGTTATCTGGTGGGCCACCACCACACCTATACGGATATTGACGGTCCGGACTACCAGATCCTGGTGGAGGCGGATTTTCTGGTGAATTTTTACGAGGACGGCCTGAGCCGGCAGGCGGTGAGCCGCGCCCTGGAGCAGATCTTCCGGACCAGGTCGGGCAAAGCCCTCTGCCGGACCATATACGCCGTGGAGTGACGCCGTCGCTCCCGCAGGAAAGGTGATTGGATATGAAGGCGAAACATCCCCTTCGCAAAAGACTGCTCATTGCCGGCGGCGTGCTGCTGGCCGTGCTGGTGGTGCTGGCAGCCGGGTTTTTCTGGTATGTGTCCGACTACTACCGGGCCGAGGACGTGGCCCTGGCCGTTCTGGCCCAGGACGACGGCATCGAGACAAGGGACAATCTGACCATCCTCTCCCCCTCGGTCCCCAGTGACACGGCCATCATCTTCTACCCAGGCGCCAAGGTGGAGGCCGCCGCCTATCTGCCCCTGCTGGACCAGATCCGGCAGACCGGCGTGACCTGCATTCTGGTGGACATGCCCTTCCGCATGGCCATCTTCGACCCCAACGCCGCTGAGGATGTGATGGCCCGGTTCCCCGACGTGGAGCACTGGTACATGGCCGGGCACTCCATGGGCGGGGCCATGGCCTCCCAATTTGCCGCCGACCACCCGGACCAGGTGGACGGGCTCATCCTGCTGGGGGCCTACATCTACGGCGACTACCCGCCCGAGGACACCCTCACTGTCTACGGCTCCCTGAACCAGAGCGTGGAGGACAAGCTGGACTACACGGAGAACGTGGTGGAGATCCAGGGCGGCAACCACGCCCAGTTCGGCAATTACGGCCCCCAGAAGGGGGACCTGCCCGCCGAGATCTCGGCCCAGGAGCAGCAGGCCCAGACCGTAGCAGCCATTGAGGACTTCATTGCCGCCCGCCAGGCAGCCTGACAAAACACCCGGGACCCCTGTGTTTCCACAGAGGTCCCGGGTGTTTTTCTTCAGCCGGCCATATTCCGCCGGTCATCCGATCCGGCGCATTACCAGGGCGTCAGCTCCAGGTACAGGTCCTTGTACTGCCGCGCCGAGTTCCCCCAGGACACATCCTTGGCCATGTCCCGCTGGACCACCTCGTCCCAGTGGTACCGGTTGGTGAAGTAGACGGTCTTGGCCCGGTTGATGGCGTCCAGAAGGAGTCCCGCCTCATAGCGGTCAAAGGTGAAGCCGTTGCCGTCGCCAGTGTACTCGTTGTAGGGCTCCACGGTGTCCTTCAGGCCGCCGGTCTCCCGGACAATAGGGATGGTGCCGTAGTGCATGGCGTTGAGCTGGGTCAGGCCGCAGGGCTCAAAGCGGGAGGGCACCATCAGGGCGTCCGCGCCCGCGTAGATCCGGTGGGCCCGCGCCTCGTCGTACTGGATGCAGGCGCTGAAGGTGCCCCGGTAGGTGTCCTCATAGTAGCGGAATGTGTCCTCATACTGCTTGTCGCCGGTGCCCAGCACCACCACCTGGGTGTTGCCGTCCAGCACCTGGGGAATGATGGCGCTGACCAGATCCAGGCCCTTCTGGTTGGTCAGGCGGGAGATCAGACCGATGACGAACTTGCCCTCGTCCTCCTCCAGGCCCAGCTCCTTCTGCAGGGCCAGCTTGTTCTCCATCTTGTGGTCCAGCACATTGCCGAGGCCGTAATTGGCCGCCAGCGCGGGGTCGGTCTCCGGGTTCCACATGCCGTAGTCAATGCCGTTGACAATGCCTCTGAGCTTGCCGCTGTGGTAGCGCAGATGGCCCTCCAGCCGCTCGCCGTACTCAGCCGTCTGGATCTCATAGGCATAGGTGCCGCTGACGGTGGTGATGCGGTCGGCATAGGCCAGGCCGCCCTTGAGCATGTTGGCGTTCACCCAGTCCTGCTGCAGCGCGCCCATGTTGAACACCTCGTTGGGCAGCCCGGACCAGTACTGGATGGTGGGGATGTTGTAGATGCCCTGGAAGCGCAGGTTGTGGATGGTGAGGATGGACCGGGCGCGGCCCACAGGCGTATCCTTGAACAGGGTGCGCAGATACACCGGCACAAGGCCCGCCTGCCAGTCGTGGCAGTGGATGATGTCGGGGATCCAGTTCATGTAGTTCAGCGCGGCCAGGGCGGCTTTGCTGAAGAAGCAGTATCTGGGAATGTCGTCCACCAGGTTGATATACGGATTGCCCGCGGAGAAGAACTCCTGATTGTCGATGAAGTCGTACACCACGCCGTCACAGATGTACTCCATGATCCCCACGTAATAGTTGCGGTTGGTCATGCCCATGTCCATGTAGAACTCGCCGCGGTAGATCATCTTGTCCTGATATTCCTTGGGGATGCAGGCGTAGCGGGGCAGGATCACACGAACGTCACAGTTGAGCCGGACCAGCTCCCGGGGCAGCGCGTACATCACGTCGCCCAGGCCGCCCGTCTTGACGAACGGGTGGCACTCCGAACCGATAAACGCCACACTCCGGCGGGGCAGATTAGAGATCTCGTACACAGGCGCAGCCTCCTCTACAGCAGAGATTGTTTCCTCCTTGACAGGGATGGCTTCTTTCACAGCAGGAGCCGCTTTTTCCGCGGCGGGCGCGGCCTTTTTCCGGGAGGCCGCCGTCTTCTTCCCCGTAGGTTCCTTCTTCTCCGGGGCGGGAGCCGCCTTCTTTCTGGAAGACGCCGTCTTCTTTGCAGCGGGCTTCTTCTCTTCCGCAGCAGGCGCGGCCTCAGGGGCAGGCGTTTCTTTTTCCTCAGCGGGCGCCGCCTCCTTTGCGGCAGGCTCCTTCTCTTCCACAACAGGCACGGTCTCAGCAGCCGGCGCTTCTTCCGCCTCCGCAGGCATCGCCTCCTTCGGGGCGGGCTCCTCGTTTTTCACAACAGGTATGGTCCCCGCCGCAACAGCAGCCTCTTTGTTCTCCGCAGCAGGCGCGGCCTCCGCCGCAACGGACACAGCCGGTTCTTCAACAGGCGCCGTCTTTTTCGCAGCGGTCTCCTTTTCCACAGCCGGAGCGTCCGCTTTCTCTACTGCTGCTTCCTTTTTCGCGGGATTCGCCTTTTTTCGTGCCATAATGGACCTTCCTTTCACATAGTGATGCTCGTTGGAGCCTTGTGGCTGCCTCCAACGGATGTGGAAGTAACGCTAACCTTGGGGACAGGGGAGTCTCCTCAGCGGTGGGCGCGTCCCCCAGGCCGGTGTGATACCCCTAGTATACCAGCCCAGCCGTCAGAAGTCCACCAGCCTTGCTGTCATTTTTGTCCATTTTCTTGCGCTTCTGCTTTTCCGTCCGTCCCGCCCTGGGCTCAGGTCCACGCTCCTCGACAGAACAACCGCCAGACGGAGACGCTCCGTATGGCGGTTGTTCTCTGCTGTTCCTCCCCGCTTCCCGTGCAGGTTACCGCAGCAGTTGGATGGCGCGCTGGAAAATCGCCGCGGCCTCCGCCCGGGCGGCAGTGCCCGACGGGTCCAGAAGGCCCTCCGCTCTGCCGTTTATGACCCCTGTGCCCACGGCCCAAGCCATGGCCGTGCGGGCCCAGCCGGAGATGCTGCCGCTGTCCGCACAGTCCTCCAGGCATGCGCTGTCCGCCTTCGGAGCACTGCCGCTCCGGTATCCGGCGTAGCGGTAGAGGATGGCCGCCAGCTGCTCCCGGGTGACCGGGTCCTCAGGGCCGAAGGCGCCTTCGCCGTACCCGTTCATCACTCCGCTGGCCTGGGCCCAGTCCACCGCCTTGGCATAGTAGGCTCCCTCAGCCACATCTGCAAATTCCGCCCGGACAGAGCCCCCTTCCGGCTCCCCTTCCAGACGGTAGAGCATGGCGGCGATCATCCCCCGTGTGACTGTGCCGGCCGGAAGGAACCTGCCGCCGCTGCCCTCCATGATCCCGGCGGCGCACACGTATCCCACCGCGCCGTAGAACCAGTCTGTCTCCAGCACGTCGGAGAAGGGATTGGCCCAGGCTTCCCCGGTGAGCACGATCACTCCCGTGCTGCCGATTTCCGCCGTGAGCGTGCCCTTCAGGGGGTCCCAACTGCTCTCCAGCGGCGTCAGTGCGCCATCCTCCGCCAGCAGGGCCATGCCCGGAACCACCGGGGACGTCTCCGCCTGGACCCAGGGCAGGGTCAGGACGGCGGCGCCGTCCAGCGCCTCCAGCGTCCGGCCGCCGGCCGACAGGCCAAAGGCGTACACCGGCCGGCCCGCTGCGGCGGTGCGCTGGGCGCCGGTCAGCTCCCCCGCCGGGCAGAGGGTGGCCGTCCAGCTGTTTTCTCCGGCAGCCCGGGCCAGCTGTGCAGTCAGTTGGGCGGAAAGCGCTGCGCTCCCCTCCGGCAGCCGAAGGGTCACGCCCTTGGTGAGGGCGGCTGTGTCCGTCCCTGTCAGGGTCACAGCCTCCACGCCCTCCACGCCGGACAGGTCCAGGCAGGCTTCCCCTGCGGCCAGTTTGTCCAGCTGCTCCGCGTCAAAGGTGAGCACCGCTGTGCCGTCGCTCAGCGCGTAGCGGAACGCACCGTCCGAAGATTCCAGCAGCTCCAGGTCCGGCTCCTCTGGCGGAGCCATTCCTCCGCCGGTTCCGCCTCCTCCGCCGATACTGCCGCCGCCGCTGGTTCCGCCTGTCCCCGGATCAGGGGGCGGCGTCACCGGTGTGGTGTCGGCGACGGTGACCGTCAGGGCCGCCTGCTTGGCCGCCTCGGTGCGGCCGTTGTCAAAGGTGAAGTACAGGGTGTGCTCACCTCTGCCCAGCCCCTTCAGCAGGGCATGGGTGAGGGTAATGTCACTGTCCGTCACAATATAGTCCGTCCCGGCGACCAGGGGTGTCTCCCCCGCCGCCCCGGTGAGACGGTTCCCGTACAGGCTCAGTCCCACGGTCACGCCGCCAGTCTGGGTGTACAGGTCGTAGGAGACAGCGGTCCGCTCCAGCCTGGCGTCGCTCACCGGCAGGGCGGCCACGGTCACGGCCACGGTCACATCGCCGCTCGTCTCCCCGCCGCTGACGCCCCTGATAGCAAAGGTCACCGTCTGGCCGGCGGCCTCTGCGGTGGGCGTATAGGTCAGCGTACTGCCCGACAGCTCCACCGTGCCCAGGCCGGGGTCGGCAGAGCACTCATAGGACGCGGCCCCGGTGAACCAGCCGGACACGTCCGCCGTATAGGGCTGGGCCGCGGTCAGGCCGTCCAGGGAGGTGGGGGCGGCAGCCCCGGTCTGCTCCTCCTGTCCCTCGGCCACCGCCGGAGGCTCCGGCTCTGGCTCCTGCCGCGCCGACCAGCCCGCATAGAGGGTCACAGCGCCCACGCTGCCTGCCGGAATGGCGGTCACCGGTGTGCCGGTGCACTCCGCCGTCTGATACCAGCCGGTAAAGTCGTACCCCTCCCGGACAGGGGTGGGCAGGACCACCTGATCCCCCTCACCGATCTGGTAGGCGTCCGACCAGCTGCCTTCAGCGGGCAGGGTGCCCTCGCCGCATTCATAGGTGATGGGCTGGTCGGCGGTCAGGGCCCGGACAAAGGCGGCCGCTGAGAGGCTGCCCCAGCCGTAGCCGGTGTCATACCCCGTCTCGCCGCCGTCGGTCACGCTGGCCTTCAGCAGGGTACGGAAGCCGCCGTTGTCAATGGCGCCGTCCGCCTGCTTGGCGAGGGCGGCCATGGCGGACACCATGGGCGCGGCCATAGAGGTGCCGCTGTCCGAGCGGTAGGCGTCCCCGGCAGTGTAGCCGATGCCCCGGATGTCCACTGCCGGAGCGGTGAGGAACACGCTGTCGTTGCGCTGGGATTTGGCGTACACGCCGCCGTCCCGGTCCACGCCGCCCACGCCGATGACGCAGTCAAAAGCGGCGGGATAGCGGTATACGCTGCTGCCGTCATTGCCCGCAGCGGCCACCAGGATAATCCCCTGGGCCGCCGCCTTTTCCAGCACGGGCTCCAGAATGGCCAGACTGTCGGCGTTGGTGCCGCCGAAACTCATGTTGATCACGTCCACATCCCGGTCAACAGCGTACTCAATGGCGCTGAGGATGGTGGACACGCTGCCGCTGCCGGCGGTGGTGGTACCGTTGTCGCTGGAGGCAAAGCAGCGCAGCGCCAGCAGTTCCACCCCGTCGGCCAGACCGGCCACGCCCACGCCGTTGTCCGTCCGGGCTGCCAGGATGCCCGAGACCAGGCTGCCGTGGCCGGTGGCATCCGCCCAGTCCGCCGTGTCCCCATAGCCCTCGGCGCCCAGGAAGTTGTACCCGGCCACGCGGGCGTAGTCCAGGTCCTCGTGGCCCTGCACCAGCCCTGAGTCGATGACCGCCACAGTGACGCCGCTGCCGTCCAGGCCGGAGGCCCAGACCTCCTCCATGCCCAGGGCGTCCAGATACCACTGCTCCCCGGCCAGCGGGTCCCCCGGAGTGGTTTCTGTCCCCGGTTCTCCGCCGGAGAGAAGCTCCAGGTCCGCATCGGGCACGGCCTCCTCCACCAGCCCCGCGTCCAGCCAGGGCCTCAGGTCCTCCAGACTGTCCGCCGTGTAGTACCCCTGGGCGTAGGGCACCGGCCTGACACCCTCCGCCGCGCTCAGCGGCATGACGGCGGTCTCCTGTACGCGGAATACATAGCCGGTGTGGTCCCCGTCCTTCTCACCCGCGGCCGCCCCAGGGGCCCACAGGGTCAGCCCCAGGGCGGCGCACAGGACGGCAGACAGCAGGCGGCGTTTTTTCATTGTCCTCGCTCCTTCCCGGAATATGCCTTTGGCGGGAAGCGCCGCTGGGACGCCTCCCGCCGAAGGGTCATATGGTCAGATGTTGGTCAGAATGGCGGTGATCAGCCGCTGGAACACAGCGGCCACCTCCGCGCGGGATGCATTGTTCTTGGGCAGGAAGGCGCCGGTATCCGAGCCCTCCACAATGCCCAGCTGCCGGAAGCGCTCCACCGCGTCCCTGGCCCAGTCGCTCACCTGGTCCTCGTCGGGGAAGGCCGCCGGGTTCTCCCGCTGGGGCAGCTCCTTGCCGTCGCTGTCCAGATAGCGGGCCAGCATGGTGCACAGCTGCTCCCGGGTGATGGGGTCGTCCGGCGCAAACCGGCCGCCGCCTACGCCCTGGACCACGCCGTTCTCCGCCGCCCAGGCCACATAGGGCCCGTACCAGCTGTCGGCGTCCACGTCGGAGAAGGCGCTCTCGCCGCTGTAATCCGCCGGGTCGATGCCGGTCAGACGGCCCAGCACAGTCACCAGCATGGAGCGGGTCATGGTGCCGCTGGGGTCGAACCTGCCCTCGCCCACGCCCCGGAACAGATCCCGGGCCGACACGAAGGAGATGGCGTCCAGGCCCCAGAAGCCCTCAGGCACGTCGGAGAAGTTCTCCGCCGCCTTCACGATCTCGTACTCGCCCACGGCGGAGGCCACATAGTAGACCTTGCCGGGCGTCACCAGGCTCCAGGCCACCGGGTGGGCCGTCCCATCCGCTCCGGTGTACTGCACCAGATATCCGCCGTCCTGAGGCAGGTCCGGGAAGGGCATCAGCATCTCCATGATGTCGTCCCCTTCGCCCAGGGTTCCGGCGGGGATCAGAACCTCCATCTCGCTGCTGTATGCCAGGATGTCCAGCTCCCCGTTGTCCTGAAGGAGCTGTCTCTCCGCCGCGTCGCTCAGCTCCTTCTGGTAGGGCAGGAACTGGACCTTCACCAGGCCGTTCTCCCGGTCGTAGCGCAGGTCGGAGGTCTCGATCTTGCTGGAGATGTAGGTGTGCTCCACCCCCACCTCCACCAGCATGGTGGCGGCGTTGTCCCAGAGGCTCTCATCCGCCGCATAGGCCCCGTCGGCCTTGGCCTCCAGCTCGGCCTTACGGGTGGTATAGGCCGTCTCAGCCGCGGTCAGGGCCGCATCGGCGGCGGTCTTCTCCGCCTGGGCCTCGGTCTCGGCCTGCTGCCGGGCAAACTCGGCAACCGCCGCGTCATAGGCGTCCTTTTCTGCGCCGTCGGCGTATTCTGTGTCAGCCCATGCCGTCAGCAGGGTCTGGATATCGCTGTTGATTAGGGCCATGTACTGATTCCAGGCATCGGTCTGTTCCTGCGCGGTGCCGGCCGTCTGCCAGGCCTGGAGCGCCTCGTTGATCCGCCGGACCTTTGCATCCGCAGCGTCGCTCAGGCCGCTCTCGGTCAGGCCGGCCTCCGCCGCCTCCGCCCGGGCCCGGGCTGCCAGGAAGTCCTGGTAGAGGGTGATAAGCGCCTGCATCTCCGCCGCGGTCACGCCCTCCATGGCGCGGACCGCAACCTGATACCAGCCGGTGTGCAGGCCGTTGAAGACGCTGGTGGACAGGGAGCCGGAGGCCAGATCGGAGGTCTGCCAGGCGGGCGTGTTCCAGCCGGCCTCCGCCGGGTATTCCTCGGGGTCCAGCGCGGCGGTCAGCTCATCCACGGGCAGGAGCTGGGGCTCCTCTCCCTCCGTGGGGGCCTCCACCGGCCGGATCAGGAACTGATAGGTGCCGAAGTTCAGGCGGCCGTAGGCGGCGTTCACGGTGATACTGCCGTCCCAGTTCACGTTGTACTCCGGCGTGCTCTCAGCGGTCATGACGATGGCCTGATCGTCCACCGTTATGGCCCGCTGGATGGTCACGTCCCCGTTGCGCCTGTCGTTGGCGTCCCGGATGAGCAGGACATAGCCGCCGGGCTCCAGATTCTCAAAGCTGGTGCTGCCGGTGATCTCCTTCCAGCCGGCGTCGTTTGCCTCCGCCATGGCCCCGTTCTTCCAGTCGGCCATGGCCTGGGCCTCCCGCTGGGCCAGGGCGGCGTTCAGCTCCTCCTCCGGCATGACGGCGTTGGGGTCGTCAGGCTGGGCGTCCGGGTTCTGCTCGAAATAGTCCTTCTTATACTCGTCCAGCAGCTCCTGCCGCACGGCCTCGGCGTCAAAGATATCCTTCTCCGCCGTGAGCAGTGCCTCATAGCGGCCCGCGTACACATTGCTCTCCGGGGTGCTCTTGGTCCCGTCGTAGACGCCGCCGGTGAAGCCGGCGGGGTCCACGGTGACCGCGCCGTTGTTCCGGGCCTGGTTCCAGGAGTGGGTGACGGTCCAGAAGTCCTCGTCCGCCGTCTGAATGGGCAGGCCGGGCACGGTCAGGGTTTGGGCGGTCTCATGTCCGGCCGCGTCCTTGCCGGTGAGGGTGTAGCTGCCGCCGTACAGGATGTCCAGGGTGCCGCCCACAGCGGTACGGCCAATCATCTCCGATTCAAATACGCTGTACCCGTTGATGGCCGCCTCAGTGATGGGAGACAGATCGGGGCTGGACTTGGTGATGCTCCAGGCCAGGGTCGTGCCGTTCTGCATCACAGACAGGCTGGACACAGGCAGGTCGGTATCCACTCTGCTCATCTCCAGCACCACCTGGCTCCAGCTGCCGTCCGCAGCCGCGGCACGGACCAGATAGAAGCCGTTGGCCTTGGCGTCAAAGGAATCCGTGGTGCCCTCGTTGGGCTGCAGGGAAGTGAGCGCCAGCTCGCTGCCCCCCTCCGCCGTCTCACGGACGGTGATGCGCTGGGCGCTGTACGTCACATCAGGCGTGGCAGACGCCCCCTTCACCACCACGGTGTCCTTGTCGGTCACGTACTCCGAGTCACCCATGGGGCTGGCGCTGCCGTTTTTGTAGAAAGCCGCGCTCACGTCGGGTGCGGTGCTCACAGTGCCGCCGGTCACGGTGGTGTTGAACCAGTCCACTGTGATCGACTGGGTGGTGCGGTTGCCCGCGGTGTCCATGGCCTCCACATTCAGCCTGCCGTTCTCCGCGACCGTCACACGGGCCGACCAGAAGCCGTCGGCGCGCCTGGTGATGTCGGGCGTCTCGCCGTTCACCGTCAGGGTGGCCAGACTGCCGTCGTCCAGGACGTAGAGGGTCAGCTCCACGCTCTCCCCGCCCGCCTTCAGGGACGCGGTGTCCGGGAAGCTGCGGGCCCAGAAGAGATGGGGCGCGGTGGCGTCGGAGGTGGGCACCGGCGTCTCGCCGTTCACATAGTGCTCCACGATCACGTCAATATCAGCGGTGGGGTCGGTGTCGCCGCTGGCCAGCACGGTGACGGTCACCGTGTGGGTCTGGCCCAGATTGCCGAAATAGACGTTCGCTTTTTCGCTGCCGCCCCCGCAGGTGATGTCCACAGCCCGGAAGCCGGGGTAGGTGCTGCTCACCCTGAGCTTTCCGTTGAAGTTGAAGTCGATGGACTCCGCCACAGTGTCAAAGGTGAAGCTGGCGCCCACCTTGCCGTTGGACAGGTTGGACAGGTAGGGCCGGACCGCGCTCTCGCCGGTGCCCCAGGTGGCGATGTCGCCGTTGAAGCTCCAGTCCTGGCTGCCCACGGCGGCGCTCTCGTCGTACGCGCTGCCGTCGGCATTGTAGAAGGTGAAGAGCCCGTTGTCCCGGAAGACGTTGATGCCCTCGCCTGCCGCGGTGACCTCATAGGCGATGGAGTGGATGGTGTTGGTGGCCTGGTCCTTGATCTCCAGGACGCCGGTGCCCTCACGGGAGGGCGCGATGACCAGCACGCCCTCGGTGTTGCCCGTACCGGCGGAGGCCGTCTGCTGGTAGTAGAGCACGCCCAGGCACTTGGCGCCGCCCTGGGTATCGGGCACCTCGGTCACCTGGATGGCCGGAGCCTCGCCGGTGCTGGTGGCCACGGACACGGGCAGGCGCATGGTGTTGCCCATGGCCAGGGTGACCTTGTCGGCGGTGTCAAAGTAGGTCTTGTGCTCCACCGCCGCCAAGCGGCTGTTGTTGTCCCCATTGTACTCGCCGTGGTCGGCGGTGATGAGGCCGCTGGCGTCACGGGAGAGCACGGCGGAGGACTTGGCGAAGATCTCCACCCGGATGTTCAGGCTGCCGGTCTCAGCGCCCTGATAGACCGTGGGCGGTACTGTGATGGTGCCCGACACCGTGCGGCCCTTGTTGGTGCCGATGTCGTCGCCGTCCTCGGCGTTGTTCAGCCGCAGGATGCCGCTCCGGGCGTCTGCGCTGTCGTCCGCCAGGGTGACCAGGTCCTGCTGCCTGGAGACGGTCAGGGTGTTGTTGGTGATGTCCAGGGGCGTGTAGACCGGGTTGTTGTTCTCGTCCCGGCCGCTCTCGTAGCTGAACTGGACGTATACGTCCTCCGCCGTGGCGCTGCCCCGGTTGCCCACCTGGAAGTCCACGTCCAGGACGGTGTTGCCGGCTGCATCCACACTGGCAGAGGAGATGCGGAAGGACTCAAAGCCCAGCTCCGGCCTGTCCGCCACGGTCAGCACCACATTGGTGTCGCCGCTGAAGGCGCCGTCGGCAAAGTAGTCCTTGTCCTCCGACACGGCGAAGTAGAAGGTGCTGCCCTTGGGCAGATCCGTGCTCAGCGCGTCGCAGGTGCCGGTGAGCTTGACGGTCTGCCCGGCTGTGATGTTCTCCGTAATCTCCCAGGTGGCCAGGGCCACAGGATCACCGCTGCCGGTGTTCAGCATCAGTTTGACGGTGATGGGGTTGGCCTCGCTGCCCCGCAGGCCCACGTCGCCGATGTTCTGGAAGGAGCCGTTGACCTCCAGCACGCTGCCCGCGGTGAAGTCATACTGGGCGAAGGTCAGGCTGGCGTTGCCCATCTCCTGCCGGCCCACGCCGTAGCTGATGGCGTAGATGCCGGTGCCCGGCTTTTTGCTGTAAGTCCCCTGCTCATATTTGCTCTGGGCCGCCTCATCGCCCTCGGGAATGATGACGGTGTGCTGGCCGCTGTCGTCCTGGTAGGTGTACTCCATGAGGTGGGTGGTGACCCCTCGGGTGAGCACCAGCAGGGTGCCATCCTTGCCCTCGGTCTCGGGCTGGCCCAGGGCGATCTGCAGGTCGGAGAAGATGAACTGGTCCATGCCGCCGCCCTGATAGCCGGACAGCTTGCCCAGATAGGCCTGTTCGGTCTCCTCGGCGCTCCAGTCGCTGACCGCCGCGTCCTCGTACACCTGCATGTAGTTCATGGCCAGCATGGTGCCCTCGCCCCAGGTCTGGGACTTGGGGTCCCACTTGGCCAGATACAGGGCGTTGTTGGTGGTGCCGTCCACATTGGACACATAGACGGCGGAGATGTTGCCCGCGCCGTCGGCGCCGATGGTCACCTCGGCCCGGCCGGTGGCATCGGCGGTGACCTCGTCCATCTGGCCGTCGCCGTCGGTATCCGCGCCCGTCTGCTTCTCCGGCTGGAAGAAGGGGATGATGGAGCCGGTGTGGTCCTCCCCGGCGATGCTCTCCAGAGAGGCCTGGGGGATGACATAGGTAGAGCCGTTCATCTCAAAGAGCAGGAAGGCCTCCGTGCTGTCGGCCAGGGTGGAGAAGTCCTCCTCCGCGCCGGTCAGGCCGCCCAGCTTGCCGCTGAGGAACTGGAGGTTGGCGAAGTAGGGGTCCTGACTGGCGGTGCTGAGGGCGCTGTTCTGATAGACGCCGTCCCTGCTGTTGTCGCTGTCGCAGTCCACCAGGGTGCGCAGCAGCAGGGCTTCGCCCCAGGTGGGCTCGCCGCCGTCGGCGGGCACCGTCAGGGTCTGGAGGTAGAGCCGCTTGGTGGTGATCATGTCGGCCGCCGCCGCGCTGTCGTCGATGATATTGCCGCTGGCGTTGACATAGCTCTGCTGGCTGGTGGTGTAGGCCACATAGCACACGCCGTTGATCTCGGTGATCTCCATGTTGTCCAGAACCTCGCCGGGCTGCGTGGCGGGCACCACGGTCACCTCTTTCCCGTCCACAACGGCGTGGAGCTCGGTGGACTGGCCGTAGGCGTCCCAGATGCCCTTCTGATAGGCCAGGCGGTAGGCCCGGATGGACTGGGCGCCGCTGCCCGCGCTGTCGGGATAGAGCCCGGCCAGGTAGGCCTCGTAGGCGGCCTCCATGTCCGTGGTGTCGTCGTAGTGCCTGGCCTGGGCGTAGACGGTCACGCTACCGTCCGTGCTGCCGCCGGGAAGGTACACATGGCTGCCCGCGGTATTGACGGTCGCGCCGTCCGTGATGGCGGCCGGAATGGCGGTGTTGAAGCTGGCGGTCTTGACCACCGTGTTCTTGGCCGCCCCCTCCGCCACCGCCTGGTTGGCCGCGTTCTCGTCGGCCACGGACTTGAAGTAGTCATACCACTTCTTATAGTCCGCATGCTGGACGTCATAGGCCGCCTTGTCTGTCAGATATTTGTCGTAGGCCGCCTTCTTGTCGTCATATTCGTCCTTGGCGGTGGTATAGGCACTCTGGGCAGCGTCATAGGCCGCCTTGGCGTCGGCGTAGGAGGTGTAGGAGGCGCTGTTGTAATAGTACCCGGTGTCCGTGGTGTCCTGGGTATAGTTCGCCTGGGCGGCGGCGTCCAGGCCGTTGTACTCCGTCTGGGTCACAAAGTAGTCCGCCTGCACGGGAGCCGTGGGCTCTGCGCCGGGTGCTCCGGGGTCGGCGGGCTCGGTGGCGCGGAACTGGTCGTAGACCTGCTGGTAGTTGCTCTGGTCCATGCCGCCGGGCGCGTCGCCCTCCGGCTTCTGCCCCGCCGCCGGAACGGCAGGCGTCTCCGAAGCGTAGCTCACCCAGGCGATGCGGAGGGTGTTCCCGTCCGCCCAGCCGTTGAACTCCAGGTCGCCGGTGCCGTCGCCGTCCACCACGATGTAGGGGGTGGGGTCGTCCTCGTCCACCGGGTTGACCAGGCCGTAGCCGTCTACGCCGCCGCTGTCGGTCAGCTTGATGCGGGAGAGCACCAGCATGGAGTTGTCCACCGGGTGGGCCGCGCCGGTGCGGCTGACGGTGTAGAGCAGGTAGTTCTCCCCGCCCACGGTGACCACCTGGTAGTCATAGCCGGAGGCCAGGCCATCGGCCAGCTTGAAGGCGTCCCCCGAGCTGCCGTAGCCGGAGAGCTGGAAGGGTACCTCCTTGTCGTTGGGATCAACGGCCAGGGGTTCCAGGTCTCCTTCCGTGCCGGGAGCGTAGATCGTCTGGGTGCCGGCGGAGGAGCCGGGCAGGCTGATCTTCACGCCGGTGCTGTCCCCGTCCTCCGACAGGGTCTTCAGACCGCCTCCGCCGCCGTAGGCGCCGTTCAGGGCAGACCAGTTGTAAGTCCATCTGGGGTCTCCCTCGTAGTCATAGTTGATGTAGATGCCGATGAGCTCCAGCTCGTAGCTGAACAGGAGCAGCTGCACATTGATGCCGATCGCCGCGCCGAAGTCAAAGGTCTTGAGCCGGAAGTCCTCACGGGTACCGTTACCGGTGGGGTTTGCAAAGGCCATAGCGCAGCCGATGCTGATCTTGAAGTAAATCTCAGCCTTCAGAATCTCGATGCCCACGCCCGCGCCCACCTGGACGTAGAGCTCCGGCGCAACCTCGAAGCCGCTGATGCTGGTCTTGTTCTGGGAGGTCTCCACCGCCATGGCCTCGTAGAGCTTGGTGTCCTCCAGGGCGGTGAGCTTGAGATAGATATTCTGTCCCATGGTGGCGCTGCTGGTCTGCTTGAGCACCACCAGCACGTCGTCGGCGCCGGTGGAGGACAGGTAGCCCTTCTGGAAGCCGTCCAGCGGCGCGGTGCACCCGGCGTCGGTAAAGGCCTCCAGCAGCACCTTGCCGCTGAAGCTCAGGTTGAGGGCTTTGTACTCCGTCTCAGTCAGTACCGTGGAGGTGCCCTTGGTCAGGTTCAGGTATTTCCGGTCGCCGTCCAGGCCGGGCTGGGCCGGCATCTTCACCAGGCTGTCCCCCGTCTCCACCGTCTCCCGCTCCACATCGACGCTCGCGCTGAACTCCACGTCAAAGTGGACGGTGATATAGAGGTAGATGATGGGGCAGGAGGTGAACCGGGCCTTGTAGGTGAAGGCCAGCTCCACGCCCACCGCCGCGGCGAACTGGCTGAACTCGTAGTGGTTGGTCACCGGGTCGTACTTGAACATGAAGGCCGCGGATATGGAGAACTCCGCCTTGAACTCCTTGGCGGTCACGCCCTCGCCCTGTCCCATCTTCTGGTTGTACCAGTTCTGCTTGTCCTTGGTGGCCTTGTAGCTGTCGTCCACTTCCTTGGTCATGGCCCTGGGGCTGCGTATCCACTTGAATATGTTGGCAATGGTCTCGCCCGAGCTCTTGATGGCCTCGCCCGGGTTGGTCCCGTAGTTGCTGCCGCCGCCGCCGGCGCCGCCGGCGCCTGCGTCACCGTTGGAGTTCCAGCCGCCCATGGGGATGCCGATGGTAAAGCCCACCGTGTCGCCGTCCATGACGATGCCGGCAAAGTCGGTGACGCCGATCTCCGTGGAGGGCAGGTCCAGGGCGAAGTCCTGGTTGAGCTCGGGGTAGTCGAAGTTCACGCCCTCCATGTTGTTCATGTCCACCCCGGCCGTGGCCGCCTCGTTGCCGGAGCCCATCTCCTGGAGATAACGGGCGTCAGGGGTGACCTTGGAGTCCGAGGTGGTCACGCTCTCCGGGGCCAGGGCGTCCGCCGCCTGCTCCTCCGACAGCAGCGCCACCCCGCCGCCGCCGATGGTCACGCCGTTGGCGGCGGCGATCTCCTCGGTGGTGGCCTTCTGCTCCTGCACGGCCAGGGCCACGGTGTTGTCGGCGGTGAGGGAGCCCAGATAGCCGTTGAGCTTGTCCGCGCCGCCCTCCTCCAGCACCACTTGGCCGTTCTCATAGCCCTCAATCTCCGCAATGGGGATGTTGTTCCCCGCCAGGCTCTCGTCGATGATGATGGGCTCGGGATTCTCGAAGGGATAGAGCAGGTTGCCCTGGTAGTTGGGCGTCCAGGTGTAGGCCGTGCCGTCGGAATTGAGGGCGGCAGGGCTGATGTCGCCGCCCAGGGGCACGTCCACCATGGAGCGGGCGGTGGCCGCCGCGCCGTACATCACGTGGTTGTCCGAGGAGCGGAACGCCTCCCCGTCCTCCCCGATCCTGGTCTTGCCGCTGATGAGATAGCGGTAGGCCTTCTGCTCCTCGGTGAGCAGCTCATAGCTGTTTCCCTCGGTGACGGTGCTGACAAAGGCGGGCAGCACCTGGGCTACCGTACTGGTGTCCGTGCCCTCGGCAGGGATCAGACTGCGGGGGTTCATGTTGTAGTAGACCTTCATGAAGTACTGGGCGTACTTGCCGTTTTCCAGCTTGACCGGCTGGAAGTAGAGCTCGTTGTAGCTCATGCCCGGGTCCAGGAAGCCCAGGCTGATATCGCCGGAGTCCTCATCCAGGATGAAGTAGCCGGTGTCGGCGTTGTAGTAGCCGTCGATCATGCCGTTGCCGCTCATGTCCAGGAAGAGCTCCACCTCGGAGATGGCGGCGGTCATGACACTGACGGCGCTGAGGTACTCCGAGTCATAATAGTAGAAGGCCATGTTGGAGGTGGCCAGATCGGCCACGCTGAGCCAGATCTGCTCGTTGCCGTTGTAGGTGCGGCCGTTGTAGACAATCTTGTCCTCCGCAGGCAGGTTGAAGTTGATCCACTGGACGTTGGTCATATCCGCCTTGGTGAGCACTGCGGTGCTCTGGGTAAAGCCGGAGTCCTTGGTCAGCGTGCCGGTCTTCTGCTCGTAGATAATGGTGCCGCTGCTGGTCTTCTCGTCCGAGTAGCCGTAGGTGATGCCGCTGGTGCTCTCCCAGAAGTCGCTGACAGCGCCCGCGATCTTGCTGGTGTCGATGTTGGCGGTGGTATTGCCGTTGTCATCGGTCAGCCGGGGTACGGAGGGGCTGATATCCAACACCAGGTCCTGCTTGCGGGTCATGACCACGTTGACGGTGTAGTCCCCGCTGTTGACCTGGTCGTCGGTCATGCCGTCCCATAGCAGCTCAATGTAGTATGTATTGCCGCTGCTGGTGATGTTGGCGGGCACTACCTCTCCGTCTCTGGTCAGGTAGACGGCAACGCTGAGGCTGCTGTCCGCAGTGGCCGGGGTATAGCTGGCGGTGTTCTGGAGGGTCACCTGCAGAGTGCTACCCACAAAGAGCTTGCCGTTTGACACGCCGCCCTTGCCGCTCTGGATGGTGACGGTGGGCTTCATGGAGTCGTAGACGCCGGAGCTCTCGGTGAGGGAGGCGGCGCCCTCCGGGGCGGTCTGGGTGTTTCCGCTGCCCTCACCGCTGTCGTTGGCGGTGTGGATCTGCAGGTAGAAGTCCCCGCCGAAGCTGCGGCGTTCCAGCCAGCCGCTCGTCAGATTGGCCTCCGCATTGGAGTCCGCGTTATGGGCGTGATGGATACTGGTGCCCAGCTGAAGCCGGTTCACACCGTCCGCAATGGACCACCACTGGTACATGCTGCCGCTTTCATTCCAATAGATCTTGGTCGCGACATTTTCTCCGGTGTGGTGGGCGTTGCAATCCGCTCTGGCCCACTCGGTGCCGTCGCTTTTGAGCAGCCTGGCCCAGGGGTAGGCATACTCCGCTCCGTAGACGAGCAGCGTGCCCCAAGAGGCAAGCGCAGCCTTCCAGCCGAAATAGGCGGTTATCCCGTTGTACATACGTGGATCAAAGGTCAGGGTGGCGGAGCCGGCGCCCTTGCTGCGGAAGGTCCATATGCCGTCGTCGTAGGACTCTCCGCCATCCCAGCCGCTGGAAGGGATGGTCTGGTACTGGCTCCAGCCACCGTTGGAGAAGGTCAGCTTATTGGGGTAGTTGTAGCTGAACGGCGTAATCCCGCCGGTGGTACCGCCGATCTGGGCGGTCAGCACCTCGCCCTCGTTCTCCACCTGCTGGCCGGTCACTGCGCCGCCGCCCACAGGGGCCAGAGCGCTCTCCGCCTCGGTGACCGAGCCGGACAGATCGGTGACGTCGCTCTGATAGAGGTAGCTGGCCAGGTTCTGCTCCCCGGCGCCCTCGCCGCTGTTGTACAGGGACACCACGGCCTTAGTGCCCTCCAGGGTGCACAGGCCCTCGCTGTCGCCCTTCAGGTTGGACAGCACCACCTGGAAGGTCCGCTCCTCGTCGGTGGCCACGCCGTCGTCAATGAGGGGGACCTGAATCACCTGCTCGTTCCGGTCGGCATAGAACACCAGGGTGCCGCTGGCGGCGGCGTAATCCGTGCCCGCAACGGCGGTGCCGTCCACGGTGGCGTAGTCAATGGTGAGCATGGTCTGGTTGCCGCCGGTGCGCACAACGGTCAGCTCCGCCGTACCGGCGGCCTTGTCCGCCCGCACGTCGGTGACGGCAAAGCCCAGGGTGCTCGCCTCGGCCTGGTCGTTGTCCACCACCCGGAGGGTCAGGGTGTTGGCGGTGTCGTACAGGGACGCGCCCAGGTTGTCCACGATGGTAAAGGTGCCGAACTTCAGAGCCTCGGCGTCCTCATCCTCGGGCACGGTAATCCGGATCTCCTTCACCCACTCGCCCTCGGCAAAGGTCATGTCAAAGACATAGCCGGAATAGGGGTCCTCGGCGTTCTCGGGGGTGATGCGGGTGTAGGTAGGTTCCGCGTTCAGGTCCACCAGCTGTTCCGGTTCCCCGCTCTCAGCAGAGGCGGACTCATCCTCCTCCGCGGTATAGGCCACGCCCAGGTAGCTGTCGGAGCAGTACTCCATGCCGTCCATGGTGTAGACGCAGCGGAAATCGTAGCTCTCCAGGTCCTCCTGGGCCACCACAAAGTCCTTATTTACAGCGCCGTCCACAATCTCCCAGTCGCCAGCGTACAGCACATACCACTGGTAGGCCTCCGCCTCCACGTCGATGGACAGGGTGACGTCGGTCTCAGAGGCGGTGCTCACCACCTTCACCGGCTCCTCCGGCTGTCTGGGGGGCTCCGGCCGACCGATGGGCTGGTTCTCCGCGCCCGGCAGGGGGTTCTCCACCTCGATGACGATGTCGTTGGAGCCGGCCGCCGTGCTGTAGGAGGCGCTGCCGTCCTCCAGCTGGGTCAGGGCCGGCTCATAGGTGATGTAGGCCACGGCACGGCCCGCCGTGCCGCCCAGGCGGTAGACCTGGATGACGGCGGTGTCGCCGCCCTCCTCCGCCACCACCTGGAAGTCGGAAAAGGCAAAGGTGCCGTAGGGGAATGCGGTCTCCCAGTCCTCTGTCACGGACACCGTGTTGCCGTCCTTGTCCACAATGGACAGTTCCTCCGGCTTCGGGGCCAGATAGGCCATGGCCTGGCCCGGCAGCAGGCTCAGCGTCAGCGCCAGCGTCAGCACAAGCGCTATGCTCCGTTGAAGCGTCTTTCTCATGGGCATTTCCTCCTCAATACGATCTCTTCATCTCCAGATCTCGTCCCTCTCAGTCCATCTGCATGGAATCCAGGAGCTCATTGATTGAGGCCCGGATACAGTGGGTCCCGTTGTCCCAGACCACCTCGCTGCCCTCCAGCTTTGCCGCCTGGAACAGTTCGGGTGAGGCCAGCCTTCCGAACCGTACGGCATGAAGCCTGTGCTTCATGTCCACGATCGCCTCGCTGCCGTTGCGGAAGCTGAGCTTCAGCTGATAACCGGGCAGTACATGCAGCACCACACCCATACCATCCATGGTTTTTCCCACCTTTCATATAAAAATAGCAGCATAGAATTCCCGTATTTTTATCATACAGGAATTCCATGCTGCTCCACATCCCCCAAAGGGGGGATTTTCCTGGTTATTTCAAAAGTTCCACCAGTCGGCTGCGCCGGTCAATATTGGTTTTGTTGAAAATACTGCGGATGTGGCTCTTCACGGTCTCCTCGGAGATAAAGAGCTTTTCGGCAATCTCCCTGTTGCGCAGTCCGGCCGCCGCCAGCTGGGCCACCTCCCGTTCCCGCTCGGTCAGCTCGCTCATCTGCTCCGGATACTTCTCCAGCATGTAGAAAATCCGGCTCTCCTCCGCCTTGGTATAGTGGATCTCCAGGGCCTTGATCTCCTGGATGGCCTTGCCGTGCTTTTTCTTCATGGAGGGAAGGAGGAACAAAATGGACAGATACTTTCGGAAACAGGCCAGGAAGGTATAGTTTTTGTCCTGTTCGGCCAGGGTCAGGGACTGATCCAGCCACTCTGCCGCCCGGTTGGGCAGTCCGACGGCCAGATAGCACAGCGCCAGCCCCACGCACATGAAATTGCGGGTGGACAGGGAGATGAGGCGGCTGTCCAGAGACAGGGACGCCTCCACGCTGGCGATGGCCCGCTTGTACTCCTTGCGCAGGATCAGGTCGGTGATGCGGTTGGTCTTGGCCATAAAGTTGGTGAAGGTCAGGTCGTTGAGCATATCCGCCGGACCCCGGGCCCACACCGCGGACCGGTCGGGCTCCATCATCAGGCCCAGGAGATAGCCGCGCACGGTCTCGGCCATCTGGGTGTTGATGGCCGTGTGCCGGAGGAAGGGATAGGCCAGGGCCTTGTTCTCCAGGTATTCAACGGCCTTCTGGAGGGAGATCATGTCCGACTGATAGATGGCGTTGATGCCCAGCAGCAGCGCCGCGCCGTAGGTCACGCTGGCGTTCTGCCAGCGCTCTGAGAGCATCGCCGCCTTGTGGGCGTAGATATCCGACTCGTCGAACCGGCCCTGTACGCTGAGCGCCTCCCCCAGATACATCTCATAGGCCCCCGCGCCGTGGTGGTTCGTCAGGCGGTTGTAGACCTCCAGCATGTCCCGCAGCTCCTCGGCCGTCTCCATCATCCGCCCCGGCGTCCGGTAGAACAGATACCACATGGAGGGCGTGCCGAACATATAGGGCTCCCTGGGCGTGAAGATCCGGGAGGGCTCTGTCATCAGGCCGTCCGCCGCCAGGTAATGCGCTTTCATCCCGGCGATATCGGGGAACGCCCGGAAGGCGGCCACAATATGCCACTCGCCCATCAGCTGGGGGCTTCCATCTTTCTCTATAATAGTTCGGCACCGCTCCAGCACCGCAGAAAAGCCGTCAAAATCAGTGCCCGCGAACAGGGCCACACACAGCCGCAGCATGGACAGCGGATAGGCCGCCAGCAGTTGGTCGGAGCAGCGCGCCAGCACCGTCTGGGCAAGGGCTGTATAGCTAGTATTGCCGAACTTCTCATTGAGCAGCCCGGTCAGCTCGCAGGAGAAGAGCTTTTCGTCATTTCCAGCCTGGAAAAAGCACTCCACCGCCTTTTTATTGCTGCCCGCTCTGTGGTAGATCTCGCCCGCAGCCTCGTAGACCTGGCTGCGGAGCTCAGCAGGCGCGGTGTTGAGCATTCTCAGCAGGAAATGGCGCAGCAGCTCATGGGGATAGCTGGTCCGCTCCCGCTGGTCATGGTGCATCAGCGGGATGCGCACAAGAAGGCCGCTCAGGGCCTCCTCCTGGCCGGGTGCGATCTCCGGCAGCTGCTCCTCCCGGATGTAATCAAACACCGCCACCCGCAGAAGCATCTTTTGCTCCTCACCGGAGAGTTTTCCCCAGAAAAACTCATGCAGCAGCTCATCCATGTCCTGAAATTCCGGCAGGCCTCCGCCGTCCTGGCACAGGTGCTCAAAATACAGCGACACAGCGGCAGCCCAGCCCTCTGTGTTCCGGTAAATGGTCTCTGTCTGCTGCTTCGTCAGGCTCAGACCCAGCTGCTGGCCGTATTCCGCAATGTTTTTCCGGTTGAGCAGCAGGTCCCGCGACGAAAAACGGCACACATTGGTGGTATTCTCAAAAACCGCGCGGAGCTTTCCGAAGTTCTGGGAGATGAGGATCACATGCAGCTCGTCTCGCCTGCGGTCCGCCATGGCCTGCAGGAGCGGCAGAGGCCAGTTGTCCCCTATCAGCTGGAAATTGTCCAGAATCAGGTAGCAGGGCTCAGAGACATGGAGATTGGCCAGGATATCCGCCGCAATGCTGACATTGCTCCGGTTCAGAAAGCCCAGCTGCCGCAGGGCGGCGCCTGTGCCCGGGTCCAGCTGTCCAATCTGCCGGATGAACCAGTCCAGGCTTGTGTCCTGAAGACAGCTCACCGCCGTAAACCAATGGATCTGCTCCGAAGGCACTTCGCGCATCGCCCAACGGACGGCCGTGGTCTTGCCATATCCCGCGGGCGCCTCTACCATTACAAGGCCCCGGCAATAAATTTTCGACAGTTTTTGAGATATTTCCTTCGAAAAGTAGAGCTTCTCCACTGTCTCACTCCCTTTCCGCTTTCCTTGACACATTATTATAGCTGAAATTCCCCTCCCTGTCACTCCCGCAAATGGGGGATTTTTCATCTCTCCTCCCTGTGCCGCGCCGCCTGCGGGGAACCGTCTGCCCCCCTGCTGTTCCCCGCGCCGTCCTGAAGGCTCCGGGACAGCAGGTCCAGGAAGTGCCCCAGGGCAGGGTTCCCTTTGCCGGGCAGACAGGCGGCGCCAAAGGACAGGGGTTTTGCATCCGCCAGCGGGATGTATCGCAGCTGGGGCAGCCTGACCTTGGGAAAGTCGGGGACCAGGGCAATGGCATAGCCCGCCTCCACCAGGGGATAGATGGCCTCCTGAGTGTCACAGAAGAGGATCTGGCTGGTGTTCCGGCTGCCTATGGCCCTGCCCTGGATCTCAAAGAGCCCTCTGGGGCAGGCGGGCGGACGGCAGGCCGCCATGCGCCCCGCCTCCTGGAGCTGGCGGATGGTGACCGTCTGTTCCTCCGCCAGCGGGTGGTCCGGCGCGCAGATGCACATCACCGGGCAGCGCGCCAGCTCCAGATAGCGGGCCTTCTGGGGCGCCGACTCCCGGAAGGTGAACATGAGGTGGATGCTCTCCTCCTCCAGCAGATTCTCCAGGGCGTCAAAGGGCACCAGCCGCAGAATGGGCAGCACCTCCGGCCTGCTCCGCCGGAGCTGGGCCAGGGCCGGCCGGAGCAGCCACATCTCCATGGTGTTCCGGCAGCCGATGACCAGGCGCATGGGCGCCTCCTGCCGGCACTCCTTCACTCTGGCCTTGGACAGGGCGGAGATCTTCAGCAGCTCCCCGGCGTACTGGGTGAAGAGAAATCCCTCCTGGGTCAGGCGAACGCTCTTGCTGGTGCGGTGGAACAGCTTCACCCCCAGCTCGTTCTCCAGGGTGTTGATCTGGTGGCTCACCGCCGGCTGGGTGATGCACAGGTGCTCCGCCGCCCGGGAGAAGTTCAGGCAGTTGGCCACCTCCATAAAGCACTCCAGCTGTGTGGTGTTCATGTGACTCCCTCTTTCCGGCCCGGTGCGCGTTTTTCACAGAGACTTCGCCTTCCCGCTCGGGCCCTTTGTTCAATTCAAAGAATCAATAAAATTCTTTTATAGAATATAGCACATTTGAATTTCACATGCAAGAATGGCTGTGGTATAAACATTGAGGGACAAATAGTTCCGATCCAAACAAATAGAAAGGCGGGCGGGCATATGACACAGGTGGATCAGGAGCGGCTGCTCCAGGACGGCAGATGGCTGTACATTCAGCTGGAACAGTGCGTCAGCCGCCGTCTGGCCCCCAGGGGCATCACAGCCGTTCAGTCCCACATCCTTCTCTTCCTGCTGTGCCGTGAGGAACAGGGCACCCTGCTGACCGACATCCACCGGGCCTTCGGGTACTCCATGGCCACCCTTTCGGGCATGGTCAAGCGGCTGCGGGAAAAGGGGTACATTCGGGTGGAGCGCTGCGAGGAGGACGACCGGCGCCGCCTGCTCTTCGCCACGGAGAAAGCCCGGCAGCTGTGGCCCGCTCTGGAGGAGACCATCCAGGGGGTCCACAGCCGGCTGTACGACGGCTTCTCCCAGGAGGAGCTGAGCGCCCTGGACCATTTACAGGGAAAGCTGCTGCAAAACCTGTCCGCACTGACAGCGCAATCTCAGAAGGAGGAATCAAAATCGTGAAAACCGTACTGCGTCAGCTGGGCCGCTTCAAGCGGGACACCCTCCTGTGCATCGCGATGGCCGCCCTTGAGGTGGTCATGGAGATCCTGCTGCCCTTTATCACCGCCATCATCATCGACCAGGGGCTGGAGAAGGCCGATCTGCCCACTGTGTACCGCTACGGCATCGTCATGGTGGTGCTGGCCGCCATGAGCCTGCTGTTCGGCGCCCTGGCGGGAAAATTCGCCGCCAGCGCCTCCTCCGGCCTGGCCGCCAACCTGCGTGAGGCCGTCTACAACAACATCCAGACCTTCTCCTTTTCCAACATCGACAAATTCAGCGTGCCCGGCCTGGTCACCCGGATGACCACTGATATCACCAACGTGCAGAACGCCTTTATGATGGTCATCCGCATCGCCGTCCGCGCCCCCCTCACCCTGGTGTTCAGCTATATCATGTGCCTCATCATCAGCCCCAAGCTGAGCCTGACCTTCCTCATCGCGGTGGTCTTCCTCATCGTGGTGCTGGGCGCCATCATGACGGTCACCATCAAGATCTTCAACCAGGTGTTCCGCAAGTACGACGACCTGAACGCCAGCGTCCAGGAGAACGTGTCCGCCATCCGGGTGGTGAAGGCCTTTGTGCGGGAGGATTTTGAGGACGACAAGTTCTCCAAGGCCTCCCACAACCTCTACCGACTGTTCGTCAAGGCCGAGGGCCTGCTGGCCTTCAACAGCCCCGCCATGATGGTGGCCATGTACTTCTGCATCATCATGGTGTCCTGGCTGGGCGCCCAGTTCATCGTGGGCGGCAGCATGTCCACCGGCGACCTCACCAGCCTGTTCAGCTACGTCATGTCCCTGCTCATGAGCCTGATGATGCTGTCCATGGTGGTGGTCATGATCAGCATGTCCCTGGCCAGCATCAACCGGATCAGCGAGGTGCTCCGGGAGACCCCCGACCTGAAGGAGCCGGAGCAGCCCGTCTTCCAGGTGGCCGACGGCAGCATCGACTTCGACCACGTCAGCTTCTCCTACAAGCACGGCAGCGGCAAGAACGCCCTGACCGACATCGACCTGCACATCAAGTCCGGCGAGACCATCGGCGTCATCGGCGGCACCGGCGCGGGCAAGAGCAGCCTGGTGAACCTGATCTGCCGGCTCTACGACGTGGACCAGGGCCAGGTCCGGGTGGGCGGCCTGGACGTGCGGCAGTACGACATGGAGTCCCTGCGCAACCAGGTGTCCGTGGTGCTGCAGAAGAACACCCTGTTCTCCGGCACCATTCTGGAAAACCTCCGCTGGGGCAACCCGGACGCCACAGAGGCCGAGTGCGTGGAGGCCTGCCGGGCGGCCTGCGCCGACGAGTTCATCGACCGCTTCCCCGACGGCTACAACACCCGCATTGAGCGGGGCGGCGCCAACGTGTCCGGCGGCCAGAAGCAGCGGCTGTGCATCGCCCGGGCCCTGCTGAAGCGCCCCAAGGTGCTGATCCTGGACGACTCCACCTCCGCTGTGGACACCGCCACCGACGCCAAGATCCGCCGGGCCTTTGCCCAGCGCATCCCCGGCACCACCAAGATCATCATCGCCCAGCGGGTCTCCAGCGTCCAGGACGCCGACCGCATCCTGGTGCTGGACAACGGCCGCATCGACGGCTTTGACACCCACGAAAATCTCCTGAAGACCAACGCCATCTACCAGGAGATCTATGAGTCCCAGGTCAAGGGCGGCGGCGACTTCGACCAGCCCGCCTGAAAGGAGGAATCCCCTGTATGAGTGAAACAAAATCCCGGGCCAGCTCCATCCCGGTGCTCCGCCGGGTGGTGCGCTACATGCTGCGCCTGTATAAGCTGCCCTTTGCACTGGTGCTCCTGTGCATCCTGATCTCCGCCGTGGCCACCGTGGTGGCCGCCACCTTCCCCCAGACCCTGGTGGACGACTACATCGCCCCCATGCTCGCCAGCGGCTCCACCGACTTCAGCGGCCTGGCCTCCGCCATTCTCCAGCTGATCGTGCTGCTGATTGTGGGCATTGCGGCCGCCTTCGGCTACAACCGCATCATGGTCTCGGTCAGCCAGGGCACCATGCTCCACCTGCGCAACGACCTGTTCCGCCGGATGGAGTCCCTGCCCATCAAGTACTTCGACACCCACGCCCACGGCGACATCATGTCCGTGTACACCAACGATGTGGACACCCTGCGGCAGCTTCTGAGCCAGAGCATCCCCCAGATCATCAACTCCTCCATCACCATGGTGGCCACCCTGATCACCATGCTGCTGCTCAACCCCGCCCTCACCGTCATCTCCCTGGTCACGGCCGTGATTATGCTGCTGGTCACCGCCAAGTTCTCCAGCCTGTCGGGCGCCTACTATGTCCAGCAGCAGAAGAACCTGGGCATTGTGGACGGCTTCATCGAGGAGATGCTGGACGGCCAGAAGGTAGTCAAGGTATTCTGCCACGAGGAGGCCGCCAAGGCCGACTTCCGCCGGGTCAACGAGGCCCTGCGCCAGAGCGCCGACAAGGCCAACCGCTACGCCAACCTGCTCATGCCCATCAACGCCAACATCGGCTGGCTCAGCTACGCCGTGGTGGCCGTGGTGGGCGCCGTCCTGGGCATCAACGGCCTGGCCGGGGTCACTCTGGGCACGGTCATCACCTTTGTGGGCCTGAACAAGAGCTTTACCCAGCCCATCACCCAGGTGAGCCAGCAGGTGAACTTTGTGGTCACCGCAGCCGCTGGCGCCCAGCGTGTCTTTGACCTGATGGACCAGACGCCCGAGACCGACGAGGGCTATGTGGAGCTGGTCAACGCCAAGGAGGACGCCCAGGGCCAGCTCAGCGAGGCGGAGCAGCGCACCAACGTCTGGGCCTGGAAGCACCCCCACAAGGCCGACGGCACCGTGACCTACACCCGCCTGGCCGGCGGCGTGCGGTTCTTTGACGTGGACTTCGGCTACGACGAGAACAAGCTGGTGCTCCACGACATCACCCTGTGGGCCAAGCCCGGCCAGAAGATCGCCTTCGTGGGCGCCACCGGCGCGGGCAAGACCACCATCACCAACCTGATCAACCGGTTCTACGACATTGCCGACGGCAAGATCCGCTACGACGGCATCAACATCAACAAGATCAAGAAGCCCGACCTGCGCCGGTCCCTGGGCATCGTGCTCCAGGACACCCACCTGTTTACCGGCACCGTGATGGAGAACATCCGGTACGGCAACCTGGACGCCAGCGACGAGGAGTGCATGGCCGCCGCCCAGCTGGCCAACGCGGACGGCTTCATCCGCCGCCTGCCCGACGGCTACGACACCATGCTCACCGGCGACGGCGCCAACCTGTCCCAGGGCCAGCGGCAGCTGCTGGCCATCGCCCGGGCCGCCGTGGCCGATCCCCCGGTGCTGATCCTGGACGAGGCCACCTCCTCCATCGACACCCGCACCGAGAAGCTGGTCCAGGACGGCATGGACGCCCTGATGACCGGCCGCACCACCTTTGTCATCGCCCACCGGCTCTCCACCGTCCGCAACGCCGACTGCATCATGGTCATGGAGCAGGGCCGCATCATCGAGCGGGGCACCCACGACGAGCTGATGGAAAAGAAGGGCAAGTACTACCAGCTCTACACCGGCAACTTCGCCGAGGAGACCGCCTGACCTGCGCTTTTGCCCATCTGACTGCCGGCTTCGGAATCAATTCCGAAGCCGGCTTTATTCTCTCTTGACAGCGCGCTTTCCCGGCGCTATAATAAATCAAGATTTTTGGATTTGAGGTGTGCACATGGCCACAGTATACGAGGAGCGGGCCGCGGTGTTCAAGGCCCTGTGCGACCCCCGGCGGCAGCAGATTCTGGAGCTGCTGCGGGGCGGTGAAATCTGCGCCTGCAAGCTGACTGAGGCCCTGGGCATGCCCCAGTCCTCCCTGTCCTACCACATGAAAATTCTCTGTGAATCAGGCATTGTGGTGGGCCGCGAGGAGGGCAAGTGGACCCACTACCGCATCAGTCCCCAGGGCAGCGCCAACGCCGTGGAGCTGCTGCAGGAGATCACCGGCGCAGCGGAGGGGCAGAACCCCTGCTGCTGCTGCAAGTGACGGAATATCCCACGCCACCCGGAACGGTGGCGTTTTTTCCGGGATTTCAAATCGAAAATTTTTGATTTATTGGTTTAGGAGGCGCTATGGAAACGTTGCAATCGGTATGGTACTTTTTCCAGAATGAGATTCTGGGCATGGCCTGGCTCAGCCGTCTGATGACCGGCCTGGTGGAGAAGCTGGGTCTGGACCCGGGGAGCCGGGTGGGCGGAAGCGTGCAGTTCTTCCTCTACGACACCGTCAAGATCATGGTGCTGCTGGGCTGCCTGATCTTCCTCATCTCCTACATTCAGAGCTTTTTCCCGCCCGAGCGGACCAGGCGCATTCTGGGCCGGTTCCACGGCCTGGGGGCCAACTGCCTGGCCGCCCTGCTGGGGACCGTGACCCCCTTCTGCTCCTGCTCCTCCATCCCCCTGTTCATGGGCTTCACCGCCGCCGGGCTGCCCCTGGGGGTCACCTTCTCCTTTCTCATCTCCTCCCCCATGGTGGACCTGGGCAGCCTGGTGCTGCTGATGGGGGTATTCGGCTGGAAGGTGGCGGTGGTCTATGTGGTCTTTGGCCTGATCGTGGCGGTTGCCGGCGGGACGCTGATCGAGGCCCTCCGGCTGGACGATCAGGTGGAGCCGTACATCCGGGGCGGTAAGGTCCTGGACCAGCCCCAGGAGACTCTGAAAATCTCGGACCGGCTGTCCTACGCCTGGGAACAGGTGGTCTCCACCGCCAAAAAGGTGTTCCCCTATGTGCTGGTGGGGGTGGGCATCGGCGCCGTCATCCACAACTGGATTCCCGCCGACTATGTGGTGGCCCTGCTGGGCAGCCGCAACCCCTTCGGCGTGATCCTGGCCACCGTGGTGGGCGTGCCCATGTACGCCGACATCTTCGGCACCATCCCCATCGCCGAGGCTCTGCTGGCCAAGGGGGCCCTGCTGGGCGTGGTGCTCTCCTTCATGATGGCCGTGACCACCCTGTCCCTCCCCTCCCTCATCCTGCTGCGCAAGGCCGTCAAGCCCAAGCTGCTGGGTATTTTCATCGCCATCTGTACGGTGGGCATCATTCTGGTGGGATACTTCTTCAACGCCCTCCAGCCCCTGCTGGTGTAAAGCAGATACCCTTTTCAATCAGTTTTCAATCAGATCATCATGTTTATTCAAAAGGAGAGAATCGCTATGGCACTGTTTGGATTTGGAAAGAAAAATGAAGAAAATACTTCCGCCTGCACCTGCGGGTGCAGCTGCGGCTGTGAGGCCTCCCCCTCCCCCGCCGCCTCCGGTCCCATCACCAGTATCCGGGTGCTGGGCTCGGGCTGCAAGAACTGCCACGCCCTGCTGGAGAGCACCCAGGAGGCGGTGCGCACTCTGGGTCTGCCCGTCCAGGTGGAGTATGTGACCGACATGAGGGAGATCATGGCCAGCGGCGCCATGATGATGCCCGCCCTGGAGATTAACGGCAGAATCGCCTCGGGCGGCCGGGTGCTCAAGGCCGATCAGGTGGCCAAGCTGCTGACAGATTGGGGGAAGTAAGATGGCAAGAAAGCGGATCGCCTTTCTGTGCGTCCACAACTCCTGCCGCAGTCAGATCGCCGAGGCTCTGGGCCGCCATCTGGCCGGGGACCGGTTCGACTTTTACTCCGCAGGCACCGAGACCAAGCCCCAGATCAACCAGGACGCGGTGCGGCTGATGAAGCAGGTCTACGGCATCGACATGGAGAAAACCCAGTACAGCAAGACCATCGACCAGATCCCCACCCCCGACCTGGTCATCTCCATGGGCTGCGACGTGGGGTGTCCCTACATCGGCCGGGCCTTTGACTACAACTGGCAGCTGCCCGACCCCACCGGCCAGAGCGACCAGGTCTTTCTGGATGTGATACGGCAGATCCACAACCGGGTGGAGGACCTTGTAAAGACGCTGTCATAATGTCTCCCCCATCTCGGGTTATATGGCGCAAAAAACAGACTGGGCAGAGCGATCTGACGCTCTGCCCAGTCTGTTTTGTATCTTCACTTATAAGTCCCGGCAGCTGCTACTCCTCCAGCACCAGGGACTGCCGGCTGGAGCAGCCGGCTTTCTTGAACTCAGAACACAGGTAGTCGATCCTGGTGGGCCTGATGCGGATCAGGTTCATGGGAGGCGACTGCTTCTTCAGAAGCTCAGCGGGCACCTTCCGGTAGGCGGCATGGGCCATATACGCCTCAGAGAAGGGCTCCACCATCTCCGCCTTCCCCATGACCTGCATTCCGTGCAGACCTCCGGGGGAGCCGTATCCGTCAAAGATGGCCAGGCACACATTGTCGTTCTTCTCCAGAGCGATGAACTTCTCCCCGCCCTCAGAGAAAATCCAGAAGGCTCCGTCATGGTAGCTGTACTCGAGGGGTGTGCAGCGGACAAAGTCCCCGGCGCCGGTGGCCAGCGCACCGGTGTTCTTGGACCGGATATATGCATCCACCGCCTCCACCAGCTTTGCACGCTCCATCTTGACACTTCCGGCATCTTTTTCCTTCCAGTAGTCTATGGCCGCTTGGAATTCTTCATGCGTCATTTCCTTCACCTCGCGTTTTTCGTCATGGCGATCCAAACGCTTCACTGCCGCCGTACCAGTTACAGTATACCACATCCTTCCTCCATCACAATTCCAAAATTGGACTGATCGGGCTGGAATATAGAAAACACTATGCAGCCGGAATATTGTTTTTTCTTCCCATCCACATAAAATTAAATCAGGTTAATCCATATCAATTGCGGCGCGCCCTGTACCAATCCGTGAAGTCATCCTGCGCAGACACGACCCGTTTTCCCAGCCGCAGGGCACATCAAGACCAGCAAAGCCCCAAAACAAGAGAGCACGTCCTTTCGGAGGCCGTGCGGAAAGGAAGGAACACGACAACATCGGCAAAAAACTGAGGACCCTGGCAATGGTATGCGGAGGCATCGGCATCGTATGCATGGCGGTCGGCATCATCGTGGAGCTGCTGACCTTCTTCGACACGTTCAACGGTGTGCTTCTGGTGTCCTGCGGCGGCAGCGGCCTGGTCGTCCTGCTGTCCTCCTGGCCGCTGTACGCCTTTGGCCAGCTGGTCGATGACGTACACCAGATGGCGGGCTGCGGCGGGGTGCAGAAGGCCGCCGAAGCCGACCAGCTCCCTGAGCTGTAAAGGGGATGGGGCAATGAGCGAGCGATATTCCAAGCTGTCCGCCCTGCCTGAAAATCTGTACTCCACCGGCGCTCCCGTGATCATCGCCGCCGGAGCTCTGCTCAAGGACAACCAGACAGGCAAGGTGCTGGCCCAGCTGAAAATCCGCAATATTCAGGATAAGGCAATCAAGGCGGCCACCGTCACGCTCACACCGCTGGACACAGTGAATCAGCCGCTGGGCGGTACGGTTGATCATCAGTATCTGGACCTGAGCGCGGCGCGGGACACAGATTTCGGGCAGAAGGTCCCTGTCTTTCTTCCGGACCAAGCCACACGGGCCTTTTCCATCTCTGTGGCGCAGGTTATCTTTTCGGACAATACCATCTGGACAAGTTCCGGGGCGCCCTGGGAGCCTCTTCCCGCCCCCGTTACGGCCGAGTCCGCATTGAAGGACAGGGAGCTTACAAAGCAGTATCAGATCAAATACGGTTCGGATTGCACGTTCATGTACAAAACAGAAAAAGACCTGTGGCAGTGCGCGTGCGGCGCGCTCAACCGCCAGAGTGAACCGTCCTGCCACCACTGCCGCAGAACGGCCGCTTACCTGTCAGCGCTGGATCTGGAGCAACTGAAGGCCGACCGGGATGCGCGTCTCAAGCAGGAGGCGGAAGAAAAGGCGGCGGCGGAAGAAAAGGCGAAGAAATCCCGCAGGCTGGCCATGATCCTTGTTCCCATCGCTGTTGTGGTGATCGTGGCGGGAGCACTGATCTACGGAAGCATGAAAAACAGCATCGCATATAACCATGCGGCATCCCTTCTGGAGTCCGGGGACTACGACGGCGCGACCGCCGCATTTGAGGCCCTGGGCGATTACAAGGACAGCGCCGATCAGGCCCAGCAGGCCCAGTACGACAAGGCCATGGCCCTTGTATCCTACGGTGAGACCGGCAGCGACGAGGGTCTGTCCCTCATCCTGTCCGAGGGCGAGGCTATCTCTTCTGACGCCAATCTCTCCAAGATGTACTATGAGGAAGCAATCGAGATCTTTGAGGCGCTGGGTACTTACAAGGACAGCCGGAAAATGGCCGACAGTACGGAATTTTATTTGGAACAGAGCATAAAGGCCGGAGACTACAACAACGCCCTCGCGCTGATGGACAGCGGCGATTATATGTCCGCATTTCTCGAATTTGATGAGCTGGGCGATTACGAAGACAGCCGGGAAAGGACCAATCTGGCCCTTTCCAAGATATTCGACGGAATCAAAGAAGATTTCGGCATCAGTGATGATGACCACTGGAAGGCCTCCTATGACGCAGACGAATGCCTGATAACCGTCTCCTATAGCCTTGGCTCAGAGGGAGGCATGACGCCGGAAGCATTCCTGTCTTCAATTGATGAAGGCACCCGTTCTGCGATCGAGGGTTCCATTGAAGATACCTGGCATGTCTTTGATGGCATCTTTGTGGACTGCCTGGGGATTCCCTGTCAGGTATGCTATTATCTCAACTGGGACAGCGAGGAGCCGGTTTTCACCTATCCGGACTGAGGCCGGAGGAGGCACAGACACTTCCGCCTTTTCCTTATGCACCCCACCGCAGCTGACTGCAAAAAATCCCCGGACCTTCCGGTCCGGGGATTTTTACTCGCTCAGATTAGCCGAAGTAACGCTTCAGCAGGCCCTCGAAAGCCTTGCCGTGGCGGGCCGCTCCCCTTGGGACCCGTCCCATGGGGGCCCCGCTGATTTCATCTGCTCGGGCGGAGTGAATCCGCCCGGCATCGAGGTTTTGCCTCCGGCAAAACGCTCGGTGACGAGGCCCGCCACAGCAAAAAAATCCCCGGACCTTCCGGTCCGGGGATTTTTACTCGCTCAGATTAGCCGAAGTAACGCTTCAGCAGGCCCTCG
>NZ_CALXEG010000004.1 GCF_944387275.1 uncultured Pseudoflavonifractor sp.
CTGGATGAAGCGGGTGCGGATGGAGTACCAGAGCCCCACGCCGATGAGCAGAAAGACCAGAATGTAGCTGGACAGGGTGACGTTGATGTTGCAGACGTGGGGATAGAGCCACGCCTCCAGCGCTTGCAGTGCTTCCATCATAGTGTTTTCTCTCCTCTTCAAAAAAACAGACCGTGGGTCTGCCCACGGCCTGAAAAGAAAAAACACTGCCTCCGGCCGGGCCAATGGGCCCCGCCGTCCCTGTGCATCCTCTGTCCTTTTGCCTGAGAGATTGGCGGCGCTGTCCCGCGCCGCTTTGCCCCTTCGGCACCCAGTTCGTGAGCTTCTCCAGAGTGACATCCACGCGCAGTCTCTGTTCCGGTCCGGAACGCCTGAGAGTGTTACTCCTTCGACAAGCCAACGGCTTTTTCCTGGGCGCTTCAATTGTCCTGTTCGGTTGTGAAGGACATTATACCGTCATTGATGGACATTGTCAAGACCTTCCTCAGCTTCCAGTGTGCCGCCGGTGCTCCAAACGGCCCTCTGTCTCCAAAACACGCCGTTTCCTGGCTTGGTCACTGCATTTCTCCTCCATCAGTGCACAAAACCGATTTTTCGGCGGGCAGGCCAGGGGAAGTCCCGCCACTGTCCGCCCCGGCCTTCTTTTCCGGCCAGCAGCGCTGCGGCGGCGTCCGCTATGTACCCCAGATAGCTGGCTGCCGACGGGTCTCCGCACAGCAGCTTCCACATCAGGCCGCCGAACAGGTAGGACTGGGCAAACTCCCGCCAGCTGTTCAGCTCTTCTGCCGCCTGCTGGGACAGGTCCCACAGAATGCCCTCCGCTTCCTCCCGGGTGAGCCAGCCCAGATAGCTGCCCCAGCGGGTCAGCATGGCGGCCCGCCCCACGTCCCAGCCCGCCATAAAGCCTGGGGCGTAATGGTCCCGGTACCGCTGGGCAAAGCGCCAGGCCCGGGCCGTGTTCTCCCGGTCCTCCTGGTCGTCGTCCTCGTCCCAGAGCTCCTCCGGCGAGGCCGCCTGGGCATAGATCCGGTACCGCAGGGTGTAGCCCTCCCGGGACAGATATCGGATCATGTCCAGCAGGTCCGCCCGACCGTCAATGCCCCAGGAGCGTCGCACAATGGACACCACCTGCTGCTCCATGACCGGGATATGCTCCTCCACATCCATGCCGTCCAGCCGGTGGTCGTTGAGGGTAGAGACAATGCCGGAGAGAAGGACGCCGAACTGCTCCCACCGGGCGGTGTCCTTCCCGTAGGGCTCCGGCTCAGGCTCGGGCATGGCCTCCAGCCGGGCCATGGTGTCCTCCAGCAGCGTGTAGAGCGCCTGCTCCTCCTCCGGGCCCAGCGTACGTTCCTCCTCGTCGCCGTCCTCCTCCATGGACAGGGTCTCCAGCGCCGCCGCAATGACCCCCATGTCCTCGCCGAACAGCTGGCTCATCACCGCATCCGCCCCCATGGAGGCCGCCTGGGCCATCTGCTCCTGCATCATCTGTACCATCTGGGCCTGGTTGGCCGCCATTTGGGCCATATCCTCCTCGCCGAAGGTCTGGCCCAGGATCTCCACCTGCTGCCAGGCGTTGGCCTCCACCCGGCCCTCCTCTGAGGAGAGCTTTTCCTCCGGCTCCTCCCCAATCCTGCCGGCCAGCGCTTCGCTCTTCTCCACGGCCTCCCGCAGGTTGGCCGAGGCCCTTTCACTGGCCGCCCGGGCCCGTCTCTGGATCTCATCAAAGTCAATCATCGTCCCGCTCCTCCTGTTCCGGCTCCAAGGGGTGCCATGCCGGCGAGTCCTTGCGCCTGCTGAACAGGCCCTTGAGCCGGTCCAGCAGGGACTCCACCGTATGGAACCACAGGTTGCTCACAATCACCACGGCCACAAGGACCAGCAGTATGGCACCCAGCTCGTAAAACCACATGTGCCCCTCACTTCTTGGCAAAGCGCTCGGTGAAGAACGCCGTGAAGTCGGCCAGCTCCTGCTCCTGGGACACATACACATAGAGCTTCTCGTCCTCCAGCCAGTCGTAGGCGTTGATGGCGATATAGCCCTTTCGGTCGGGGTAGATGACAAAGGCGTCGGTGGGGTACTTGTTCCGGTAGGCCTTCAGGATCTCGGAACGGCGGTACCAGACGGGGTCCCCGCAGCCGGACAGGTCGGGGACTGTGGGCACCACCACAATGGTCTCCTCCGCCTGGTTCCAGCCCACGATCAAATTGCCGATCTTGGTCTTGCTGCCGTGGATAAAGCCGTAGTTGAACCGGCTCACGTCCTCGGTATAGCCGTAGATCAGCCTGTACCGGTCCCCGTCCTCCACCACCTGGTTGAACAGCCGCCGCATCTTCTGGGCGTTGGCCCTGCTTTTCTCCATGTCGATCTCCGGTCCCTTGAAAAGTTTGCTGAAAAATCCCATGGTCGTCTCCTCCTGGCGTCATTTATCTGAGGGGGACGGGCTTCCGTCCCTGCGCTCCGTCGGGAAAATAAAAACAAATACAGTATTTTATCTTTATTCTCTGTGAAAAGAGATCCGCCTGAACAGGGGCGAACCTGATATATTCAGGCGGATCTGTGGGGTTTATTCTCTCACTGTCTCCAGATAGTCCACAATGGCGTCGATCTGAAAGGCCACGGTCCTGTCGGCGGCCTCGGGCACAAACAGGGGCAGGGTGCTGGGGATGGCCCGGCGGAGGATCATGATGCTCAGGCTCAGGTTGGTGAACAGGGCCACCCGCTCCCCGTTCGCCCGGACGCCGAAGCACTCCAGGATGTCTCCGAAGAGCCGCGCCTGCTTCTCCCGAAAAGTCTGGTAGCTCTCCGGCGAGAGGCGGCGGAAAATGAGCTGCTGTTCCTCCACGGTGAGGACGGCGATGCCGTTTTTCTCGCCGTAGCAGCAGGCGTGGAGAAACTGCCGCACCCCATCCCGCCAGCTGAGGGACGGGTCGGCCATCAGCTGTCTGGCGTAGGCCAGAATTTTGGGCTGCTGGAGGTAGAGGGTCTCCACCACAAAGTCCTCCTTTGTGGGGAAAAAGGAGTAGAAAAAGGTCCGCGAGATGCCCACTGCCCTGTAGATCTGTTCCACAGTGGTGTGCTGGATGCCCTGCCGGGCCATCAGCTCCAGCCCCGTGGCAAGCAGCGCCGCCCGGACCCGCGCCCGCTCCTCCTCCGTATAAGCCACCTTCGGCATGGTGTCCCTCCCAGAATAAAAACAAATCTCTGATTTTGTATTTATTATACCACGCCGCCCCGGCCATGGCAAGCCCCAGCCGGAGCGGCCGCCTCAAATCACACCACGACCTCCACCCGGCTGCCGCCGGTCCGGTCCTTGGTAACCACGATCTGCTTGTCGATCTTCTCCTTCAGCTCGGCCACGTGGGAGATGATGCCCACCAGGCGGTTGCCCTCGGTCAGGCCGGTGAGGGCCCGGATGGCCTGCTGGAGGGACTCCTCGTCCAGGGAGCCGAAGCCCTCGTCCACAAACATGGTGTCCAGCCGGATGCCCCCGGCGGCGGACTGGATCTCGTCGGACAGGCCCAGGGCCAGGGAGAGGGAGGCCTTGAAGGACTCGCCGCCGGACAGGGACTTGACGCTGCGCTCCGAGCCGTTGTAGTGGTCCACCACGTCCAGCTCCAGGCCGCTCTGGCTGCGGTTGTCCTCCGCCTCCCGGCGGCGCTTGAGCTCGTACTGCCCGCCCGACATGACCAGGAAGCGGACGTTGGCCCGGCGGAGAATGCGGTCGAAGAAGGTCATCTGGATATAGGTCTCCAGGGCCACCTTTCCCTTGCCCTGCAGGGCGCCGTTGGCCGTGTCGGACAGGGCCCGCACCCAGGTGTACCGCGCCTCCAGGGCCTTCAGATCCGCCGCCTTCCCCCGGATGTTCCCCAGGGCGGTCTGGTTGGTGGTCAGACGGGTGTGGATGGTCCGCCGCTCCGCGGCCCGGGTGTTCCGGGCCTCGTTCAGCGCCTGGCTCCGGGCCTGCTGGGCCGGGACGTCGATGGTCTCCCCGCCCTCCAGCAGCTCCGTCAGCCCCCGGATGGCGGTGTCCAGCCCGGCCAGCTCCTTCTCCCGGGCGCCGCAGGCCGTCTGGGCCGCCTCCAGGGCCTTGTCCAGCCCCGCGATCTCCTCCTTCAGGGCGCTCTGCCGTCCCCGGGCGGCGGCGTCGTCCGCCCAGCGGAGGCCGCCGCGCAGCTCGGCCAGCTGTCCCGCCAGCTCCCGCTTCCGGCTCTCCGCCCCGGCCAGCGCCTCCCGGCAGTCGGCGTGCGCCTGCTCCAGCTTCTTCTCCTCCTGCTCCGCCGAGGGAATCTTCTCGTCCAGCTCCTTCTTCCGGGCCGCACGGGCTGCGGCCTCCTTCTGCCGCCGCCCCAGCTCATCCAGCGCGGCCCGGGCGGCCTCCAGCTCCGCCGGAATGCGCAGGGGCGCCGCCTCCAGGGTGCAGCCCTCCAGCTGCTCGGCCAGCTGCCGCCGGAGCTTGCCCTCCAGCTGTTCCCGCTGGCCCTGAAGGCCGCTCTGGGCCACCTCCGCCCCGGTCATGTCCGCCCGCAGCTGCTCCTGCCGGGCGTTCAGCGCCGCCAGTTCCTCCTCCTGGCTCCTGATGCTCCGGCCCAGCTCCTCCCGGTGGGTCTGCCGGGCCTCCAGGTCCTGCTGCTCCCGGTGGATCCGGGCCAGGACAGCGGCGGTCTCCGCCTTGCAGGCCGACAGCTGATCGGCGGCATCCGCTATGCTGGGCTCCGCCACATAGGGGGCCATCTGGCGGAGCAGCTGCTCCTCCCTGGCCTCCAGGGCGGTCTTCTCCCCGCCCGCCGCCAGGCTCTTCTCGCCGGCCGCCCGGCGGGCGGCCTCGGCAGCCGCCTTGGCCTGGTTCAGCTCCGCCTCGGTGGGGGCCTCCGCAGACGCCCGGGCCGGCGCGGGGTGGTGGAGGGCGCCGCACACCGGGCAGGGCTTCCCCTCCTCCAGGGACTGAGCCAGAATGCCCGCCTGCTCGTCCAGAAAGGCCCGGTTCTTCCGGGTGTAGACCGCCTCCGCCTCCTCGGCTTGTTCCTGCGCAGTCCGGTAGGCCGCCTGGGCCCGCTCCAGAGACGCTCTGGACGCCCGGCAGCGCTCCAGCAGGCCCTCCAGAGCGTCCAGGGCCTGGGCCCGCTCCTGGGCCTGGCTCCGGCTGTGGGACAGCTTCTCCCCCTCCGCCTCCAGGCCCTCCGTGGCCGACCAGGTCTCCCGGCTGGCCTGAAGGGCGCTGCTCTGCCGGGAGACCTCCCCGGCCAGCTGCTCCCACTGGCGGGACAGGGCCTCCCGCCGGGTCTGGCTCTCCTGGAGCTGGGCACCGTAGTTCTTCCACTCCGCCATGTCCCGGGCCAGGGCATCCAGGGCGGCGCGGCGGCTCTGGGCCATGGACTGCTCCCCGCTCAGCCGCGCCTGCTCCGCCTCCGCCTGGGACAGCCCCTCGGCCTCCTTCTTCCACTCGGAGAGCCGGTCCGCCTGCCCCTGCCGGGCCCGGACCAGCTGCTCCTGCCGCTCCTTCAGGCCGGAAATGCGCTCCTCCAGGGCATCCAGCGCCGCCTGCTTGCCGGTGAGCTCCTGGTAGCGGGGCAGCTCCGCCTCCAGGGCCGCCAGCTCCTTTGCCAGCGCCTCCCGCTGCGGCTGCCTCCCCTGCTCCGCCGCCAGGGCCCCGCGGGCCTCCTCCAGTCTGGGCAGCAGCGCCTGCCGCTGGGCCCTGGTCTGCTCCAGGCTGCGCCGGGTCTTGTCCAGTTCCTCCGCCCTGCCCAGCAGCGCCGCCGTCTCCTTCAGCGCCCGGTCCAGCTCCTCCATGGCCTCCTGGCACCGGTCGTCCGCCTCTCTGTCCCGGCCGATCAGGGTCTCGATCAGCTCCTCTGTCTCCTGGAAGGGCAGCTCCCCCGCCTTCGCCTTCTCCAGCCTGGGCGCCAGCGGGTCGTCCTCACGGCAGAGCACGCCGCCGATATACTGCTGCACGCTGGCCCGGGCGGTCTCGCAGGCCTTTTGCAGCTTTCCCGCCTCCCCTTTCACCCGCTCCTGGAAGACCATGTAGTACCGGGTCTTGAAAATTTCCCGGAAAATCTCCTGGCGGGTTCTGGTGTCCGCCTCCAGCAGCTTGCGGAAGTCCCCCTGGGCGATCATGGCGATCTGGCTGAACTGGTTCCGGTCCAGGCCGATGATGGCGGCGATGCGGCTGTTGACCTCCCTGGCCTTGGTCACCAGGCTGCCGTCGGGCAAGCGGAGCTCTGCCTCCGCCTTCTGGACCGTCGTGCCGCCGCCCCGCCTGGCGGGGCGCTGGTACTCCGGGTTCCGGCGGACCGTGTAGGTGCTGCCGCTGTAGGAGAACACCAGCTCCACCTCCGTGGGGGTGTCGGGCCGGGCGTACTTGGAACGGAACATGGACGGGTCCCGGCTCTCGCCGCTGGGCTCGCCGTAGAGGGCGTAGGTGATGGCGTCAAAGATGGTGGTCTTGCCCGCGCCGGTGTCGCCGGTGATGAGGTACAGCCCCTGGGTGCCCAGCTTCTCCAGGTCGACCACCGTCGTGCCCGCATAGGGCCCGAAGGCAGACAGGGTCAGTTTCAGCGGTCTCATGCCTCTCCCTCCCAAATATGCTCCATCAGGTCCCGGGCAAAGGCCCGCTGGGCCTCCTCCATGGGCCGCCCATTCTGCTTCTCGTAGAATTCCTCCAGCAGCTCCAGCGGGGATTTGTTCTCCCTGTCCTCCGGGCCGTCGACCACGGTTCCCGCCCGGGTGCGGGCGTTGTCGTAGTCCAGCTTCATCAGATAGGGATAGATGACCCGCAGCTTGCTCACCGCGTCGGGGATGTCTTCCTCGTCGGTGAGGGTGATGTGGACATAGTCCCCCGGATAGCCTGTCCCCTCGTAAAAGCCCCGGAAGGTCAGCGTCTCATAGGTGCCCTTCAGCTCCGCCATGTCCCGCATGGGGGTGAGGGGCACGGTGCGGACTGCCACGTCCCCCTTGGCCCCCAGCTCCACCACGGTGACCGACTTCTGCTGTCCGGCCTCGGAGAAGGAGTATTTCAGCGGGGTGCCGCAGTAGCGCACCGTGTCCCGGCCCACCCGCTGGGGGCCGTGGATGTGCCCCAGGGCCACATAGTCGAAGGAATCAAAGACGGATACGTCCACGTTGTCCGACCCGCCCACGGACACCTCCTCCGAGTCGCACCGGGCCGCGCCGGTGACGAACTGGTGGGTCACCAGCACGTTGCGCCCGGCGGTGTCCACCTCCATGGCCTCAATGGCCGCGGCCAGGGCGTCGGTGTAGGTGGCGATCTCCCGCTGGGGGAACCACCGCCGGACATGGGCGGGCTTGAGAAAGGGCAGCAGGTACAGGTTCACCGGGCCGTACCCGTCGGTGAGGGTGATGGGCTCCACCCTGCCGCCGTACACGGGGGCCAGATGGACGCCGCTGCCCGCCATGAGCCGCCCGCCGAAGGCCATGCGCTCGGGGGAGTCGTGGTTGCCGCTGATGACAAAGACCTGAAGATTCCGCCCGGACAGGCGCACCAGAAAATCGTCCAGCAGGGACACCGCCTCGGCGGAGGGCACGGATTTGTCGTAGACATCCCCGGCGATGAGCACCCCGTCGGGCGCCTCCCGGTCGATGATCCCGAGGATCTCCGCCAGGATGTACTGCTGGTCCTCCAGCATGGAGAACTCGTTGACCCGCTTGCCCAGGTGCAGGTCGGAGAGATGAATGAGCTTCATGGCAGGGCTCCTTCCCATTGGAACTTGGTTTGAAGTGATAAAAGCGGCCGGAATCCGCTGTTTTATGAATCGCCTGGTACAGACAGTATTATACCGGAGCGGTCCCCCGGACGCAACCGGGGCCAAAAAAGCACAGGCCGGACGGAGCGGCGCCCCGTCCGGCCTGTGCCGGTCTCGGTCAGTTATTTCCCGTGGGGATGAAGGGCCGGATGGCCATGGCCACGCTGCTGATGGGCATGGTCTGGAGCCACACCTTCCCCGGGCCGGTGAGCAGGGTGTTGAAGATGCCCTCGCCGCCGAAGAACATGTTCTTCAGCCCGGGCACCTGCTGGATGTCCATGGACACCGTGGGCTCAAAGCCCGCCACGTTCCCCGTGTCCACCACCAGCTGCTGGCCCGGCATCAGGTCGTACTCGATCAGGTCGCCGTCAATCTCCGCGAAGGCCATGCCCCGGCCGGACAGCCGCTGCATGATAAAGCCCTCGCCGCCGAAAAAGCCCGCGCCCAGCTTGCGGTTGAAGTGGATGGACAGCTCCACCCCCGCCTCCGCCGCCAGAAAGGACTTCTTCTGCAAAATCATCTCCCGGCCCGGCCCGATCTCCATGGGCATGATCTTCCCGGGAAAGCTGGAGCCGAAGGTGATCATGCCGTCGCCCCGGGCGGTGTAGATGTTCTGGAAGATGTTTTCGCCGGAGAACGCCCGGGAGAACATCTTGCCCAGGCCGCCGCCGCTGGTCTCCATCTGCATGTTGGGCGACATCCAGACCATGGAGCCGCTCTCGGTGATCATCTTTTCGCCGTTTTCCAAGTGGCACATCACAACGGGGAAGGAACCGCCTGCAATCTCATACCTCATAGCCATCCTCCTCAGCGTTTCTGGATACCTCCATCATAGATGCAGCCGCCCAGGCCGTCAAGCAGTAATTTCGAATCGCGTAAAAACTCTCCCGCCTTCCAAAAGCCGGGAGATCTCCCCCGGACGTGACAACCCGGCCGGGGTATGGTATGATATTGTCCGCTCGATCAACCCTTCTGACGAAAGGAAACGCTTATGAGAGAGAAAAATAGAATCAAGATCCTGTTGGTGGTGGTGCCGCTGCTGGTGGCCTTCCTCTCCGTGTTCGTGGTGTCTGGGATCGCCTCCTCCACCGAATTCCACGCCGACTCCATCGCCTCCCTGGACGCCAAACAGACCACGGTCCTGGAGCTGACCGCCGCCTCCACCGCCGCCTCCGCCGCCCTCACCCTGCTCCCCGGCGACACCGCCACACCCATCGCCGAGAAGCTGGCCGACCTGAGCTCCGGCTTCCTGGTGGTGCTGTGCGCCATCTACCTGGAGAAGTACCTGCTGACCCTCACCGGGTTCGTCTCCTTCACCTTCCTCATTCCCATCTCCTGCCTGCTGTACGCCGTCAACGTGTTCCTGGACCGGGACGGCCTGCGGACCCTGGCCAAAAAGCTGCTCATCTTCGGCCTGGCCATCGTGCTGGTCATCCCGGTCAGCGTGAAGATCTCCACTCTGATCGAGAACACCTACCAGGCCTCCATCGAGGCCACTATCGACAGCGCCAAGCAGACCACCGAGGACGTGCAGGAGAGCACGGAGGGCACGGAAGAACAGGACGACGTGGGCTTCCTGGAGGGGCTTATCTCCAAGATCACCCAGGGCATCTCCAACGTGGCCTCCGGCATCTCGGAGAAGGTGGGCGACATGATCAACAGCTTCATTGAGGCCCTGGCCGTCATGCTGGTCACCTCCTGCGTCATCCCCATCCTGGTCATGCTGTTCTTTGTGTGGCTGGTCAAGGTCACCTTCTCCATCTCCCTGCCCGTCAGCTACACCGGCGCGGTCAAGGGCGTCAGGGGCGCCTTCCCCCACGGGGAGAAGGGCAAGGACACGGAGCAGTCCTGAGCCATACATATTTCCCCGCCGGACGCATATCCTATCCCCGGGTGATTGCGTATGATCAAGCACACATGGAAGGTCTACGGGGCGTGGATCCTGCTCTCCGAGGCGGTGGGCGGGCTGTCGGGCTGGCTGACCCAGGACGGAGCCAAGGCCTACAGCCAGTCCATCGTCAAGCCGCCCCTGTCCCCGCCCCCGCTGGTGTTCCCCATCGTGTGGGCCATCCTCTTTGTCCTCATGGGCATCGGCGCGGCCCGGGTGTTCCTGGCCCCCGCATCCGCCGCCCGCACACGGGGCCTGCGGCTCTTCTTCGTCCAACTGGGCTTCAATTTTCTGTGGAGCATCCTGTTCTTCTGCCTCCAGGCCTTCGGCTTTTCCCTGCTCTGGCTGCTGGTCCTGTGGGGGCTCATCCTCTGGATGCTCTTCACCTTCCTTCAGGTGGACAGGGCCGCCGGATTGCTCCAGGTCCCCTATCTGCTGTGGGTGACCTTTGCCGCTTACCTGAATCTGGGCGTGTGGGTCCTCAACTGAGCGCCGGACCGGCAGGATATCCTGCCGGTCCGGTTCTCTTTTTGCGCGCTCTGTCCCTCCTTTTATTTTAAATACGAAATTTAAGAATAATTTCAGCTTTCTCCCGTTTTACCTCCGTTTGAAAACTTTGATCCCATTTTATCCTGTTAGTTTGCTTACATATTCACAGATTATTCATATTTTATCCCTTTCAGTTCACCGCCTGTTTTCAAACGGAGGCTACAATGTCTCCAGTTCACATCCAGATATGGCTGCCCGGAGGCGGGTTCCGCTCCGGCGGCCGGGGAGGTAGACAGGGTTGGAAGGGCTCTGGTTTGAGGTTTTGATCTGTTTTCTGGCGGGCGCGGGGGCGGGCCTGGGCACCGGCTTCGCGGGGATGAGTGCCGCCACGGTGATCAGTCCCATGCTGGTCACCTTTCTGGGCATACCCGCCTATGACGCCATCGGCATCGCGCTGGCCAGCGACGTGCTGGCCAGCGCGGCCAGCGCCCGCACCTACGCCAAAAGCGGCGTGCTGGACGTCAAAAACGGCCTGGTGATGATGTGCGGCGTGCTGAGTATGACGCTGGTGGGCAGCTGGCTGTCCACCTTTGTGCCCAACAGCACCCTGGGCTCCTTCTCCGTGGTGATGACCCTGCTTCTGGGCCTCCGGTTCCTCCTCTTCCCGGTGACCTCCACCCGGCGCACCATCGCGGGGGCCAGCGCCCGGGCCCGGATCGTCAAGGGCGCGGCGGGCGGCGCCTGCATCGGGCTGATATGCGGCTTCTTCGGCGCGGGCGGCGGCATGATGATGCTGATGGTCCTCACCGTCCTGCTGGGCTATGAGCTGAAAACCGCCGTGGGCACCAGCGTGTTCGTCATGACCTTCTCCGCGCTCACCGGCGCGGTCAGCCACTTCGCCCTGGGCAGCCCGCCCCGGCCGGACCTGCTGGTGCTGTGCGTGTTGTTCACCCTGGTGTGGGCCCAGATCGCCGCCAAAATTGCCGCCCGGGCCGACGCCAGGCTCCTCAACCGCCTGACCGGGGTGATCCTCACCCTGCTGGGCGTGGTTCTGGTGGTTATCACCTTCCTGTAAGGCCCCCCTGATATGCACAAAGGAAAGCGGGTGAATGCAAATGACAACAAAGCGTATAAAAAAGGCGCTGCTGATTCTGGTCATCGCCGCGGCGGTGCTGGCGGTGGCGGTGCCCATGGTGGTGACGGCGGTCTCCAAGGCCTTCACCGCCCAGGAGCACGTGGTGCGCACCGACTGGGAGATCGACGCGGGAGCTGTCATCGACCAGAGCGAGGAGTTCCGGGTGGACATCGCCCAGGCCAAGCTGGGGGACGGCCTGCGGACCGTTCAGCTGGTCCCCCAGGACATGGACGAGGAGGGCTTCACCTACTACGACCTGGACGTGCAGCGGCGGCTGGACGGCGCCCTCCAGAGCCTGAAGGAGCTCTCCGGCATCTCCTGGACCGCCACCATGCCCCTGGCGGTGCTCAACCCCTTCGGCACGGGCAGCAACGGCCTGTACCTGTACTTTGAGACCGACATGGCCACCAAGGTCACCTACACGGTCCATGTGGAGGGCGGCGATATCGCCGACTTCACCGCCGCGGCCGCCGACAGCTCCGGGCAGGAATTCACCAAAAGCCATGAGTTCCAGCTCATCGGCCTGGTGCCCGGCGAGACCAACCAGGTCACCCTGACCATGACCGGCCAGTGGGGCAACGCCCGGCAGATCGTGACCTTCACCGTGGACATGCCTTCCACCTCCTCCGGCTACTCCACCCGCCTGGAGGTGACCGAAGGCGAGTCGGACCAGGCCCAGGCCGACGGTCTCTTCGCCATGATGCGGGTCAACGGCTATCTGGGGTATGGCTTTTTCTTCGACAACGACGGGGTGCTGCGGTACGAGATGGTGCTGGAGGGGTACGGCCTGGACCGGCTGCTCTTCGACGGGGACGAGATCATCACCTGCGTGTCCTCCTCCAAGCTGGCCCGCATCGACGGGCTGGGCCGGGTGACCCAGGTGTACCGGCTGGACGGATACGACCTGCACCACGACATCGGCCTGGGGGCCGACGGAGAGGTGCTGGCCCTGGCGGAGGTGACCGGCGGCGAGACGGTGGAGGACAGGCTGCTCTCCATCGACCCGGACACCGGCGCGGTCACCGAGCTGGTGGACTTCAGCCAGCTGATGGCGCCCTACTTTGAGACCACCCGGCCTGTGGGCGCCGGGGACGACTTCTTCTGGCAGGCGGGCGAGTGGGACTGGCTCCACCTCAACAGCGTGCAGTACATGGCGGAGGACGACAGCGTGATTATCTCCTCCCGGGAGACCTCTTCCATCATCAAGGTGACGGGGCTCCACAGCACCCCCGCCGTGGACTGGCTGGCGGGGGATGAGCGCTTCTGGGCGGACACCGCCTATGCCGGTCTCTGTCTCACCCAGGAGGGGGACTTTGTCCCCCAGTACGGCCAGCACTGCGTGGAGTACTACGCCGACGGCGAGGAGGCGGGGGTGTACTACCTGGCGCTGTACAACAACAACTACTGGTCCCTGAACAGCCGGGACGGCCTCACCCTGGAGGTGGCGGACAGCGTGGGCACCGAGCTCTACGGCGACGGGGACGACGCCAGCCAGGTCTACGTCTACCGCATCGACGAGAACGCCCGCACCTATTCCCTGGTCTCCAGCTTTGACGTGCCCTACTCCAGCATCGTGTCCAACGCCTCCCCCTGCGGGGACAACTGGGTGGTCAACAGCGGCGTGGCCATGGTGTTCGGCGAGTACGACAGCGCCGGACAGCTCATCCGGCAGTACGCCTACGACTGCACCATGCAGAACTACCGCACCTTCAAGTACGACATGGCCATCTGGTTCCAGTAATTGCCCGCCGTTTTTCACATACTCCTCCCGCTCGGACGCGGCCGGCTGCCCAGTGCAGCCGGCCGCGTCCTTATTTTTCTCTCACCGTCCATTTCTTTAGCGCCAATTTAGGGCAGCGCACTATATTGAATCAGGTATGGGCGGCTCAGGCCGCCCGGAAACCGCCATCAACGGCGAGGAGGTTCCGCAATGATAAAAGTTGAGCATCTGACCAAGTACTACGGCGACTTTCTGGCGGTGGACGACCTCTCATTCGAGATCGACGAGGGGCATGTCTACGGCTTCCTGGGCCCCAACGGCGCGGGCAAGACCACCACCATGAACATGATGACCGGCTGTCTCTCCGCCACCTCGGGCAAGGTGGAGGTGGGCGGCTACGACATCTTCGAGGACGCCAACAAGGCAAAGAAACTGATCGGCTATCTCCCCGAGCAGCCGCCCCTCTACATGAACGAGACGCCGGAGGAGTACCTGCGGTTCGTGGGCGAGGCCAAGGGCCTGCGGGGCAAGGAGCTGGAGGAGCAGATCGACCGGGTCATCGCCCAGGTGAAGATCCAGGACGTACGCAGCCGCCGCATCTCCGCCCTGTCCAAGGGCTACAAGCAGCGGGTGGGCATCGCCCAGGCCCTGCTGGGCAGCCCCAGGGTCATCATTCTGGACGAGCCCACCGTGGGCCTGGACCCCATCCAGATCATCGAGATCCGGGATCTCATCAAGCAGCTGGGCCAGGAGCACACCGTCATCCTCAGCTCCCACATCCTCTCGGAGGTCCAGGCCATCTGCGAAAAGATCCTCATCATCGCCCACGGCAAGCTGGTGGCCTTTGACGAGCCGGACAACCTGGAGAGGAGCCTGCTGTCCTCCAATGAGATCGTCTTCACCACCGACGCGGAGGCGGAGCAGGTGACGGACATTCTCTCCGGCGTGGAGCACATCTCCGGCGTACAGCTGGACGAAAAGGAGAACGGGCTGGTGTCCGCCCGGGTGAAGACCGACAGCAGCGACATCTACGAGGTGTCCCGCCGGCTGTTCTTCGCCTTCGCGGACCGGAGGCAGGCCCTGCTGGAGCTGTCCCTGAAGAAGGCCAGCCTGGAGGACATCTTCATCGAGCTGACCGAGGGCGGCGACCCCGGCCAGCCGGGCGCGGGGGCGCCGGACAATCCGGCGCCGGAGGAGCCCCAGGCGGAGCAGCCGCCGGAAGGGCCGCCGCAAGATGGGGACGCCCAGTCCGCCGGTACAGAAAGTGAGGCAGATCAGCTATGACAGCGGTACTGAAACATGAATTGAGGAACTATTTCCACTCCTTCACCGCCTACGTGTTCGGGGCCTTCCTGCTGGCCATCGCGGGCATCGGCTCCATGCTGTACAATCTCCAGGCCGCGGTGAGCAATTTCGAGTACGTGCTCAGCTTCGGCAGCATCGTGTTCGTGGTCATCGTGCCCATCCTGACCATGCGGGTCATCGCCGAGGAGCGCAAGCAGAAGACCGACCAGCTGCTCTACTCCCTGCCCATCACCACCACCCAGGTCATCGCGGGCAAGTACCTGGCCCTGCTGGTGGTCTACCTCATCCCCCTGGCCATCATCTCCATCTACCCCCTGATCTTCGCCCAGTTCGGCGAGGTCTACCTGCCCACCTCCTACGGCTCCCTGTTCGCCATCTTCATGATGGGCGCCGCCCTCATGGCCCTGGGGGTGTTCATCTCCTGCCTGACCGACAACCAGGGCCTGGCCGCAGGCATCGGCATCGCGGTCATCCTGTTCAATTACTACAGCGTCAGCCTGTCCGAGTACGTGTCCTCCACCGCCTTCGGCTCGGTGGTGGCCCTGGCCGTCCTCATCCTGGCCCTGGGCGCCCTCATCCGGTACCTGACCAAAAACGAGCTGCTGGCCTACAGCGTGAGTCTGGTGCTGGCGGTGGCGGTGTGCGTGACCTGCTTTGTGGACGCCTCCCTGTTCGAGGGCCTGCTGCCCGCCATCATGAAGCAGCTCTCCCTCTTTGAGCGGTTCAGCGCCTTTGTCAACGGCGTGTTCGACATGACCGCCATTGTGTACTACCTGTCTGTGATCGGATTTTTCCTCTTCCTTTCGGTCCAGTCCCTTGAGAAACGGAGGTACAACTGATGAAGCTCTGGAAGCTCCATGGGGACGGGGAGCAGGCGGCGAGAAACCGCATCGCCTTTCAGGGCGGCTCCTACTCCCTGATCATCACGGCGGTGGTGCTGGCCATTCTCATCGCGGTGAATGTGCTGGTGTCCGCCCTGCCCACCACCCTGACCAAATACGATATCAGCTCCGCCAAGCTCTACTCCATCACCAGCAACACCAAGGTGGTGGTCAACGCCCTGGAACAGGACGTGACCATCTACTGGATCGTCCAGTCCGGCGAGGAGGACGACATCATCGAGAATCTGCTCAACAAGTACGAGAGCCTGTCCGACCACATCTCGGTGGTCAAGAAGAACCCGGACGTGTACCCCACCTTTGCCGAGCAGTACACCGACGAGACGGTGCAGAACAACAGCCTGGTGGTGGAGTGCGGCGACCGCAGCCGCTTCATCGGCTACGACGACATCTATATCCAGGAGGCGGACATGTACTCCTACTCCTACAACACCTCCTTTGACGGCGAGGGCGCCATCACCTCCGCCATCGACTACGTGGTCACTGAGGACCTGCCCCAGCTCTACGTGCTGGAGGGCCACGGCGAGCAGGAGCTGCCCGCCACCTTCAGCGACCAGATCGAGAAGGAGAACATTGAGGTGAACACCCTCTCCCTGCTGACGGTGGACGAGATCCCCGAGGAGGCCGACTGCATCATGATCTACGCCCCCTCCTCCGACATCTCCACCGAGGAGAAGGATATGCTGGCCCAGTACACCCAGAACGGCGGCAAGCTGCTGGTGGTGGCCGGGCCGGTGGAGGACGGCAGCCTGGACAACCTGTACAGCCTGCTGACCGACTACGGCGTGGAGCCCCGGGAGGGCATCGTGGTGGAGTCCGACCGGGAGCACTACACCCTCCAGCCCTACGTGCTGCTGCCCGACATGGCCAGCAGCGACATCACCGACTCCCTCATCGACGAGCACTACTACCCCATCATGCCCATCTCCCTGGGCCTGGATGTGAGCGGCGCCAACAGCGCCGTCACCGCCCTGATGACCACCTCCGACGCCTCCTTCAGCAAGATCGCGGGCTACGACCTGGAGACCTACGAGAAGGAGGACGGGGACATTGACGGCCCCTTCGCCGTGGCGGTGTCCGTGGACTGCGGCAGCGAGGGACAGATGGTGTGGTTCACCTCCTCCGCCTTCCTGGAGGACATGTACAACGCCTTCTCCTCCGGCGCCAACTCCGACCTGGCCATGAACGCCCTGTCCTCCCTCATCGGCGAGCGGGAGGCCATGGCCATCCGCAGCAAGTCCCTCAACTACAACTACCTGAACATCAGCAGTTCCACCGCCTCCCTGCTGAAGGTGCTGATGATCGGCGTGTTCCCCCTGGCCTATCTGGGCATCGGCATTGGCGTGATTGTGAGAAGAAGGAGGCTTCAGAATGAAGCGGGCTAAACGGATCTATATCCTGCTGGGGGTGCTGGCGGTGGTGTGCATTGCCGCCTTTGCGGTCATGCACTACCAGGAGCAGCAGGAGCTCATTCAGAACACCGACGAGATCATCCTGGAGGTGGACTCCAGCGCGGTCCAGTCCCTCTCCTGGACCTACGACGGGGAGAGCCTGGCCTTCCACAAGGACGGCGCCTGGCTCTACGACGGGGACGAGGCCTTCCCGGTGGATGAGGAGAAAATCAATAACCTGCTGGAGCCCTTCCAGGCCTTCGGCGCCGCCTTCATCATCCACGACGTCACCGACTTCGCCCAGTACGGCCTGGACGACCCCACCTGCACCATCGATCTGGCCACCGAGGACGCCAGCTACGAGATCCAGCTGGGGGACTACAGCACCATGGACGCCCAGCGGTATGTGTCCATCGGGGACGGCAACGTGTATCTGGTCCAGGAGGACCCCCTGGACACCTTTGACGTGGAGCTCAGCGACCTGATCGCCAACGACGAGACCCCCGACTTTGATCAGGTGACGTCCATCCAGTTCACCGGCGCCGACTCCTACCAGGTCATTTATCAGGAGGACAGCGGCTACTCCTGCTGTGCCGACGACGTGTACTTCAAGGAGCAGGACGGGACCTACCTGCCTCTGGACACCGCCCTGGTCACCAGCTACCTGAGCGGCATCACCAGCCTGAGCCCCACCGACTATGTGACCTACAACGCCGGTGAGGAGGACCTGGCGACCTACGGCCTGGACGACCCGGAGCTGACCGTGGCCGTCACCTACACCCCCGAGGCAGAGGAGGACGGCGAGGAGGCCGCCGAACCCGTTGTCTTTACCATCAGCGTCAGCCGGGACCCCGACCAGCGGAGCGCGGCGGAGGATGCGCAGTCCACTGAGGAGGAGGACGACGCCGACATCACCGCCTATGCGCGCATCAGCGAGTCCAAGATCATCTACCAGATCACCGGCGCTCAGTACAAGGAGCTGATGGCCGCCTCCTACGACGACCTGCGGCACCAGGAGGTGTTCTACGCCGACTTTGCCGACGTGACCGGTCTGGACATCATCCTGGAGGACGCGGCCTATACCATCACCTCCCAGGGCACCGGCGACAGCAGGACCTTCTCCTATGACGGCGAGGAAATTGAGATTGACGACCTGCAGGACGCCCTGGAGGCCCTGACCGCCTCCAGCTTCACCGGCGAGGCGCCCACCGAGAAGGAGGAGATCAGCCTGACCGTCCATCTGGACAGCGAGGACTACCCGGAGATCCGGATCCAACTGTACCGCTACGACGGCGAACAGTGCCTGGCCGTGGTGGACGGCGAGCCCGTCTCCCTGGTCTCCCGTTCCTCTGTAGTGGACCTCATCGAGGCGGTCAACGCCATCGTCCTCTAAACAGAGCTCAACACAGCGCAAAAAACCAGGACCGCTTCTGCGGTCCTGGTTTTTTGTATTACAGCTTTACCCGGAAGCGGATGGTCCGGCCGTCCAGGTTGAAGACGCCGATCTCACCCCGGTGCTTCTCCACAATGGCCTTGGCGATGGACAGCCCCACGCCGAACCCGCTGCCGTAGGTCCTGGCCCTGTCCGCCCGGTAGAACCGGTCAAAGAGGCGGTCCAGCTGGATGCTGCCCACCTCCTCATAGGTGTTGTCCACGGTCAGCACCGCCCGCCGCCCGCCGGACAGCCCCACCCGGATGACGCCGCCCCTGTCGCAGTATTTCACCGCGTTGTCCATGAGGATGGAGAGCAGTTGTCGGATGGCGGCCTCGTCCCCGGTACAGGTCACCCCCGGCGGCACGTCCTGCTCCAGGGTCATGCCCTTCTCCCGGATCGTCCCGGCAAAGGCCGCCGCCGTCTCGCCCACCGCCTCGCTCAGGCTGAAGCGGGCCATCTCCAGGGTGCTCTGGTCCTCGTCCATCCGGCTGAGCATCACCAGCCGGTTCACCAGCTCGGTCATGATGCCCGTCTCCTCCCGGATGTCGCTGAGCCACTCATTGGGCCCGTTCTCCGACTCCATGATGTCCAGGTTGGTGCGGATCAGGGTCAGGGGGGTCTTGAGCTCGTGGTTGGCGTCGGTGACGAACTGCTTCTGCTTCTGGTAGCTCTCCACGGCCGGCTTCACCGCCCGCCTGGAGATCAGAATCACCAGCAGCAGCACCACCACGCTGCCCGCCACAAACACCGAGGAGGCGGTCAGCAGAAAGCGCTGGTTCAGCTCCCTAGTGTCGGCGCCGTTGATGAACACCACCGCCGTGCCGCCCGATACGGCGTACACCTTGTAGCGGAAGTTCCCGATCCACCCCCGCTCCTTCCCCTTCTCCAGGGCGGCGGAGGCGTAGGCCTGGGCCTCCTCCCCGCTGACGCTGGCAATGGCCCGGATGTCCACCGAGTCCAGCTCCCCGTCCCCGTCAAAGCGGACGGTGAAGAACCGGGTGGTGAAGGGGGACTCCTGGTTCACCCCGTCCGGCGGCAGGATCTGCCCCGCCTCCGGCCCGAACTGCTCAAAGTCCGGGAAAATGCCGTCGTTCTCCGACACCAGGTCGGCCAGGGTGTCCAGCCGTGCGCTGGTCTGGACCTCGGTGAACAGATAGATGGCCGCAAAGAGGAGGAAAAACACCGTCACAAAGGACAGCATGCAGATCCGGATGAACTTCTTTCTCAGCCGGTCGATCATGCTTCCTGCTCCAGGGTGTACCCCGCGTTGCGGACAAAGCGGATGGTCACGGGGGCCTTCAGGGCCGCCAGCTTTTTCCGCAGGTTGGAGATGTGCACCCACACCACGCTGATGTCCACCTCGCTGTCCCAGCCCCACACGTGAGCGAGAAACTCGTCGGCGGTGACGATGAAGCTGGGCCGCTGGATCAGCATCTCCATGATCTGGAACTCCCTGCCGCTGAGGGCCTGGGTCAGCCCGTTGCAGCTGAGCTCGTAGGTGGACCGGTTGAGCACCAGATCCCCCACCCGCACCAGATCGGGCACGTAGTTGTCCTTCCGCCGCAGCATGGCCCGCACCCGGGCCAGCAGCTCGGAGGTGGAGAAGGGCTTGGACAGGTAGTCGTCCGCCCCCGCGTCCAGCCCCTCCACCCGCTGGTCCACCTCGGTCCTGGCCGTCAGGAACAGGGCGGGGGTGGAGATGCCCTGGCCCCGCACCTGCCGCAGCACCGCCATGCCGTCCAGACCGGGCATCATGATGTCCAGCACCATGCCGTCGTACTCCTCCGTCTCGGCATAGGCCAGGGCGTCCGTTCCGGTGGACACCGCGTCCACCATGTACTTGTTCTTCTCGAAGATGTGCTTGAGGGATTTCAGCAGCTTCAGGTCGTCCTCTGCCACAAGCAGCCGCATAAGCCCAACCCGCCTTTCCTGGGTGATGTTCTGAGCTGCGCGCCGCTTCTCTCCCTTTGTTTCTTTCCTGTGCCTATTATAGTCTCCCGCCGGTCCGGTATCAACGTGCGGACCGTTTCGTTTACAAAATGTTTTGATTTTCCCGGCTTTTTACAGCTGGATTCACAGTTTGTTCACGAAAAATTTTAGCATGCCTTTAACGCCCGGCCTTATGCTGTACCTGCGGCCGGAAGAGAGGCCGCTCCACTCCATCAACCAGACCCAAGAAAGAAGGTTGCTGCATGAAACACAATACCAGACGACTTTTCACCCTTTTGACGGCTCTTGTGTGTATCGGCCTGCTTGCGGGCTGCGGGACGGATACGGCGGAGAACGACACAGCGGACGGCGGCACAAACACCCCGGTCAGCTCGGAGGCCGCCGACGCCGCCACCGGAACGGACGCCGCCGAAACTGAGGACCTGATCGGCGAAGTGACCTACGTCAGCGACTCCTACATCAGGCTCAGCGTCTACCAGTCGGACACGGAGATCACCGACTACACCGACCTGGGCTCCGCCGTCCTCACCGACACGGGCAGCTCCGAGACCGTCATTCTGGACTCGGACGCGGTGTTTGAGTACGTGTCTTCCGGCATCCTGTACAGCACCACCGCGGACGGCGTGACCGTGGGGGACATCATCGCCGTCACCGCCACGGAGGACGGCATCCAGGAGTTCATCGTCCTGGACTACACCGCCCCCGCCCAGTCTGAGGACGCCACAGAGGGCGACGGCAGCTCTGATGCACAGGACGGCGGCAGCGCCACAGAGGACGGCGGCAGCGACGCCGCCCAGGACGGCAGTACCTCCGGCGATGCGGAGAACGGCTCCGACGCCTCCCCCGAGCCCACCGGCACCCCCTCCGCCGACAGCGGTGACTCCACCCTGGTCACCGCCGCGGCCTGACCTCCCCCTTCCGGGCCGGCAGAATGAATCCTCATTCTGCCGGCTTTTTTCTCTTTTCCATCTTCCGGCGGCAGCCTTTAGTCCGGCTTTAGTCCGGGGGCGTATGATAGCCGGGAGAACTGCGCCGGAGGCGTGATATCCCAGAACAAGAGAGGTTGAATACCATGGCAGAAATCACAGACAGCGCCCGCAAGGGCAGCCCCGAGGCGATGCGCACCCTTTATGAGCAGAACAAGGCCCGGATCATGTTTCTGTGCCAGGCCCTGCTCCTGGACGAAAACGCCGCCTGTAACGCCGTGTCCCACGTGTTCAAGGCCATGTGGGAGCTGGTGGTGTCCGGGCAGGTCATCTCAGAGCAGGATTTCAGGGACACGGTCACCAAGAAGGCGGTCAACTACTGCAAGGCCCAGACGGCCAGAAAGAACGCCAAGGCCTTCCGGGTCCCCGTCAACCGGAACTTCATCAACACCCCCTACGATGCCGGGAAGATGTCCCTCAGCGGAGCGCCCTGGGAGATAGTCCTGAAAAACCTGCCGCCCCTCCACCGCTTCATCTATCTGCTCCACGGGGTGTTCGGGTACGACGACATGCGCATCGCCAAGCTCTTCAACACCACCACCGAGACCGTCCGGCTGGCGCTCCAGGCGGAGGAGGCCAACATCAGCCGTATCCTGGCCCTGGCCCCGGACCAGGAGGGCGTGTCCATGACGGCGGAGGCCTTCCACCAGGCCCTGCTGGAACAGCCCCAGGCGGTCTCCATCCCCAGGACCGTCACCATTACCGTCCAGATGGGCATCGACAACATCTGCCAGCCCTTCCTGGACAGGAAGAAGAAAAAACGGACCAGGAATTCCATCCTGGCCGCCGCCCTTCTGGTGGCGGTGTGCCTGATCGTGGGGGTCTCGGTGGCCGTGGGCGGGAGCGCCGGCCAGACCGACCCGTCGGCCAGCCCCTCCGAATCCGTCCAGGCGTCCGAGACGCCCACAGCCACCGACAGCACCGACGCTGACACAAACGGCACGGATACCGACAGCACCGGCGCCGACGGGAGCGGCACGGATACCGACAGCACTGGCGCCGACGGGAGCAGCACGGATGCCGGCGGCGCCGGTGAAGCGGAGAACTCCAGTGATTCCGGGGACGGTCTGGTCTACGAGTGAGCTCCGGCACAGACCGCCCCCTTCGCTGACGCTTCCGGCCCGCCGCGGCGGCAGAGGGAATCTCCCCTCTGCCGCCGTTTTCTTGTTCCCTGCGGGGCAAAAGTCTGTTATACTGGAGACATCACAGGGCGGCGCTTTCCCGTCGGGATGGAAGCTGACCGCCAGAGGAGGGACCATCTGTGATCGTCTACTTTACCGGTACCGGAAACAGCCGCTACTGTGCCCGCATGCTGGCCGACAAGCTGGGAGACCACTGCACCGACGCCTTTCATTTCATCCGGGACGGCGTGGCGGTGGAGCTGTCCTCTGCCAAGCCGTGGGTCTTTGTCTGCCCCACCTACAGCTGGCAGATCCCCCGGGTGTTCGCCGACTTTATCCGCGCCGGCCGCTTCTCCGGCAGCCGGGACGCCTATTTTGTCATGACCTGCGGCGGGGACACCGGCAGCGCCGCCGACAAGAACCGCGCCCTCTGCCAGGAAAAGGGCCTCCGCTGCCGGGGCACCCTGACGGTGGTCATGCCGGAGAACTATATCGCCATGTTCAACGCACCGGAGCGGAAGGAGGCCCTGGGCATCATCGCCGCCGCCCGCCCCGTGCTGGAGCAGGGGGCGGGGTACATCCAGCGGGGCGAGAAGTTCCCCGCCCGGAAGGCCGGAGCTGCGGACCGGCTCAAATCCGGCCTGGTCAACACCCTGTTCTACCGCTTCAACGTGAAGGCCGCCCCCTTCCATGTGGCGGGCAGCTGCGTCTCCTGCGGCAAGTGCGCGGCGGCCTGCCCCCTGGGCAACATCCGTATGGAGCAGGGCGTGCCGGTGTGGGGCGACCGGTGCACCCACTGTATGGCCTGCATCTGCGGCTGTCCCACCGGCGCCATTGAGTACGGCAAGGCCAGCCAGGGCAAGCCCCGCTACCAGTGCCCCGACTACCAGGGCTAGTCTCCGCCGGGAGACCCGCCCCTCAGAGGAGCTGATCGCATGATCTACTGCATGTCCGACCTCCACGGCGAGGAGGGCCGTTTCCACGCCATGCTGGACAAGATCCAGTTCTCCGGCCGGGATACGCTGTATATCATCGGGGACGTCATCGACCGCAGCCCCGGCGGCGTGGCCCTGCTCCGGGAGATCATGGCGGCGGACAACATCCATATGCTGCTGGGCAACCACGAGCAGATGTGCCTGGACACCCTGGGGCCCAACAGCGTCTACGGCAGCCGGGCCCTCTGGCAGCAGAACGGCGGCAGCCGCACCTACCGCCACCTGGTCTACCTCTGCTCCCCCCGGGAGCGGTGGGAGATCCTCAAATTCCTGTCCGGCCTGCCCGACCACCTGGACCTGAACGTGGGGGACCGGGCCTTTCACCTGGTCCACGGCATGCCGTCGGAGGACCCCTACCGCCGGATCTGGGACCGGCCGGAGCCGGACGCCCCCGCGCCCCTGCCCGGCCGCACCGCCATTGTGGGCCACACCCCCACCTGCTTCCTCACCGGCCACATGTACGACCCCCTGACCATCTGGCACGGGGACGGGATCATCGACATCGACTGCGGCTGCGGCAACCCCAGCGAGTGCCGGCAGCTGGCCTGCCTGCGGCTGGACGATATGGCGGAATTTTATGTCTGAACAGGCCAAGCGGCCGGACAGCCCTTCAGCTGTCCGGCCGCTTTTTTCTCTTATCTCCGCCGTCCGCCCGCTTTGGCGGTGCACAGGCGCTCCATGTCGTAGGTGCGGACAAAGGGCGCCACGCTGGCCCCTGACTCCAGGTGGTGGAGCAGGATCTCCCCGCAGGCCAGGCTGTCGCTGCCGGCGTGGTGGTGGTCCAGTTCCAGGCCCAGATAGTCGCTCACCGTGTTCAGCTTGTGGTTGGGCAGCTGGGGCAGCAGGCGGCGGCTCATCTGGCAGGTGCAGGCGTAGGGCACCGTGGGACGCCAGCGGATACCGTAGTCCCGCAGGCACTTGGCCAGCACCGACATGTCAAAGGGGGCGTTGTGGGCGATGAGCAGGCCGCTGTCCATCACCGGGGCGATCTCCCGCCACAGCTCGGGAAATGTGGGCTTGTCCGCCACCATCTGGGGGGTGATGCCCGTCAGGGCCATGTTGAACGGAGCAAAGGGCTCCTCCGGGTTCACCAGCGTGTAGTACTCCCCGGCGATCTCCCCCGCCTCCACCACCGTGATGCCGATGGCGCTCATGCGGTCGTTGGCGTAATTGGGCGTCTCCACGTCAAAGGCGATATATCTGCCGTCCATCTCTCTGTCCTCCCGGCGCTGTGTGTCTGACAGGGGCTTGGCCCCGCCTCCGATTGTACCACAGCCCGGCCACCGGGGCAAGCCGTCCCCGGTCAGAGGTACCGCTGGGCAAACCGCTTCATGGGCTTGTTCACCTGCTTGGCGGTGAGGCCCACGCAGATGGCGGCCGCCACCGTGCCCTCCCGGACGCCGGTCAGCTTCCCCAGGAACAGGAAGGACAGGATGGTGGCCAGCACCACCAGCGTCACGTCAAAGCCCACCTTGGCGTTGGCGAACTTCACGTGGAACGCCTTGCACACGGCCAGGACCATGCCCTCGCCGGCCAGGGTGACCACCCCGGCGGTGACCTCAAAGCTGACGCCCACGCCCACCAGCAGGATGCCCACCACGCACAGCACCCACGCCATGGGGTAGGAGGTGCAGGTAATGCCCTGGAGGGCCCAAACACTGAAGTCGGTCAGGGCGCCGAAGATCAGGGCCACCGGCAGCTGGATCAGCTGGATGGGGTCGTACTGCCTGCGCAGCAGCAGGATCTGCAGCACAATCAGGGTGACGTGCATGGCGATGGTGGCGGTCCCCACGGTGAGGGGGGTGAACTCGCTGATGACGTAGGGCAGGCTGGAGATGGGGGAGGTGCCCAGCCCCGCCTTGATGGAAAACGCCACGCCGAAGGCCATGATGGTCAGGCCCACGCACAGCAGGATGTACCGCTTGACATAGGATGTGATCTTGCTCCGAAGTTCTGTGTCCATTATCCATTTCTCCTTCTCTCGGGCGACACGGACCCGTATACCTTCTCCAGCAGGACCCGCAGCTGGTCCTGCTCCTCCGGCGTCAGTCCGGCAGCCGCCTGGGCGTCGGCCCTGCGGAAAATCTCCGCCATCCGTTCCCCCATCCGCCGGCCCTCCGGCGTCAGGGACACGTACAGGGACCGGCGGTTGCCGTCCCGCTGGGTCCGGCGCACCAGCCCGTCCCGCTCCATGCGCAGCAGGATGCTGCCCACCGTGGCCTGCTCGATCTCGCAGAAGGCGGCAATGGCCTTCTGGTTGCTCTCCCCCTGCCCCATCAGGCACTCCAGTACCTTGGGCTGCCCCGGCGACAGGCCCATGGCCGCCGCCTCGTTCAAAATCCAGCGGTTCAGATTGGTGTGGGTCTTCATCAGCAGATAGTGCAGTGATTCCATGTCTGTTCTCCCGAATAATAAGCTTTCTTATTATATCGATACTTATTATAGTCCGGTCCATGCCGTTGTCAAGCCCCCGCCCCACATTGCCATTTGAAAGCCGGGCGGCTTTGTGGTATCCTGTCAGCAGACACATTCACCCCAGCCCATCCCACACAAGGAGTCCTGCCATGCGGATCATCATCTCACCGGCCAAGAAAATGATTGTGGACACGGACAGCTTTCCGCCGGAAAGCCTGCCCGCCTTTCTGTCCCGGACGGAGCGGCTGCTCTCCGTCCTCCGGGCCATGTCCCCGGCCGCGCTCCAGGCCCTCTGGAAGTGCAACGACGCCATCGCCGCCCTCAATGTGGAGCGGCTGGCGGCCATGGACCTGGAGCGGAACCTGACCCCCGCCGTCCTGTCCTACGAGGGCATCCAGTACCGCTACATGGCCCCCACCGTCTTTGAGACGGGCCACCTGGACTACATCCGGGACCATCTGCGCATTCTCTCCGGGTTTTACGGGCTGCTGCGCCCCTTTGACGGCGTGGTCCCCTACCGGCTGGAGATGCAGGCCCGGCTGTCCGTGGACGGCTGCCGGGACCTGTATGCCTTCTGGGGCGGCGCGCTGGCGGAGGCTCTGGCGGCGGAGACCGGCCTGGTGGTCAACCTGGCCTCCAAGGAGTACAGCCGGGCGGTGGAGCCCCACCTGCCCCCCCAGGTCCGCTTCCTCACCTGCACCTTCGGCGAGGAGAAGGGCGGGAAGGTGCTGGAAAAAGGCACCGCCTGCAAGATGGCCCGGGGCCAGATGGTCCGCTGGATGGCGGAAAACCGCGTGGAGCGGGCGGAGGACCTGCGGGACTTCGCCGGCCTGGGCTACGCCTTCTCCCCCGTCCATTCCGATGAAAACCACTTTGTCTTTTTGAAAGGAGCAACCTGATATGCTGGAAGCCGGAACCAAAGCCCCTGCCTTCACCCTGCCCGACCAGGACGGCAACCCCGTCTCCCTGTCCGACTTTGCGGGGAAGAGAGTGGTGCTCTACTTCTACCCCAAGGACAACACCCCGGGCTGCACCAGACAGGCCTGCGCCTTTGCCGCCGCCTACGGTGAGTTTGCGCGGCTGGGCGTGCCGGTCATCGGCGTGAGCAAGGACTCCGCCGCCTCCCACCGGAAGTTCGCCGACAAGTACAGCCTGCCCTTCATCCTCCTCTCCGACCCGGAGCTGGCCTCCATTCAGGCCTACGACGTGTGGCAGGAGAAAAAGCTCTACGGCAAGGTGTCCATGGGCGTGGTGCGCACCACCTATATCATCGACGGAAACGGCGTCATCGAGAAGGCCATGCCCAAGGTGAAGCCGGACACCAACGCCGCCGAGATCCTGGACTACCTGAAGTCCGGGCAGTGATTCTTCCGGGAGGAGGCGTCTGCCGTGAACTGTTCCCCGCACTACGCCGCCGACCTGCTGTTCTACTTTGACGGCAGGCCCCTGGAGCTGTCCCTCTACGAGGCCCTTTTTACCGCCCTGGACACCGCCTTTCCCCAGGCGTCGGTCAAGGTGCAGAAGAGCCAGATCAGCTTCTACGGGCGGCATCTGTTCGCCGCCGCCTCCCTGCCCGTGCGGCGGAAAAAGGACTGGCCGGAGCACTGCATCCTGGTCACCTTCGGACTGTCCCATCAGGTGGCGGACCCCCGCATCGCCGTAGCCGTGGAGCCCTACCCCAACCGCTGGACCCACCACGTGGTGGTGGACAGGGCGGAGCAGGTCGACGGCCGGCTGCTGTCCTGGCTGGAGGAGGCCTGGGACTTTGCCCAGCGCAAGTGATTTTTAGGAGGAGGGGCTCACATGACGGAGTTTCCCTACTGCAAGCTGGAAATCTTTATCCCTGAGACCCACCTGGACGCCCTCCGGCAGGCCCTGATGGAGGTAGACGCGGGGCACATCGGAAACTATGACTGCTGCCTGTCCTATTCCCCGGTCACCGGCTGCTGGCGGCCCCTGCCTGGCACCACCCCATATCTAGGCTGTGAGGGCCAGATCAGCGCCGAGCCGGAACTGAAGGTGGAGGTCACCTGCCGGACGGAGCGGGTGGACGAGACCATCGCCGCCGTCAAGCGGGTCCACCCCTATGAGGAGCCGGTCATCAACGCCATCCCCCTCTACCGGGTTGGACTGTAAATCTGCGCAAAAGGGCGCGGGCTGTGTGAATACAGCCCGCGCCCTTTTGCTTTTTATATCTTTTGTACCGCGGCGCGGCTCCTGTAGAAGTCGGTGAGCAGCACGCTCAGGGCCTCGGGGGCGTCCTTATTGGACTCGTGTCCACCCTCGGCGATGAGCCGGAACTCCGCCTGGGGCAGCATCCGCGCCAGCGCCTCCCCCGCCCGGCGGTTGGCCCGGTCCTGCTCGCCGCAGAGCACCAGGACCGGGCAGGCCACCTGCTCCAGCTCCGGCCGCAGGTCCAGATCCGCCATGGAGGCGCACAGCCGGATGGCCGTCCCCTTCTCCAAGCCCAGCTTCCGGAAGGAATCCGCGGGCATCAGCCGGAACAGCAGGTTCTGCACCGTCATCAGAACCTTGGGCATGGAGGCCCGGGCGCCGATCAGGGCCAGGCTGTTCACCCGCTGGGGGTGCTCCGCGGCGTACTGGAGGGCCAGCACACCCCCCAGTGACAGCCCGCACAGGTCCAGGGGCCCCTCCAGGCTGTCACAGTATTGTTCAAACGCCCCATAGAGGGAAGAATAGTCCTCCCCTTCCCGCTCCAGGGCATATAGATTCGGACACAGCGCCCGGCTCCCCTTGTCCAGCCGGCTGACAACCGCATTCCAGTCCTCAGGTCTCTGTCCCAGTCCATGCAGGAACACGATGGGCACGGGTAGATCCTCCTTTCTGATGCAGCCCAAGGCTGCGGCAACCATGAGAATATGTCCTCAGTATAGAGAATCTCCCATTTCCCTGCAAGGGGGAAAATCCTTAATTTTTCATAAACTTTCTCTCTATTCGTGTATTTTTTCACTTGATGGGGCCGATTCGCTATGTGTCCAGCTCATAGCAGTAGAGAACTCCGCTTTCCTTGTCGTAAATTGCCAAAGTGAAGTTATAGGAGCCACGCCCAAAGAGCCCGCTGTCGTCCTCCGGGTCCTCCGCCTCACTGTGGCGGTCCAGGAAATAGTACCAGCCGTCGGTCAGGTCCTGGGGCACGTCCTCACACAGGCCCCCGAAATAGTCCTCGTACACCACCCGCTCCAGATTCTCGGTCAGCGGCAGCGCCTTCCAGCCGTCGGCTCCGGCTATCTCTTTCTCCAGGGCAGTCCGGTTCTCCCCAGTGAAGGTAAGTATTAGGGTGGTGTCCCCGTCGCCGAGAAAGCCGCCGTGGGTGTCCTCCTCCTCGACCGCGTGTCCGTCGGTCAGGTTTACTCCCAATGTCCGGGAGAACTCCCCCTTGAGCCCGGAGGATGGCCAGGGGGCGCAGCCGGCCAGCTGCATGACGGCGGCCAGGGCCATCAGAAGCATCAAAATTCGTCTCACTGCGCTCCCTCCTCCGGCACATACTCCAGAATGTCCCCGGGCTGGCAGTCCAGGGCCTTACAGATGGCCTCCAGGGTGGTGAACCGCACCGCCTTGGCGTGGTTGTTCTTGAGCACCGACAGGTTGGCCAGGGTCAGGTCCACCCGCTGGGCCAGCTCGCTCAGGCTCATCTTCCGCTTGGCCATCATCACATCCAGATTGACCACAATGGGCATGTCTCTCCCCTCCCTCAGATGGTCAGGTCGTTCTCTTCCTTCAGCTCGGCGGCCTGGCGGAAGAGGGCGGACATGACCATGCACAGCAGAAAGCCCATGAGGAACACAGGGACAAACAGGGTGTTATAGGTAAATACCGGGATGGCGGAGCGGTAGAAAATCACAGCCCAAATGGTTCTGACCAGGGCCACCAGGGCGATGACCAGGCAGCACACCGCCGCCCGCTTCAGGCTGCGGGCGTTGTCCCGGCAGAAGGGATTGCCCCTCCGGATGGTGCCCAGCACCCGCCTGGCCTGCCACAGGATGACGGCCGTACACACTCCGCAGAACATGAGAAAGGCGGCGATGGCGGCGGTGTGAGGCGTACGCCAGACACGCGTGAGGTACTGCCAGCAGACCACGAAGAAGAGCGTCACCGCTGTGGGCGTACCGGCGGACAGATTGCCTGGGGATACAAAGTCTGCAAAATATCTCAGTCCGCCCTCCGAGGCGATGCCCACCAGGCCGGGCACCAGGGGCAGGGCCAGAAGATTGCACACAAAGGCGATGGTCACCAGGATGTTCAGGATTTTGGCCAGCTTTGCGGCCGCTGAGTTTTCCATGGGAAATCCCTCCTTGCTGATGGGGCCATTATAGCGCCGGTCATATTGTTTGTCAATCTATTTTTATTGTTTTTCGATAAATATTTATTGATAAAAAGGGTGGGCAGGCAAAGAGCCCGTCCACCCGCAGGTTTTACTTCACTTGTATGCCGCCCAGCACCTGGCCGATGGGGGCGGCGATGACCAGGTCGGCGTTCCGGTCGTAAGGCGTGGGGCTCTTGTTGATGAGCACCAGCTTATTGCCCCGGTAATAGTTCACCAGGCTGGCCGCCGGATAGACCGCCAGAGAGGTTCCGCCGATGATGAGCATGTCCGCCTGCTCTATGGCCTTCAGGGCGGCGGTGAGGATTCCCTGGTCCAGGGCCTCCTCATAGAGGACCACGTCGGGCTTGACCCGGCCGCCGCACTTGTCGCAGCGGGGCACGCCGTCACAGGCCATCACGTCCGCCAGGGAGAAGAACTTGCCGCACTTCTCGCAGTAGTTGCGTAGCACCGAGCCGTGGAGCTCCAGCACGTTCTTGCTACCCGCCTTCTGGTGGAGGCCGTCGATGTTCTGGGTGACCACGGCGGTCAGCTTGCCCGCCGCCTCCAGCTCGGCCAGCTTTTTGTGGGCGGCATTGGGCTGGGCGTCGGGAAAGAGCATCTTGTTCCGGTAGAACCGGAAGAACTCCTCGGGCTGGGCCTCATAGAAGGTGTGGCTCAGGATGGTCTCGGGCGGGTACTTGTACTGCTGGTTGTACAGGCCGTCCACGCTGCGGAAGTCGGGAATGCCGCTCTCCGTGCTCACCCCGGCGCCGCCGAAAAAGACGATCCGGCTGCTCTCGTCAATCCAGCGCTGAAGGAGCGCTCTGTTTTCCTCCATATCACTCGTCCCCCCTGATCTGATGTACCCCTATTGTACCACAGCCCCGCCCCCATTCCAATATGGGAAAATTCCGCTGTGTGAAAATCTTGACAGTGTGGTGCCTTCTCCGCTATACTGAAGCCAAATTGACCGCTGGGTAGCAGGTGATGCTTCTATGACAAATCATTTGAGGAAGCTGGAACTGAAGGAGCGCATCCAAGCGGCAGCCAAGCGCGTGTTTCTGAAGAAAGGCTTCTCTGAGACAAAAATCAGCGACATTGCCGCTGAAGCGGGCATCTCTCCCTCCACCATCTATCTCTATTTCTCCGGGAAAAAGGACCTCTTCGCCTCTCTGGACATCCAGCACATGGCGGACGTCCGGCCGGAATTCGAGCGCAGGCGGGAGGATATCTGCCGCATCGCCCTAAAGATCTTCGGCGACGAGGGCTTTGAGCGCACCACCATGGACTCCATCGCCGAGAAGGCGGGGCTATCCAAGGCGGCGCTGTACCAGTACTGTTCCAGCAAGGAGGATCTGTTCCTCCAGGTGCTCCAGTACTACATCGCCAGCGGCTTCCACGGCCCGGACGAGACCCGGAACGACAGCGGCGACTGGCGGGAGTACCTGCGCACGGTGGCCAAGAGCTGCCTGAACAACGCCCGCAACGCCGAGCGCAGCGCCTTCCTGGGCACGGTCATCCGGGACTCCAACAAGTTCCCCAGCTTCGGCGCGGCCTACTATCAGTACAGCTACTGCGTGGCCCGGAAGGGGCTGGTCCAGTTCCTCACCCTCCAGCAGCAGCGGGGGCTCATCCGGGCCGACGCCGACGTGCCCGGCATCACCGACGTGTTCCTGGGCAGCCTGATGTCCTACGTGGTGATTTTCCGCATCATCAACGGCGTCACCTGCGACGTGGAGGAGCAGGACTACATCAACAACACGGTGGACACCTTTGTCCGGGCCCTGGAGCCCTGAGCCGGCAGACAGAAAACGCGTGCGTCTTCTGAGAGACGCACGCGTTTTTGTTTCAGCTGTTCTTTTTTCCGCAGCAGGAGCAGTCGCCGCTGCACCCGCCGCAGGAGCCGCAGTCGCCCTTGAGCTGGCGGCGGACATGGCGGACCAGATAGACCACCGCCCACACCGCCAGGACGGCCACGGCTCCATAGATGATGTATTTCACAGAAAACCTCCCGCGGATTTCACCGCGCAACTCAGAAGATCAGGCTGCCCACCTGGTACACCAGGAAGGAGATGAGATAGGCGCAGCACAGCTGCCACAGGATGGAGCGGATGGTCCACTTGGTGGAGTTCATCTCCTTGTGGATGGTGGACACAGCCGCCACGCAGGGCACGTACAGCAGCACGAAGACCAGGAAGGCGTAGGCCGCCACCGGGGTCTGGAAGGTGCCGGACAGGGCGGAGGCCACCACCGCGCCGCTGGCGCTCAGGGAGAAGCCGTAGAACAGGCTCATGGAGGAGACCACCGCCTCCTTGGCGATCAGGCCGGACAGCAGGGCCACCGCGGCCTGCCAGGTGCCGAAGCCCAGGGGCACCAGGATGGGGGCGATGATGCCGCCGATGCCGCCCAGCAGGGACTGTCTGGCGTCCTCCACCATGACCAGGCCGCCGTTCCAGCCGAAGGACTTGAGAAACCACAGCACCACGCTCATGGCCAGGATCAGGGTGCCCGCCTTCACCAGAAAGCCCCGGACCTTCTCCCACACGTGCATCAGGCAGTTCTTCAGGGTTGGCAGGCGGTAGGGGGGCAGCTCCAGCACAAAGGCGGCGGGCTCGCCCTTGAATATGGTCTTTTTCAGGATCAGGCCGGAGCAGACGGCCATCAGCAGGCCGATGATGTACAGGGAGAAGACCACCAGACCGGCGTACTGGGGGAAGAAGGCGGCGGACAGCAGGCCGTACACCGGCAGACGGGCGGAGCAGGACATGAAGGGCACCAGCATGATGGTCATGCGGCGGTCCTTCTCATTCTCCATGGTGCGGGCGCCCATAACGGCGGGCACCGTGCAGCCGAAGCCCATCAGCATGGGGATGAAGGCCTTGCCGCTCAGGCCAAACCGGCGGAGCAGCCGGTCCATGATGAAGGCCGCCCGGGCCATGTAGCCCGAGTCCTCCAGCAGGGAGAGGAACAGGAACAGCAGGGCGATCTGGGGCAGGAAGGTGAGCACGCCGCCCACGCCGGAGATAATGCCGTCCACCAGCAGGCTGGACACCCAGGGGGCGGTATCCGCCGCGGCCAGGGCGCCGGAGACCCAGGTGCCCAGGGCGCCCATCAGGTCCTCGATCCGGTCGGACAGGAACACGCCAGGCCCGAAGGTGAGGGAGAACATGGCCAGCATCATCAGCAGGAACACGGGCACGGCGAACCACTTGTGGGTGACGATGGAGTCGATCTTGTCCGACAGGGTCAGCTCCCCTGCCTTCCGTCCCTTCTCCACCGATACGCTGGTCACCCGCTGGATGAACTGGTACCGGGCGTCGGCGATCAGGGTCTCCCGGTCGCCCAGGGCGTAGGCCTCCTCGTAGTCGTGGAAGATCTTCTCCAGCTTTTGCTTGGTCTCAGCCGGCAGGTCCAGGGCCTTCTCCACCAGGGCGTCCCCCTCAATGAGCTTGATGGAGGCCCAGTGGGCGGGCAGGCCGATCTCATAGGCCCGGTCGTGGATCAGCTCGCCCACCTGGTGGTGGATCAGGTGGGTGTAGTCGTCGTACAGGTCGTCGGGCTCCAGGGTGACGCCCACGTGCATCTGCTGGTGGGCCACCCGCAGCAGCTCCTGGATGTTCTCACCGGTGCGGGCGGTGATGGGGATCACCGGCACGCCCAGCAGCTCGGACAGCCGCTGGCAGTCGATCTTGTCCCCGTGGCGCCGGGCCTCGTCCATGAAGTTCAGGGCGATGACCATGGGCCGCTCCAGCTCCAGCAGCTGGGCGGTGAGGTACAGGTTCCGCTCGATGTTGGTGGCGTCGATGATGTCGATGATGGCGTCCGGGTGCTCCCCCACGATAAAGTCCCGGGCCACGATCTCCTCCATGGAGTAGGGGGACAGGGAGTAAATGCCGGGCAGATCCACCACGGTGACACTCTTGCCATCCACCTCGGCCTTGCCCTCCTTCTTCTCCACCGTGACGCCCGGCCAGTTGCCCACGTACTGGTTGGAGCCGGTGAGGGCGTTGAACAGGGTGGTCTTGCCGCAGTTGGGGTTGCCCACCAGGGCCAGCTTCATCTCACGGGTGTCGTGGCTGGCGTAGTCGGGCACGGAGCTGTGCTCCTCCTCCTCGTGCTGGTGGGCGGCGCTCATCCGCCGCAGGGTCTCCTCGTCGGGCACCCGCTGGATCATGCCGGACCGGCGCTTCCGCTCGCTGCGGCAGGCCTGAGCCTCTTCTCCCATGGCCAGGGTGATCTGGGCCGCGTCCTCCTTCCGCAGGGACAGCTCGTAGCCCCGCAGATTGACCTCGATGGGGTCGCCGAAGGGGGCCACCTTCCGCACCATCACTTCCGTACCCGGCGTCAGGCCCATGTCCACCAGGCGGCGCTTCACCGCGCCCTTGTCGCTGCCCACCCGGAGGATGATGCCACGCTCGCCGGGGACCAGGTCCTCCAGGGTCCTTTTTTCCTTCTCCGTTCTCATGGAAAACTCCATCCTATCCAAAAAAGTTTCTTGCGTCTAACTTCGTCTGTATTATACCTTTGCCTTCTCAGCCGGTCAAGGGAAAACCTGCCCGAAAATCCAGTCTTTCGCTGGGCTTCTCTCTGTATCACTTGTTTTTCGCCCGGTTTCTTATTTTCTGCAAAAGCAGAAATTCCTCTTGACAAGTATTTTCTGCAAATGTAGAATATACTTGAAGATAAGATTTGCATTTGCAGAAAAGGAGGTGCCCCCTATGGATGGCTTCAAGCGTCTGCCCGAGTCCGAGCTGGACATCATGCTGGCTGTGTGGGCCGCTGAGGGCGCGATCACTGCGCCGGAGATCCTCTCCGCCCTGGACCGCCCCCTCACCGCCAGCGCCCTCCACAGCTACCTGAAGCGGCTGGAGGAGAAAGGCTTCCTCTCCTGCCGCAAGGAGGGCAAGACCAACCTGTACGCCCCTCTGGTCTCCAAGGCCCGCTATCAGGAGGAGGAGGGAAAGACCGTTCTGGGCAAGCTCTACGCCGGCTCTCTCCGCCGCTTTGCTGCCGCACTCCACGACGGCGGCAGCCTGCGCCAAGAGGATGTGGCCGAGCTGCGGGCCTACCTGGACCAACTGGAAGAGGAGGCGAGGTAAATGGAAGATCTGCTCCTGCGCGTGCTCACCGTGTCGGCGGCCTGCTCCGCCGTGCTGCTGCCCCTGCTGCTCCTGGCCCGGCGCATCCGCCACCGGTACGCCGCCCCCACCCTGTACGTGCTCTTTCTCCTGCTGGCTCTGCGGCTGGTTCTGCCGGTCCAGCTGAGCCGGTCCGCCCCCGCCGTCACGGTGGAGGTGCCGTCCTACTCCATCTCCGCGCCGGTTCAGCGCCCTGCGCCAGTGCAGAGCCAGGTCTCCACCCTGCCCCAGCAGCCCGCCGGGCAGACTTCCCTCACCCCGGTGGAGCCTCTGCCCCAGCAGACCCAGACCGCCCCGGAGACTGAGCCTGTGACCATCCGCTCCACCCAGCTGCTGGCCATTCTCTGGCTGGCGGGCGCGGGGGTCTTTCTGGCGTTCCACTGCATTTCCTACCTGCTGGCCCGGCGGCGGCTGCTCCGCCTCGCCCTGCCCCCTGCCCCGGAACAGGCGGACAAGTGCTCCTCCCTCCGGCAGGAACTGCACATCCGGCGGTCCGTGGGGCTGATGCGCTCTGCCGCCGTCAGCTCCCCCATGATGCTGGGACTGGTCCGGCCGGTGATCCTTCTCCCCACCCGGGACCTGGCGGACAATGAGCTGGACCTGACCCTCCGCCACGAGCTGCTCCACCTGAAGCGCAGGGACGTGGCCTACAAGGCGGTCATGCTGCTGGCCAACGCGGTCCACTGGTTCAACCCCCTGGTGTGGTGGATGGCCCGGGAGGCGGGCCGCAACCTGGAGCTGTGCTGTGACGAGGCGGTGATCCGCAGCCTGAACGGCGGCGGACGGCGGGCGTACGGTCAGGTGCTGCTCCAGGCCGCCGCGGATGCCTCCGGCCCTGCCCTGTCCACCCGCTTCGGCAGCGGGAAGGGGCAGCTAAAGGACCGTCTGGGCAACCTGTTCCTGAAAAAGCGCCGGGGTATCCCCCTGCTGTGCTGTGCCCTGGCCCTGGTGCTGGCCCTGGGCGGCCTGGTGGCCTGTGAGCAGGTGGACGGCGGGGAAACTCCGTCCGGAAACACCCTCACCGCCCAGGAGGCCCTGGACGCACTAACGGAGAGCATTGCCTTTGACCCCGATACCGCCACCCTCACCTTCACCGTCCCGGCGGGCTACTCCCCCGCCTCCGACTGGTCCATCCACATCGCGGGACGGCAGGAAATGGACGGCGGGAGCGGCATGAGCCTCCACTTCCTGGACGGCACTGTCTGGGAGGCGGGCGAAACCTACACCATCCCCCTCACCGACGCCCAGATTGCCGCCATCCGTACCCAGGATGATGACCTGCTGGCGTCGTGGGATCTCTCCGCCTTCACCGAGCTCACCCTGGACGCCGCCCTGCCCGACCCGGAGAACGGCGAGCGGAGCATCACCGTGGACCTGCTGCCCGTGGTGCGGACAGTGGCCAATCCCTCCTACACCAGCCAGGTCTGGGGCTTCACCCTTCAGCTGCCCGAGAACTGGGCCGGGCTGTACGAGGTGGCAGAGGGGCCGGACAGCTGGGGCTTCTACCTGAAAAACCGGGATGAAATGGGCGGCTGGCTCCTGAGCGTATATACAGAGGACCGGGACGCCTTTTATGAGGCATGGGGCGGCGACCCAGAAGGCGCCTATCCCTCCCAAATGGAAATTCTGGCCGAGACAGAGGATACGGTTTTCTACGCCACATACGCCAGCGACGTGCAGTTCTCCGAGGCGAATCAGGATGAGTACCAGGCCCTGGACGCCACCGGCCGGCAGCTTACCCCGGAGGACTTCACCCTGAGCGGCGCCCCCTTCCCCACCCGTTTGACGGGACAGGTGGTCTCCTTCTCCGATACGGCGCTTACCTTCCGGGCCGCGGACGGGAATGAGAAGACCTATCCCCTCTCCGACCCCGACTTCCCCGTAAACCTCTTCATGTACGGCTTTGAGCAGATTTCTCCCCTTCCTTACTCCGCCGCCATGGTCTCGCTGGAGGGCCGCCTGAACTCGGGCTACACCCTCTATCTGGACGGAGATGAGCAGGTGGTTGGCCTGACTGAGTCCGCCCGTCAGCCCATCACCTACAGCGGCTATCTCTGGCCCGCCATCAGCCACTACCAGATCGCCCGCCCCTTCTCCCAGGACCACCCGGGTGTGGACATTGTCGCAGTCGCCGTTGCCTCCGTCTGCTCCGGCACAGTCACGGAGACAGGCACGGACCCTCAGTACGGGAATTACATCCTTGTTTCCTGTGAGGAGGGCTCCTTCCGCTATGCCAATCTGTCGGAACTCTATGTGACGGTTGGCGAGCAGGTGGAACCCGGAGACATGCTGGGCCGTCTGGCCGAGGGCGCGGAGGGCAAGGTGCTCCATCTGGAGTGGATTCCCGCCCGGACCGGCCAGCCCGAGGACCCGCTCTCTCTGACCTTTGTAGATGAGGACAATTTCCCGGTCAACGACCGGCTGACCGACTTCCCCGTGGACAAGGCCGTGGACGCCTTCCTGGCCACTGAGGACGGCTATGAGGTGGTGGTGGCCACGCCCTATGAGAGCCCTGAGATCAGCTATCTGATCATCGGCAGCTGGACCGGGAACGGCGAGGTGGGCTATGCGGCCCGGCTGGCCTGGCGGAATGAGGACGGCACCTGGCGTCTCTCGGAGCAGGGCACCTGCCCGCCCCTGATGAGCCCCCGGGTCACCGCCGGTGTGCTGCGGTACGATGAAGAAAACGCCCTGGTGTTCGGCTTCCTGGGCGGCTCCACCTGGACCGATTTCGACGGCCCCGACGTGCCCTACAACACGGCGGAAATCACCGTCCAGACTGCTGGCGAACCTCCCTATACGCTGCGTACCTCAGCGGCTGCCAACGGCTGGTTTGCCCTCAACGTCCCCGCGGAAGTTCTGCCTGTGGAGGACCTGCTCTTCTCCATGGACAACGGCGTCTCCTTCCGATACAGCGACTTCTTCGGCGACGCCCTCTCACAGGAGTAACCCCATACAGACGAAGTGCCCGGAGCGAAAGCTCCGGGCACTTCTCTTATTCAAGGCTTCAGGGAGAGGATGATGCTCTCCTGCTGGTTGGGGTCGGTGTCGGGGAAGTCGGTGCGGGTGTGGCAGCCCCGGCTCTCGGTCCGCCGCAGGGCGGCCTGGAGTACCAGGCTGGCCAGATAGACCAGCTGGGTCAGGCGGCGCTTCTTCTGCTGCTGGACAAAGTTGGGGGTGGGCAGGTCGGAGAGCTGCCGGTCCAGATGCCCCAGCTCCACCAGGCCCTGGGTCAGGCCCTGGGCGTCCCGCAGGATGCCGCCGTACTGCCAGAGAATGTGGCGGATGCTCTTCTCCCCGCCGGTGAGCACCACCTCGGTCTCCGGGTCGGGCGGGCAGTCGGTGCACTGGCCGGGCGCCTCCCAGGCCAGATCGGCGGGCAGGGGCGTCTTTTCCGCCTCCTCCGCCGCCAGCTGTCCGGCAATCTGTCCGAAGACCACATTCTCGGTCAGGGCCGTGGCCCCCAGCCGGTTGGCGCCGTGGATGCCGCCGGTCACCTCGCCCACGGCGTACAGTCCGGGCACATCGGTGTGGCAGTCCACATCGATGACCACGCCGCCGCAGGAGAAGTGGGCCGCGGGCACCACCTCGATCAGGTCCCTGGACGGGTCGATCCCCGCCGCCCGCAGGGCCTTGCACGCGCCGAAGCTCTGGAGCAGGGCTTTTTCCGGGATGTGCCGGGCGTCCACATACGCGCCCCCCATGGGGCTGCCCCGGCCCGCGGCCACCTCCTTGGCGATGGCGGCGGACAGGATGTCCCGGGCCGCCATATCCTTCAGCACCGGGTCGTAGCGCTCCATGAACCGCTCCCCCTCGCTGTTGAGGATGGCGGCCCCCTCCCCCCGGAGGGTGTCGTTGACCAGCTTGCCCTTCAGATGCGGGGGCGCGGCCAGGGTGGTGGGCATGAACTGGACGAACTCCATGTCCCGCAGGCGGCAGCCCGCCTCCAGGGCCAGGATGTACCCCTCGCCGGTGAGGCCGGGGGCGGTGGTGGTGTGCTCGTAGAGGGCGGCCATGCCGCCGGTGGCCAGCACCACTGTCCTGGCGGCGATCATCAGGGGCCTGCCCTCCCCGTCCACGCCCGCCGCGCCGCACACCCGGCCGTCCTTCAGCAGCAGCTGGGTGATGAGGACATTTTTCAGCATGGTCACGCCCTGCTCCCCCGCCCGGCGGAAGAGGACGCCGTAGGCGTCGCTGCCCCGTCCGGAGGCGCACCGCAGGGACCGGGGCACCGTGTGGCCGCCGGAGCGGAAACGGCGGTAGCTGCCGTCCTCGTTCCGGTAGAACGCCACGCCCCAGTCTGTCACTCGCTGGATGGCGGGGTAGGACCGCTCTGCCAGCCGGCGCAGCAGGGTCTGGTCCACCAGGCCCGCGCCGCTGCGGAGGGCATCCGCCATCAGGTGGTCCGCCGAGTCATCCGCCGCGTCGGGCAGCACCACGGCATACCCGCCCGCCGCCACGGCGGTGGCGTTGCCCCCCGTCTTGTACACCAGGGTCACCCGGGCGCCCGCCTCCCGGGCCGCCATGGCCGCGCACAGTCCGCCGCTGCCGCCTCCCAGCACCAGCACGTCAGTATCCAGCTTCACAGGTGTCATTGCTCCGGCTCCTTTCCGTCTTCCCGCATGTTGGCGGCCCCTGCGGCCGCCTGTCTCTTCTCTATCAGAATAACCCCTCCTCCAGGGGGAATGTCAAGAGGATTTTATGGCGCTCCTTGCAGCGGAGATTTCATGGTTGCAGCCGCTTCCCTTCCGCATTATAATAGTGGCTGCCCACAATTTACCGAAAATGAGGGATTTCTATGGAAAAACGCGGGCCTGCCCTGTACTGGCGGCTCTTCTCGTCCACATTTCTGCTCTCCGCCTTCACCTTTGGCGGCGGATACGTCATCGTCCCACTGATGAAGCAGCGCTTTGTGGACAATCTGGGCTGGCTGGAGGAGCAGGAGATGCTGGACCTGACCGCCATCGCCCAGTCGGCGCCCGGACCCATCGCGGTCAACGCCTCCATTCTGGTGGGGTACCGTGTGGCCGGTCTGCCCGGGGCCGCGGTGGCCATTCTGGGCACCGTGCTGCCGCCCCTTATCATCCTCTCTGTGCTCTCCCTGTTCTACTCCGCCTTCAAATCCAATCCGGTGGTGGCCGCCGTGCTCCGGGGTATGCAGGCCGGTGTGGCCGCCGTGATCGCCAGCGTTGTGGTGGACATGGCGGGCAACATCCTCCGCCAGCGGGATTGGCTGGCCACGGTCATTATGGTGGTCTCCTTTGCCGTCACCTGGTTCCTGGGGGTCAACGTCATCTGGATCATCCTGGCCTGTGCCGCCATCGGCATTCTGGCCACCCTGTTCCGCCTCCGGAACCCGGGAGAAGAGGAGGGGCAGGTATGATCTATCTCCAGCTCTTCTGGAGCTTCTTCCAGGTGGGCCTGTTCAGCTTCGGCGGCGGCTATGCCGCCCTGCCCCTGATCCAGGCCCAGGTGGTGGACGGCCACGGCTGGCTCACCATGTCCGAGTTCACCGACCTGATCACCATCTCCCAGATGACCCCCGGCCCCATCGCCATCAACTCAGCCACCTTTGTGGGCACTCAGATCGCCGGGCTGCCCGGCGCCATCATCGCCACTGTGGGCTGTGTGTTCCCCTCCTGCATCATCGTCTCCCTGCTGGCCTTCCTCTACTACCGCTACCAGAAGCTCACCGCCATTCAGGGCGCCCTCTACGGGCTGCGCCCCGCCGTGGTGGCCCTTATCGCCTCCGCCGGCCTGTCCATCCTGATCACCGCCTTCTGGGGTGAGGGCGGCTTTGTGCCTGCCCTCCCCGACCTGGCGGCGGTCGGCCTCTTCCTCGTGGGCTTTGTGGTGCTGCGGAAGTGGAAGCCCGACCCGGTGTGGGTCATGCTGGGCGCCGGCGTGCTGGGCGCCGTCATCTATCTGCTCTTCCCCGGTCTGACCGGCTGAATCCCCTCTCTGAGGCAACAGGAGGGCGGATGCGTCTGCATCCGCCCTCCTGTCTGTTTTCTCTGGATTCAGCGCTCCTCCAGGGTCTTGTAGGGCTGCCGGTGTCCCACGTACTGGTAGGCGGGACGGATGATCTTGCCCATGTTGATGAGCTCCTCAATGCGGTGGGCGCTCCAGCCCGCCACACGTGCCAGGGCAAAGATGGGGGTGTACAGCTCCAGGGGCAGGTCCAGCATATGGTAGACAAAGCCGGAGTAGAAGTCCACGTTGGCGGACACGCCCTTGTAGATCTTGCGGTCGCCCGCAATGATCTGCGGGCCCAGCCGCTCCACCAGGGAGTAGAGCTCGTACTCCTCGGTGCGGCCCTTCTCCCGGGACAGCCGCTCCACAAAGGACCGGAGGATATTGGCCCGGGGGTCGGACAGGGAGTACACCGCGTGGCCCATGCCGTAGATGAGGCCCGCCTTGTCAAAGGCCTTCCGGTCCAGCAGGGCCTGGAGGTAGGCCTTCACCTCATCCTCATCCTTCCAGTCCCGCACCTTCTCCTTCATGTCCTCAAACATGCGGATGACCTTGATATTGGCGCCGCCGTGCTTGGGGCCCTTCAGGGAGGCCAGGGCCGCCGCCATGCAGGAGTATGTATCCGTGCCGGAGGAGGTGACCACGTGGGTGGTGAAGGTGGAGTTGTTGCCGCCGCCGTGCTCGGCGTGGAGGGTGAGGCACACGTCCAGCACGTGGGCCTCCCAGAAGGAGTAGGACGCATCGGGCCGCAGCAGGGCCAGAATATTCTCCGCCATGGACAGCTCCGCCCTGGGGGCGTGGATATACAGGCTGTTGCCCTCCTTATAGTTGTAGGCCTGGTAGCCGTACACCGCCAGCAGGGGGAATACGGCGATCATCTGCAGGCACTGGCGCATCACGTTGGGCAGGGAGGTGTCGTCCGCCCGCTCGTCGTAGGCGGCCAGGTTGAGCACGCTGCGGGCCAGGGAGTTCATGATGTCCCTGCTGGGGGCCTTGAGGATCACGTCCCGGACAAAATTGGTGGGCAGGGAGCGGTAGTACGAGAGCTGGCCCCGGAAGGCGGAGAGCTCCTCGGCGTTGGGCAGGCGGCCCACAAGGAGCAGATAGGCGGTCTCTTCAAAGCCGAACCGCTTCTCCTTCAGCGCCCCGCTGACCAGCTGCTCCACGTTGATGCCGCGGTAGTAGAGCTCACCGTCACAGGGCATCTCCTTGCCGTCCACCAGCTTCTTGGCCACGATCTCCGATATCTCGGTCAGGCCCGCAACGACGCCCTTACCGTTGAGATCACGCAGTCCCCGCTTTACGTCGTACTTCACGTAGTCGTCGGGGGAAATACTGCTGTTGGCCAGGGCCAGATTGGCCAACTCGGTCACCTCAGGCGTCACTTCATTGTAATTCGGATTGCTTGCCATTGTCAGACCTCCTTTTTCCGGGAAACGCCGCCTCCGTGCGGCCCAGTAATTTCGCTGATTAAAGTGATAGCTTGCTGATTATTATACCGTGAAATTGTTTCTATTTTATGAATGGATACATAATGTTTTTGTAAAACCCGGTTTTTCAATCTTATTTTATATGAAACATTTCGCCATCCGTCCTCAAATTCACGCAAAAATGTGCAAAAAAGCGTGCTGCTCAGAGAGCAGCACGCTTTTTGAGGTGGATTTATGCCCTCAGCGGCAAAGGCGGCTTACAGGATGTCCTCCGCCACGGAGGCGCCGGCGATGCGGCCGAAGGTGACAGCCGCGCTGTAAGCGCCGCTGATCCAGGTGACCTCACCGGCGGCATACAGGCCGGGCACCACGGTGCCGTCCTCATAGAGGACCTGGGCCCGCTCGTCGGCGGTGACGCCGCCCTTGGTCATGTGGTTGGCGGTCTGAACCTTGGCGCCGTAGTAGGGGCCCTCGGCATCAAAGGGACGGGCGCCCTCGGGCAGGTTGGCGTTGTAGTCCGCCACAGAGGCCTTCAGGCCCTCGGCGTCGATCCCCAGCTTTTCGGCCAGCTCGTCCAGGGTCTCGCCCTGCTGATAGTAGCCGGCGGCCACGTGCTTGCGGGTGCGGTAGTTGTCCTCATACAGGGTGCGGTCAGCCAGATAGAAGGCAGCGCCGTCGGGCTGGGCCAGAATGGCGGTGCCCAGGGTCAGTCCGGAGGTGGAGGCCTCATCCACAAAGCGGGCGCCGTCCTTGTTCACCAGCAGGAAGCCGGAGCCGCCGCCGGTCAGGTCACGGCGGGGGTTGAGGATGTAGGAGAAGACGGACATCTTGCCCATGTTCTCCAGGCCGAAGCCGTTCTTCTCAAACACGGGGATGAAGTCGCCGGTGGTACCCATGGAGTTGGAGGTCTCCAGCACCTCATAGCCGGGGGCGTACTTGGCCAGCAGCTCCTTGTTGTTGCAGAAGCCGCCGGTGGCCACCACCACAGCGTCGGCGGTGATGTTGTAGGTGCCGCCCTTGGTCTCCACCACAACGCCCTTGCACACGCCGTCCTCCATGATGAGGTCGGTGCCCTTGTTGTCCAGGCGGATGTCAACGCCCAGCTCATAGGCCTCCTTCTCCAGACCGGTCTGGATGTGGTCGCCGGCGTAGACGTCGCTCTCCGCCATGTGGTTGGTGCCGCCGTTGGACTGGTTGAGCAGGATGTCCATGTCGCGGAGCCAGGCGTCCAGGGTCCACTCGCCCTCAGCCCAGGCCTGGAGGCGCTCGGGAGTGTTGCCGGCATCCTTCTTCTCCTCGATGAACTGCTCGATGGTATACTCAATGCCCGCCTTGTGCTGGGCCTTGGAGTTGATGAGGTCAAAGAAGTTCATGTCGAACTTGCCGTTGCCGGACAGGATGCCCAGCTTCTCGATGAGGATCACGTTCTCCACGCCGCTCTGCTTGGCGGAGATGGCGGCGGCGAGACCGGCAGGGCCGCCGCCCACCACCACCAGCTGGGTGGAGGTATCCTCGGGAGCGGCGGGGGTCTCCGCGCTGGCGGTGGTCATGGTGATCTCGCCGAAGTCCTGGCCGTACTGGCTGGCAGCGTCGGCCACAGCGGCCTTCACGGCGAAGGAGGTGAAGGTAGCGCTGGAGACGCTGTCCACCACGGGGGACTGGGCCTCCAGGATGCGCTCCTTCAGAATGGGGAACGCCCGGTTGACAACAGGAGCCGTTTCATGGTTGTCCAGCAGCCGCAGGTCGGTCATCTGTCCGTCCTCCACGGTCACCAGGACGGACACCTCACCGCCGTAGCCGGTACCCTTGCCCTCGTAGACGCCGTTGGCCGCAGTGGTCTGAGCGGGCTCACTGGCCTGAGGCTGGCTGGCAGAGGGGGTGCCGGAGGGGCTCTCCGCAGAGGGAGCGTTGGAGCAGGCCGCCGTCAGGAGCAGGGCGCCGGCCGCAACCAGGCTGAGTACGCGTTTGCTTTTCTTCATTTCATGCATTCCTTTCCACTATCCGCGTTTTTTCTGTGCTGCTTTTGGGCCCTCTGCCCTCTTTCCCGCAGGGCAGAGCTTTTTGCAGCACATTGTGAATTATATATCATTTGTCCAAATTGTCAACTGCTAATTGTCTCCGGCCCCAGAGATTTTCGTCATAATATACAAATTCCGCATGTCCCCTGTTGGGGGACATGCGGAATCACTTCGCAGTTAAAACAAATCGTGTTTTTTCAGGATCAGGGCCACGATGCTGAGGATCAGGATGGCCAAAATCAGGGGAATCCACCAGAACTGATCCAGGGGCAGGCCGGCGGTGATGTTCATTCCATAGAATCCGAAGATGATATTCGGCACTGTGAGCAAAACGGTGATGGAGGTCAGCACCTTCATGATCACGTTCAGGTTGTTGGAGATGACCGAGGCGAAGGCGTCCATCATGCCGGAGATGATGGAGGAGTAGATGTTGGCCATCTCAATGGCCTGACGGACCTCGATCAGCACATCCTCCAGCAGGTCGTGGTCCTCCTCGTAGAGGGTGATGATGCGGCCACGGAGGATCTTCTCCAGGGTGACCTCGTTGGCCTTCAGGGAGGTGTTGAAGTAGACCAGGGACTTCTCCAGGTCCAGCAGCTGGATGAGCTCCTTGTTCCGCTGGGACTTGTAGAGGTGGCGCTCCATGTAGTTGTAGATCTTGTCGATCTGCTTCAGGTATTGCAGGAAGCGTTTGGCCACCTGGAGCAGCATGTAGAGGATGAACCGGGTCCGCTTCTGGGTCTCTGCGTTCTTCACCAGACCGTCCTGGAAGTCCTTCACAATGGAGGATTCCTTCAGGCAGACGGTGATGATGTGCTTTTCCGTCACGATGATGCCCAGAGGGATGGTGGAGTAGACCACCGCGTCGTCCTTCTCCACGGCAGGTACGTCGATGATAATCAGGGTCTGGCCGTCCTCCGTGTCGATACGGGAGGTCTCCTCCTCGTCCAGGGCGGCCCGGAGAAACCCGGAGTCCACGTTCAGCGCCTCGGACACGGTGTTCAGCTCGTCCTCGGTGGGGTAGGTCAGGTTGATCCAGCAGCCGTCCTGGATGGCGTCCAGCCGGGTCATCTTCTTGTCAATGGTCTTATGGATGGAGAGCATTCAAATCACGTCTTTCCGACGCGCCGGGGACAGGCAGGCTCGGTCTCCGCAGCGCCCGCAATGCGGCAGTCCGCCCTTGTCCGTCACATGATCGGGACAAGGGCCGCCGTCGAGGCGCCGGCCGCAGCCGTTCCCGCACCTGCCGGGAGAGGTCCGCGCGTCCTTTTTTGAGGCCGCCGCGGAAAACGCCCTGTCATACCCTCATCCAAATCCCGCGATGGCGCGGGCCTTGGATGGGTGCGTGACGCGCTCCGCCAGCGGCATGGGCGCCGCAGACATGGGGCGGACCGCCTCCGCCCTTCAGCCTCCATGCGCCGTGCTGGTCCTGTTTTTCTTCCACGTTCGACTCAGAGGGTCGCTGCTCACGGCGCATATCACTCCTTCTCCATGCGATTCGCCGGATCTCCCGCCGGCAGCCCCACGGCCAAACCCTGAGGCGGCCTGTCCGGCAGATCCTATCGTAACATACATTATGGCAATGGATAAATTCTTTCAAACCTCCGGTGTGCGCCGTTTGAAAGAATTATGCGGCTGTACCGCATCGATCAAACGCATTGCCGCTGATTCAGCAGACATTATTATAAGCCTGTTTTTTCTGGAATGCAACCCGGGAAGCCCCAGGTATGCCAGCCTCCGGCGAAAAACCACGCCGGTCTGCCCGAGAGCAGACCGGCGTGCAGCGTCACAGTGTTATTTTCCCCGGTTGAAGATCTTGAAGATGTCGTTGAAGGGGTCGTCCTCGATCTTGGAGTCGGCCTCCGTCATGGGCTCCAGGGTCTTGGGGGCCTGAGCGGCGGCGGCAGCGGCGGCAGGCGCCTTCTGCTCCCCGCCTCTGGAGAAGGGGGTGGCGGAGATCTTGCTCTCCACCTCCTCGAAGCCGGTGGCGATGACGGTGACCCGGATCTCGTCGTCCAGGGAGTCGTCAAAGGCGGCGCCGAAGATGATGTTGGCCTCCTCGTGGGCGGCCTCCTGCACCAGGTTGGCGGCGGTCTCCACTTCCTCCAGGCCGATGTCCATGGAGCCGGTCACGTTGACCAGCACGCCCTTGGCGCCATTGATGGAGGTCTCCAGCAGGGGGCTGGAGATGGCCATCTTGGCGGCCTCCTCGGCCTTGTTCTTGCCGGCGGCCCGGCCCACGCCCATGTGGGCCATGCCCGCGTTCTGCATGACCGCGGTCACGTCGGCAAAGTCCAGGTTGATGAAGCCGGTGTTGCTGATCAGGTCGGAGATGGACTGCACCGCCTGGCGCAGCACATCGTCGGCGATCTCGAATGCGTTGGCGAAGGTGATCTTCTGGTCGGTGGCGTACTTGAGGCGCTCGTTGGGGATGATGACCAGGCTGTCCACCCGGGTGCGCAGCTCCTCGATGCCCTTTTCCGCCTGCATCATGCGGCGGCGGCCCTCAAACTTGAAGGGCTTGGTGACCACGCCCACGGTGAGGATGCCCATCTCCTTGGCGATGTCCGCCACGATGGGGGCCGCGCCGGTGCCGGTGCCGCCGCCCATGCCGGCGGTGATGAAGACCATGTCCGCGTCCTCCAGGGCCTTGGAGATCTGGCTGCGGCTCTCCTCGGCGGACTTGCGGCCCACCTCGGGGTCGCTGCCCGCGCCCTGGCCGCCGGTCAGCTTCTCGCCGATCTGAATCTTATAGGTAGCGCTGGACACGGTAAGCGCCTGCTTATCCGTGTTCACCGCGATAAAATCCACGCCCTTCATCCCGGACTTCACCATCCGGTTGACCACGTTGTTGCCGCCGCCGCCGACGCCGATGACCTTAATGGTAACTACCGTATCGGGGCCGCTGTCCAATCCAAAAGGCATAACTGCTCCTCCTATGTGAAAGAAGTGAAATCTCTCTTTTTATGAAAATTATGGCAGCTCATTTTCTGAGGTCTGACCATTATTTATGTCTCGTTCTATTCTAGCCTTCTTTTGGCGTGAGGTCAATAGTTCCCGCCGGATTTCCGCAAAGTTTTGGAACATGCGGGTGCCGAAGACCACCACCGCCGCAAGATATAGGGGCAGTCCCAGCTTGTCCCCCAGCCAGGTCAGGAACACGGCGATGATGGCGTTGCCGAAGAACCCGGACAGGAAGATGGACAGGTTGAAGGTCTTTTTGATGCGGGCGTTCATGCCGCCCAGAGCGGAGTCCAGGGCGGCCAGCAGGCCGGTGGCCACATAGAGGCTGTACTGGCTGGGCACGTGCCAGGGCAGGAAGCAGCCGATGACTAGGCCCACGATCAGTCCGGCAAATTCGATCATCCCACAGCGCCCCCTTCCGTGCCCTCGCTCTGGGCGGTGGAGGGCTTGGCGTACTGGAAGTCGATGACCCCGTTGTAGGCGGGCACGGTGAGCATCTCGCTGGGGGTCACCTTCACCTCGATCTTCCACTGCCCCAGCACGTCCACCACGCCGTTGCGCATGGTGAGGGCGGAGTAGAGGGTGTCGGGGTCGCCGATGGCGTTGAACACAAAGGGCGCGGTGTACCGCCGGCCGTTGACGATGACCACCGACCCGGCGCAGCGGATCTCGGTGGTGGCCATGATCCGCTCCCCGTTGAGGGAGATGGCCTCCGCCCCCGCGTCCCGCAGCTCGTTGAGCACCGAGAGCAGGTCGTTGTCGTGGATGAGGTAGTCGGCCTCGTCGCCGGTGACGTTGGCGGCGCTGGAGTCCTGCAGGCTCACCATCACGCCCGGTCCAACCACCTCCACCAGGCCGGCCTCCATCTCCAGCTTGTCCACCTCGGCCCGCAGGGCCTCGCTCTCGCCGCTGCCCGAGGCGGCCTCGTCCCGGTAGGTCTGGAGCTCGGCCTGCACCTGCTCCAGCTGGGCCTTGGTGGTCTCCAGGTTGTCCACGGTCTCGTTGTAGAGCTGCTGGAGGGTCTCCAGGCGCCCTGCGCTGGTGGCGTCGGCGGCGCTGTTCACCTTGACGCTGCGCAGCTGCACCGCCAGCAGGATGCCCAGCAGCACGCACACGCCGCCGATGGCCAGCTCACCCCGGTTTTTCTTCCTGCGTTCGGTCTGTTCCATCGCTTCTCCTTCCTTCCCGCCGGATCTCTCAGCCCAGCAGGGATGCGTAGGGGATAAAGTGGGGCTCGTCCAGGGTCAGGTCGATGACGCCCCGGTCGGTCTCCTCCAGGGCCCCGATGGCCGCCTCCAGGATCTTGGCCGCCTGGTTGAAGTCGGTGTTCATGGGGATCTTCACCGTGAACCGGCCGCCGTAGCCCATTTTGATGAAGTTGATGGCGGTCAGGTCAAAGCTCTCGGCCTGGTCCGTCATGCCCCGGGCGGCCAGGGCCGCGAAGAGCTTCTCCAGGCTGGAGAGCTTGTTCTCCTCCCCTTCCGCCGCCTTCAGCTGCTCGCCCACCACGGGGCTGTCCGGCGTCAGGCCGGTGAGGGGCGGGAACTCCGCCGCCCGGGTCTCGTCGGTCCGCTCCAGGATCTTGCCCTTGGTATCGATGATCCACCAGGCGTCGCCGCCCTGGATGGCCGCCGCGGGCACACACTCGGTCACGTTGATGACCAGGGTGTCAGGCAGGCGGCGGGACACGGAGATCTCGTCCACATAGGGCAAGCGGGAGATGATCTGCCGCATGACCTTGAACTTGTTGACGGCAAAGAGGTTGTCCCCCTGCTCCACCTCGGCGGCGCTGATGATCTGGTCCGCCGTGTAGGCCGACTGGCCGTTGACCTCGATGTTCTCCACCCGGAAGAACACCGCGCAGCCCGCCACGATCGCCGCTACGATCACGGCGGCGGACAGCACTTTATAGAGGAAGCCGAAGCGTCCTCTGTTCCGCCGCTTGCGCTTGTTCCGTCTCGCCGCCATTTCCCTGCTCCTCTGCTGCCGCCGGGCTGGGCCCGGCGGCCTGTTTTTTCTTCTCAGTATACCGGAGATAATCGAAAAATGTGTGAGGAAATTCTTAAGTTTCCCTTATCCGTCCGCTTCCCGGCGGACGATGTCCGCCCCCAGGCTGCGCAGGGCCCCGTCCAGGTCCTGGTAGCCCCGATCCACGTGGTGGAGGCCGGAGATCCTGCTCCGTCCCTCCGCCCCCAGGGCAGCCACCACCAGGGCTGCGCCGCCCCGCAGGTCGGCGGCGTGGACTGCCGCGGCCTTCAGCCGCTCCACGCCGAATACCACGGCCACCCTTCCCTCCACCCGGATATGGGCTCCCATGCGGGCGAGCTCATCCACGTGGCGGTAGCGGCTCTCAAAGATGTTCTCCACAAAGACCGAGGTCCCCGCCGCCGTGGTCAGGGCCGCCATCAGGGGCGCCTGGGCGTCGGTGGGAAAGCCGGGATAGGGCGCGGTGCGCACCGGGCTGACCCCCCGCATGGGGCCGGACCGGGAGAGGGAGATCCGGCTGTCGTCGCTGCGGACCTTGCAGCCCGCCTGGCTGAGCACCGCTGTCACCGTGGACAGGTGGCGGCAGTCTGCGCCGGTGACCTCGATCTCCCCTCCCGCGGCGGCGGCCGCCGCCAGGTATGTAGCGGCCACGATGCGGTCGCCCATGACAGTGTGCTCCGCCCCGTGGAGGGGCAGTCCCCCCCGGATGGTGATCATGGAGCTGCCCGCCCCCCGGACGTCCGCCCCCATGGCGCGCAGGAAGGCCTGGAGATCGGCGATCTCCGGCTCCCGGGCGGCGTTGGTGATGGTGGTGACCCCATCGGCGGCCACCGCCGCCAGCATGGTGTTCTCCGTGGCCCCCACGCTGGGGATGGAGAGCACGATGTCCGCCCCGGTCAGGTGCCCGCCGGTGCAGCGCAGGGCGCCGCCGGCCTCGTCCACCGCGCCCCCCAGGGCCCGGATGGAGGCCAGGTGGAGATCGATGGGCCTGGGGCCCAGCTCGCAGCCCCCGGGGGCGGACAGCACCGCCTCCCCCATCCGGCCCAGGATGGCCCCCAGGAAGATGACCGAAGAGCGCATCTCCCGCATCAGGTTGTCGGGCACGTCGCACCGGGACAGGCTGGAGGCATCCACCCGCACCGTGTCCCCCTCCCGGGCCGTTTTGCAGCCCAAGTGCTCCAGAATGGCCAGGGACGCGGTCACGTCCGACAGGTCGGGGCAGTTGCGGATGACGCTCTCCCCCCTGCCCAGGATTGTGGCCGCCAGAATGGGCAGCACGCTGTTCTTGGCGCCGTGGGCGCGGACCGTCCCCTCCAGCCGCCTGCCGCCCTCCACCAGAAAAATACTCATATCCTCCGTCCTCCGCAAAGTTGGTCTTGTTTTCACTCAGGCCATACTATGCGGCCCTTCCCAGGGGCGTTCCCGGGGCAAAGAGGGCAAAGGACGCTGAAATGGGACGGATCTCAGCCTTTCTTCATCAGACCCACCAGGGTCTGGTAGATGTGCTCGCTGGCGTCGGGCACGGCCATCTCCCGCAGGTTCCGGCTCATGTCCTCCCGGCGGGCGCTGTCGGCCATCAGGCCGTTGAGCAGCTCCAGCAGCACCTCCGGCTTGCCGGCGCACTCCTTCTCCGGCAGCAGCACCGCCGCACCCCGGTCGGAGAGCACCTTGGCGTTCTTGGTCTGGTGGTCGGCCACCACGTTGGGGGAGGGCACCAGCACCGAGGGCTTGGCGATGGCGGAGATCTCCGAGATGGTGGAGGCCCCCGCCCGGCAGACCACCAGGTCGGCGGCCGCCATGATAAGCGGCATATCGTAGATGTACTCCCGCAGCTCCACGCCGGTGTCCTTCAGGCTGACGCCCTTCCGGGACAGGGCCGCCTGCATCCGCTGAAAGTCCCGGCCGCCGCCGTGGATGTGGCGGAAGGGCGCGCCCTGGGCGCACTCCTGGGCGATGACGTCCACCATCAGGTCGTTCATCACCGCCGCACCCAGGGAGCCGAAGAAGGACAGCAGCAGGGGCCGGTCGTCGGCAATGCCCAGCTTCTCCCGGGCCTCCTTCCTGGTGTACCGGAAGAAGTCGCCCCGGACGGGGGTACCCGTCACCACCACCTTCTCCGGATGCTCGTAGTGGTTCCGGCTCTCCTCAAAGCCCACCATCACCACGTCCACCACCTTGGACAGGGCCTTGGTGGTCAGGCCGGGGACCGCGTTGGACTCGTGGACCGCGGTGGGGATGTGCCGCTTGGCGGCGGCGTTGACCACCGGGTAGGAGGCGTAGCCGCCGGTGCCCACCACCAGGTCGGGCTTGAACTCGTTCAGGATGGCGTTGGCCTGCTTCTTGGAGCGGCCCATGTTGAAGAGGGTCTTCAGGTTGTGGCCCACCGCCGCCGGGGTCAGGGACCGCTGGAAGTTGGTGATGGTCACCGTGCGGATGTCATACCCCTCCTTGGGCACCAGGCGGGTCTCCATGCCCCCGTCCGCTCCCACAAAGAGGATGCGGCAGCCCGGATTCCGCTCCTGAAAGAGCCGGGCCAGCGCCACCGCCGGATTGATATGTCCCGCGGTGCCGCCGCAGGTGAAAAGGATGTTCATCAATACCTCACTCCAAACCTCTCGTACCGTAACGTATCAGCCCTGTCTGGGCGCCGGTATCTGCCTGGACACCGACAGGACAATTCCCATTTCTACCAATTGTATGACCAGTGCCGTGCCGCCGTAGCTGAAGAAGGGCAGCGAGATGCCGGTGGGGGGGATCAGGTTGGTGACCACGGCGATGTTCAGGAACACCTGCACCGCCACCAGGGTGGTGATACCCACCACCAGCAGCGCGCCGAACCGGTCCCGGGAGTGGATGGCGATCCAGTAGCCCCGGATGACCAGCAGGGCGAAGAGAATGATAATGATGGCCGCGCCGATGTAGCCCAGCTCCTCGCAGGTGATGGAGAACACGTAGTCGTTCTCCGGCTCGGGCAGGTAGTTGAACTTCTGCCGGGAGTTGCCCAGGCCCACGCCCAGCAGTCCGCCGGAGCCGATGGCGTACAGGGACTGGATGGTCTGATAGCCGCCGTTGAGGGGGTCGCTCCAGGGGTCCTGCCAGATGGCCAGCCGGGCGGCCATGTAGCTGGTCTGGGTCATGATGAACCACAGCCCCGCGCCCACCACCGCGCCGCCGGCCACGAACCAGCCCAGCTTGATGCCGCCTGCAAAGAGGACAGCCGCGCCAGCCACCAGGATGAGGATGGTGCCCGACATGTGGGGCTCCATGAGCATGAGCAGGGCCACTGCCCCCAGGATGAGCATATAGGGCACCAGCTCAATGAAGCCGATCCGGTCCAGCAGGTCCAGCAGGCGGCCGGAGGGCTTGCGCAGGTCGTACTTTTTTCGCTTCTCCGTGCTCCGCTTGGACAATCGTGAGGAGAAGTAGAGGATCACGCCCAGCTTGGCGATCTCAGAGGGCTGGAAGCTGCCCAGGCCGGGCACACGGATCCAGCGCTGGGCGCCGGTGGTGGCCTTGCCGAAGCCCAGGGGGGTGAACACCAGGACCAGGCACAGGAAGGCCGCCAGCAGGGCAAAGACCGCCAGCCAGCGGTAGTGCTGGTAGTTGAGTTTGCTCACCAGGTACATGACCACAATGCCGGCCGCGCCGAACAGGGCCTGGCGGACAAAGTAGTAGGTGGGGTCGTGCTTGGCCACCACGCCGTCGTAGTAGGCTGTGGCGTAGGAGGCGGAGAACACCATCACCAGCCCGATTCCCGTGAGCATCAGGGTCAGCATCAGGAAGGGCAGATCCATGGGTCCCCGTGCCAGCTGCTCCTCCACGGTGAGATCCCGCTTCATTTTCCGCGCCGTGACGGTCACCTCCCAAAGGTTTCTCCCGCTCTGTCAGCTCAGAACGGATAGCGGTTGATCAGGCCGAAATAGGCCAGCAGACAGGCCGCCAGCGTGATCAGGGTAAAGACGGTAAAGAGCTTCACCTCGCTCCAGCCCCCCAGCTCCAGGTGGTGGTGCAGGGGCGCCATGCGGAAGATCCGCTTGCCGTGGGTCAGCTTGAAATAGGTCACCTGGATGATGTCGGACAGGGTCTCGGCGATGTAGATGATGCCCACCAGGATCAGGAGCAGGGGGATATCCAGGGCAAAGGCCATGCCGCACACCACGCCGCCCAGGAACAGGGAGCCGGTGTCCCCCATGAACACCTTGGCGGGGTGGAAGTTGTAGATGAGGAAGGCGCACAGGCCGCCGAACAGGGCGGATGCGAACACGCCCAGCTCAATGGCGCCCCACAGGACGGACACCGCCAGGAAGAACAGGGACACGGGCATGGTCACGCCGGTGGCCAGGCCGTCGATGCCGTCGGTCAGGTTGACGGCGTTGACCGTGCCCACCATGACAAAGGCGGCAAAGACCATGTACAGCCACTCGGGCAGGTCCAGGGTGACGTTGACAAAGGGGATGTACAGGTCGAAGCTCAGGTAGCCGAAGTGGCGCAGCAGCAGGGTGAACACGATGGCGGCCGCCAGCTGGAGCAGGAACTTCATCCCGGCGGACAGGCCGTCGCCGTGGTGGTACTTCACCTTCACATAGTCGTCAAAGAAGCCGATGGCGCCGAACACCAGGGCGAACACCAGCACGAACAGGGCGCCGTAGGCCCCGGCGGCGATGTCCCGCCAGCCCACGGTGAGCACCGCCACGGTGATGCCCACGATAAAGGTCAGGCCGCCCATGGTGGGGGTGTTCTGCTTGGAGTTGTGCCACGCGGGTCCGTATTCCTTCACGCCCTGCCCCGCCTTCAGCCGGCGCAGCAGGGGGATCAGCACCTTACCCGCCAGGAAGGCCACCACAAAGGCCACCAGGAAGCTTACTACATATCTCATCTTTTGAACCTCCCAAACCTCCGCCCGCACACGCCGGGCTTCTCCGGTCCGTTTTCACAAAGTGGTATTTTACCATAAGCGAGCTGGTGTTTTCCACTCAAAAAGTAACAAATTTTCCTTCTGTTTTCCGATTTTCATGGACAGTCCCGGGACTGGCCGTCAAAATAGGCGGCCACCTCCTCCCGTTCGTCCAGGTGGCGGCGGGTGGTGCCGATCTCCTGATAGGTCTCATGCCCCTTGCCCGCCAGCACCACCGTGTCCCCGGTCCTGGCCTCGTCCAGGGCCCGGCGGATGGCCTCCCGCCGGTGGGGCACCACGATGCAGGGGGTGTCGCTCCCCTCCATGCCCGCCTGGATGTCGGCCAGGATGGCCTCCGGGTCCTCGGTGCGGGGATTGTCGGAGGTGAGCACCACCAGGTCGGCCAGCTCCGCCGCGATGGCCCCCATGACGGGCCGCTTGGTCCGGTCCCGGTCGCCGCCGCAGCCGAACAGGCAGACGACCCGGCCCGGGGTGAAGTCCCGCACGGTGGTGAGAATGTTCTCCAGGGCGTCGGGGGTGTGGGCGTAGTCGATGATGACCGTGTAGTCCGCCGGGGTGGGCACCACCTCGATGCGGCCCTTGACCCCCCTGGCCTCCGCCAGGGAGCCGCACACCTCCGGCAGGTCCAGCCCCAGGGCCAGGCCGCAGGCGATGACGCCCAGGGCGTTGTAGATGGTGAACCCGCCGGGGATGGGCAGCTTCACCCGGGCGATGGCCCCGGTGGTGAGGGCCTCGAATTCCACCCGGTCAGGGAACAGGCGGATGTTCTTGGCGGTCACGTCGGCCTCGTCCTTGTTCTCCGAGTAGGTCACCGCCGGGCAGGTGACGGCGGAGGCGTAGTACCGCCCGGCCTCGTCGTCCAGGTTGAGCACCGCCGTGCCGGTCTGGCGGAAGAGAAGCCCCTTCACCCGCCGGTACTCCTCCATGGTGCCGTGGAAGTCCAGGTGGTCCCGGGTCAGGTTGGTAAAGATACCGGCCTGGAACCGGATGCCGTCCACCCGGTGGAGGGCCAGGGCATGGGAGGACACCTCCATCACCACGTGGGTGCAGCCCCGGTCCGCCATGTCCCGCAGCAGCTTCTGTACCTCCCAGGACTCGGGGGTGGTGCGGTGGGCGGGGACGATCTCCTCCCCGATCATGTTCTGGTTGGTGCCCATGAGCCCCACCTTTGCCCCCAGCACCTGCTCCAGCATGGCCTTGAGGAGATAGGTGGTGGTGGTCTTGCCGTTGGTGCCGGTGACGCCGATGACGGTCAGGGCGTCGGCCGGGCGGCCAAACCAGTTGGCGGACACCGCCGCCAGGGCGGCCCGGGTATCCCCGGCGATGAGCCAGGGCCCGGGCCCGTCGGGGGCCTTATGGCAGATGACCGCCGCCGCCCCCTTCTCCACCGCCTCATGGAGGAATTGGTGGCCGTCGGTCTTGTAGCCGGTGAGGGCCACAAAGAGCTCCCCCGGCCGGATGGTGCGGGTGTCGTAGCTGATTCCTGAAATTTCCACATCCTCGTCCACGGAGCCCCCAAGGAGGGCCACGCCGGACAAAAGCGCCTTCAGTCTCATGCTGTCACCCCTCACTCTGTGTGCCGATATCAGAATCTTCGCTTCAGCCCGGTCCGGGAATGCTCCCGGACCGGGCTGGTCGCCTTGGGAAATGCCGCCCGCTCAGAAGCCTGCGCCGGCGGTGGTGGCGGTGTTGTCCATGAACTGGACCTCCACCACGGTGCCCCGGTCCACCATGGTGCCGGCGGCGATGGACTGGCCGGCGGCGATGGTGCTGGAGGTGTAGTAGTCGGACACGCCGGTGGCCTTCATGTACAGGCCCAGGTTGCTGAGGGTCTGGCGCACCGTCTCAGGAGACTTGCCCGACAGGTCGGGCACCTCCACCTGGTCGGTGGGCTTGGCCTCGCCCAGGTAGAGCACCATCTCGCTGCCGCCGGGGATGGACGCGCCCTGGATGGGGATCTGGTCGGTGACGGTCTCGCCGCTGCCCACGGTGCGCACCGTAAGCCCGGCGGCCTCCGCCTTGGCCTGGGCGTCGGCCACGGACAGGCCCACCACGCTGGGGGCCAGCACGTCGGCGCCCGAGAGCTCCTCGGCGGTGTACTGCTTCTCCACGCCCATGTAGTCCAGGATGTTGGCCAGCAGCTCGCCGGCCCGGGTGGCGCCCATGACGCCGCCGCTGATGTAGTAGCCGCCGGAGGTGTAGTTGCTGCCGGGGGACACGGGCTTGGGGTTATCGAAGGCGATGAGGATCACCACCTGGGGGTCGTCCGCGGGGGCGAAGCCCAGGAAGGAGACGATGGTGTGGTCGTCCTCCAGGGTCTCGGAGGAGCCGGTCTTGCCGCCGATGCGGTAGCCCGCCTGGTAGGCGTTCTTGCCGGTGCCGCCGTTGACCACGCCCTCCAGGATGGTGCGGCACTTCTCGCTGGTGGCCTCGCTGACCACCTGGCGGCGCTCGGTGGGCTCGGTGCTCTGGAGCACGTTGCCGTCGGCGTCGGTGATGGACTCCAGCACATAGGGCTGCATCAGGTGGCCCCCGTTGATGACGGCGGAGGCGGCGGTGATGAGCTGGATGGGGGTCACGTTGAAGCGCTGGCCGAAGGAGGCGGTGGCCAGGGAGGCCTCGCCGTAGGGGCCGGTGAACCAATCACGGGACCACACCGTACTGCCCGCCTCGCCCTGCATGTCGATGCCGGTGAGCTCCAGGAAGCCGAAGTCCTCCAGGTAGTCGTAGAACTTCTCCGCGCCCAGCCGCTGGCCGATGGCGATGAAGGCCGGGTTGCAGGAGTTGGCCACCGCCTTGGCCAGGGTCTGGGTGCCGTGGCCTTTGCGGTCGGAGCAGCGGATGGTGCTGCCGGCGATGACCACCGAACCGGTGCAGTTGAAGGTGTCGCTCTCGCTGACCACGCCCTCCTCCAGGGCGGCGGCCAGCACCACGGACTTGAAGGTGGAACCGGGCTCGTAGGTGTCGTTGATGGCCTTGTTGCGCCACTGGAGCAGCTGGGCGTTGCCCAGGGCCTCTTTATACTCGTCGCTGTCCTCCCCGTAGGTGCTCTTGAGGGTCTCCAGCTCGGCCAGGGTGTCCGGGTCGGTGACCTGGCTGGGGTTGTTCAGGTCGTAGGTGGGAGAGTTGGCCCAGGCCAGGATGGCCCCGGTGTTGGGGTCCATGGCGATGGCAAAGCCGCCGTTCTGCACGTCGTACATCTCAATGCCCTTCTCCAGAGCCCGCTCGCAGTAGTACTGGATGGTGGCGTCAATGGTGAGATTCAGGTTGTTGCCGTCGGTGGCGTCGTAGTAGTTCTCGTAGCGGGAGAGCATCTCGGTGCCGTTGCCGTTCTTGGCGGTCACCACGCGGCCGGTCTCGCCGGAGAGCACGCTGTCGTAGTAGGCCTCCATGCCGTAGGCGCCCTCGTTCTCCGAGTTGACGAAGCCGATGACCTGGGCGGCCAGGCTGGAGTGGGGGTAGTACCGCTTGGAGGTGGGGGTGGAGTAGAGGGCGTTGGACAGGCCGTACTCCAGCTTGAAGGCCATGACCTGCTCGTTCACGTCCTGCTCCACCTTGGCGGCCAGGCGCACGTAGGAGGTGTCCTTCTGGAGGCGGAGGAGAATGGTGTCCTTGTCCAGGCCCAAAATCTCCGCCAGGCCGGACGCCACCGCCTCGTCGGTGGGCTCGGGGCCGGGGGCCGTCTTGCTCTCCCCCTTCTGATAGGCCTCCACCTTCTTCTGGTAGTTCTCCTGGACGGTGTTCAGGTCCCGGGGGGAGACAATGATGTCGTAGGCCGTGGAACTCAGGGCCAGGGGGGTGCCCTTGCTGTCATAGATGGTGCCCCGGTTGGCCGTCACCGCCACGTCCCTGGTCTGCTGGCCGATGGCCAGCTCCTGGTAGTACTCATGGTTGGTGATTTGCAGGTCGTACAGCCGCACCAGCAGGGGAATGAAGATCACCACGCCGAAGATGGCCATCAGGAAGATGGTGCGCCCCAGAATGGTGCGGTTTCCCCGCCGGTCGGGCTGCTGCTTCTGTTTCTTTTCGCCGTTCATCATACGATCACCTCTGTGCCTGTAAAAACGCGCTGACTGTTTTCTCTCTATGAGGCCGGGCGTCCGGGGACGGCTGAGCGGCCGCCCCTGTGCTCCCTGCTCAACGGTTTTCACTTCCGTCGCTCTTTCCCCACTGAAATATGGAGGGCGTAAGAAAATTTTATTTTCTTACGCCCTCTCTGTGTGGGCTGCGGGTGCAACCCTTTTTCTCTTTTCGGGTCTTACAAAACTATATGGGGTGGCTCACTTGAAATATTCCACCACATTGCCCAGGATGTTCTGGATGCCCTGGAGGGCGCCGTTCAGGCCCTGGACCGGGGTCTCCTCGTCGTTGAACAGCACCACGCTGTCGGGCTCGGACAGGTCCAGGTAGAGGATCTGCCCCGCCTGAGGCTTGACCATGGTGCCGTCGGACGTCACCGCGGTCTCGATGCTGGCCAGGTCAAAGGCCAGCTCGTACTGGGTGCGCAGGTAGCTCTCCTGCTCCTCCAGCTCGGACAGGTCGCTCTTCAGGCTGGCGATATCGTCGGACAGGGTGGTGAGCTGGATGGAGCTGAGCAGCACCAGCACGGCAAACACGCCGATGGCCAGGAAGCCCACCACCGCGAAGGGGGAGACGGCCCCCGCCTCCCGCACCCGGGCTTTGGGCCGGACTGCCGCCCGCTCTCTGGGCCGGACCAGGGGGCGGGTCCCGGTCTGCTCTCCGCCCCGGAGGGGCCGGGCAGCCGTATCGGTGTAGCTCAGGTCGTAGGCCACGCTGTCATAGGTGGCGCGGGGCGTGTTATATCGTCTTCTTCGGGCTGCGGCAGTTGCCATGGGGCGTCCACTCCATTCTTTTGCAGATGCATTGGGGAAGGTGTTCCCTTTTCTCTCATTTACAGTTTCTCCGCAATCCGCAGCTTGGCGCTGCGGGCGCGGGCGTTCTCATTCAGTTCTTCCTCGCCGGACACGATGGGCTTTTTATTCACCAGCCGGATGACCGGCTTCTTCCCGCACACACACACCGGGAAGTCCGGGGGACAGGTGCAGCCCTTGGCAAAGGCGGCGAAGGCGTTTTTCACGATCCGATCCTCCAGCGAGTGGAAGGAGATGATGGCCAGCCGTCCGCCGGGCGCCAGCGCGGGCACAGCCGCCTGGATCAGCCTGTCCACCGCGGAGAGCTCGTCGTTGACCGCGATGCGGATGGCCTGGAAGGACCGCTTGGCCGGGTGCTGCTTCTCCCGCAGGGCGTGGGCAGGCATGGCCGAGCGGATGATGTCCACCAGCTGAAGGGTGGTCTCAATGGGGGCCTTCTCCCGGGCGCGGACAATGGCCGCGGCAATGGCGGGGGCATACCGCTCCTCGCCAAACTGGAACAGGATCCGCCGGAGCTCCTCCTGGGGCCACTCGTTGACCACCGTTCTGGCAGTAAGCGCCTCGGACTGGTCCATCCGCATGTCCAACGGGGCGTCAGCCATATAGGAGAAGCCCCTGCTGGCGTCGTCCAGCTGGGGGGAGGACACGCCCAGGTCGGCCAGCACGCCGCTCAGGTTGTCCAGCTTCAGCCGGTCCAGAATGTCCGCCAGGTCGCCAAAGTTGCCGTGGACCAGAGTCACCCGGTCCATCAGGCCCTCCAGCCGCCCGGGTGCCGCGTCCAGGGCGGCCTGGTCCCGGTCGATGCAGATGAGCCGGCCGGTGGTGAGCCGCCGGGCGATCTCCCGGGAGTGGCCCGCCCGGCCCAGGGTGGCGTCCACATAGACGCCCGCCGGGTCGATATTCAATCCGTCGATGCACTCCTGGAGCAGCACCGGCTTGTGGGAAAATTCCATCTCACTCATATTACAGCCCCAGCCCCTTGAGGATGGCGTTCATCTTCTCGGGGGTGATCTCCTCCTGTTTCTCCTGCCAGCGCTCGGCGCTCCAGATCTCCGCCCGGTTGTGGACGCCGGTGATGACCGCGTCCTTCTCCAGTCCAGCGAACTTCCGCAGCATGGCCGGGATGACGATCCGGCCCTGGCTGTCCGGCTCGCACTTGGCGGCGTTGGCGAACAGGGGGCGCATGGCCACCGACTCCGTCATGGGCAGGGCGGCGAATTTGGCGGTAAAGGTGTCCCAGGTCTCCTGGGGATAGACGGCCAGGCAGCCGTCAATACCCATGGTGACGTAGAGGGTGTCCCCCAGCTCACGGCGGAGCTGGGCGGGAATGAACAGGCGGCCTTTGGCATCGAGGCTGTGCTCGTACGTGCCGGTGGCGCTCATCATTCCCCTTCACCTCTCCTCCACTTTCCCCCCTCTGGGCAATGGCAGGCTCCATTTTCCCCCACCAGTGTTTTTAGTATAATTGTTATGTAACCAAAATGCAACCCTTTTTTAACTCTTTTTTCCCTCCCAACCCCGGTATTTTCGTGTGAAAACAAGTGATTTCCGCACAAGAAACGTATGTTCGATTACTTTTGTAAACAGGAACCAGCGACCAATTTTCCTGTTTTATGTCTCCTTTCCGCCAAAGGAGAGAAAGCTCGTTACTTTTTCCACATTTACGCCCGTTTTTTTATTTTCGCGTTACCGTCTGATTCGACATTTTCTGACCGGCGGTAAATTTTCCGCCCCCTGTTTTTCCGCCCCCGCCCTGTTCAACTTCCAGATCATGTGATATAATGCTTTCCGTTGTTTTCGGCACCCATCCTGCCGCATCTTTTCAATGAGGTGAACCATATGCTGCGCTTTGCACACTTTAATTTCAACGTTCTGGACCTGGACAAGTCTCTGGCCTTCTACCGGGACGCCCTGGAGCTCTCCCCGGTGCGCACCAAGGAGGCGGAGGACGGCTCCTTCAAGCTGGTGTACCTGGGAGACGGGGAGACCGGCTTTGAGCTGGAGCTGACCTGGCTGAAGGACCGCACTGAGCCCTACGACCTGGGGGAGTGCGAGTTCCACCTGGCCTTTGTCACCGACCGCTACGACGAGCTCTACCGCCGCCACAAGGATATGGGCTGCGTCTGCTTTGAGAACCCGGCCATGGGCATCTACTTCATCGAGGACCCGGACGGCTACTGGATCGAGATCGTCCCCGCCAGGGGGTGACCCATGGCCAAGACCTCTGACGGCCGCCTGGCCTACGCCGACCTGCTGCGGGTGCTCTCCATCGCGGCGGTGGCGGTCATCCATGTGGTGAGCCTGTGGATCTACGACGTGCCCGTGGGCAGCGGCGCGTGGGATATATATAATGTATACGACAGTCTGGTGCGCTGGTGCGTGCCCGTGTTCGTCATGCTCTCCGGCATGTTCCTGCTGGACCCCAAGAAGAGCCTGACCCTGCCCAGGCTGTTCTTCCACCATATCCTGCGCATTTTCGTGGCCCTGGTGGTGTGGGGCGCGGTGTACGCCATCGTGGACTTCGGCCGGGTGGGCGGCGCCTTCACCTGGGAGAGCGTCCGCTCCGCCCTGTACACCGCCCTGCTGGGCACCACCCACTACCACCTGTGGTTCCTCTATGTGATCCTGGGCCTCTACCTGGTGACCCCCATCCTCCGGGCCTTTGTCCAGGGGGCCTCCCGGAAGGATTTTCACTACTTCTTCCTGCTGTGCTTCGTGGTGGCCTACCTGCTGCCCACCCTGCTCCAGCTCCGGCCCAGCCAGACCGTCTCCACCTACCTCTCCCGGCTCAATCTGCACATGGTCATGGGCTATGTGGGGTACTACGTGGCGGGGTACTACCTGAAGGCCTTCCCCCTGGGCCGGGTGGCGGAGATCACCATCTACCTGCTGGGCATCGGCGGCGGTGCGGCCACCATCTGGGGCACCCGGGTGCTCTCCCTCCGGAGCGGCGCCCTGTCCGGCGCCCTCTACGACTACATGACCCCCAATGTGGCGGCCATGGCGGTGGCGGTGTTCGTGCTGTTCCGGTACCTGCTGGGGGTGAGCGACGAGGGCTCCCGGCGGCAGAGCCTGTCCGGTCTGGTCAAAATCACCTTCGGCGTCTACCTGGTCCACGACCTGTTCCTCATCGTCTACCGCCACTTCGGCATTACCCGGCTGCCCCTGCCGCCGGTGCTGGCGGTGCCCGCCGTCACCGCCCTGGTATTGATCCCCTCGGCGGCGGCGGCCTGGCTCATCAGCAAGATCCCTTTTGCGGGCCGCTATCTCACCTGACGGCCCCAATCTTCACGAAGGAGTTCGACCCATGCTTTTTTCCAGCTCTGTGTTCCTGTTTCTGTTCCTGCCGGTGGTGCTTCTGGTGTACTACCTCCCCCTGCGCAAGTGGCGGCAGGGACAGAACATCTTCCTGACCCTGGCCTCCATGTTCTTCTATGCCTGGGGTGAGCCCTGGTTCGTCGTGGTGATGATGGGCTCCATTGTGGCCAACTACCTGTTCGGCCTGTGGGTTGCCGCCTGGAAGAACCACGGCCGCAGCCTGCGGCTCCCGGTCACCATCGCAGTGATCTGCAACCTGTCCATCCTGTTCATCTTCAAATACCTGACCTTTGTCCTCACCAACCTGAACCTGCTGGGCTTCCAGCTGACGGTACCCGTCATCAACCTGCCCATCGGCATCTCCTTTTTCACCTTCCAGGCCATGAGCTATGTGCTGGACGTGGCCCGGGGCCGGGGACAGGCCCAGAAGAGCCTGCTCAACGTGGGGCTGTACATCTCCTTCTTCCCCCAGCTCATCGCCGGTCCCATCGTGAAGTACGAGACGGTGGCCGAGGAGATCCTCCACCGCCGGGAGAACTGGGACGACTTCACCGCCGGTGTCCAGCGCTTCCTGGTGGGCCTGGGGAAGAAGGTCATCCTGTCCAACCAGCTGGCCGTTGTGGCCGACGCCGCCTTCAACCACGGCCAGCCCCAGTCGGTGGCCTTCGCCTGGCTGGGCGCCGTATGCTACATCCTCCAGCTCTACTACGACTTCGGCGGCTACTCCGACATGGCCATCGGCCTGGGCCGCATGTTCGGCTTCCACTTCCTGGAGAACTTCGACTACCCCTACATCTCCACCTCGGTCACCGAGTTCTGGCGCCGGTGGCACATCTCCCTCACCTCCTGGTTCCGGGACTACGTCTACTTCCCCCTGGGCGGCAGCCGGGTGGACAAGAAGTGGAAGGTGGTACGCAACATCTTTGTGGTGTGGCTCCTCACCGGCATCTGGCACGGCGCCAACTGGACCTATGTGGTCTGGGGCCTGATGAATTACGCGCTGCTCATGCTGGAGAAGTACGGCGGCATGGGCAAGGGCTGGCCCAAGGCCATCGGCTGGTTCTACACCCAGGCGGCCTTTGTGCTCACCTGCGTGGTGTTCCGGTCCGACTCCCTGTCCGCCGCCGGTTCCTACTTCCTCTCCCTGTTCCATATCGGCTCCATGCCGGTGTGGAGCAGTCAGGCGGCCCTCTACCTGCGGGAGTACTGGGTCATCCTGCTGGGCGCCGTGCTCTGCGCCGCCCCCACCGCCACCTGGATTCGGAAAAAGCTGACCGTCACAGCAAACGGCAAGCTGCTGCCGGTGTGGGACTGCCTGTCCACCCTGGCCCTGCTGGCGGTCTTTGTGGTGGCCGTGTGCTTCACCATCAAGGGCACCTACAACCCCTTCATCTACTTTAATTTCTAAGGAGGACGCACCATGAGCAAACTGAAACGCAATCTCACCGCCGTCCTCTTCCTGCTGGGCATCGCCGCCGGACTGGTGGTGGCCGTGACCGCCTTCTTCAGCGGCAGCGGCAACCTGCGGGCCGAGTTCGGCAAGCTGCGGCGGGACTTCTCCTACCTGCCCACCTTCCTCTCCGGCGCGGAGAACGCCCTGAACCAGGACCTGGACGAGGACCACTACTTCATCCAGCTCTACGGCGGCATTCAGCGGCTCATGGGCCGCCGGGTGGTGGAGGACGTGGAGGCGGACTACACCGTCATCAAGCTGGAGGGCGGGGACCTGGCCTTTGAGAACCTGTACGGCGGCCCCACCGACACCCAGCCCTACGCCCAGGCCCTGGCCGAGTTCCGGGACCAGCTGGCCGAGAAGGACATCCCCCTGCTCTACGTCCAGGCCCCCCAGAAGGTGAGCCAGAGCGGCGACGAGCTGCCCGAGGGCGTCACAGACTACGGCCACGACAACACCGACCGGCTTCTGGCCTCTCTGGATGAGCTGGACGTGGACACCCTGGACCTGCGGCCCGTGCTGGAGGAGGCGGCCCAGGAGCCCGACGCCCCCCGCTTCTACTTCCGCACCGACCACCACTGGACCCCGGAGGGCGGCTTTGTGGGCTACCAGGCGGTGACGGAGCGGCTGTCGGAGATCCTGGGCTATGAGGTGGACCCGGCCCACACCGACCCGGACAGCTACACCAAGATCACCTATGAGGACTCCTTCCTGGGCAGCCAGGGCAAGCGGGTGGGCACGCTGTACACCGGCGTGGACAGCATCAACCTGTGGAAGCCCAACTTTGAGACCGACTTCACCTACTCGGTGCCCCTCAACGCCATTGAGCGCACCGGTCCCTTTGAGGAGTCCCTGCTGTTCCCGGAGCGGGTGGAGGAGATCGACTACTTCAACGGCAACCCCTACACCCTCTACGCCGGCGGCGACTACAACCTGGCCCGCATGACCAACCACCTGAACCCGGACGGCCCCCGGGTGCTGCTGGTGCGGGACTCCTACTCCTGCATCCTGGCCCCCTTCCTGGCCCTGGACTGCTCGGAGCTCATCACCATCGACCTGCGCTACTTCAAGGAAAACCTGATGGACTACATGGACTGGCTGGACCCGGACATGGTGGTGGTCATGTACTGCACCAGCTCCACCCGCCTGCCCGAGCTGTTCCAGTTCTTCGGCGCCGACGCAAAGCCGGAATTCCGCTATTGACGAGGTGAACGGATTGAACGCCACACAGCCCTCCCTCCGCAGGCTTGACCTGCACTATATCGTCATGCAGATCGGCTACTGGGCCATGTTTGCCGCCATCTGCGCCTATCTGGCCGCCCTGCTGGGGGACCGGGGCTTCTCCAACAGCCAGATCGGCCTGCTCATTGCCATCCGCTGCCTGGCGGGCATCATCTGCCAGCCCCTGCTGGGCGGCTTTGCCGACCGGCACCCGGAGATCCCCCTGAAGGTCATCGTCTCCCTGTCCCTGGCCCTGTCTCTGGCCGCCTCCCTGGTGTTCCTCCTGTGCCCCATGGGCATGGCAGGCACCGCCCTGGTCCTCATCATCCTGGGCGGCTTTGAGATCTCCGCCTACCCCCTGATGGACGCCATGGCCATCCAGTTCATCAACGCGGGCATGCCCATCCGGTACAGCCTGGGCCGGGGCATCGGCTCCATGGCCTACGCGGTGGTGTGCGTGCTCCTGGGCCTCCAGACCCAGTCCATGGGCGTGGAGAGCACCCTCATCACCCACACCGTGCTGGTGGCGGCGGTCATCGCCCTGACCATCTCCTACCCCACCTTCCGCGCCGCGCCTGCGGCAGCGGACGCGCCGCCGGCGGAGCAGCCCCACTCGGTGTGGTACCTGCTGAAGAGCAATCCCCCCTTCACCCTCATGCTGGTGGCCATCCTGCTGGGCCTCACCGCCTGCCTGCCCATGTCCAACTTCCTGGTCAACGTGGTGGAGAGCCGGGGCGGCAACAGCGCCGACCTGGGCGTGGCGCTGCTTATCATGGGCGGCTTTGAGCTGCCCACCGCCTTCTTCTTCCAGCGCATGCTCCGCCGCCTGGGCAGCGGGCGCCTCATCCTCATCAGCATGCTCTTCACCGCCCTGAAGGCGGTGGCCCTGCTGCTTTCCTTCAACCTGGCCACCGTGTTCCTGGCCCAGCCCCTCCAGATGCTGGGGTACGGCCTGTTCACCCCGGCGTCGGTGTACTTTGTCAACGAGTCGGTGCCCGAGGCCGACCGGGTACGGGGCCAGACGGTGATGATGGTGGCCTCCAACGGCATGGGCGGCATGCTGGGCAGCTATATCAGCGGCTTGGCCCTGGACGCGGGGGCCTCCCTGCCCATGGGCGGGGCCAACCTGATGCTGCTGTGCTGTCTGACGCTGGGCGTCGCCGCCACCGTGCTGGCCGCCGCCGCGCTGGCCCTGGGCCGGCGCAGTCAGAGAACGCGCTGAAAAGCAGGGCCAAATGGCCCTGCTTTTCTTTTTTCTCCATATTCTTATCCAAAAAGTTCTGTTTTGCTCTTCCCAACAGCTCCGTCCTCATGATATAATGTTTCCACATATGGTACAGGCAGCCAAATTTTCGGAGTTGGAGAGCGTTTGACATGAGCCAAAACCGTCCCTCGCCCCGTCCCCTGCCCAAAATCGGCATGCGCAACATCAAGACGGCCACCGCGGCCGCTCTGTGTGCCCTGGTGTACTTCTTTCTGGACCGCAGCCCCGCCTTTGCCTGCATCGGCGCCATCTTCGGCATGGGCAGCGATCTGGAGAACTCCCGGCTCCACGGCGGCAACCGCCTCTTCGGCACCCTCATCGGCGGACTGCTGGGCATGGCGCTGTTCCGGGTGTACCTGATCTTCTACCCGGACGGCGGCCACTCTCTGCTGCTGGTGCCCCTGGTGTTCGTGGGTGTGGTGATCCTCATCCTCCTGTGTCAGGTCTTCTGGGTGGGCGGGGTCCAGCCCGGCGGCGTGGTGCTGTGCATCCTGCTGTTCAACACCCCGGTGGACTCCTACGTCAGCTACGCCCTCAACCGCATCCTGGACACCGCCATCGGCGTGGTGGCGGCCATGGCGGTCAACAGCCTGTTCCCCGGCGGCTTCACCTTCCAGCACCTGAAGGAGCACCACCTCCGCTCCCTGGAGAAGAAACGCCAGCGGCTGAAGGATCGCCTGAGCCGCATGGTCTCCGATGATGACCAGGACGGCGGCCTGCCCACCTGCGAATAGCACAAAACCCGGTGTACGGAGCCATGGTTCCGTACACCGGGTCTTCTTATACCAGGCCCAGCAGGGCTCTGGCCCGGCGGAGCAGCTTCAGGTACACGTAGTCCATCTGCCACTCGTTGGTCAGCTCGGTAAGGCGGTCGGCGGGCAGCCAGGCCACGCCGGTGTTCTCCCCCTCCCGGACGGCGAGGGCGTCGTCCTCGTCGGCGGTCAGCAGGTAGGACACGTTCAGGTGCTGGTGGGCCGCCACGTATTTTCCCCGCTTCACGTGGCCCCACACGGGCAGGATGTCCAGGGAGGCGATGGCGGGCGAGAGGGGGCGCACATGGGTGACGCCGGTCTCCTCCCTGGCCTCCCGCAGGGCCACGGAGAGCAGGTCCCCGTCCCCGTCGGCGTGGCCGCCGGTCCAGGCCCACACCTTATAGATGTTGTGGTGGGCCATGAGCACCTTGGAGGCGTCGGCGTTGACCACAAAGCCGGAACTGGTGATGTGGGCGTACTCGTTGCGGCGGGTGAGCACAGTGTCGGGGTACTGGTCCACGTACTCCAGGATGATCCGTTTGTCGGTCTCCTCCTGCTCGTCCCGGGGGCGATAGGCCCGGATATCGTCGGCGTACACTGTTTTACCCCCTTCTCCGGTAGGTGGCGTAGTGGAAGGTCAGCCCGTCCGACTCCAGCGGCGGTTCCTCCTCCGCCAGCTCCCACTCCGGCAGGGCGTCCAGGTCGGGGAACCAGGCGTCGGCCTCAAAGGCGGCGTGGATTTTGGTGATATAGGCGGTGTCGCACCAGCCCAGGGCTTCCCGGTACACCTGGGCCCCGCCGATAACAAAGGTGTCCGCCGGACAGGCCCCTTTGGCCTCCTCCAGGCTGTGGAGCACCAGGGCGTTTTCCACCTTGTAGTCCGGATTGGTGGACAGGATATAGTTCTGCCGCCCCGGGAGGGGCTTGCCGCCGGGGAAGGTCTCCAGGGTCTTCCGCCCCAGCAGCACCGGGTGGCCCAGGGTCAGGGTTTTGAACCGCTTCAGATCGGGGGAGATCCGGGCCAGCAGCTTATTTTGATATCCAATGGCCCAGTTCTGATCCACCGCTGCGATCAGGTACATTCAGCCTTCCTCCTTGATAAAGTCCAGAAATTCCGCCCAGTGCTCCTCGTCAAACACCGGGATGCCCGCGCCCTTGAGCCGGGCGGCGGCAACGCCGTCGCCGGGGACCTTCCGCCCGGTAAAGGTGCCGTCGTAGATGACGCCGCTGCCGCAGGAGGGGCTGCGGGCCTTCAGCAGGGCGCACCGGCAGCCCGTCAGCCGGGCCAGCTCCTCCGCCTGCTCCGCACCCCGGACATACTGCTCCGTCACGTCGGCGCCGTCCCGGGTGAGCACCCGCTCCCCCACCCGCTCGGCGGGGGGACGGGGCGTAGGCAGGCCTCCCAGCTGCTCGGGGCACACAGGCACAAAGTGCAAATCCCCCCGCTTCAGCAGCTCCGCCAGTGGCGGGAAGGCTTTGCCGTCGCCGCTGTACCGGCAAATCAGGCCCAGCAGGCAGGCCGACACCAGAATCCGCATGTGGGTCCCTCCTTACACCGCCACCGGGATCTTCACGTCCAGGGGGTGGCACTGGTAGCCCTCCAGCTTTAGGCTGTCCCGGGTGAAGGCGTAGAAGTTGTCCACCGCCGGGTCCATCCACAGCGTGGGGGCCTCGTAGGGCTTGCGGGCGATGATCTCCTCCACGATGGGCACGTGCCGGTCGTAGATGTGAGCGTCGGCGATGACGTGGACCAGCTCCCCCGCCTCCAGGCCGGACACCCTGGCCAGCATGTGGACCAGGGCGGCGTACTGCATCACGTTCCAGCCGTTGGCGGTGAGCATGTCCTGGCTGCGCTGGTTGAGGATGGCGTTGAGGGTCCTGCCCGTCACGTTGAAGGTCATGGACCAGGCGCAGGGATAGAGGGCCATCTCGTGGAGGTCGTGGTGGTTGTAGATGCTGGTGATGATCCGCCGGGAGGCGGGGTTGTGCTTCAGGTCGTAGAGCACCCGGTCCACCTGGTCGAACTCCCCCTCGGGGTAGACGTGCTTCACCCCCAGCTGGTAGCCGTAGGCCTTGCCGATGGAGCCGTTCTCGTCGGCCCAGGCGTCCCAGATGTGGCTGTTCAGGTCGTGGATGTTGTTGGACTTCTTCTGCCAGATCCACAGCAGCTCGTCCAGGGAGCTCTTAAAGGCCATCTTCCGGATGGTCTGGACGGGAAACTCCTTCCGCAGGTCGTACCGGTTCACCACGCCGAAGAGCTTGATGGTGTGGGCGGGGGAGCCGTCGTCCCACCGGGGGCGCACCGCCTGGTCCGTGTCCCAGGTCCCGTGGGCGAGGATGTCTTTGCAGTTCTGGATAAATCGCTCGTCGGCGTAACTCATGTGGGTTCCTCCTGTCGTGTTCATACCGGTCTATTTTATTATATCGGGCAGTCCTCCGCAAGCCTTTTCGTCCTGTTCCCTCTTGGCGCTTCCCGGTCTTTATGATAGAATGGAAAAAACGTCCCCTCGGCTGACGACATAATGAGGTGAAGTGGATGCACGATATCCGGGCCCAAAAGGGCCGTTTTCTGCTCCGGGCCCTGCTGTGGCTGATTTTTGTGGCCCAATTTGCCCAGGCGCTCATCCCGCTCATCCGCGCTGGCGGCGGAGAGGAGCCGCTGCCGCTTCTCTCCGCTCTGGCCTCCCTGCTGCCCTCGGCCGTGGTGCTGTGGGCCCTCTACCGGGGCAACCGGGCCGCCCTGGTGGTGTTCTGCCTCATCGGCTTTGAGCAGCTGGCCGCCTTCAGCAACTGGATCCTGCCCCGGTACCAGGAGGCTATGGCCCCCACCGACTCCCTGGGCGCCGCCTCCCTGGCCCTCTCGGTCATCGACCTGGTCCTGCGGCTGATTGTGCTCTACCAGATGTTCTCCGGTTCCTACGTGCCCGTCTGGCTGGAGTGCCGCCGGGACATGCGGCGCAGAAAGGACCTGGTGCTGGAGCTGGTGCTCTTCGCTCTGAGCGTTCTGGCTGTTCTGGCCCTATTTTTCCTCCTTCTATAACAGAAAACGCCTGGCCGCCCTCCCGGATGGGAGAGCAGCCAGGCGCTTTTTATCCTCTGGTCTTACCAGATCAGGGTGGCGAAGTAGTCGTCGGGGGTCTCGGCGCGGCGGATCAGCTCGGTGGAGCCGTCCTCCTTCAGCAGCACCTCGGCGGAGCGCAGGCGGCCGTTGTAGTTGTAGCCCATGGAGAAGCCGTGGGCGCCGGTGTCGTGGATGACCAGCAGGTCGCCCAGGTCGATCTCAGGCAGCATCCGGTCCACGGCGAACTTGTCGTTGTTCTCGCACAGGGAGCCGGTGACGTCGTACTTGTGGTCGCAGGGGGCGTTCTCCTTGCCCATGACGGTGATGTGGTGATAGGCGCCGTACATGGCGGGGCGCATCAGGTTGGCGGCGCAGGCGTCCACGCCCACGTACTCCTTGTAGGTGTGCTTGAAGTGGGTGGCCTTGGTCACCAGGTGGCCGTAGGGGGCCAGCATGAACCGGCCCAGCTCGGTGAAGATGGCCACATCCCCCATGCCGGCGGGGGTGAGGATGGCCTCGTACTGCTTGCGTACCCCCTCGCCGATGGCGGCGATGTCGTTGGCGGGCTGCTCGGGGCGGTAGGGCACGCCCACGCCGCCGGACAGGTTGATGAAGCGGATGTCGCAGCCGGTCTCCTTCTTCAGGTCCACGGCCAGCTGGAACAGGATGCCCGCCAGGATGGGGTAGTACTCGTTGCTCAGGGTGTTGGAGGCCAGGAAGGCGTGGATGCCGAAGTGCTTGGCGCCCATGGCCTTCAGCTTCTTGAAGCCCTCAAAGAGCTGCTCCCGGGTGAAGCCGTACTTGGCCTCTCCGGGGTTGTCCATCACCTGGAAGCCCTCCTCGGACGCGCCGATGGAGAAGGTGCCGCCGGGATTGAAGCGGCAGGAGATGGTCTCGGGGATGTAGCCGATGGTGTCCTTGAGGAAGTCGATGTGGGTGAAGTCGTCCAGGTTGATGGTGGCACCCAGCTTGGCGGCCAGGACGAACTCCTCGGCGGGGGTGTCGTTGGAGGAGAACATGATCTCGCTGCCGGAGAAGCCGCAGCGGTCGGCCATCATCAGCTCGGTGAGGGAGGAGCAGTCGGTGCCGCAGCCCTCCTCATGGAGGATCTTCAGGATGGTGGGGTTGGGCGTGGCCTTGACGGCGAAATACTCCTTGAAGCCCGGATTCCAGGCGAAAGCGGCCTTCAGCTTCCGGGCGTTCTCCCGGATGCCCTTCTCATCGTAGAGATGGAACGGGGTGGGGTAGGTTTTGGTCATTTCCTGGAGCTGCTCCAGGGTAACGAAGGGCTTTTTCATGGAAGATTCACTCCCCGATATAATTTTACCTGGCGGACCCACAGGTCGAATACAGGCATATTGATAAAAACTCAGATTTTATACTACATAAATCGGGCCAAAATGTCAATCTGCTAAACTCACAAGCCTGTCCGGTCTTTTTTCCGTCCTTTTGCCGAAACGTCAGAAAACGACAGAAGTCCTCTTTCCCTCTTGCATCCGGCAGCCGGTTCTGCTATGATATCCCGGATGCTGAAAGGAGGGAACCGTCATGACGCTGTCTTGCTTTGCCAATCGCCTTTACGGCCCCTTCCTTTCCGTTTTCATCTGACAATCACCCAGGTGATTGTTTTTTTTGCCCTCACAGGCAGTGTGTGTCCGCAACGTAAAGAAGAGAGAATCCTCATGAATCAGCAAGAACCCATCCGCGACGCCCGGACCCTGGGCATCCCCAAGATGCTCATCCTGGGCCTCCAGCACATGTTCGCCATGTTCGGCGCCACCATCCTGGTGCCCATCATTGTCAGCAAGCAGTACGGCCTGCCCCTGAGCATCCAGACCACCCTGTTCTTCGCCGGAATCGGCACCCTCTTCTTCCACCTGTGCGCCAAGCTGAAGGTCCCCGCCTTTCTGGGCTCCTCCTTCGCCTTCCTGGGCGGCTTTGAGATGGTGAGCAAGCTGGACACCGGCGCCTACGCTACCATGTCCGCCACCGACAAGCTGGCGCGGGCCTGCGGCGGCATCGTTATCGCCGGACTGCTCTACCTGATCCTGGCCCTCATCATCAAGCTGGCCGGCGTGAAGAAGGTCATGCGCTTCCTGCCCCCCGTGGTCACCGGCCCCATCATCGTGTGCATCGGCCTGTCCCTGGCCCCCAGCGCCATCTCCAACGCCTCCACCAACTGGCCCCTGGCCCTCATCGCTCTGGCCATCATCGTGGTGTGCAACATCTGGGGCAAGGGCATGGTGAAGATCATCCCCATCCTGCTGGGCGTGGTGGGCGCCTACATCGTGGCCCTCATCATGCACATGAGCGGCATGACCAACCCGGACGGCAGCGCCATCCTGGACTTCACCGAGGTGGCCAGCGCCTCCATCCTGGGCCTTCCCCCCTTCCATCTGGCCAGCTTTGACCTGACCGCCATCCTGGTCATGGCCCCCATCGCCATCGCCACCATGATGGAGCACATCGGCGACATGTCCGCCATCTCCGCCACCGTGGGCGAGCAGTTCATTGAGGACCCCGGTCTCCACCGCACCCTGGTGGGCGACGGCATCGCCACCGCCCTGGCCGGCATGTTCGGCGGCCCCGCCAACACCACCTACGGTGAGAACACCGGCGTTCTGGAGCTGTCCAAGGTCTACGACCCCCGGGTCATCCGCATCGCCGCCTGCTTTGCCATCGTCCTCAGCTTCATCCCCAAGGTGGCCGATGTCATCGGCTCCCTGCCCGCCTCCATCATCGGCGGCATCTCCTTCATCCTCTACGGCATGATCTCCGCCATCGGCGTGCGCAACATCGTGGAGAACCAGGTGGACTTCACCAAGTCCCGCAACCTGATCATCGCCGCCGTCATCCTGGTGTGCGGCCTGGGCTTCTCCGACGGCATCACCTTCGTGGTGGCGGGCACCTCCATCACCCTCACCGGCCTGGCCATCGCCGCCCTGGCCGGCATCATCCTCAACGCCATCCTCCCCGGCAAGGACTATGTCTTCGGCGCCAACCCCACCGGCGACCAGAACCGCGGCATCCACCGGTAAACAATCCAACTGAGCAAAAACGCCCCGGCCGCAGATGCGGCCGGGGCGTTCTTTCTTATCTTATCTTCTATTATTCCCGCACCCTCAGCTGCCAGAAGGCCACGGCGCTGGCGGCCGCCACGTTCAGGGAGTCCACCCCGTGGGACATGGGGATGCGCACGGTGTAGTCACAGTGGGCGATGGTGGACCGGGACAGGCCGTCCCCCTCTGTGCCCAGCACGATGGCCAGCTTGTCCTCCGCCATCAGGGCCGGGTCGTCGATGGACACCGAGTCGTCGCTCAGGGCCATGGCTGCAGTCTTGAAGCCCAGGGCGTTGAGCCGGGAGAGGCCCTTCTCCGGCCAGTCGGCGGGGCTGTCCCCGATGCGGGTCCAGGGGATCTGGAACACGGTGCCCATGCTCACCCGCACCGCACGGCGGTACAGCGGGTCGCAGCAGGTGGGGGTGACCAGCACGGCGTCCATGTGCAGCGCCGCGGCGGAGCGGAAGATGGCCCCTACGTTGGTGGAGTCCACAATGCCCTCCAGCACGGCCACCCGGCGGGCCCCGGCGCACAGCTCCTCTACCGTGGGCAGCACAGGGCGGCGCATGGCGCACAGGATGCCCCGGTTCACCTGGTAGCCGGTCAGGGCGGCCAGAAGGTCGTTGTCCCCGGTGTACACCGGGATATCCCCGCAGCGCTCCATGATCTCCCTGCCCTGGCCTGCCAGGTGCTTGCGCTCCATCAGCAGGGACAGGGGCTGGTATCCGGCCTCCAGCGCCCGGGCGATGACCTTGGGGCTCTCAGCGATAAAGATCCCCTTCTCCGGCTCCAGCCGGTTGCGCAGCTGGGCCTCCGTCAGCCGGGTAAAGACCTCCAGCTCGGGCAGGTCCAGGCTGGTGATTTCGATCAGCTCTGCCATTGTGCTCCCCTCCACAGCTTGCACATCTGTTTTCTCTTCCGGTCCAACACCGGTAACGATATATAAGGAAAAATCCCGACTGCAAAAGCAGTCGGGATTTTGGAGGCGCCACCCAGACTCGAACTGGGGGTAAAGGTTTTGCAGACCTCTGCCTTACCACTTGGCTATGGCGCCGATTACAGATAACAGGAGCAAATAACTTGCTCCTGTTATCCTCTGTTTCTGGAGCGGGTGACGAGGCTCGAACTCGCTACCTCCACCTTGGCAAGGTGGCGCTCTACCAGATGAGCTACACCCGCGGGGGTATCTCTCTGAACCACACTATGCAGTTCAGAGAGATTTGGTGCCTCCGGTCGGAATCGAACCAACGACACGGGGATTTTCAGTCCCCTGCTCTACCAACTGAGCTACAGAGGCAAATGGCGACGCGGAAGGGACTTGAACCCTCGACCTCCGGCGTGACAGGCCGGCGTTCTAACCAACTGAACTACCGCGCCATAGAAACGAATGGTGGGAACAACAGGGCTCGAACCTGTGACATCATGCTTGTAAGGCATGCGCTCTCCCAGCTGAGCTATGCTCCCCTGTTGGCCGCTTTGTTTATCTCTCGTTCGCGACGAAGGTTATTATACTAAAGCCATCCCCAAATGTCAACCCTTATTTTCATCTTTTTTTCACGGATTTTTCTCCCGCAGTCTGTTCCGCCGCTTTATACTGATTTTTATTTCTAAATCCAGACATTTATTGTGATATGGATTCAAAATTGGCTCAAATTATTTTGTCTTCTTTTTCTTCCGCTTTTTCTGTTTCTTCAATATATTTACTTTTTATTCTTATATTTCCCATTTTCCGCTAAAATATGCGAAAAAAACTTTACTTTTGTCGTTTACGAACTAATTACTGGGGTTTATAATGTATCTTGGGATTGTTTCCGCGCTGACCGGCGCGGGGCTTTTTCCGCCGCGATGCTCTGATCCATCTATCATAATATCTGGAGGCGAACTGTGAGTATTTATGATGTGATCTCTCTTTTGGGCGCCATCGCAACCTTCCTCTTCGGCATGACCACCATGACCAGCGGCCTGGAGAAGCTGTCCAGCGGCCGTCTGGAATCCATCCTGGAACGACTGACCAACAACCTGTTCATGAGCGTCCTCATCGGCGCCCTGGTCACCGGCCTGGTCCACAGTTCGGCCGCCACCACCATCATGTGCGTGGGCTTCGTCAACTCGGGCATCATGAAGCTGGAGCAGACCGTGGGCATCATCATGGGCGCCAACATCGGCACCACCATCACCGCCCAGATCCTCCGTCTGGGGGACATCTCCTCGGACAACCTGCTGCTCTCCATGATGCGTCCGGAGTATTTCGGCCCCATTATGGCGGTGGTGGGCATTGTGCTCTACATGTTCATCAAGAGCGGCAAGAAGCGGATCGTGGGGCAGCTGCTGCTGGGTCTGGGTCTGCTGTTCATCAGCATGCACACCATGACCGCCGCCGTGGCCCCGCTCCAGGACGTGCCTGAGTTCCGCAACCTGTTTGTGGCCTTCTCCAACCCCCTGCTGGGCATTCTGGTGGGCGCCCTGGTCACCGCCCTCCTCCAGAGCTCCACCGCCTCTGTGGGCATCCTGCAGGCCCTCACCTCCACCGGCGTCATCACCTTCAACATTGCCTTCCCCATCATCATGGGGCAGAACATCGGCACCTGCATCACCACCCTGATCTCCTCCATCGGCGCCAGCCGCAACGCCAGGCGCACCGCCATGCTCCACCTCTACTTCAACGTGATCGGCACCCTGGTGTTCCTGACGGCCATCTACGGGGCCCAGCTGGCGGCCACCCCTGCCGGCGGCCTGCCCTTCTGGTCCTCGGTCATGAACATGGGCGACATCGCCTCCTTCCACACCTTCTTCAACATCGGCTGCACCGTGCTCCTGCTGCCCTTCCACAAGCAGCTGGTCCGCCTGGTGGAGCGCACCGTCCCCGGCGACGAGAGCCGCGCCTTCACCATGCTGGACGAGCGTTTCCTGGCCACCCCCGCCGTGGCCCTGGAGCGGGCCCACGACGCGGTGGTCCACATGGGTACCCTGGCCCGGGACAATTACCGCATCTCCGTGGCGCTGCTGAGCCAGTACGACCCCAAAAAGGTGGAGCTGATGCGGGAGAACGAGGACACCCTGGACAAGCTGGAGGGCGCCCTGGACAACTACCTGGTCCGCCTGTCCAACCACTCCCTGTCGGCGGCGGAGAGTACCCAGGTGTCCGAGCTGCTCCACACCCTCTCCGACTTCGAGCGGATGGGCGACTACTCCGTCAATATCTCGGAGAGCGCCGCCGTACTCCACGACCGTGGCATCACCTTCACGGAGCCCGCCCAGCGGGAGCTCGCCTCCCTCACCGACGCGGTGGACGAGGCCCTGGACAAGACCCTGGAGTGCTACACCAACCGCTCCCGGGAGCTGGCCTTCCAGGTGGAACCCCTGGAAGAGGTGGTGGACCTGCTGCGGGACGAGCTGAAAAACCGCCACATCGAGCGGTTCAAGACTGGTGCGTGCACCATTGAGCAGGGCACCCAGTTCCTGGAGCTGCTCATCAACCTGGAGCGCGTGTCCGACCACTGCTCCAACGTGGCCCTTCAGATCCTCCGCCGCACCGCCCCCAAGAACGACCTGGTCCTCACCGACACCCACGCCTATCTCCATCAGCTCCACCACGGCTCCAGCCAGAGCTTTGACGAGCTGTTCTCCTCCTATCGGGAAAAGTACATGGCCCCCATCGACGCGGCTTAAAAACAAAAAGCGGGCGTCTGCCCGCAGAAGAAGGCCCGGCAGCATTTGCTGCCGGGCCTTCTGTTTACGTGATTACATGAGCTTTACGGTGTAGTAGACGGCCATGATCAGCACCCAGGCAGTGGGGACTGCATAGTAGACCATCTCGCCCACGCCGGTGCCGATGATCAGGGAGGCGATCAGGACCACCGCCATCAGCGCGCAGCTGACGTAGATCAGGATGTAGTTGGCGGTCTTGGGCAGGAGCTCGATCTTCTTGTCCTTCAGCGTCAGGGCTCCCTCGCCGTGCTGGGCGGCGGCGGCCACGGCGGCCACGACCACCAGCACCACCACCATCAGCCCCAGGGCCACATAGGTCCGGATTCCGCTGCTGCCGGCAAACCGGATGTAGATGCCCAGCATTCCGGCCGCGCAGGTCACGGCCACGGCAAAGAACTCGGTCTGATAGATGTAGTATACAAAGGCCAGCACCGCAAACACTACGTTGGCGAAAATCAGAAACTCCACGCCGGTGGCGTTGAACTGCCACACAAGGGCGCTGTAGACGCCCAGCAGGATCAGGAACAGGCCCACGGCCCAGAAGAAGACGCCCTGCTTTCCCTTTTTCCATCGGGCCCGGGCCAGCACCAGGACCGCAACGCCTGCGATGATGCCCGCGAAGGTGACGACCTTGATGGCGGAGGCGATGGCCACCGCCAGGTTGATCCCGAACTCATCCACCGTGAAGTTGATGAAATATTTCTGCGTCATCAGCAGCAGGAACTCCAGAACCACCGCTCCCACGATCCAGTAGAGAACTTTGGTAAGCGCGATGTCCTCCTGACGCTGCTTCTCTGCCTTCAGCCGCTGCCTTTCCAGCTTTTCTCTGCTATCCATTTATCCATCTCCTATGGAAATACTCCTGCGCTGCCGGCAGGTGCGAGGAACCAATCCTCTGTATTTTACCAGAAAGTGACCTACTTTGCAACTAGAAAAACCATCCGCCCGCCTGTTTCAAAAAAATTCGACTTTTTTACTCCGGTCAAAACTTTTTCCCCCACTCCTCCGTCTATCCAACACCTGACAGCATACGCCGGAAAATCTGAAAAAAAATTTAAGGATTTGTAACCCCTTTGTTATCTACTTTTCGGATTTTTTGTCGTATCATAGTGGTTACTGGCAAGGCACAACAAATAGAGAATCATCTTGCAGGAGGAACGCTTTCCATGAGAACAAAAATCAACCGCCTTCTCGCGTTGGGGCTTGCTCTGGCCCTGATGCTGCCCCTGGCCGCCTGTAAATCCACTGGCGACGGCGGCCAGTCCCAAACCCCCGCCCCTTCCCAGAATGAGGAGCAGCCCGCCGCTACCCCCACGCCCACCCCTACCCCCGAGCCTGAAGTGGACCCCTATGACGCGGTGCGCAACTACTGGAGCGAGGACCAGCTCACCCAGGCCTGGGGCCCCGACCAGCCGGTGGAGCACCTGTTCTTCCACCCCCTCATCGCCTATCCCCAGTTCGCATTCCATGACGCCTCCATCCCGGAGTCCCAGCGCAACGGCCTGGACGACTGGATGGTGACGGTGGACGAGTTCAAGAAGATCATCCAGAGCGTCTACGACAAGGGATACATCCTGGTGAACATGGGGGATGTGTGGAGCGAGGTCACCGACGAGAACGGCGTGAGCCGGATGCAGCGCAACACCCTGATGCTGCCCGAGGGCAAGAAGCCCCTCATCATCTCCTTTGACGACGTGAACTACTACGAGTACATGCTGGAGGAGGGCTTCACCTCCAAGCTGGTGCTGGGGGACGACGGCCAGATCTGGGCCGAGTGCACCGACCCCTACACCGGCGAGACCTTCCTGACCCAGGACCTGGACGCCACCCCCATCCTGGACAACTTCGTCCTGGAGCACCCCGACTTCTCCCTCAACGGCGCCAAGGCCATCTACTCCCTCACCGGCTACGAGGGCATCCTGGGCTACCGCACCCAGAACGACATCGACATCGCGGCGGACGACCCGGCCCGGCCCGCCTTTGACGCCAAGCGCGCCGCCGAGATCGAGGCGGTGAAGCCCATCATCGCGCGGCTGAAGGAGACCGGCTGGACCTTCGGCTCCCACACCTGGGGCCACATCAATCTGGGCTCCGATAAGGTAGACCTGGCCTGGGTCCAGCGGGACACGGTCCGCTGGGCCGAGGAGGTGGGCAGCCTGGTGGGTCCCACCAACATCCTCTTCTACCCCCACGGCGCCCGCCCCGACGGCGACGACTGGCACAACACCGGCGCCAAATTCCAGTATCTCCAGAGCCAGGGCTTCCGCATCTTTGCCAGCGTGGGCATCAACGCCTTCTCCTACATTAAAAAAGACATCTCCGCCGTCATCTGCGACCGGCTCCACCCCGACGGAACCACCCTCCGCTGGGCCCGCAGCCGCTACCTCCAGTTCTATGACGCCCAGGACATCATCGACCTGACCGTCCGCCCCGACCTGGGCTACGACTTCAGCAAATAAACCACAGCGGGACCTGCCGCAAAGGCAGGCCCCGCTATTTTTTGTCCTTTCCATGCAAAAAAGCCCGGAGCGAAACGCTCCGGGCTTTTATCGCTTGCTTATTCCTCGCCGTCGTGGTCGTGGTCATGGTCGCAGCCACAGCCGCAGCCGCAGTCGTCGTCCTCACAGTCGCCCATGTCGATGACGAACTTGCCCTTGCAGTGGGGGCACTCCACGGTGCCGGCCTCCAGCACGTCCTCGTCGATGACCAGGTCCTCGCCGCAGGTGGGGCACTTGACCTCAAAGAAGTCGTCGTCCCCGCAGCCGCACTCGTCCTCGTCCTCGTCCTCCTCATCATAGACAACCTTCTCCACGTCGGAGAGATCGTCGGAAATGGCGTCGATCTCCTCGCCCATGGCCTCCATGTTGTCCTCCATGTCCTCGATGGACAGGCCGACCTCTTCCAGGATGCCGATCATCACGCTGATGAGCTTGCCCTCCTTGGACTCCTCGGTGTCCAGCTTCATGCCCTCGGCCAGACCCTTCAGGTACGCGACCTTCTCAGAAATCGTCATGTTAATCTCCTTTCACACTCATCCTCTTGGGACCGTTCGAAAGTGGATATTCCGCCATGCCTCACCCGGACGGCAGATTGCCGTCAGGATAAACGCAGGCCTTGCAGCGCTCCAGGTACTCGCCGGTACGGGTGACCCGGCCAAATCGGAATTTGTCCGGGGTCCCTTTTCCACTTCCGCGGGCGGAGTGAATCCGCCCTGCGGCAAGATTTTGCCGCAGGCAAAATGCTTGTACGCGCTGCCGCGCGCCCCGCTGTGCGGGGCCCCGCCGACACCCGTGTGGAAACCGGTCCTGTCCTCCGGTGTTGCCTGAACTCAGGCCTTGCAGCGCTCCAGATACTCGCCGGTACGGGTGTCGATCTTGATACGGTCGCCGGGGTTGATGAACAGGGGCACCTTGATCTCCGTGCCGGTCTCCAGGGTGGCGGGCTTGGTCACGTTGGTGGCGGTGTCGCCGCGGAAGCCGGGATCGGTGTCGGTGACCTCCAGCTCCACGAACGTGGGAGGCTCCACGGAGAAGATCTTGCCCTTGTAGGAGTTGATCTTGCAGGTCATGTTCTCCTTCACGAACCGGAAGTTGTCGCCCAGCACGTGGCCGTCGATGGGCACCAGGTCATAGGTCTCGGGGTCCATGAAGTAGTAGAGATCGCCGTCGTTGTAGCTGTACTCCATGTCCTTGCGCTCCACAAAGGCCTCCTCGAACTTGGCGGTGGGGTTGAAGGAGGTCTCGGTGACGCCGCCGGTGATGACGTTCTTCATCTTGGTGCGGACAAAGGCCGCGCCCTTGCCGGGCTTCACGTGCTGGAACTCGACCACCTGCATAACCTGGCCGTCCATTTCAAAGGTCATGCCGTTACGAAAATCGCTTGCACTAATCATGGGTATCGTCCTCCAAAAATTGGTATCTTGTGGGGGTTCACATATTATCAAGCTATTCTACCGTATTCTTCCCGTTTTTGCAAGGGCTTTTCCCCCTGACCGGCAGAATTTTAAGGAAATCACTCAGAGAACAATGAGTTCCTTGGGCGCTTTGGTGATATCGATGCAGCCGTCCTCGGTCATGACGGCCACGTCCTCGATGCGCACGCCGAAGCGGCCGGGGAGATAGATGCCCGGCTCGGCGGACACGGCAGCGCCCACGGGCATGAGGGTCTCGTCACGCATGTTGGCGTTGGGGGACTCGTGGATCTCGATGCCCACGCTGTGGCCGTAGCCGTGGCCGAAGTACTCGCCGTAGCCGGCGTCCTCAATGACCTTGCGGGCGGCGGCGTCGATGCTCTTGCCGGTGACCCCGGCCTTGGAGGCGGCCAGACCGGCCAGCTGGGCCTGGAGCACCACGTTGTACACCTTCTTCATCTCCTCGGTGGGCTCGCCCAGGGCCACGGTGCGGGTCATGTCGGAGCAGTAGCCGCCGTAGATGCAGCCGAAGTCCATGGTGATGAACTCGCCGCTCTCCACTTTCTTGTCGCCGGGGACGCCGTGGGGCAGGCTGCCGTTGGGGCCGGACACCACGATGGGGTCAAAGGACATCTTCTGGGCGCCGAAGCGGAGCATATCGTACTCCAGCTTGGCGGCGATCTCCTTCTCGGTGACGCCGGGCTTGATGAACTTGAGGATCTCGTCAAAGGCCCGCTCGGCGATCCGCTGGGCCTTGACCATGGCGTCCAGCTCCTCCTGGTCCTTGGCGGCCCGCAGGTCGTTGACCAGGCCCTGAGCGGGCACCAGCTCCACCTGCAGGGCGTTGTTCAGGTAGTTGTACTGGGCCACGGTCATGTAGCGGTCCTCAAAGCCCAGCTTGCGGATGCCCAGATCGTCGATGGCCTGCTGGAGCAGGGTAGGATAGCTCCGGTTCCGGTCGGTCATGGTGATGGCCGCGCCGGTGACGGTCTTCTCCGCCGCCTCGATGTAGCGGGAGTCGGTGAAGTAGCGGCACTCGCCGGCGGTCACCACCACATAGCCCTCGCCGTGGAAGCCCACGCCGTAGAACTCGCCGGGGGCGCTGGAGAGCAGCATGGCGTCGATTCCGTACTCGGGCAGCTTGGCCCCGATCTGTTTCAGATGGTTCATTGTAATCTACTTCCTTCTTTATAAGTTGACGGCTGATTTCTCATCGAGAAGCCGTCCGTACGGCGGCGTTACAGCGCCGCCTGATACAGCTTTTTCATAGTCACCGCATCCTCAGCCTGTGTTCCGGCCGATTCGCAGATAAAGGTGGGGCTCCAGCCCCGGCGGGCGATCTCGGCCATCAGGGGTTCCGGGTCGGGACCGAACTCGTCCTGATCAAAGGTCAGGTGCATCTTCTCGCCGCCATTGGGGGTGAACTGGATCTTGGAGAAGTGGCTGTGGAAGCGGGAGGCCCGCTCCTCCCCCAGTACCTCCGCCACCCGGTCCAGCATGCGGACACAGGCCTCATGGCCCTCCAGCTCCCCCAGGGTGCGGGCGTACAGGTGGCCGAAGTCGATGCAGGGGGTGAGCCGCTCGTCCAGAGTGCACAGCTCCAGCACCTCGTCCAGGTCCCCCAGCTGGTTGATTTTGCCCATGGTCTCGGGGCAGAGGGTGATATGGCCAAAGCCCTCGCCGTCCACGGCGGAGACGATCTCCCGCAGGGAGTTCAGGGCGATGTCCTGGGCCTGACGGCGGGTGCGCTTCATCAGCGCCCCGGAGTGGATGACCACCCGGACAGCCCCCATCCAGTCCGCCGCCCGGCAGGCGGCGATGATATAGCCCGTGGCCTTTTTCAGGCTCTCCGGGTCGGGGTTTGCCAGGTTGATGAAGTAGGGCGCGTGGAGGGACAGCGCTACGCCGCTGGCCGCCGCGGCGGCGCCCAGCTTCCGGGCCGTGTCCTCCCCCACGTTGACCCCCTTGCCGCACTGGTACTCGTAGGCGTCCAGCCCCAGGCCGCTGAGCCAGCGGGGGGCGTCCACCGAGGATTTATAGGGAAATGATTCCGCGTTGCCCGCGGGTCCGAATTTTGCGCTCATAATGCTCTCCTGTTGTTTCGTCTTCCCAGAAGCCGGAAGGGCTCCTCCACCGCGTAGCGGAGGTAGCGCCCCGGGTTGCCCGCCAGCTCGATGGGCTCCACCATCAGCGCCTTCACGCCGGACCGCCTGGCCCCCAGGATATCGGTAAAGATCTGGTCCCCCACCATGGCGGTCTGCTCCGGCCTGCGGCCCATGCGCTCCATGGCCCGGAAGTAGCCCGCCGTACCCGGCTTGCCCGAGTGGCCCTGGTAGGGGATGCCCAGCGCCTGGGCGAAATGGCTGGCCCGGGTGGGCTTGCGGCTGTTGGACAGGAGGTAGAGCTCCACCCCCGCCGCCTCCAGCCTGTCCTTCCAGTCCCGCAGGGGCTGGTCCGGCTCCGGCTGGCCGTACTTTGCCAGGGTGTTGTCCAGATCCGCCAGGAGCAGGGTGATCCCCGCCTCTTTGAGGACGGCGGGGTCGATGTCGTAAATGCTGGGATATACCCGGTCGGGTATCAGGGAAAAAGGCAAACCGTTCACCTCATCTGTTCTGCTTCTAAGCCTTAGCATGCCCGCATAGATTGCATTATAGCATTTCGGCAAAACATGGACAAGGGGGTACCATCCATTATGCGTTCCAAAACCCAACTGATTCTCACCGTTCCGCCCGCCGACAGCCGCGCCGCCTCCCGGCTGGGGCTGCCTCTGGCCCACACGGCCTACCGGATAGGCGGCGGCCCCCACCTGTTCCGGGCCAACATGCCGGTGGCGGTCCGGGGCGGACTGATGGTCATCGATGACGCGGGCTTTGACGGCCTGGGCCAGGCTCTGCCCTTCTGCCATGAGGTCATGCGTGAGTGCGCCGCCAGGGGCTTTGACGGGGTCATCTGCGCCTTCCACCCCCGGCCCCTCACGGTGCTGGGACAGATCGTCTCCCAACTGGGAGACCTGATGCACAAGCGGGACTGGCCCCTGTACGTCCCCGAGGCCTACGCCCGCTGCTCCGACACGGCCCGGGTACTCATCCCCACCGCCCTGTCGGGCGGCTCCCTCCGCCAGCGGCTGGCCGAGGCGGTGGAGGCGTACGGCGCCGGGCGGGTGGCCCTGGACGTGGAGCTGGTGCGGCAGGACTTCTTCCTGCCCTCCCCCACCGGCCAGGGCGTGCCCATGTCCAGGGAGGAGCTGGACAAAAAGATGGAGGAACTGAGCCCGTCGGTGTTCTTCTCCAACGAGCTGTGCGCCCACTACTTCACCTACATGTCCCCCAAGACCGGCGCCCACTTCGTCCTCTTTGACGACGCCGGCAGCATCCGCAAGAAGCTCCAGCTCTCCCGCAGCCTGGACATCGACAAGGCCGTCCTCTCCTACCCGGACACCGCCGCGCTCCTGCCCCAGATTCTGGCCTGACCGGCCCTCTCCGCTTGCCTTCCCCGCCGCCCCATGATATGATAGTAGGAGGAAAAATCTCCCGGCATCGATCATCAGGAAGGGGGCGCCGCTCCATGTCCACTCTGCTCATCCGCAACGCGCGCTACATTGTCTCCTGCGACGACCGCGACACCCTTTACGAGAAGGTCAACCTCTTTATCCGGGACGGTGTGGTGGAGTACATCGGGCCCAACCTGTGCCACGCTGAGTCCACCATCGACGCCTCCCGCATGGCGGTCTATCCCGGCCTCATCAACACCCACCACCACCTGTACCAGATCTTCTCCCGCAACCTGCCTGAGGTCCAGCGGATGGAGCTGTTCCCCTGGCTGGTGACGCTGTATGAGGTCTGGAAGAACCTGGACGAGGAGGTGGTGTACCATTCCTCCCTCACCGGCATGGGGGAGCTGCTGAAAAACGGCTGCACCACCTGCTTTGACCACCACTATGTGTTCCCCAACCGGGCCGGCGACCTGATCGCCGCCCAGTTCCGGGCGGCGGACACCCTGGGCATGCGGTTCCACGCCTCCCGGGGCTCCATGGACCTGTCCAAAAAGGACGGCGGCCTGCCGCCCGACAGCGTGGTCCAGTCCATCGACGCCATCCTGGCCGACTCGGAGCGGCTGGTGAAGGTGTGGCACGACGGCAGCCGGTATGCCATGCACCGGGTGGCCCTGGCCCCCTGCTCCCCCTTCTCGGTGACCGGCGACCTGCTGCGTGAGAGCGCCAAACTGGCCCGCAGCCTGGGGGTCCGGCTCCACACCCACCTGGCCGAGACAAAGGACGAGGAGAAGTTCACCCTGGAGAAGTTCGGCATGCGCCCCCTGGCCTACATGGAGTCCCTGGGCTGGGTGGGCAGCGACGTGTGGTACGCCCATGGCATCCACTTCAACGACGACGAGCTCCGTCTCCTGGCCGAGACGGGCACCGGCGTGGCCCACTGCCCCATCTCCAACATGAAGCTCTCCTCCGGCGTATGCCGCCTTCACGAGATGCTGGACATGGGTGTCCCTGCCGGTCTGGCGGTGGACGGCTCCGCCTCCAACGACGGCTCCAACCTGCTGGAGGAGATGCGGGTGGCCTACCTGCTCCAGCGGCTGACCTACAGCCAGGCGGCCCCCACCGGGTACGACATCCTCAAGCTGGCCACCCGGGGCTCCGCCGCCCTGCTGGGCCGGGACGACATCGGCTGTCTGGCCACCGGCATGGCCGCCGACCTGTTCCTGGTGAGCCTGGACCGGATCGAGCTGGTGGCCGCCCAGCTGGACCCCAGGTCCATGCTGGCCACCGTGGGCCTGAAGGGCGCGGTGGACTACACGGTGGTCAACGGCAGGGCCGTGGTGCAGAACGGCCAGCTGGTCACCGTGGACGAGGCCGAGGAGGCCGCCGCCGCCAACGCCTGCGCCGGGCGCTACCTGGGCCGGGTGCTGTAAAAAAAGAGCCGCCCATGCGGCCCAAGTCTGGAGTATCAAGAGAGTATGGAAAAGAAAAATCTGGGCGCCGTCCTCACCGTTGTCATCGAGAGCTTCTGCTATATGGTCAGCCAGTACCTGCTGGCCTCGGCCATCATCTCCTTCCGCCGCAGCTTTTGGTTCGTGGTGTTTTTTGCCGTCAACGTCTTCGTCATCTCCAAATACCTGGAGACCCTGGAGAAGTACGTCAGCCGCCGCCTGGTCCAGTACGGCCTGCTGGCCCTGTGCCTGGTGATCACGGCCGTCTTCGCCTGGTTCTTCGGCTTCCTGGCCATGGAGCTGATCCCCTTCTCCTGACGGACAAAGCACGCCTGAAGTCAGCCACCCCCGGCAAAGCCGGGAGTTCTCTTTTCCCGGATATACAGCGGCAAAGGCCCGCGCCGTCCATGGACGGCGCGGGCCTTCGTCTTTTAACGGAATATCACTTGGCCTCGGCCAGCTGCTTGCGGAACAGGGTCCGGAAGATCAGCCGGGTCAGAGGGCCGCAGTAGAGCATCTGCCAGAACATGGCCATGGGCATATTGCAGCCGAAGGTGTGGATCCAGGTGCCGAAGCTGGGCTCCTTGAAGAGCAGGGTGGCGATCAGGCTCATGACGGGGCACATGATGCACACGATCATAACGGAGATGGCGTAGGTGATGAACTGGGGGCGGTCAGTGGGACGCATGAAGCTGAAGGCCAGCCGGGTGGCCAGCTTCTCCACCACAAAGAACTCCAGCACAAAGGCGATGGGCGCCATGATGGGCAGCTCGTGGAGGGCCATGACAAAGGTGGCGTTGGTGACGCCGCCGGTATTCAGGGCCACATTGTAGACGATCATTCCATAGACCATGATGACGGCCATGATGATGGTGAAAATCACGTTCTGAAACTTGGTTTTGGGCATGCTTTGCTCCTCCTCATATAACATACGGGCTTGTTTTGACCGGCAGTGCAAAAAAAGAAGCAGCGAAACTTTCGTCTCGCTGCTTCCGCTCACTGCGACTACCATTCATTGCTTCGATTATAGCGCAGTTTTCTTCGCCTCGTAAGCGTTTTTTTCATTTCGTAGGAATGGACAAGTCTCCGCGCCGCCATGCGGCGGTGTTTTGGAGAATTTTCCCTCGGTCTTCCGGCAAACAGGTGCTATTTTCCCGGACAGGGCCGTACACTTTCCCATAGCATACCGGGAGGTGGGTCCATGCCCCTGTCCTTGTCCGAGTTTCTCCGCCACGCCGCCGCCAGCCCCGCCCTGGCGGGCACCGCGCTCCTGCTGCTGGCCGTCATCCTAGTCAACGGCTGGACCGACGCGCCCAACGCCATCGCCTCGGCGGTGGTGTCCGGGGTGCTGCCCTTCCGCCGGGCCGCATGGCTGGCGGCAGCCTGCAACCTGCTGGGCAGCCTGTGGGCGGCCGCCGCCGGCGGGGCGGTCCTGGAGACGGTCTTTACCCTCGCCGATTTTGGCCGGAGCGCCTCGACGGCCCTGGCCGCCCTGTGCGCCGCCATGACGGCCATCGTGTGCTGGGCGGTGCTGGCGTGGCGGTTCGGCATCCCCACCAGCGAGAGCCACGCCCTGGTGGCCGGGCTGTCAGGGGCGGCGGCGGCCCTGCCCGGCGGACTGTCCAACCTGCGCTCCGGGCCCTGGCTGCGGGTAACGGCGGGGCTGGTCCTGTCGGTGGCCCTGGGGGCCGCGCTGGGAAGGGGGGCGGCCCGGTGGATGGAGCCCATAAAGATCCCGCCCGCCCGCCTGGCCCGGGGCCAGATTCTGGCCGCCGGAGCCATGGCCTTTCTCCACGGTGCCCAGGACGGGCAGAAGTTTATGGGCGTCTTTCTCCTGGGGGCCGCCCTGGCCCAGGGGAGACAGGACTGGGACACCTTCCCCCTTCCCCTGTGGCTGGCCCTTCTCTGCGGAGGCGTCATGGCCCTGGGCACTGCTCTGGGCGGAAAGCGGATCGTGGCGGCCCTGGGCCGTGCAGCGCCCCTTACGCCCCAAACCGGCCTGGCCGCCGACCTGGGCGGCGGGCTGTGCCTGCTGCTGTGCACCCTGCTGGGCCTGCCCGTGTCCACCACCCATGTCAAGACCGCCGCCATCCTGGGGGCGGGACGGGGCGGAGAGCCCAGTCCCGTCCTGGCCATGGCTCTGGCCTGGCTGCTCACCTTTCCCGGCTGCGCCCTTCTGGGCTTCGCCGCCGCCCGGCTGTTCCTGGCGCTCTGACCGTCTCTCTCAGGCCCTCTTCCGCCGGGCACCGGCATATCAGACAGCGGCGTCACCCGGCAGCGCGCCCCTTAAGGCGCTGTTTCCCCCCCAACGCCGCCTTTTCTCCTCCTCAGGCATCTTGTCCGCGCCCTGTCCCGTATGATAGAATATTTGTGACAGAAAAAGCTTGCAACAGGAGATTGGAAAGGTAGACAGCATGAAGAAGTATAAGGTGAGCAGTCTGGCAAAGGAGATGGGGGTGTCCGCCGACCTGCTGAAGCTGTACGAGGAGCACGGCCTGCTGGAGCCCCGCCGGGACCCCCAGTCCCGCTACCGGTACTACGATATCTACGACGGCGGCCGGGTGGTCAGCTCCATGACTCTGCGGAACATGGGCTTTTCCGTCCGCCAGACCAGCGCGCTGCTCAGCGGCGCCTCCCTGACCCAGCTCCACGCCGCCCTGGGAGAGCGGATCGCGGGCCTGCGGGAAGAGCTGGCCCGGCTGGAGCGGCTGATCCCGGCGGTGGAGGAGTACGCCGCCCTGCTGGAGGGCGTCTCCGCTCCCTCCGCTCCCGTCTCCTGTATGCGCCCCGGATACTACTTTCTGGCCCAGTCCGCCCAGGAGGAGTTCCATCAGACCGAGCGGCAGAAGGCCCTGGCCCGCCGCCTGCTGGAGGAACTGCCCTACAGCGAGCGGCTGCTGGTGATCGACCGGAACTCCTTCGCCCAGGGGCAGGAGTTCCGATTCCAGTGGGGCCTGGCCATCCGGGAGGACCGGTCGGCGGGCTGGCCGCTGGAGGAAATGCGCTATTTCCCGCCCCGTCCCTGTCTCCGGCTGTCCGAAGCTCACTCCGCCGCCTCTCTGGTGTGCCGGGAGGCCTTCGCCCCCTTGGGCCGCTTCCTGGCCGGAAACAGCATGGCCCTGGAGGACGACATTGTCTGCCAGGTGCCCGTCACCTCTGTGGAGGGGGGACAGCGCACCGCCTACCGGATGATCTACCTGCCAGTGTCGGCGGAAAATTGTTAGGAGATTGTTAAATTTTTTTCGTTCCCCCTCTTGACTTGGGTGTTACACCCAGCTTTATACTCTCTTCTGTTAAGAACTTCACAAATTATTTCGTGAAGAAAGAGGAGAGAAAGAAGCAATGCATTCCAAAAAGCTCATCAGCCTGCTGCTGGGCGGCGCCATGGTCCTGTCCCTGGCCGCCTGCACTCCCTCCCAGACCGGAGAGAGCAGCTCCCCCTCCCCCAGCGTCTCCGCCAGCCCGGAGAACACCCCTGCCGCCGGCGCATCCTACACCGCCGGCACCTACACCGGCACCGCCGCTGGCAAGAACGGCGATGTGACCGTGGAGGTGGTGTTCAGCGACACCGCCATCGAGAGCGTCACCGTCACCGAGCAGAGCGAGACCGAGGGCATCGCCGACCCCGCCCTGGAGCGCATCCCCTCCGCCGTGGTGGAGGGCCAGACCCTGGCCGTTGACACCGTGGCCGGCGCCACCATCACCAGCGAGGCCATCCTGACCGCCGTGGCCGACTGCGTCACCCAGGCCGGCGGCGACGTGGCCGCCCTCCAGACCCCTGTTGAGAATGAGGGCTCCGGCGAGACCCTCAGCTATGAGGCCGACGTGGTCATCGTGGGCGCCGGCGCGGCGGGCATGAACGCCGCTGTGGAGGCCGCCCAGTCCGGCCTGAAGGTCATCGTCCTGGAGAAGGGCGCCACCATCGGCGCGTCCAACGGCGCCGTGGCCGGCGGCCCCAGCGCCTGCGAGACCGTGATCCAGGAGCAGGAGGGCCAGGAGGTCTCCGTGGAGACCCTGTTCAACTACATGTACAATTACAGCCACTCCCTGTCCAACGCCGCCCTGCTGCGCAACGTGCTGTCCGTGTCCGGCGAGACCATCAACACCATGGTGGAAGTCGGCGTGGGCATGTACCTGCGGCCCGACAACTACGGCGCCGGCTTCCGCGCCCGCCACGGCTTTGACGAGAGCGGCGAGGCCCGCTTCGCCCCCATGAAGGAAGAGGTGGAGTCCCTGGGCGGCCAGTTCCTGCTGGAGACCACCGGCGAGGAGGTCATCATGGACAACGGCGCTGCCGTGGGCGTGCGGGCCAGCCAGCCCGGCGGCGTCACCGTAGAGGTCCGGGCCAAGGCCGTGCTGGTGTGCACCGGCGGCTACCTGGGCAATGAGGACATGATCCACGAGCACTTCGGCAACGTGACCGTCAACCCCCTGGGCAACACCCTGTCCGACGGCGCCGGCATCAATATGGTGGTGGACGCCGGCGGCACCCTGGACCGCAACTGGTCCATCATCGCCAACGAGTTCGCCGGTTCCAACCACAAGGGCGGCGGCTGGAGCTTCGGCGCCAACCAGAACTTCAGCTACGCCGTGTACGGCGGCCTGATGGTCAACCGTGAGGGCGAGCGCTTCTTCAACGAGGAGGTCATCGCCACCATGGCTCTGTCCGAGGGCGGCGAGGCCACCCTGCGGGAGGGCCTGTACTACTCCGTCATCGACCAGGCCTACTTTGACGCCTGCCGCGAGGAGGGCATCTACAGCTACCTGGGCAGCCCCGAGAACTGGTACGTGGGCAAGATGACCCTGGACGGCAAGCTGCTGGACCAGAACGAGGCCCAGCTCCAGGAGGCCATTGACCAGGGTTGGGCCTGGAAGGCCGACACCATCGAGGAGCTGGCCGAGATCACCGGTCTGGAGAATCTGCCCGAGACTGTGGCCGAGTACAACGCCATGTGCGAGGCCGGCAAGGACACCCAGTTCTACAAGGACCCCGTGTTCCTCACCCCGGTCAGCGAGGGCCCCTTCTACGTCTTTGAGTACGAGCCCAGCGCCTGGGGCACCCTGGGCGGCGTGAAGGTGGACAGCCACCTGCGGGCTCTCACCGCCGACAACGAGCCCATCCCCGGTCTGTATGTGGCCGGCGTGGACGCAGGCAGCATGTACACCACCCCCTACTACTCCAACGAGGGCGCCGCCCTGGGCCTGGCCATGGCCAGCGGCACCTGGGCCGCCAAGGAGATCAACTCCTACGTCAGCGGCAACTAAAATCACAGCAAAACGGTCCTCTCTCCGCAACGCGGAGCGAGGACCGTTTTCTCTTTTCCCCACATGTTTTCCCGCCGCCGGGCCATACTATGGGAAAATGCAGAGGAGGTGCTCTCATGGCCAAACAGGGAATGTCCCGCCCGGAGCGGACCCACACCCAGCCCCGCAACGACCAGCCGCCCGTGCCGGAGCTCCAGGGGAAGGAAAAGCACGGCAAGGACCGGGCCAGGCCCATCGTCCCGGGGACAGGCGGACCGGATTTAAAGGTGTTCCACCGCTGAGCTTTTTATCTGAACGGAACGGGGTGCGGGCCGCTGTCAGCAGCCCGCACCCCGTTTTTTATGGAAGATCAGCGGTTGTCCGCGTCCCACTGGATGATCTCGCCGGCGGTGGCGTCAATCTCGAACTCATACTTCCGGCCGTCCAGCACCGCCTCGCCCTCGTAGTAGACCCGGCCGTCGTCGGTTTCCCGCTCGAACTCCACGATGGTGGCCCCAGGGATTCGGGCCAGCACCAGGGCGCGGGCCCCCTCCTCGTCCAGCGCTGTCTGGCCGGCGGAGGTGCTGTTCCCCTGGTTCCAGCCCTCGTCCACGTCGTCGGCGTCCCACTCCAGGAAGCTGCCCGTGGCGGCGTCGATCTCGAACTCGTACTCCCGGCCATTCAGCACCGCCTCGCCCTTGTAGACCGTCCGGCCGTCGTCGGTGTCCCGCTCGAACTCTACAATGGCAGCTCCGGGGATCTGGGCCAGCACCAGGTCTCTGGCCTGCTGCTCGGTGATCAGGGCCGTCTGGCTCGGCTGGGGGGTTGAGGTCGCCTGCTGGCTCTGGGAGGGCTGGGGAGAGACCGTCCCCTGCTGGGGGGGCGTCTGGGGCTGCCCCACGCTGCCGCTCCAGTGGTCGTCCCGCTCGTAGTCCCACTTGACCACCGCGCCGGTGAGGGCGTCGATCTCCACGTCGTACTCATAGCCGTCCTTCAGCAGCTCCGCCTCATAGACCATGCCGTCGTCGTACTCGAACTCGATCTCCTTCAGGGTGGCCCCCGGGAGCTGGGCCAGGGCGATCTCGGTGGCCTTGTCCAGGCCGATGTAGGCCTTGTCGCTGGCCTGGCCGGTGACGGTGAGGCCGCTGGTGTCCGCCTGCTTGGCCTGGAGCAGCAGGCTCAGGTCGTTGACCGACAGCCCGGACAGGGATTCAAAGGTCAGTGTGGGGTCGGTGTCCAGAATCCGCTGGATCAGCGCCGCCTTGCCCTCGGAGATGCCGTAGGTCTCCGCCTGGCTGGCCAGGGTCTGGTCCCGGCTGGTGATGGTCTGGCCCAGCACCGAGGCGTCCACCGATTCCCCGGCCAGCAGCCCGTTCACATCCGCCATCAGGCTCTCCTGGAGGGCCTGGGCCTTGGCCGCGTCCCTGTTCTCCACGGTGATGAGCACCGAGTTCTTCAGATCGTCAATGTAGCCCTGCTGCACCATGGAGCCGATGAGGGCGTTCACCGCCACGTTGAGCTGGGCGCCCCGCAGGTCCATGTCGCCGATGATCTCCGTGCCGTCGGCGTTCAGGGCCTCGCAGCTGAGCACCTTCTCGTTCCGGCTCACTGACAGCTGCACGCTGGGGTTGACGTCGATGCCCACCAGGGAGTCGGGGGCATTGGCGTACCGCCAGCCGAAAAAGCCGCCGCCGCCGATGACCAGCACCAGGGCCGCCGCCACCGCCGCCGCGAAATTCTGCCACCGCCGCCGCTTTTTCTTGGGCGGAGCGCTGATGTCCACGATCTTCTCCTGTCGCCTGGCCTCCTCCCGCACCTCCAGAAGCTCGTCCAGGCGGTTGGGGGCTGCATCCTCCATGGCGCGGGCCAGACGGGCCTCCGCATCCTGTTCCTTCATGTCGCCTCACGCTCCTCCAGATAATCTCTCAGTTTGATCAGGGCCCTGCGGTACTTGGAGAGCACCGTGGCCAGGGGCATATCCAGCAGGGACGCGATCTCCCGGTGCTTCAGGCCGCTCAGGGCATGAAGGGTGACCACCTGCCGCTCCTCGTTCCCCAGGCACTTCATGGCCGCCTCCAGGGCCAGTTTGTCCTCCTGGGCCCGGGTGGGGTCCACGCTGGCCCACAGATGCCAGTCCTCCTCCTGCTCCAGGGGCACGTCCCGCCGCTCCCGCAGCTTCTCCAGCGCCAGGTTCCGGGCGATGGTGAGCACCCAGGCCATGGGCTTGCCCTTGGGCTGGTAGCTCCCGGCGGCGGCGTCCACCTTTAAAAAGGTGTCCTGCATCACGTCCTCCGCGTCGTGCTGGTTCTTCACAATGGACAGCGCGAAGCCGTAGACCGCCTTGTGGGCGCGGAGATACAGCTCGGAGAAGGCCTGCGTCTCTCCCCGGGCGATCCTTACGATTAAGCTGTCTTCCAGCGCGGGCGCTCTGGCCGGGCGGAGCTCCTGCTCGATTGCAGACAGGCCAAACAGCAGCATACTTTCTTCCCCTCTCATAGGAATAACGGAGCAGACGGGGCTTTTATTGCGCATGACAAAAAATTTTTCCCGTCTGGAGCGGAATCCGAATTCAGCAGTCTCTATTATACCATCTTTTCCCTGCCCCTTCAATCGTCCCCGCTTTTCCAGATCTTTACACAGTTTTTACCTGCCCTACCCCCATTCCCTGCCGTTTCCTGCTAGACTATCCATATCTCATGGAACCGGGAGGCATCTGCCGTGAAGCGTCTGAAGCTGCGACATTGGGACTGGATTGTGAGCGGGGTCTTTCTGGCCGGGGCCCTCATCTTCGGCGCGTCCGCCTACCAGGACGGCGCCCTTGCTCCCCTGTCCGCGCTGGGGCTGCTTCTCTGCATCGGCAGCTTCATTCTGGGGCTGGTCAAGCTGCGCTGTCCCTTCTGCCATCATTTTCTGGGCTTTCTCTCCGGGAGCAGCCACCCCTTCTGTCCCTGGTGCGGAGACCAGCTCACCGGCTCCGACGGGGACTGACCGCCGTCAATATGCGAAGGGCTGGAGCGCAGTGCGCTCCAGCCCTTTTTTCTTATCTTCGGTTACATCCGCGCACTCATCCAGTCCGCCTTCTTGTAGTACAGGAAGAACAGGATGCAGCTGATGCCCCAGGTGAGGGGGTAGACCCAGTAGACCATCTGGATGCTGTGGGTCAGGGGGATGGTGATGGACAGGAAGGTCACCCGCACCACGCACCAGATGGCGATCATAATGGCCATGGGGATCACGGCCCGTCCCGCGCCCCGCAGCACGGCGGCCACCGAGTGGGCAAATGCCAGCAGGCAGTAGAACAGCGCGGCAGTTCTTGCCTTGCCGATGCCGAATGCCACCACCTCCGGCGTGGGGTCGAAGAGGGCGATGAGCTGGGGGGCAAAGATAAACACCAGCACACCGATGGCCTCCGCCAGGGTGACGGTCATCAGAATGCCGAACCGGGCGCCCTTCCGCGTCCGCTCATACTCCATGGCGCCCAGGTTCTGGCCCACAAAGGTGGTCAGCGCCAGGGTAAAGCTGTTGATGGGCAGGAAGCCGAAGCCCTCCACCTTGGTGTAGGCGCCGTAGCCGGCCATGGCCATCTCTCCGAAGGCATTGACGTTGGACTGGACAATCACATTGGCAAAGGCGATGATGGAGTTCTGCACGCCGGAGGGCAGGCCCACCCGGATGACCTGCCACAGGATGTCCTTCTGGAACCGGATGGCCTTCAGCTCCACCCGGTAGCTCTCCTTTGTGCGCATCAGCTGGATCAGGCACAGCAGGGCGCTCACCACCTGGGAGATCACCGTGGCCAGGGCCGCGCCGCCCACGCCGGCATTAAACCCCTCGATGAACACCAGGTCCAGGCACAGGTTGATGATGGAGGAGGCGATCAGGTAGTACAGCGGGTGGCGTCCGTCCCCCACGGCCTGCAAAATGCCTACAAACACATTGTACATCATAAAGGGCAGCGAACCGCAGAAGTAGATCCGCAGGTATGCCACGGACTCCACCATCACGCTCTCCGGCGTGCCCATCCACACCAGGATCTGGGAGGAGAGCAGTACGCCCACGGCGGTCATCACCACGCCCGCCACCAGGCCGAAGGCCACGATGGTGTGGACGGTACGGTGCAGCCCCTCCTTGTCTCCGGCGCCGAAATGCCGGGCCACGATCACACCTGCGCCGGAAGAAATACCGCTCAGCAGACCGATGAGCATGGAGATCAGGCTGCCCGACGAGCTGACCGCCGCCAGGGCGCTGCTCCCCACAAAATTGCCCACGATCAGCGAATCCACGGTATTATACATCTGTTGAAATAGATTTCCCAGCATCAGCGGCAGCGCAAACAGGATCATCCGCTTCCAGATCGCGCCGCTGGTCATTGGCTCCATGGTCTTTGCCACAGGCTCCCTCCTCACAATAAAAGCGACACCAACAGATTATATCTCTCTTTTGTCTTTTACACAAGTACACTTAGAATTTTTTCCCACGGGAAAAATCTCCGCCGTCCCGGGCCCAAAACCCACGCCGGAACGCCGGAGGGACAAAAACAGCGGACCGCCGGAAGACGGTCCGCTGTCTCTGTTTTCCGATGGGCTCAGCCGCCGCAGTGGCCGCCGCAGGTGTGGTCGTGGCTGTGGCAGTCGTGGTGGCCGTGGTCGTGGTGGTGGCAGGTGGGCTCGGCGTTGCGGGCCAGATTGCCCGCCAGCAGGGCCTCCACCGCCCCGTCGGCGTCGCCGGACACGCCGCCGTAGACGGTGATGCCCGCCTCGCCCAGGGCCGCGATGGCGCCGCCGCCGATGCCGCCGCAGATCAGGGTGTCCACGCCCAGCCCGACCAGGAATCCGGCCAGGGCCCCGTGGCCGCTGCCGTTGGTGGGCTCCACGGCGGAAGAGGTCACCGCGCCGTTGTCCACATTGTACACCTTAAACTGCTCGCTGTGGCCGAAGTGCTGAAAAACCTGTCCATTCTCGTAAGTGACTGCGATTTTCATCTGTTTTCTCCTCCAAAACACTGTTTTTTCCGGCAGCCGCCCCGGCGGTGGCAGCAGCCCGGCCCGTCGCACAGGCGGTAATTCCCCCCAGCGATGACCAGCCGCTTCCCGTTGACCAGAGCGTCGGCCAGCTTGCGGCGGGCGCTGTCACAGATGCCGGTGACCGTGGTGCGGGCGATCTCCATCTGCTCCGCGCAGGCCTCCTGGGTCAGGCCCTCCAGGTCCAGCAGGCGGATGACCTCAAACTCGTCCACTGTCAGCACCACCGGCTCCTCCGGCCCGGGCTGCTCTCCCACCGGGGCAAAGCCCGCCCAGCCGGGCAGCTGGCACACCCGCCTGCACTTCTGTGGTCTGGGCATCTGTTCTCCCTCCGTTTCTGACTTATGTCAGATATTATACTCTGTTTCTGACATATGTCAAGTATTTAAGAGGAGCGGGTCTCAGCGCTCCCACACCACCAGCAGGGTGCCCTCCTCCGCCGATACCCGGGAAGGGACGCCTGTAAATTCGTTGCTCACCCCCAGGGAGAAGCCGTTGTCCAGCTCCGCCCCGGACAGGGTGTACTTCAGCCCCTGGATGGTCACGCCCCGGACCATGTCCGAGTGGGCAAACACGGAGATCATGCCCCGGTGCTCCGGGCCGAACTCCACTGCCCCGCCGGTGACGGCCGTGGCGGTCCAGTCGGGCCCGTACAGCCACCCCTGCTCCCCACGGCGGGAGAGCCAGGCCAGCAGCTGCAAATTGGCCAGGGTGTGGTCAAATCGTCCCCCGGTGCCGCCGAAGATGTGGAACCGGCGGTAGCCCCGCGCCTGGCCCAGCCGGACGGCGGCCATGGTGTCGGTGTCGTCCTTCACCCTGGGCAGGCGCACCAGATGGGCCGCGCCGGCGGGCTCGTCCATGGAGTCAAAGTCCCCCACCACCAGGTCGGGCTCCAGCCCATTCTCCCGCAGCCAGGCGTAGCCGCCGTCCGCCGCGATGAGCAGATCCCCTTGCTCCGGCGCGGGCAGAAAATCGATCCGTTCTCCCGCGCCCACGATATAGCAATTTCCACAACACATGGTTTTTTCCTCACTTTGTGCCGGTATATCTGGGTTTTATCCCGTTTTTTGTGCTTCCGGACTGTACTCTCTATCCTAGCACAGTCCGGCCTCCGGCGCAAGCGGCCCTATTTTTTGGTAAAAAAACACTTGACAGATGCCCTTGCCCCCGCTACAATAACGCTTAAATTATTTTACTTAAAAATTTTTAATTAAAATAATTGAATAAAATAATGAGGAGTACGTTATCATGACTTTCGAAGAAATGCGCGATATCATTGTGGAGACCCTGAGCTGTGATGCCGAGGACGTGACCATGGAGGCCTCCCTGTCCGAGGACCTGGGCGCCGACTCTCTGGCCGCCGTGGAGCTGTCCATGGCTCTGGAGGAGGCCTCCGGCGTGACCATCGAGGACGAGGACCTGCCCAACATGAAGACCGTGGGCGATCTGATGGCCTACATCGAGTCCCACAAGGCCTGAGGCACGGCCCATGAGCAATCAGGACGTGTTTGAGCTGATGGCCCGCTTTGAGGGCAGCGCGGCCGTCAGCATGAAGTTCACCTGCAAAGACTTCTCCCTGGAGCTGAGCAAGGCAGCCGGGCCCGCCCCCGCCGCCGCTCCTGTGGCGGCGGCTCCCGCGGCCTCCGCCGTGCCCGCCGCTCCCGCCGAGGAGGAGGGCAGCGTCATCACCGCCCCCCTGGTGGGCACCTACTACGCCTCCCCCTCCCCCGGCGCCGCCCCCTTTGTGTCCGTGGGCGACCAGGTGAAGAAGGGGCAGACGGTCTGCCTGATGGAGGCCATGAAGATGATGAACGAGGTCACCGCCCCCTGCGACTGCGTCATCGAGGCGCTGCTCCAGGAGGACGGCGCCCTGGTCTCCTTCGGTGCCCCTCTGCTGCGCTATAAGGCGGTCTGAGCCATGTTCAAGCGGGTTTTGATTGCCAACCGGGGGGAGATCGCCCTCCGGGTCCTGCGGGCCTGCCGGGAAATGGACATCGATACCGTGGCGGTCTACTCCCAGGCCGACGCGGACGCCCTCCACGTCCAGTTTGCCGGCAGCGCCTACTGCGTCGGCCCCGCCAAGGCGGCCGACAGCTACCTGAACATGGACGCCATCCTCACCGTGGCCAAGGCCGCGGGCTGCGACGCCATCCACCCGGGCTACGGCTTCCTGTCTGAAAACGACGCCTTTGCCGACGCCTGCCAGGAAGAGGGCATCGCCTTCATTGGCCCCTCCGGCGACGTGATCCGGGCCATGGGCAACAAGGCCTCCGCCCGGGCGCTGATGCAGAAGGCGGGGGTGCCCGTGGTGCCCGGGTCCGACGGCCCGGTGCCCGACGCCCAGACCGCCAAGGCCGTGGCCGATTCCATCGGCTACCCGGTGCTCATCAAGGCCTCCGCCGGCGGCGGCGGCCGGGGTATGCGCCGGGTATACGACCCGGAGAGTTTTGTCTCCCTCTTTGAGGAGGCCCGGGCCGAGTCGGTGGCCTGCTTCGGCAGCGGCGAGATGTACCTGGAGAAGCTGATCCTGGACCCCCGGCACATCGAGTTCCAGATCCTGGCCGACCGCCATGGGAACGTGATCCACCTGGGGGACCGGGACTGCTCCATCCAGCGCCGCAACCAGAAGATGCTGGAGGAGGCCCCCTCCAAGGCCCTCACCCCTGAGCTGCGGGAGCAGATGGGCGCCGCCGCCGTGGCCGCCGCAAAGGCGGCGGGCTACGAGAACGCCGGCACCATCGAGTTCGTGCTGGACAGCGAGGGTCACTTCTACTTCATTGAGATGAACACCCGGATTCAGGTGGAGCACCCCATCACCGAGATGGTCACCGGCACCGACCTGGTGCGGGAGCAGATCCGCATCGCCGCGGGCCTGCCCCTGTCCCTGACCCAGGAGGACGTGAAGCTCCAGGGCCACGCCATCGAGTGCCGCATCAACGCCGAGGACCCGGCCAACGGCTTCCGCCCCTGCCCGGGCAAGACGGAGTTTCTCCATCTCCCCGGCGGCTGCGGCGTGCGGGTGGACTCCGCCCTGTACACCGGCTACGAGCTCTCCCCCTTCTACGACTCCCTGGCCGCCAAGATCATCGTCCACGCCCCCACCCGGCTGGAGGCCATCCGCCGGATGCGCCGGGCCCTGGAGGAGCTGATCGTGGAGGGGTACGCCACCAACGCCGAGCTGCTCCATCAGATCCTGTACCACCCGGACTTTGTCCGGGGAAGCTGCACCACCGGCTTCCTGGACCGTGAGCTCAAGTCGCTCCTGTCCTGGAGCCGCTGCGGAAGCGAGGAGAAGCAATGAGCAACGTATTTACCCGCCGCCGCGAAAAGCTGCTGGCCCTCAAGAGCCTGCGCAGCGGCGGCCCCCGCTCCGCCCCCGCCCCGGCCTGCCCCGCCTGCGGGGCCGAGGTGCCCAGGGGCGAGCTGCACAAGAACCTCTATGTCTGCCCCCGCTGCGGCCATCACCACGCCGTCAGCGCCTACTACCGGCTCAGCCTCATCCTGGACCCGGGCACCTTCCGGGAACTGGATGAGCGTCTGGCCTCCGCCGACCCTCTGGCCTTCCCCGGCTACGCCGGGAAGCTGGCCGACGCGAGCCGGCGCACCGGCCTGAGTGAGGCCGTGGTCACCGCCACGGGCCGCATCGACGGCCGCAGGACGGCTGTCGGCGTGCTGGACAGCCGCTTTTTCATGGGCAGCATGAGCGCCGCCGTGGGCGAGAAGGTCACCCGCCTGGTGGAGTACGCCGAGAAGAACCGCCTGCCCCTCATCCTGTTCTCCGCCAGCGGCGGGGCCCGGATGCAGGAGGGCATCCTCTCCCTGATGCAGATGGCCAAGACCGCCGCCGCCCTGGAGCACTTCTCCGCTGCCGGCGGGCTGTACATCTCCGTGCTCACCCACCCCACCACCGGCGGCGTCACCGCCAGCTTCGCCAGCCTGGGCGACTACATGCTGGCCGAGCCCGGGGCCCTGGTGGGCTTCGCCGGTCCCCGTGTGGTGGAGCAGACCATCGGCCAGCCGGTGCCCGAGGGCTTCCAGAGCGCGGAGTACCAGCTCAGCCACGGCTTCCTGGACGCGGTGGTGCCCCGGAAGGAACTGCGCGCCACGCTGAGCCGCCTGCTGCGGCTCCATGACCCGAAGGGAGGCCGCGACCGATGAACCAGACCCTTACCCCCGCCCAGCGGGTGGCCCTGGCCCGCAACCCCCAGCGGCCGGGCACGGCGGACTTTATCTCCGCCCTTTTCACCGACTTCTTTGAGCTGCGGGGCGACCGCCACTTCGGCGAGGACCCCAGCATTCTGGGCGGCGTGGCCCTGTACCACGGCCAGCCCGTCACCGTCATCGGCCACCGGAAGGGCCGCACCCTGGAGGAGAACCTGAAGTTCAACTTCGGCATGCCCAGCCCCGAGGGGTACCGGAAGGCCCAGCGGCTGATGGAGCAGGCGGACAAGTTCCGCCGCCCCGTCATCACCTTTATCGACACCCCCGGCGCCTACCCCGGCCTGGAGGCCGAGGCCAGAGGCCAGGGGGAGGCCATCGCCAAGTGCCTGTCCATCCTCTCCGCCCTGACGGTGCCCGTCATCTCGGTGGTCACCGGCGAGGGCGGCAGCGGCGGTGCCCTGGCTCTGGGCGTGGGCAACAGCGTGCTCATGCTGGAGAACGCGGTGTACTCCGTCCTCTCCCCCGAGGGCTTTGCCGCCATCCTGTGGAAGGACGCCTCCCGCAGCAGCGAGGCCTGCGACGTGATGAAGCTCACCGCCGCCGACCTGAAGGAGCTGGGCGTCATCGACGAGATCATCCACGAGCCCGAGGGCGGGGCCCACACCGACCCCGACGCGGTGTTCACCGCTGTGGACGCCGCCATCAGCCGGAATCTGGCCCCGCTGCTCAAGCTGAGCGGCTCCGCCCTGGCCAAGCAGCGCTACAGGAAATTCCGTGCCATGGGCAACCAGGCCATAAGGAGGGATCGGGGATGAACGGCATCAAACTCTGCGGCACCGGAGCCGCCGCGCCGGCCAAGGTGGTCACCAACGACGACATGGCCGCCATGGTGGAGACCAGCGACGAGTGGATCTCCACCCGCACCGGCATCAAGGAGCGGCGCTACTGCACCGACGAGACCCTGCTCTCCCTGTGCACCGACGCCGCCCGCCAGGCCATGGACCGGGCGGGCATCTCCCCCGCCGACCTGGGGGTGTGCCTGGTGGCCACCATCTCCCCCGACTTCATCACCCCCGCCCTCTCCTGCCTGCTCCAGCGTGAGCTGGGCCTGCCCGAGGACTGCCTGTGCATGGACCTGAACGCGGCCTGCTCCGGCTTCCTCTACGGGCTGCACACCGCCCAGTGCCTGCTGGACGCCTGCCCCAGGAAGTACGGCCTGGTGGTGGGCGGCGAGGTCTTTTCCCGCCTGATGGACTTCACCGACCGCACCACCTGCATCCTCTTCGGCGACGGCGCGGGGGCCGCCGTGGTCCGGTCCGGGCCCGACTGCCCTGTGCTTCACACCGTGGTGGGGGCCCGGGGAGACGAGAAGGTCCTCTATGTGCCCGGCTCGGGCACCGGAGCGCCCCAGTACATCCACATGGAGGGCACCGCCGTGTTCAAGTTCGCGGTGGAGACCGTGCCCAAGTGCATCACCCAGGTGCTGGAGCAGGCCCACATGACCGCCGAGGACATCGATCTGTTCGTCCTCCACCAGGCCAATGAGCGCATCATCGACCGTGTGGTGAAGAACCTGCACCTCCCCCCGGAGAAGTGCCCCAAGAACATCGCCAAGTACGGCAACACCTCCGCCGCCAGCATCCCGCTGCTCCTCCACGAGCTGTGCGCCTCGGGCGCCCTCAGGCCCGGCATGCGGGCTCTGCTCTCCGGATTCGGCGGCGGCCTGACCTGGGGCGGCGCCATCCTGGAGCTGGACGGGGCACGCTGATCCGGGCCGAAACACATCTTATATCTATCTGTGCCGCGCATCGCGGCGGAATGGGGATTTTTATGAAACTCAACGAACTGTTGGGAACGGAGTTTCCCTTTATTCAGGGCGGCATGGCCAACATCGCCACCGGCGAGTTTGCCGCCGCCGTATCCAACGCCGGCGCCCTGGGCCTCATCGGCTCCGGCGGCATGAACGCCGACAGCCTGCGGGAGAACATCCGCCGCTGCAAGGCCCTCACCGACAAGCCCTTCGGCGTCAACCTGATGCTGATGAACCCCTCCGTGGACGAGATGGCCAAGGTGGTCATTGAGGAGGGCGTGAAGGTGGTCACCACCGGCGCCGGCAACCCCGGCAAGTACATCCCCGCCTGGAAAGAGGCGGGCATCATCGTCATCCCCGTGGTGGCTGCCGCCGTGCTGGCCAAGCGCCTCACCCGGTACGGCATCGACGCCGTCATCGCCGAGGGCACCGAGAGCGGCGGCCACGTGGGCGAGATGACCACCATGGCCCTGGTGCCCCAGGTGGTGGACGCGGTGGACGTGCCCGTCATCGCCGCCGGCGGCATCGCCAGCGGCCGCCAGCTGGCCGCCGCCTATGCCCTGGGCGCCTGCGGCGTCCAGATCGGCACCTGCCTGCTGGTCAGCGAGGAGTGCCCCATCCACCCCAACTACAAGCAGGCCCTGCTCAAGGCCACCGACACCGACACCATCGTCACCGGCCGCACCACCGGCGCCCCCGTCCGGGTGCTCAAGAACAAGATGGCCCGGGAGTATGTCCGCATGGAGAAGGAGAACATCCCCCTGGCCGAGCGCGAGAAGCTGACCCTGGGCTCCCTGCGCCGGGCCGTCTTTGACGGCGACACCGAGATGGGCAGCCTGATGGCGGGCCAGGTGGCCGGCCAGCTCCACGAGATCCGCCCCGTGCGGGCCATCCTGGAGGAGCTGTACGCCGACTACCAGAAGTGCGTGAAAGGTCTGGTGAACGACCTGTGAGCCTGGCCTTTCTGTATGCCGGACAGGGCAGCCAGCACCCCGGCATGGGCGCTGACCTGTACGAAGCTTACCCCGCCTTCCGCGCCGTGCTGGACAGTGCGGCGGAGCAGGTGGACTTTGACCTGAAGGAGGTCTCCTTCACCGACGCCGCCGGTGTCCTCAACCAGACCGCCTACACCCAGCCCGCCATGGTGGCCTTTGCCGCCGGCGTCACCGCCCTGCTCTATGAGCGGGGCATCAGGCCCGACTATGCCGCCGGGCTCAGCCTGGGCGAGTACTCCGCCCTCCACGCCGCCGGCGTGTTCTCCGCCCCTGAGGCGGTGTCCCTGGTGGCCTTCCGGGGCAAGGCGATGACCCAGGCCGCCCAGGGCATGGACTGCGCCATGATGGCCGTGCTGGGCCTGGACGTGGCCGCCCTCCAGTCCGCCTGCGATCAGGCCGCCAGCCTGGGCGTGGTGGAGATTGCCAACTACAACTGCCCCGGCCAGCTGGTCATCGGCGGCGAGAAGGCCGCCGTGGAGAAGGCCGCCGCCCTGGCCAAGGAGCTGGGCGCCAAGCGGGCCCTGCCCCTGAAGGTCAGCGGCCCCTTCCACACCTCCCTCCTCAAGCCCGCCGGGGACGCCCTGGCGGAGCGGTTCCGCTCCGTGGAGTTCGGCCCCATGGCCTTTCCCGTGCTCTTCAACTGCCTGGGCCATGAGATGGGTGAGGGCGACACCATCCCCGCCCTGCTGGAGCGGCAGGTCCAGTCCTCCGTCCGCATGGAGGACACCATCCGCCGCATGGAGGCCCTTGGGGTGGACACCATCGTGGAGATCGGCCCGGGCAAGGTGCTCTCCGGCTTCGTCCGCAAGACCTGCCCCGCCATCCGCACCTTCGCCGTGGAGACCTGCGCCGACCTGGACGCCCTCACCGCGGCCCTGAAAGGAGAATCCTGATGAGCCTCACCGGAAAAACCGCCATCGTCACCGGCGGCAGCCGGGGCATCGGCAAGGCCGTGTGCCTGGAGCTGGCCCGCCGGGGCTGCAATATCGTCCTGTCCTTTGCCGGCAACACCGTCGCCGCCGACCAGACCGTGGCCGAGTGCCAGGCCCTTGGCGTCCAGGCCCTGGCCGTCCAGGGCAACGTGGCCGACGCCGACGCCGTCAAGGCCCTGTTCGACGCCGCCCTGAAGCAGTTCGGCGCCATCGACATCCTGGTCAACAACGCCGGCATCACCCGGGACAACCTGCTCATGCTCCTCAAGGAGGAGGACTTCGACGCCGTGGTGGACACCAACCTGAAGGGCACCTTCCTCTGCATGAAGGCCGCCGTCCGGCCCATGATGAAGCAGCGCCACGGCCGCATCATCTCCCTGAGCTCCGTGGTGGGCCTCCGCGGCAATGCCGGTCAGGTCAACTACGCCGCCAGCAAGGCGGGCGTCATCGGCATGACCAAGTCCCTGGCCAAGGAGCTGGCCGGGCGGAACATCACCGTCAACGCGGTGGCCCCCGGCTTTATCGACACCGATATGACCGCCGTGCTCCCCGACAAGGCCAAGGAGGCCATTCTGGCCTCCATCCCCATGGCCCGGCTGGGCGCGGCGGAGGACGTGGCCAACGCCGTGGCCTTCCTGGCCTCGGACGAGGCCGGCTACATCACCGGTCAGGTGCTGGCAGTGGACGGCGGCATGTCCATGTGAGCCGCCGCCCAGCGCTGTGTTGAAATTGGAGGTTATTATGGAAAAACGCCGAGTGGTCATCACCGGCCTGGGGGCCGTCACCCCCATCGGGCACACCGCGCCCGAGAGCTGGGCTGCCGTCCGCGCGGGCAAGTGCGGCGTGGCCCCTATCACCCGCTACAACACCGAAAACCAGAAGGTCAAGCTGGCCGCCGAGGTCAAGGACTGGGACCCCGAGTCCGTCCTGGACAAGAAGGAGGCCAAGCGGATGGCCCGCTACACCCAGCTGGCCATGGCCGCCGCCAAGGAGGCCGTGGCTGACAGCGGCCTGGACCTGGCCTCCGACGACCCCTGCCGCCGGGGCGTGATCGTCTCCAGCGGCATCGGCGGCCTGGACGTCACCGAGGCCGAGCACGCCAAGGGCACGGAGAAGGGCTTTGACCGCGTGTCCCCCTTCTACATCCCCATGGCCATCTCCAACATGGCCGCCGGCCTCATCGCCATCGCCCACAACTGCAAGGCCATGTGCACCTGCCCTGTCACCGCCTGCGCCGGCGGCACCAACGCCGTGGGCGACGCCTTCCACTACATCCGGGACGGCTACGCCGACGTGATGCTGTGCGGCGGCGCCGAGGCCGCCGTCACCCCCCTGGCCATCGGCGGCTTCACCTCCATGAAGGCCCTCTGCACGTCCACCGACCCGGACCGGGCCTCCATCCCCTTTGACGCGGAGCGGAGCGGCTTTGTCATGGGCGAGGGCGCGGGCATCCTGGTGCTGGAGGAGTACTCCCACGCCGTTGCCCGGGGCGCCAAGATCTACGCCGAGCTGGTGGGCTACGGCGCCACCTGCGATGCCTACCACATGACCGCCCCCGCCCCCAGCGGAGAGGGCGGCGCACGGGCCATGGCCATCGCCCTGGCCGACGGCGGTGTGTCCCCCGACGAGGTGGACTACATCAACGCCCACGGCACCTCCACCCACCTGAACGACAGCGGCGAGACCGCCGCCGTCAAGACGGTGTTCGGCGCCCACGCCAAGGAGCTGATGATGAGCTCCACCAAGTCCATGACCGGCCACATGCTGGGCGCGGCGGGCGCTGTGGAGGCCATCTTCACCGCCCTGTCCCTGAAGGAGGGCTTTGCCCCCGCCACCATCCACTACCAGGTCCCCGATCCGGAGTGCGACCTGGACGTGGTGCCCAACGAGGGCCGGGAGGCCGACCTGCGGTACGCCATGTCCAACTCCCTGGGCTTCGGCGGCCACAACGCCAGCATTCTGCTGAAGAGATGGGAGGAAGCGTAATGCAGCTCAATTCCAATCAGATCGCCGAGATCCTGCCCCACCGCTACCCCTTCGCCCTGGTGGACCGCATCACCGACGGCGAGGAGGGCCAGTGGGCCCAGGGCATCAAGTGCGTGTCCGTCAACGAGCAGTTCTTCTGCGGCCATTTCCCCCAGAAGCACGTCATGCCCGGCGTGCTCATCATCGAGGCCCTGGCCCAGGTGGGTGCGGTGGCCCTTCTGTCCGTGCCGGAGAACCGGGGCAAGCTGGCCCTGTTCGGCGGCATCAAGAACGCCCGCTTCAAGCGCCAGGTGGTGCCCGGGGACGTGCTGGAGCTCAAGTGCACCCTGACCAAGCGGAAGGGCCCTGTGGGCATCGGCGAGGCCGTGGCCACTGTGGGCGGCGAGACCGCCGCCACGGCGGAGCTGGTCTTTGCCATAGCCGACGCCGGGAAGTAAGGTTGCTCTTTCCGCCCCGTTTTGATACAATAGTGTCTGGATACACCCCCGGCGCGTCTTTTCCCAGGCACAGAAGCGAATTTTTGTCCGGCTGCGGCCGGGCTCTGTCTGATGGAGGCGGAAATGATGCTGGAACAGCGGTTTCAGGACGTGTATACAAAATTCAAGCTGCATTTTTATCGCGAAATCTTTGAGCGCTTTCAGAGCCGGGAGGCCAGTCTCACCACGGTGGAGACCTTCTGTATGGAGGCCATCCAGGCCCTGCGCCTGCCCACCATCAATGAATTTGCCTCGTTCATGAAGATCTCCCCCCCAAACGCCGCCTACAAGGTCAACAGCCTGATCAAAAAGGGCTATGTGGAGAAGATCCAGTCCGAGCACGACAAGCGGGAGTATCACCTGCGCCCCACCCAGAAGTATATTGACTACTACAATATCAGCAACGACTACGTGCGCAAGGTGATGGGCCGCATCGCGGAGCGGTTCTCCCCCGCCGACTGCGCCAAGCTGGAGGAGATGCTGGCCATTGTCAGCGACGAGCTGATGCCGGAGATCCCCCTGCCCGCCCATGAGGCCCAGCAGGGTGCCTGATGGACAGCGCGTTCAAAACAGAAAACGCAGGAAGCACCGTGCTCTCCGCCGTATGTGCGGAGGTGCACGGTGCTTTTGCTGTCTCAGTCCTTCTTTTTCCCCTTTCCCGTCGGCTCCTCCATGGCCTGTTCCAGCTTCTGGAGCGCCTTTTTCTCAATGCGGGATACATTCCGCCTGAACTAATGCAAGCATTCGCCGGTGAAAAACGGCGCCGCTTCAGACGGCGCAAACCCTTGCGGCTGCTGGCTTTGGGCCACTTCGTCCAGCTGGGCGAAGCGGAACTTGATGATGATTTCCTTGTCCTCGGTGAGCTCCACCCGCTCGATGAGGCTCACCAGCAGTTCCCGGCTCTCCCCCGCGGTCTGGATAAATCGCTCCACCAGTTCTCTCGCCCGGTCATCCACAGTGACCGGGCTCTTTTTCTGCAGTTCCATCTCCTGCCGCCGCTCCTCCAGCAGCTTGCGGTCCAGCTTCAACCGGTTGAAGAGTCGTTGAAAGTCCTCCTCAGGCAGCAGGCCGCTGAGCCGGTCGGCGTACACCCGGTCCATGCTGGCGGTGAGGCCGTCGATTCTGGACTGAAGGGCCTGGAGCTCCGCCTCCAGGCTGCTCTGCTTCCTGGCCTCCTCTACCGCCTCCCGCGCCATGGGCAGCAGCTCCTCCGGGTTCAGAAAGCCCCGGCACACCTCCTGCACTCTGGCGATTACCGCGTCGGTCACCGTCTTCTCCTTGATGGAGTGGCAGGTACACACCCCCGCCTTGGTGAACCTCTGGTAGGTGCGGCAGACGAAGTAGAGCACGTCCTCTCCCCTGGTGTTCTTCCGGTTGATGACCGCCAGCGGATAGCCGCACTCATGGCAGAAGATCAGGCCCTTGAGGAGGAAGTCGTAGGTCCGGCTTCGGGTGTGCTTGCGGCTGTTGAGCAGCATCCGCACTCTGTGAAAGGACTCCGCATCCACCAGGGGCTCATGGGTGCCCTCCACCACCACCCAGTTGGCTGGGTCCTGCTTCAGGCACTTCTTGGACTTGTAGCTGATCTTCACGCTGCGCCCCTGCACCATGTTGCCGATGTAGGTCTCGTTCTGCAGCAT
>NZ_CALXEG010000005.1 GCF_944387275.1 uncultured Pseudoflavonifractor sp.
GTGTCGCGACTTCATTCTACCAGAGATCTGCAAACCATGTCTCTTTTTCTTTTTGCGAAACTTATTCTACCTTATCGGCCAACCTTCAGGCAGAGGATTCAGATCAAGTAAAAAATCCATACCCCGCCCGCAGGTTACACAGACTGTACCCGGAAAGGGTGGCTCCCGGATACAGTCCATAGGCTCCCCCGTTCCACAAGCGGCAGCGCGCCGGTATGGAGTCCGCCGCAGTGCCAGGCAGGTAGAGGTAAAACTCGTTTCCTCCGTCCAGTCCATACGGAATAGAGGCGACATAACGGGTCCCATCCTCCATCCATTCTTCTTCCACAGGGTACCCGGTCGTAATCTCAAGATTTGTAAGCGTGAGCTCGTATCTATGGTCGCCCATGGGAGTGAACATTGAAAAGGCGCCCCGGAATCGACACAGGTAGACTGTATTGGAACCCATATCGCTGTCGCTATACTCTCCGGAAAAGGTGCCGTCCGGAAGCAGTGTCAAGTAGGTCCTCCAGGCGCCCGCTCCGCTGGAGAAGGAGAATGTGAGTCCCTCTTCCGGAATGGGCAGGGTTGTCTCTTCCGGCGGCAGAAAGCCCCGGGAGTCAAACCCGGCCAACAGGGGCACACCGTAATTCATGTCGGAATGATCAGATGGAAAGATATACCGGCGGCGGATGGGCTGCGGGCCGCCGTGCTCCGTTTCGATCACCTGTCCCGGACTTTCTATCTCCAGGGGCACGAAAAACAGACCGGAATAGACCAACTGCCCCGCCTGATCGTCCCAAAGAAAATAAGCATAGTTCACATTGTGGGGAAAGGTCTCATTTGCCAGCAGGCCCAGATCGGCGGAGCCGTCGCCGTTGATATCCTGCAGGTCGGGAGCGCCCGGCACCTCGTCTGTGTCGGTGTGGCGATAGAATCCTTCGTAAAAGTGCTGCCCATCATCCTGTACCGCTCCGGGCGTGATCGTTTGCAGGAGGGAGGCGCCGTCCCGCACTTTTACCTGACGGATCAAAACGGCGTCATCCAAGTCCGGCAAGGGGACTTCCTCAAACTCCAGGGTGAGCGTCCGGCCATCTGACAGGGTGAGGGAATATGTGCTGTAAGAGAAGCCAATATTCAGTTCTTCCTGAGACCCTGCGGCGGAAGTCAGGACCTCTGAAACGGTTCCGTTGGTGTGATTGAAGCGGATGGAAGCTTTGAGATAGAGATCTTTCTCACAATCGGCCCGGGCAACCACAGAGTAGACCGTATCTCCTTCCCCGCTCCATTTCCCCTCCTCCGGGGTAATGGAGGATATCTGCCATACCGCCGACGCATCGGGGATCGCCCAGGGGTTGTACTCCTTTCGGGTGAATTCCTCCAGCCAGGCCCGGATGCCGTCGTAGACGCCCAAGGGCAGATCCTGCTCCGGAACCGGATAGAAGCTTTCCGTGGTATAGGGAATCCACTGGGGACCCTCCCCGTCGTCGGCGGCAGATTGGGACCGCTGGAACAGGTCTACCCCGCCCGGAGCCATGAGCGCCAGATACTCCCCACACCAGGCGTCATAGTCGCTCCGGAGCTGGGAATCGCCGTCCGTAAGGGAGCCCTGCACCGGCCAGGACCAGAGGAGACGTCCCCCTTCCAGCCCGACCGCGCCGTATTCTCCGTAAAGCGACCCCTGATCCATGTGATTGAATGTATATAGTATACCAGTCTTTCCATTCTCCTGGAAGAGGATCGCATGGGCAGCCCCTCCTTGACTGGCAGAAATATAGGGGGTATCAGTAAGCGATCCAGTTGCATCGTCTATGACACCGATCACGAGGTAAGTATTATAAGCATCCTGAAACGTAGCGGCGGCCACGGTATAGCCTCCCTGCCCGTACGCCTGGAGCAGCGTGGGGGACGCCTGGGCCATGGATGGGACGAGTTCCGTTTCGGTGAAAACCATCTGATCGGCCACAGCTCCATACAGCGTCTCCAACTGGCTTCTATCCTGCGCACTGACAGGAGGAGAGAAGCCTCCCTCCGGCGCGCCGCCGTCAAAGAACCACTGCCGCCACAGCGGCGGTTCCAGATCCAGGCACTCCTCTGCAGGCACCAGGGGCTGGAGGTCGGAGACGGCGTACTGGTCATATTGAGTAAAGGAGCCGTCGGACCAGATATAGATGTGTTCCGCGCCGCTGATGGCATCTTCCGCCCCGTCGCCGGCGTCATCCACCCGCGCCGTGAGGTAAAAAACGGGTTGGCCGTCCTGCCCCATGTGGAACCCCTCCAGGGCCTGATTTTGGATACAGACCTGGATATCCGGGATCTCTTCCGCCAGAATGGGGTCATACTGCTCCCCCAATGCTCGGAGCAGCCCCTCCTCTGTCTGCCCGACCATCTCCAGCGCCTGATCCAGCGTGACTTGCACCCCTTCTCTCTTGTCGTAGACAAGAGAAGTGATGTGCCCGGTGTTCAGATCGGTGTGATAGGTATCCCGGAAGAAGAGGAGATTGAGATAGCGCTCTGTCTCCGCCGGATAGAGGAGACACCGGTTTTCGCGGCCTGCCAGGCCGGCATCCTCAGCCGTACCTGCCAGCACAGGCTGATAGAACGCCCGCAGTTCAGATAGCGCCTCGTTGATTTCCGTGACGCCTTCGGTGTGCTTCTCCCCTTCCGGCAGTGTCAAAACAGGGATTTCGATGTAATTACCGTTTTCATCGTAGTACTGCGTGTCCATCACAAGGGATGGAGCAGGTTCTTGCCTCTGGCAGGAGATCAGAGCAAAGCAGCAAAAGAGTATGGCCAAGACGGCAATGGGCAGCAGCCACCGCCCAGGACGCTTGTGCCCGCCGTTAAAGATGTTGCGTATCCGCTCTTTGTTCTCCCGCATAGTGCCCGAAAAACGGGTGGTAAACGGGGACCGCGGCGGCGATGGGACATGTGTGTGCATAAAACCTCCTTTGGCAAGTGGCATGGCTTATGAGATGGGACTCTCTTCCAGGGTATCTGTCGGCCCCATCCAGACCAGCTGCCCCCGTGCATTGAAGGAGTAGGCCTGGTCCCCCTCCTCAAAGCGATGTTCGATGATCCGCTGCTCCTCCGTGTCTATGGTGGGATACCCTTCCAGAGAAAAGGCGTAGCGGAACTGCTGGTTTGCCCCATCCCACACATACCAGGCGTGGGGGTCGTAGTGGGTACTGTTGCAGGGAAGCCCCAGATCCTCTGAACCGTCAAAGTTGATGTCCCGGATGTCCACATTATGTAACATGGCCGCGGCGGAAAAACCGGGGAGGTAATTCTCCTCCAGAATGGTGATCTCCCGTTTGGTATCTTCGTCAAACACATATGGCTCAGGCAGCGGGAGGGAGGGTGTTATGGTCTGGAGCAAGGTATCTCCGTCCCAGATCTCCACCAGGTCGTAACAGGGGTTATAATAGTCGCTCTCCTCCAGCTGAGAGACCGGCCCGGACAGCTTGACTGTCAGTTCCCGGCCGTCGGCCAGGGTCAGGGATTCGGTGTCAATGAACCGCGTGTCGGTCTCCCACACAAGCTCCGCCCCATCCCAGAACAAGCTGCCATAGCGGGTATGCCATTTGTCAGGATACATGGTGGAGATCCGCAGGGTATCCAGGCCGTCCGGGCGGCTATCCAGAGCGGAATCAAATTGCAGCTGGTCGTCTGGGGCCAGGTCGCCGGAGTCCGCACCTTCCATTGTTCCAAGCCTGGCTTTTTCCGTAAGGACCCCGTTTTCCGCGTCCAATATATAATAGGCAGCTGCACCATTGTTGGTAGCGCGGTGGAGCATGCGCAGCACGATGGACTGCCGTTCCGCAGAGATGAGGTGAGCGGGCAGGATGTTCGGACTCCCTGTGTCGTCACATGTCCATGTCAAAGTCGCTCCTGTGCCCAGAGTGGCCTCTGCCACGGCAAGCGCTCCCTGCGGACTGTCGTAGTCAAAGCAGGTGACGATGAGGGAGTCATCTTCCTCTCCCTCCCCGTCCAGGTTGAGCTTCTCATAGAAAACCGAGTAGGTCCCGAAGGGAAGCACCGTGCTCAAAGGGGTTCCCTCCGGATTTTGCGCATCCGGTGCGGCGAGTACGATGGAACCGCTGCGGGCCTCCTCCAGCAGAAGGGACAACGGAACGGTCTCCTCTTTCTCTGCGGAAGATATGGTCACAGTGGTGTCCTCGGGGTGGAAGGTCAGATTGACCAGACGCCAGGGCTCCCCCTTCAGGCCAAAGTGATTGGCTGCCGCCTCTCCGAGCTCCTGTTTCCGTATGGAACCGTCGGGCCAGCGGCGCCAGACACAGATCGAGCCCACGGAGGCATCGTAGTCCACCGGCTCCATCTGTCCATCGCCATCCAGGTCCAGATGAAACACCGCGCCGGAAGTGTCCGCCAACTCAAAGCTGGTCCCGTCGCCAAGCTGCGCCTGATAGGTATACCAATGGTTTCCATCTTCCGTCACTTCGTGACGCACGGTCCCCTGAAGGCCCAGCAGATTGGAGAAGGGCACGGTTTCCTCCCCCGGTCCCGTCAGGGAGAAGACAGGTTTAGCGTCTGTGGGCTGCGCAGAGAGGGTGGTTCGCTCCCCTTCCTCTGTTCGGCAGGACACCAGAAAGAAACAGCAAAAGAGTGTGATCAGAATAGACAGGGGAAACAGCCATCGGCCAGAACGTTTTTCCCCGCCGGTAACGATATTGCGCAGCCGTTCCCGGTTTTCTCCGGCACTTCCCAAGAAGCAGGTGGTAAAAGAAGAACGACAGACAGCATGGGATGTGCGCTTCATCGGAGAAGCTCCTTTCTCGTCTTAATTTTGTGAAATGAGCGGCGCAGGGATGGGCGTCATTTTTTCTCGAAGGACTGGGCGCTCAGCGCCTCCAGGGCGTCCAACACGGTGCGGCCATAGATAGCCCGCCCCGCCTGTCCTCTGGTTTGCAGGACTGCATCATCACAGGCCAGCTCCAGATCATACTCCACCCGGCGGACCATCCACCACATGAAGGGGTTGAACCAGTGGACGGCATTGGCCAGCAGAGCCAGGGCTTTCCACCACACGTCCCGGCGGCGGTAGTGGGTCAGCTCATGCTCCAAGGTGAGTTCCAATTCCTCCCCATGGGTTTCCCTCTGTGGGAGGAGCAGCACAGGGCGGAAAAGGCCGCACAGCATGGGGGAAGCCAGGCCGGGGCAGGAGAGGAGCGCGGGACGGCGGCGCAGTCCCAGCCGGTCCCCCGTCCGGCGGAAGACCTGTATGATTTCCCGATCTGTGACAGGAGCCGCCCAGCGCTTGAGCCACCGGCAAAAGATCAGATGGGCGGCCACATGGCGTACCAGAAGGACAACCATCCCTGTCACCCAGATGGCCAGCAGCATGGCAGGAACGGAAAACGAGTGTACAGCGGCTGCTGCGGGCGTCTGGGGAACTTGGGAGACTTGGGGGGTGGACTGGTGCTGGGGGGATTGGGCGGAAGTGGTGCCTGTGGGGGACGCGGGATTGCCGGCAGCATGTCCGCCATTATCCTGTGGATCGGGCTGCCTCTCTCCGGTCTCCAGAGTGGGCCGGTTTGATACCGCGTGGTCAGCGGGCAGTTGCAGACGGATCAGCGTGGAGGGCGTTTTGACGGGGTTCGGAAGGGCGAACATCGGGACGGGGAGAATCATCAGAAGGCACAAGATGCTCCAGGCCCGGCAGCGCCAGCGGGCGGCATAGCGGTTCCGGCTCATGCGCCCCGCCCCAATGAGGAGCAGCACCGCCACGCCGCCTCCCAGCGACAGCGTGCCCAGGCGGGCGAGAAAATCAGTCATCGGTCTGCCCTCCCTCCAGCTCTTCCAGAAAGGCTCGCAGCTCATCCAGCTCCCGCCGGTCCAGGCCGTCCCTGGCCAGCGCCGCCATAAAGTTCCGCGGCGTACCGTAGAGCCGCTTGAGCACGGACCGGCTGTCAAAGGACAGGTATTCCTCCCGGGAGACCAAGGGCGTATACAAGTTGCTTTTTCCATCCCGCTGGACCGCTACAAAGCCCTTTTCTACCAACCTGGTCAGGTAGGTATTGATGGTGTTGCGGGACCACTGAAAAGAACTCAACGCGTGATCCAGGGCCGAACGGGGCACATCCCTGCCGAGAGACCAGAGGGCCTTCATCACTTCCAGTTCTGTGTCGGGCAGTCGTTTCATATTGCGCTCCTCCAATTGACGTCAATTGTAGTCATCAAGGTTATACTACACAAGTAGTGGTTTTTCGTCAAGTTACAGAGCGGTAACATCCCTCTTCCCCGGACATCCGGCAAAGCAATATTTCCTATATCATCCACTCGGAGCATGCAGCGGCGTCAACAGCGCTCGAGCTGCGGCCAAGGACATACACTGACATGGAATAGAGAATCCGGCAGACATCTTGTTTTATGTAAACATAGTACCCTGGTAAATATTCATCCATAGTGCACATTTATTCTATGTCCGCACATCAAGCATACAGACCTCTCCCCTCCTGGAAGTGTGTTTTGCTTGGTAATACAGCTTTTGCCTATGGTATGTTTAAAAGCGCGGATCGCATTTTATACAAAACTATAACGTTTTTTATCTTAACTCGCGACGTTTATGCCAAATTTTATCTCTTGTTTTTTGGACATTTTATCTATTTAAATGTTTCATGTTTCTTATTTTTCGTATTTACGTGCAGAGCATCTATCTTTTACTCTGTTTGGTTTTTGTAAAAATGACGGTTTTTCATTCGTGGTTCTTGTAAAACATAATCAAAATAGACATATGGGGATATTCTTTCCATACCGTAAATGCTAGAATGATTTTTGAGCGAATGGTTTGGGTGCCGGATCATTTATTGCGTAAAGAAGGAGGAAAAAATGAAAAGTATAGCGAAAAAAGTATTGTCATGTCTGCTCATCATCGCATTATCCTTTTCCATGCTTCCCCTGACGGCCTCTGCAGAAGAGTCCGCCGCTACGGCCTGGACCAAGATATCATTGGAGGACATCTCCGCCGATGATACCGTGGCCGTCACCATGACCAAGGACAACGTCACCTATGTCCTGCCCACGGTCGGGAAGGGCTCACTGTCCCAGCCGCTGGGTGATACCGGCGTAGTCAGCGGCACCACGCTGACCACCCCCGGCGCCAGCTCGGACTATGGCTGGTCCATCGCCTCCGCGGAGGGCGGCTACACCCTCCAGACCGGCGGCGGATACCTCTACATCGATATCTCCGAGAACAAGAACAACTGTGTCCGGATCGGCGATACGGCCGCTGTCTGGACCCTGGCTGACAGCGGGTACCTGTCCGCCCCGGACAGCAACGGCACCACCCGCTATCTGGGGGTCTATACCGGCGCTCCCGACTGGCGGGCCTATGAGAATACCACCGGCAATACCAAAGACCAGACGCTGGGCTTCTGGGTCCTGGACCCCGATGCCACCCCTTCCGAGCTTCCCGACCCCACGGACCCCTCTGAGCCCGAGCCCAGCGAGCCTCCCGTCACATCGGACCCCACCGGTGTGATGGCCGACCTGACCACGGAAATCGGCGACGGTTCCAAGGTCTACATCTACAACTCCAGAAACGCCAAGGTCCTGACCGCCACCGCCAGCGGCAACATGCTGGCTGCCACGGATGGAGTGGTGACAGAGGACCAGCTGGCCGTCACGGAGGATATGGCGGAGTTGGCCGTCTCCGTGGATGCGGACGGCTACTACTCCTTCCAGAATGACGCCGGCGAGTACCTGACCGCCGGGACCGCCTCCAACGTCCTGACCTTTGAGGCCGGTCCCAGCGACTACAGCCTGTGGACTGTGGAGGCGTCCGAAAACGGCAACGGCTTCTTCATCAAAAGCGTAAACGCCGCGGACGACAGCAGCAATCCCTTTGGTCTGGAGTACTACAACGGCAACTTCACCACCTACAAGTTCAACGCCTACAACGGCGCGTTCCTGTTCCAGTTCTATACCACCGGCGCGGGCGGCTTTACCGACGCCCTGGCCGCAGGGGATCAGGTCGTGATCTACAACCCCACCTCCAGCGTGGGCATGTCCAGCCAGCCTCTCAGCGACGACAGCACCCTGGATCTGGCGGGCACCGAACTGATCCTCAGTGCCGACAACAAGCTCTCCGGCTACGGTGAGGAGCACATCTGGACCGTGGATGTCAATGAGGAGGGCAAGTTCAGCTTTGCCGCCCCGGACGGCCGGTACCTCTCCCAGAGCAGCGGCCCCCACGTAGCGCTGGTCAGCGATCCTGTCTTCTGGACCCTCTCCCCGGTGGACGGCAAGACCGATGTGTTCTACGCCAGAGGCAACATGGGCGGTACCCTCCAGTGGGATGCCAACAGCCTCTGCTGGTCCGCCTCCTACAGTTCCAGCGAGGAGAACTGCGGCGTCCAGTTCTACCGGGTCACCGGGACCGCCCAGCCCTCCAATGTGGTAGCGGCCCCCAAGGCGGACGTGAAGTCCGGCGTGGTCTACTCCGGCACCGAGATCTCCTTCACCTGCTCCACCGAGGGCGCCACCATCCTCTACAAGGTCAACGACAGCGCCGAGTGGACCGAGTACACCGGCCCCATCGCCATCACCGAGGACAGCGTCTTTACCGTCAAGGCCACAAAGGCGGACATGGAGGACAGCCGCGAGGTCTCCTTCGAGTACACCATCTACGTGCCCCCTGTGCTGGGTGAGGACCAGGCCCAGCTGGTGACCGACGTCTCCCAGCTGGTCTCCGGCGACCAGATCCTGATCGTCACCAGAGACCTGGACTACGCCCTTGGCACCTCCCAGAAGGCCAATAACCGGGACCAGGCCACTGTCATCAAGGCATACGACAAGCTCAGCTACGATGAGTTTGCCCAGATCATCACCCTGGAGTCCGGAATCGAGGAGAACACCTTCGCTCTGTACGCCACCAACGGCGACAACACCGGCTATCTCTACGCCTCCCCCGACAGCGGAAACCTGCTCCGCACCCAGGCGGAGAAGGACATCAACGCCTCCTTCACCATCACCATTGATGAGGACGGCAGCGCCAACATCACCTCCAAGATCGACAAGAAGGCCAACACCATCCGCTACAACACCATCGGCATCTTCTCCTGCTACGGCGAGGGCTCCCAAAAGCCGGTGTGCATCTACAAGCTGGACGGCCAGGAGCGGCCCGGCCTGCCCGAGGAGAACGACCAGGTGGTCATCTTCAACCAGGCCGCCAAGGGCGTGCTCTCCGGCATGACGGGCGACATCTCCGACGTGTACTCCTGCTCCATCTCCTCCGCCAGCGCCGTAATCAAGGCCGGCCAGGCTGAGTGCGACAACGGCGCGGTCATCTTCACCGTGGAGAAGAGCGGCGACTACTACCGGTTCCACAACGAGTCCTTCGGCTATCTGTGCTCCACCGGCACCGGCAACAACGCCTACTACTCTCAGGAGGCCTCCGAGGACGCCGACTGGGTGGTGAGCGAGTACAACGGCGGGTACAGAATGGGCAGCAGAACCGCTACGTTTGACGGAAACACCCAGTACCTGCAGTACTTCTCCGGCGGTTTCACCACCTGGGGCATGTACGCGGTTACCGACCGCGACGTGTTCACCTACCACTTCTACCCCTGCTCCAGCGACAAGATCACCGACGGCGTGGTGAACGATCCCCAGGCCGTGTTCGGCAATCTGGCGCCCGCTTACGCCGGGCAGAGATACCTGCTCCACTTCACCGTGGACGCCCTCTTCGGCGTGAAGGAGCTGACGGTCTCCCTGGGCGACACCGAGCTGACCTATACGGTCTCCGACGGCCGCTACACCGCCACCATCCCCGCTGAACTGATCACCGGCGAAAACCTGGTGGTCACTGTGACCGGCCTTGACAACAAAGACGTGGCCATCCACTCCACCGTGGAGATCGAGGTCAAGGACGAGCCCGGCATCTCCCAGGTCTCCCCCGCCGCCAACTCCCAGACCAGAGAGGACAAGCGCCCCGAGATCTCCGCCGTGCTCACCAACGTGGGCGAGAACCCCACCGTCACCATGGCGGTGAACGACGCGCCTGTGGATGCCGTCCTGGACGGCGGCAAGCTGACCTACAAGCCCAACGCCGACATGGCGGACGGCCGCGTCACCGTCACAGTCACCGTCACCCGCACCGACGGCAAGAGCACCAGCAAGACCTGGAGCTTCACGGTGGGCGAGTCTGACTACCAGCTCTATTTCGGCCAGCTCCACTCCCACAACGGCGAATACTCCGACGGCTCCGGCACCCTCAGCGGCGCGCTGGAGTACATTGCCTCCCTGCCTGAGGAGGCCAACGTGGACTTCGTGGCCTTTACCGACCACTCCAACTACTTCGACAAGTCCGGCGAGGCCAACCCCGAGGAGGCCCTCTACGACCTGAGCAAGGCCACTGCCTACAGTCAGGAGCGCTGGACCACCTACAAGAACACCATCGCCGAGTTCAACGTCAGCCACTCCGACATCATCGCCATCCCCGGCTTTGAGATGACCTGGTCCGGCGGCCCCGGCCACATGAACACCTTTGTAACCGAGGGTATCGTCTCCCGCAACAACACCACCCTGAACAACAAGACCTCCGACGCCGGTTTGCGGGCCTACTACGACCTGCTGTCCCAGCCCGAGGGCGCCGACTCCATCTCCCAGTTCAACCACCCGGGCACCACCTTCGGCAACTTCACCGACTTCAGCTACTGGAGCCCCGAGGCCGACAGCCGCATCTACCTGGTGGAGGTGGGCAACGGCGAGGGCCAGATCGGCAGCAGCGGCTACTATCCCAGCTATGAGCAGTACACCCTGGCGCTGGACAAGGGCTGGCATCTGGCCCCCACCAACAACCAGGACAACCACAAGGGCAAGTGGGGCAACGCCAACGACGCCCGCGACGTGGTCCTGGTGGAGGAGTTCACCGAAGAGGGCATCTACGACGCCATCCGCAACTACCGCGTCTACTCCACCGAGGACAAGAACCTCGAGATCACCTACATGGTCAACGATCTGCCCATGGGCACCATCATCGAGACCGTCCCCGACACGCTGAACTTCGACATCACCGTCATGGACCCCGACGACACGGACTCCATCGCCAAGGTGGAGCTGATCGTCAACTCCGGCAAGGTGGCCTACACCTGGGACGCCCCCGATGAGCTGGCCACCGGCATTCTGTCCGCTCAGCTGACCCCCAACTACTCCTACTACTATGTCCGCGTGACCCAGGCCGACGGCGATCTGGCCGTCACCGCGCCTGTGTGGGTGGGCGAGAGCCTGATGCTGGGCATCTCCAGCGTGGGCGCCAGCACCTCCGCTCCCGTCACCGGCGAAAAGGTCGCCATCAACACCCAGCTGTACAACAGCGAGGATTCCGACGCGCTGGTGAAGAGCGTGACCTATACCACCAACGGCTCTCAGGTCCTTTGGGTGGACAACACCACCTACACCCTGCCCGCCGGCGAGACCCTGGACCTGTCCTGGGACTACACGCCTGACGCGGCCAAGCTGACCACCATCACGGTCACCGCAGTGGTGGAGCTGGAGAGCACCGAGTACACCTTCTCCTCTTCCGTGGAGCTGGATGTCCAGGACGCCTCCTCCCTGACCTATATCGGCGTGGACGCCTCCCACAGCAACGAGTATGTGAGCGGCTACAACAAGGACCTCATGGGCAACTTCACCACCCTGGCCAACCAGTCCGCCATCCGTGTGGAGCTGCTGACCTCCTCCGAGGCCCTCATCGCCGCCTGCGGCGATACCAGCAAGTACACCGCCATCCTGCTCAACACCCCCTCCCGCCGCCTGTCCGAGGCAAAGGATTACTCCGAAGCCGAGCTGGCCGCTCTGGTCGCGTTCCATGACGCCGGCGGTACGCTGATTATCACCGGCAGCGGCGACAGCAACGACAAGGCAGAGCCCCACGTGGCCGCCACCCAGAACCGTGTTCTGGAGGCGCTGGGCTCCGCCCTCCGACTGGCTGACGACGGCACCTATGACGACGCCTCCTTCAGCCTGTCCCTCAGCGCTTACGGCGAAAACGCCCTCACCGACGGTCTGACCGACGCGGACCTGTTCAGCTACTACGGCGGCTCCTCCATCTACGCGGTGGACGGCGACGGCGCCGCTGTCTCCGTGCTGCCCGACACCGTCTCCCCCGTGCTCTACGCCAACAGCGCCACCATCTCCAAGGACGCCGACAGCGACGGCTTGGGCGGCGACACCGTCAAGTACCCCTACGCCGAGGGCGACCAGCGCCTGCTGGTCATGGCCATGGAGCAGCAGGCGGACAAGGGCATGATCCTCGTCGCCGGCGCCGCCTTCATGAACGACTTTGACCTGAAGATCCCCGCTGAAAACGCCAACAACGCCTTCTGTGAGAACCTGTTCGAGGTGCTGAACCCCACTGAGATCACCCCCATCTCCCAGGTGAAGAGCCAGAGCGAGCTGGGCTACAGCTACACCGTCGAGGGCGTGGTGACCTCCAACGCCTCCGGCTACGACCATGAGACCGCCTTCTTCGACTGCATCTACGTCCAGGACGAGACCGGCGGCATCAACCTCTTCCCTGTTGACGGCAACTACAAGCTGGGCGATGTGGTCCGCGTCTCCGGCATCACCAGCGCCTATCAGGGCGAGATCCAGCTGAGCGTGAGCTCCATCGAGAAGGTGGGCGAGGTCCAGCCCGTGGCTCCCACCGCTGTCACCGCCGCCCAGATCAACGACCGCTCCGTGGAGGGCATGCTGGTCACCATCAAGGGCACTGTCGTGAACATCACCACGGCCAACGACCTGGTGGAGTCCATCTACGTCCAGGACAGCTCCGGCGCAGTGGCCCGCGTGTTCATCGACGGCTACATCACTGCCGGCAAGGCCATTGAGAATCTGTCCACCGGCTGCACCATCGAGGCCACCGGTCTCGCCTCCTATGACGACACCTATGCCGTGGCCTACGACAACTACGCCCGCATCCGCGTGCGCGACCGCGGCGAGATCACCTGCACCGCCAGCAGCTACGAACCCGTCTACTGCTCCCACACCCAGACGGAGATCCGCAACGCCAAGGAGGCCACCTGCACAGAGGACGGCTACACCGGCGACACCTACTGCAAGTTCTGCGGCGCCAGAATCGCCAAGGGCTCGGTCATCCCCGCCACCGGCCACAACTATGTCAACGGCGTCTGCACCGTCTGCGGCGATATGCTGGTCACCGCCTACGCCGACCTTGACACGGGCGCCTGGTACTACGAGCACGTGGCCTATGTGACTGAGGCCGGTCTGATGCAGGGCGTCGGCGGCAGCGCCTTCGCCCCCGATATGACCATGACCCGCGCTCAGATGGTCACCATCCTCTACCGCTATCTGGATGTGGACGAATCCGAGCTGGAAGGCCTGGACAACCCCTTCACCGACCTGAAGGACGACTGGTACCGCGACGCCGCCGTCTACCTGGCCCACATCGGCGTGGTCAACGGCACGTCCGACACCACCTTCTCCCCCGACGCGGTCATCACCCGTGAGGAGATGATGACCATGCTCTACCGCATGAGCGGCGTCAAGACGGAATCCGACGGTTCCAACCTGGATGTCTTCGCCGACGGCGGCGAAGTGAGCAGCTTCGCTGTGGAGGCAATGGACTGGGCGGTTGAAAACGGTCTGGTCAACGGCCTTGGCGACGGAACCCTGGCGCCTCAGGGCCTGTCTACCAGAGCTCAGGCCGCAAAGGTGATCCACTGCTTTATCCTCTTGGAGGACGCCGAGTAATTCCAAGCGGGTCCAAAGCCACCCTTCCTGAAGCGGGGAGGGTGGCTTTTCCCCCTTGAAGGCGGGGGACAGAGATTTCTCCGGGGAGCGCCTCCCCAAAAGCTTCAGAACCATCCCGAAAGGAGCAGCGGCCAATGAAAATTTCCAGAACCAGGAGTTCCTCCCGCCTCAGGACCATTCTGCCGACCGTATTGGTCTTGGCGGTGATCCTGGGCATTCTCGCGGGGCTGTACGGATACGCCCACAGCAGCCAGGAGGAACAGGGAGAGTCCCCCACGGCCTATGCCGAGTATGAATCGGGCACCGTACTCCAGATCCTCGCGGACAACTGCGAGGCGGACGAGGTGTCCGAAGGGGCCTACCGTGGGGAGCAGACCCTGCTGGTGGAGGTCACCTCCGGCCAGTACAAGGGCGAGACGCTGATGGTGACCAACGCCGTGGGCCCGCTGTACGGCGAGCCGGCTCAGGTGGGCGAGAGCATTGTGATGATCGTCAACACCTATTCCAACGGCGATCACACCGCCACCGTCTACGAGTACAACCGCACCCCCATGATCCTGGTGGTGGTGGCGCTGTTTGTGCTTGTGACCGTGCTGGTGGGCGGCAAGACCGGCGCCAAGTCCATTCTGGGCCTGGCGCTGACCGTGGCCATGCTGCTGCTGGTCTTCCTGCCGCTGCTGATGAAGGGTTGGGCCCCCATCCCCACCGCTTTCCTGCTCTGTTCCCTGATCGCCATCGTCTGCTTCGTCATTCTGGGCGGGTGCAGCAAAAAGATCGCCTGCGCCTGCATTGGCACCATTGCGGGCATGGCGCTGGCCATGCTCTTCGGCCTGCTGGCCCAGAAGCTGCTGCACCTGGACGGGCTGCGCGCCACCGACGCCGAGGCGCTGCTCCAGCTGCGCCAGACCGGTACTCCCGTCCATATCCGCGGCCTGCTGGTGGCGGGCGTCATCATCTCGGCCCTGGGCGCGGTCATGGATGTGGCCATGTCCATCGCCTCTGCCCTCAGCGAGCTGAAAACGGTAAATCCCCAGCTGACCGCCAGAGAGCTGTGGAAGTCCGGCATGAACATCGGCCGGGATATGGTGGGCACCATGACCAACACGCTGATTCTGGCCATCCTGGGCAGCAGCACGGTGCTGATCCTGTACATGTACTCCCTGAGCCTGTCCTGGCACCAGCTGATGTCCTCCAGCTACATGGGCATTGAGGTCATCAGCTCTGTCTCCAGCGCCGTGGGCGTGATTCTGGCGGTCCCGCTGACCGCCCTGACCTCCGCGGTGATCTACGGCCGCAGCCATGGGGCCCCCTCCCCCGCTTCCGGCGGCACAAAGGCGACGGGGAAAAAGCAAAAATAACTCCTCCGGGACGCAGAAGAGCGGACTGATTTTAGAAAAATCAGTCCGCTCTTTTTGCTTTTCAGTGCGAGGATGGGTATCAGGCGGTCTTGAGCCTGCGGTAGTAGCCGTCCACATAGGCCGTATAGACCGCGCCGCCCACCACATATGCGATGGCGGTCACGGCAAAGCCCACGGTCAGGCCGATGCTCTCCTGCATGAAGCCCATCAGCAGGGAGCCGATTCCGATGCCGATATCATAGGACAGCATGTAGGTGGCGTTGGCCACGCCCCGCTTGGGGGCAGGCGTGGTGCCCGTCACAAAGGCCTGGAACAGGGGCTGGAGGATACCGTAGCCCAGTCCGAAGAAGAAACCGGCCACCAGCAGATGCACGCCGGTGCTCAGGAAGAGGAAGCTGACCATGGTGACGATCAGCACCGCCAGGCTGGCGTAGACCAGGACCCGGTGTTTTCCGGCGTCGATCATCTTCTGGGTGGACAGCTTGGACACCAGCATGCCGGCCACCAGGCAGATGTAGAAGTAGGGCAGGAAGGCCGTGATATCCTTCTCCTGGGCCAGGATGGAGGAGTAGGCGATGACCGCGCCGTAGGGGATCATCAGGAACATCATGTTGAGCATAAAGGGGACGGCGGGTCCGTAGATGGAGTCCTTGATGGAGAACTTCTTCCGCTCCACCTTGGGGTAGTGGATCCTGCAGCAGGACACGCAGATGAGGGCCACCACGGTAATGCCGAAGATGGTGAGGAAGGAGGCCTTGCTGCTCATGTTGTCCTGAACCTGGAGGCCCACATAGGGCCCCACCGCCATACCGATGGACACGGTGAAGGCGAAGCGGCTGATGCCCTCGGTGATCTTGGCCACGGGGAGCACGTCTCCGGCCAGCGTCATGGTGGCCGAGGCGCACACGGAGTACACCGCGCCCATATACAGGCGGACCAGGATCAGCGCGCCGAAGGCGGGAAACACGATGAAGGCGGGGAAGGACAGGCAGAACAGGGTGAGGAAGAGCAGGTAGACCCGGTAGCGGTTGAAGTTATCCAGCAGATATCCCGCCACGGGACGGAACAGAATGGTGGCCACGGACATGGCGGTGAGCACGATGCCCACCTTTGAGCCGGTGATCCCGATCTCCTGGCAGTAGATGGGGATGATGGGGATGGACGCGTAAAAAGCTGCCAGAACCAGCAGATTGGTGATGAACAGGAGGATGAATCTCCTGTTCCAGATTTTTTCGGTTTTTTCCATGCAGATAAAGCTCCTTTGTGTGTCAGTCCTAATATAGTGGCAATTGCCACTATATTAGGATAGCACGGAACTGAGCCCGCGTCAATATCTGGTTGCATGTGCCACCAAAATAGATTATAATAATATCCCCATCCACCACACAGAGGAGGCCTGCATTATGCCTTACATCATGGACAGCCCGTTCAAGTCCATCTCCATCCTGTACCGGAAATCCCACATCTGGCTCAACAACGGCTGCGCCCAGTACGGCCTCACGGCCGCCCAGGCGGTGGTCATCCTGATCGTGTGTGATTTCAAGGCCCTGACCCAGGACGATATCACAAAGCGCCTCTCCCTGGACAAGAGCGTCATCGCCAAGACGGTGACCAAGCTGGAGGAGCTGGGCTTCATCGTCCGCACCACCAACGCCAGGGACAAGCGGACCTACGACATCTGCCCCACGGAAAAAGCCTGGGCGGTGTACCCCGCCATCAAGGACCAGATCGACGCCTGCTTTGCCCGCATGACTCAGGCCATGACAGCGGAGGAGCGGGCGGAATTCAAGCGCCTGCTGCTGCTGGCCGCCGAGGCGGCCATTGCGCTGGAGGACTGAAACAGCAGGCCTTTGCGGCCTGTCCGGGCCGTCCAAAAGATCAGTCAGCCCCCCGGCTGAGCCGGGGGGCTGACTTTTGTTCTTCATTTTCTTGTATATACAGTAATGGATGGACAGCAATAAGTGAACCTGTTAATATAAGATATATTATTTCCCGAAAGATTGTTTGCTGAAAGGAGTCCGGCAAATTGCAAACAAGTTCTGTAAAAAATAGCTTTACCCGGATTGCCGTTGTCGTGATGAGTACGCTCTTTGTCACGAATGGGATCGTATCGCGGGATTGTGATCCGTTCAGATTTGCGATATGGGGAGGGGGCTGTATTGCCGACTTTCTGGGGGCGTCGTATAAAACGGTCTTTGAAGATTTCCAGGTGTATCGCCTACTGACATATGGATATGTGCAAACCACCATCTGGCACTTGTTGGCCAATATATTCGCCTTATGGTGGGTGGGCAGCTACCTGGAACAGAAGATTGGTACGGCATTCTTCTTTCTGATGTACCATACGAGCCTGGTGATTGCAGGCGCATCCATTTTTTTGTTCTATCCCAATAGCTTCAATTACGGCGCTTCGCCTGCTGTTTTTTCCTGCTTTGGCCTCCTGGCGCATTGGCTGGTTCGTAAAAAAGCATTGTGGCATGTATACAGGAATCAAAAAGGGTTCGTTTATTGCGCCTTCTTTTTTATTCTCTCAAATCTTTTCGGGGTAGCTTCTCTTGTGATTCATTTGTTGGGCTTTTCCATAGGCTTTCTTTGGGGTTTTTTCATCAGGGAACACAAAATATCTCTGGAATAATCGCCGCAGTCTTCCGCATTGTGCTCGCGAAATCTACATGACGATTTTAAAAATTTTAGAATTCACGAATCAGTAAATCAGTATATTTATCATCTGTTAAGACCAGATTTATTGGGGAGTGCTTCAGAGAGACAATATCAAGCGTTTGCGCAATTCATCCGCTCCTTTCTGCAAAAAAGCCCGCACCGGAGAATTTCCTCCCGGTGCGGGCTTTTTGTTTTCACAGCGTTCAGATGGTGGTGATATCGATGGGACGCAGGTCGGCGCTGCGGCCCTGCTCCCGGACGGTGAGGATGGCCCGGGCGGTATCGATGGCGGTGACGCAGGGCACCGAGTGCTCCACGGCGGAGCGGCGGATCTTGAAGCCGTCGGAGCTGTGCTTGCGGCCCCGGGTGGGGGTGTTGATGACCAGGTCCACAGAGCCGGAGGCGATCATGTCCAGGATGTTGGGGTGGGCCTCGGACACACGGGCCACACGGCGGCACTTGACCCCGGCAGCCTCCAGGGCGTCGGCGGTGCCGGAGGTGGCCAGAATCTCAATGCCCATGTCGGCCATTCCCCGGGCAATGCCCACGATCTCGCCCTTGTCCTCGTCCTTCACGGTGACGATGACCCGGCCGTCCCGCTTGGGCACCTTCATGTTGGCGCCCTTGAAGGCCTTCAGCAGGGCCTGGGGGAAGGACTCGGCCAGGCCCAGACACTCGCCGGTGGACTTCATCTCAGGGCCAAGGCCGGTGTCCACGTCGGTCAGCTTCTCAAAGGAGAACACGGGCATCTTCACGGCGTAGTAGCTGGCCTCGGGGTAGATGCCGGTGCCGTAACCCAGGTCCTTCAGCTTCTGGCCCAGCATGACCTTGGTGGCCAGGTCGATGATGGGCACGCCGGTGACCTTGGAGATATAGGGGATGGTGCGGGAGGAGCGGGGGTTGACCTCAATGACGTAGATCTCGTCGTTGTAGAGGATATACTGGGCGTTGATGAGGCCGATGACCCCCAGGTGCCTGGCCATGTCCCGGGTGTAGCGCAGGATCATGTCCTTGTGCTTGTCCTCCAGGTGGAGAGGGGGATAGACGGCAATGGAGTCGCCGGAGTGGACGCCGGAGCGCTCCACGTGCTCCATGATGCCGGGGAGCAGGATGTCCTCCCCGTCGAACACGCCGTCCACCTCCAACTCCCGGCCCATCAGGTACTTGTCCACCAGAATGGGGTGCTCCTGGACGGTCATGTTGATGATCTTCATGAAGTCGATGATGTTCTTGTCGGAGTAGGCGATCTCCATGCCCTGGCCGCCCAGCACGTAGGAGGGCCGGACCAGCACGGGGTAGCCCAGCTCCTTGGCGGCGGTGAGGGCCTCCTCGGTGGTGAATACGGTGCGGCCCTTGGCCCGGGGGATGCCGCACTGCTCCAGAATCTCGTCAAACCGCTCCCGGTCCTCGGCGGCGTCCACACCGTCGGCCGGGGTGCCCAGGATGGGCACGCCCATGTCGGTGAGGGCCTGGGCCAGCTTGATGGCGGTCTGGCCGCCGAACTGGACCACCGCGCCCCAGGGCTTCTCCAGCTCCACCACGGCCTCCACGTCCTCTGGGGTCAGAGGCTCGAAGTACAGCTTGTCGGCCACGTCGAAATCGGTAGACACGGTCTCCGGGTTGTTGTTGATGATGATGGTCTCATAGCCCAGGCGCTTGAAGGCCCAGACAGAGTGGACCGAGCAGTAGTCGAACTCAATGCCCTGGCCGATGCGGATGGGGCCGGAGCCCAGCACCAGCACCTTCTTCCGCTCGCTGGCGCCCTCGGTGCGGTGGGGGGCGGCGGTGGCGGCGGCGAGATAGGGGGCCTCGGGGATGTGGGGGGCCAGCTCGCCCACGTTGGGCATGTGGAGCTCCTCAGCGGCCTCGTTCTCCTCGTCGTAGGTGGAGTAGTAATAGGGGGTCTGGGCCTCAAACTCGGCGGCGCAGGTGTCCACCATCTTGAAGGCAGGCTTGATGCCGCAGCTCTCCCGCAGGGCCTTGATCTCCTTCCGCTCCTTGCCGGACAGGGCGGCGATCCAGGCGTCGGAGAAGCCCATCTCCTTGGCCTGGCGCAGGGTGTCGGCGTCCAGGTGGCCGTGGTCCAGCCGGTCCTCCATGTCCACGATGAGCTTGAACCGGTCCAGGAACCACAGGTCGTACTTGGTGATCTTGTTGATCTTCTCAGGGGAGAAGCCCCGGCGCAGGGCCTCGGCCACCACGAAGAGCCGCTGGTCGTCGATGTTCACCAGCCGCTCCTCGATCTCCTCGGTGTACAGCTCGTCCAGGCCGGGCAGGCGCAGGGACTTCACCGGCAGCTCCAGGGAGCGGATGGCCTTCATCAGAGCGCCCTCAAAGGAGTTGCCGATGGCCATGACCTCGCCGGTGGCCTTCATCTGGGTGCCCAGGGTGCGGCTGGCGGTGGTGAACTTGTCGAAGGGCAGGCGGGGGATCTTCAGGACGCCGTAGTCCAGGGTGGGCTCAAAGCAGGCGGTGGTCTTGCCGGTGACCGCGTTGGGGATCTCGTCCAGGGTGTAGCCCAGGGCGATCTTGGCGGCCACCTTGGCGATGGGGTAGCCGGTGGCCTTGGAGGCCAGGGCGGAGGAGCGGCTCACACGGGGGTTGACCTCGATGACCGCATACTCGAAGGAGTCGGGATTCAGGGCCAGCTGCACGTTGCAGCCGCCCTCGATCTCCAGAGCGGAGATGATGTCCAGGGAGGCCTTGCGGAGCATCTGGAACTCCTTGTTGGCCAGGGTCTGGGTGGGGGCCACCACGATGGAGTCGCCGGTGTGGACGCCCACGGGGTCGATGTTCTCCATGGAGCAGATCTGGATCACGTTGCCGGCGGAGTCCCGCATGACCTCGAACTCGATCTCCTTCCAGCCGGAGATGCACCGCTCGATGAGCACCTGGCCCACCCGGCTCAGGTGGATGCCCCGGTCGGCGATCTCCCGGAGGGAGGGCTCGTCGTAGGCAATACCGCCGCCGGTGCCGCCCAGGGTGTAGGCGGGGCGGACGATGACGGGGTAGCCGATGGAGGCGGCAAAGGCCACCGCGTCCTCCACGCTCTCCACCACGTCACTGGTGACGCAGGGCTGGCCGATGGCCTCCATGGCGTCCTTGAAGCCCTGCCGGTCCTCCGCCTTGCGGATGGACTCGGGGCTGGTGCCCAGCAGGCGGACGCCGTACTTCTGCAGAATGCCCTGCTCGTGGAGGTTCATGGCCAGGTTCAGGCCGGTCTGACCGCCCAGGGTGGGCAGGATGGAGTCGGGCCGCTCCTTCTCGATGACCTGCTCCACGCTGGCCAGGTTCAGGGGCTCGATATACACATGATCGGCGATGTCCTTGTCGGTCATGATGGTGGCGGGGTTGGAGTTGACCAGCACCACCTCCACGCCCTCTTCCTTCAGGGCCCGGCAGGCCTGGGTGCCGGCGTAGTCGAACTCAGCGGCCTGACCGATGACGATGGGGCCGGAGCCCAGCACCAGCACCTTCTTGATATTCGGATTCTTGGGCATTACCGCGCCCCTCCCTTCTGCTTCATCATGTCCACAAAGTTGTCAAACAGATACTCGGTATCCATGGGTCCGGGGGAGGCCTCCGGGTGGAACTGGACGGTGAAACAGTTAGGCCGCTTGTATTTCAGGCCCTCCACGCTGCCCTCGTTCACGTTCACGTGGGATATCTCGGCCACCGCCGGGTCCACGCTCTCCTTGGTGACCACATAGCCGTGGTTCTGGCTGGTGATATAGGCCCGGCCGTGCTCCAGGTCCTTCACCGGGTGGTTGCCGCCCCGGTGGCCGAAGCGCATCTTCCGGGTCTGGGCGCCGGTGGCCAGGGCCAGCAGCTGGTGGCCCAGGCAGACGGCGAAGAGGGGCAGGTCGGACTGGTAGAGCTTCTTCACCTCTTCGATGATGGCGGTGTTGTCCGCCGGGTCGCCGGGGCCGTTGGACAGCATCACGCCGTCAAAGCCGCCGGAGAGGACGGTGTCGGCAGGGGTGTGGGCGGGATACACCGTGACCTGGCAGCCCCGCTTCTGGAGGCAGCGGATCATGTTCTCCTTCACGCCGTAGTCCATCAGGGCCACCCGCAGCTGCTGTTCCCCCATGGCGGGGTACACCTGGGGCGCCTTGCGGGTCACGGCCTCCACCGTGCCCTCCACCCGGTAGGCCTTGATCTTCTCCAGACAGTCCTGGACAGAAAAATGCTCCGCACAGGTGATCATGCCGTTCATGGTCCCCTCGCTGCGGAGTATTCTCGTCAGTGCGCGGGTGTCCACGCCCTCAATACCGGTGATATCATATTGTTTCAGGTACTCGTTCAGGCCGCCCTCGCAGCGGAAATTGCTGCCCCGGGTGGTGAGATGGCGGACAATAAAGGCCTCCGCCCAGGGACGGGAGGACTCGTTGTCCTCGTGGTTCACGCCGTAATTGCCGATAAGGGGATAGGACATCACAATGCCCTGTCCGGCGTAGGAGGGATCGGTCAGGATCTCCTGATAGCCCGTCATAGAGGTGTTGAACACCATCTCGCACACACGGTCCGCGGTGGAGCCGATGCTGCGGCCCACGAAGGTCATGCCGTTGGCCAGGATCAAGGTCGCTTTCATCGTTTGTATCACGCCTTTCGTTCCTATCATTCGCTGTCAGAGCGCAAAAATATGCCGAAATCTCTTCCATGCTACACGAAAGGGAACCGAAACGGTTCCCTTTCCCATGCATTGCCCGCCGCCGCTTCCGCCGGAGGGCACTCTGACAGTCTGTTATCTTATTGATTGTACTCTACTTGGCCCGTTTTGGGCAACTGTCTTTTTTCAGCATAAGTAAAAATCGTAATTTTATACAAAATAGCCCCTGGAATCTGGCTTTTCTGCTGGTAAACCGGTCTCTTTATTCAAAAATCTTTGTATGCAGCAAAATTATTTTTTGCTCACCCATCCTCTCCGGACGCCAAGTCCAACACCACCAGCTCGGGCCGGTTGAACAGGCGCGGGATCCGGGTGCTCTCCCTGGCCAGCCCCCGGCTGACCACCATGACCTGCTTCCCCAGGTCATACCGTCCGCCGGCGTACTTGGGGAACAGCCCCTGGTTGGGGGCCAGCAGGCCGTTGATGAGCCCGGGCACCCGCCACTGACCGCCGTGGGCATGGCCCGCCACGGTCAGGTCGAAGCCATATCGTATGTACTCCTCCACCCGCTCGGGCCTGTGGGTCACCAGGATGGTGAAACGGCTCCCATCCGCCGCCGCGCCCACCTCTGCCAGCTGCTCTGTCCACGCCGCCGCGCCCACCGCCGGGTCGTCCACACCGCAGATGCGCAGCTTCTGGCCGTTGAGCGCCACGTCTTCCCAGTTCCCCGCCAGCACCACCGCGCCGCAGTCCGCCATGTTCTCCCTGATCTTCTCCACCCGGCCGCTCCAGAACTCGTGGTTCCCGGTGACATAGTAGGTGGGGTACTGCTCCGCCAGGGCCCGCACCACCGTGTAGGCGTTCTCCACGGGCAGGCTGGGGTCGTCATCCACAATGTCGCCCCCCAGCAGCACCAGGTCGGGCGCCTCCGCCGCCACCGCGTCCAGCAGGTCCCGCTGGGCAGGGCCGTAGTCGCAGCAGTGGAGGTCGGTGATCAGCGCCACCCGCACGCTGCCGCTCAGCTTTTCGCTTTCGATCCGGTAGTGGGGCACGGTCAGCCGGCTGTCGAGCCCCGCAGCCAGGCCCACCACAGCCGCCGCCAGCACGCCGGCACAGATCAGTCTCTTTTTCCGCTTGGTAATGGGAAGCACCTCCCCGGCATATTTGTCTCTTATTTTATGTGCTTCTCCCCCTTTCGTCAACGCCGGGCATCCCCTTTTCCCCACTTCTTCGTCTCTTTCGCGCGTTGCATCAAGCGGGTATTTTGTTATGTTTTTTAGATCTTATGAGAATTTTTCTTATATAATCTTTATATCTGTAACTTTTCCTGGTATATCTGCTGTCCGGACGGCCATACTGACATTGATCAAGCTCTATGCGGGAGGTCTTTCCATGATCATTGCCTTTCTGCGCACCATTATCCTCTATATTCTCATCATTGCCGGAGTGCGGCTCATGGGCAAACGGCAGGTGGGCGAGCTGGAGCCGTCTGAGCTGGTGCTGGCCCTGCTCATCGCGGATCTGGCCGCCGTGCCCATGCAGGATTTCGGCATTCCCCTGCTCTCGGGCATTATCCCCATCCTCACCCTGCTGTGCATCACCATGGCCATCTCCGTGCTCACCATGCGCAGCGTGCGATTCCGGGCCGTCATCTGCGGCAGGCCCAGCATCATTGTGGAGGACGGGAAGATCGTGCAAAAAGAGATGAAGCGGAACCGGTTCACCGTGGATGAGCTGATGGAGGAGCTGCGGATGAAGGGGGTCACTGATATCTCCACCGTCAAGTACGCCATTCTGGAGACCAACGGCCAGATCTCCGTGCTGCCCCGGGCCGGAGACCTGCCGGTCACTGCCGCCCAGATGGGCATCCAGACCGCTGATCCGGGCCTGCCGGTGGTGGTTATCAACGACGGCAGAGTGCTGGACCACAACCTCCGTGCCAGGGGGCTCAACCGCACCTGGCTGGACCGTCAGCTGGAGGCCCACAAGATAAAATCCGCCGGGGACGTGTTCCTGCTCACGGTAGACGGGCAGAATCAGGTCTATCTGGCCCGAAAGGACGTGACTGCCACGTGAGACGGCTGTGGATCGCCTGCGGCATTCTGGCCGCCCTCTTTGCCGCCACCCTGTACAACGCCAGCTACCTGGACCGGCTCACCGCCTCCCTGGCCGACCAGCTCACCCAGGCAGAGGCCCGGGCGGAGGCGGGCGACTGGGGCCAGGCTGCCCGCCTCACAGATGCCGCCTTTCAGGACTGGGACGCCCACACGCTCTACCTCCACGTGCTCCTCCGCCACGCCGACACCGATGACATCAACAGCGGCTTTCAGGAGGTGGGGGAGTTCATCGCCTGTCAGGAGAGCGGCGAGTATTCCGCCGCCAATGCCCGGCTCATCACCCAGATCCGCCTGCTCTATGAGGCCGAGCAGCTCTCTCTGAAAAATATTCTCTGATCTATATCAGATTTTTCTCCCCCAGAGGGGCCGGCCCGGTCTCTCCGGGGGAGTTTGTCCCTGTAAAGGCCATATCCTCTCGGACTATATGCTCTGCCAGTCTTTTTTGGTGAAGACAAAGCCGCACTGTTTTTGCATATTTGATATCCGCAGCCAGCGGGTGATGTCGCGCTTTGCAGACGGATGGACGTCATCGATCGACCTGACTGCCGGAGAAAAACGAAAAATGCCCACAGGGTTTCTCCATGAAACTCCGCGGGCATTCTTTCTTTTACTTCAGGAAAAAGAAAAACCCTAGAACCGTTGAGGCTCTAGGGTTTCTTCTTGGCAGCGGGAGAAGGATTCGAACCCTCACATACAGAGTCAGAGTCTGCTGTGCTACCCTTACACAATCCCGCTATTTCTTTCGCGCTCTCGCATCACTCGCAAGCGCAGGATTTATTATACCAGAATCTCGCGATTTGTCAAGCATGTTTTTCAAATATTTTTTATTTTTTCGTCACGCAACATTTTATCCTTTTTCTCTGCATTTTCCTTCTCTTTTCAGGCCAATTTGTCTCTGTTTTTCAATATAAAAAGCCGCCCGGAAGAAGGGTACACCCTCCTCCGGACGGCTCTCTCTGCGGCTCAGTACTGCTCGGGACGGCTGCTCTTGTTCTGAGCCTGGTCCTTCTTCTTGTTCTGGGGATTCTGGCCGTTGGTCTTATCCTGGGGATCCATGTTGGTTTTGTTCTGCTTCTCGTTCTGCATAAAGCTCACCTCGCTTTCACTGGCCCTATTATTCCCGCCGTCCCCCGGAAACTATACGAAAAAATTCCGCTTCACACAAAAATTTTTCCAAATAGTAATACCACATCCGTCCCACCCGTGTTATACTTTCTTATAAGATAACCCACACGATATTTTTCAGCGAGGAGGAGTCGGCTATGAAATGCCCCTTCTGTTCCAATCCCGAGAGCAAGGTGGTGGATTCCCGCCCTTCGGATGAAGGCGCCAGCATCCGCCGTCGCCGGGAATGCCTGGTGTGCCACAGGCGCTTTACCACATATGAGACCATGGAGAGCCTTCCCATGGTGGTGATAAAAAAGGACGGCAGCCGTCAGACCTTTGACAAGAGCAAACTGCTCAACAGCATGCTCCGGGCCTGTGAGAAGCGCACCGTCCCCTTTGACACCCTCAACCACATTGCCGACGAGATCGAGCTCACCCTCCAGAACGAGATGGACCGGGAGATCCCCTCCGCCCGTATCGGCGAGCTGGTCATGGAAAAGCTCAAGGATGTGGACGAGGTCTCCTATGTCCGCTTTGCCTCTGTGTACCGCCAGTTCAAGGACATCAGCACCTTTATGGAGGAGCTGAACAAACTGCTCAAGGAGCGCTGAGCCCATCAATAAAGCAGCAGAGGCCGCGTTGCGGCCTCTGCTGCTTTTCTGTTACTCTGTATCCGGCTGCCAGGGGGTCACAATTTCTCCATCCGGGCCGGCGGAGGGGTGGACGCTGCCCCCACCGGGCGTGCCGCTTTGCTCCGTATCCGGCGCACCGGAGGGCTGGGGCCCGCTGCACTGGGAGAAGAGCAGCACCCCCAGGACCAGGGCGACGGCCGCCAGGACCGCGATCTTCCACACGGCCGGCACTCTGAAGGGCCGCCGGGGCTTTTTCTTCCCCTCACGGGTCCCGCTGCGGTCCAGCAGGTCCAGATCCTTGGCGTCCAGCACGTCCCGGAGGAGCGCCACCTCCTCCCGGCTGACCATGCCCGCGTCCAGGATCACCCGCAGCGCCTCCCGGTTGTACCAGCCGCCGGAGTCCCGCTTTCCGTCCAGCACCACGGGCTGGAGCATCTCCACCGTCTCCAGCACCTTGGACAGCTTCATGGGCCGGGCCTCTCCCGCCCCCTGGTACCAGAGGCAGATCTTGCCCTCGCCCGTCTTCTGTCCGATTATCCGGCAGGCCAGCAGCTCGGAGTACAGGTCTTCCCAGCGCTTCCCCGGCTCCAGCCAGACGCCCAGCCTGTGCCGCTGCCCCAGCACCCGGAGCAAATCTTCCAGCCGGTCCAGCAGACGGGGCCACGCCTCCCCCCACTCCAGCTCTGCCGCCTGGAGCAGGTCTTTTACCCCTGCACTCCGGTAACCGCTGTTGTCAAACCAGTCCAGCAGACGGTCCAGGCACGCCTCATCCCGGCGGCCCAGGGCCAGATAGGCCCGATAGCTGGTCATGCCCTCCAGCACGGCCCGCCGCTCCTCCAGGTGCTGCTGCCACGTCCGGTACCAGGCCTCCAGGGGCGCCAGCTCAGGTCCGCCGCCCAGCAGTCCGGTGATCTGGGCGTAGAACTCCCTGGCTCTGCTCTCGGACAGTCCGGCCTCCTCCAGGTGCTCCGCCGCCAGACGGGCCAGAGCGCTCCGGCAGCTGTGCCGGACCTCCTCCCGGCAGGGCTTCAGCCCGTCCAGCAACTCCCGCAGCCGGTCCCAGTCCCATGCAGCCGGAATGGCCCGCTCAAAGGCCTCCTTCCGCAGGCGGTTGGCGGCCTCCGTCTCCCGGTCCAGTTCCTCCCGGCGCTGCCGCACCGCCTCCCGGTCCAGCGGTCCGTTCTCTCCGGCGCTGCCGCACCGGTCCAGGCGTCTGCCGTCCTCCGCCAGCTGCTCCAGGGTACGCCGCCCAGAGGAGAGAATCCGGTCCAGCAGGCGGGCGGAGAAAATCCGGTCCACTCCCCGGTCCAGGGCCCGGAAAACAGGGCCGTAGACCGACAGGGCCTGGTCCAGCTCCTCCGGCGTGATGACCGCCATCAGCGTCCCGTCCTGCCCCATGGCCTGCTCCAGGCTGCCGGGGGCGCTCAGGCGGCTCCTCAGCTCCTCCTCCAGCCGGTCCCGCTCCCGGCGGCTCAGGTGCTGGCCCAGCTGGCTGCTGTACTGCCGCAGGGCAGTGCAGTCCATGGGCTTGCCGCTGAGCTGGTACTGCCGCCAGAAGTTCACATAACGCTCCTCCGTCAGCTGCTCCAACTCCTCCTCCCGCTCCAGCCGGGCGGCCACCGTGCGCAGCAGGGCGGGGTCCTCCGCCCCCCGGCGGATGAGCTCCGCTGTCTCGGGGCGGAGGGTATGGCTCACCGGCCAGTTCTCTTCGTCCAGCCGGATGGCCGACCGCTCCCCCGCCCGCACCATGGTGCCCTCCGGGGCGAAGAGGACCGCAAAGTTCCGCTTGCCCACCTCGTCCGGGTTGGTGGCAAAGCTGAGGTAGCGCCACAGCCCGATGGGCACACAGCGGAGCACGTCCTCCACGACCGTGCGGCAGTAGGCGGCGTAGTCCTGGCTGCCGGGCACCAGGATCACCAGGCTGCCGAAGTCGTTGGTCATGCCCCTGGACAGGCAGCAGCAGGCCAGCTCAGCCTGCCGCCCTGGACTCAGGGACAGCTGGCACCGCTCCTCTCCCAGGCCCGCCCCCGCTCTGCCCCAGCCGCTGCACAGCTCGGTCCGCTGGTCCGCCACGCTGCGGAAATCCGATTCCCCGGCAAAGCGGAAAAACGCCAGCTCATGGGCGGTGCTCTCCTCAAACCACTGCTGGAAGTTCTCAAAGAAGACGGCGTGCTGGTAGACCGCGCCCACGGTGCTGTCGGTCTGGGCGGCGCTGTAGGCCGACACCAGCAGCAGCCGGCCGCCGCAGGGCACGCACCGCAGGGTCTGGTTGCCCCGGCTCCGGTCCCCGGGCAGGGTGCCGCTGAGGCACTGCTCCTCCTCTTCCCGGGTCAGCGCACCCTTGGGGCAGGAGAAGGTCCGGTACTGCCCCGCATGTCCTTTGAGGATCTCGCCCGCCAAATTCTCTCTGTTCATCATCCTTACCTCCCTCTGAACAGCCCCAGCACGCCGCTCCGGCGGCTGTTGTGGGACCGGTAACCGCCGGAGCTCCGGCCGTACATCCCCAGGTTCTCCCAGGTCAGCCGGTCCGCTCCCTCCTGGTCCGCACGGTCCACGGTGTAATACTCCCTGTCCCCCTCCGCCGCCGGCAGATAGCCCAGCATGGCCAGCATCCACAGGAAAGGCGCCTCGGTCTGGAAGGGGCAGCGCTCCCCGGCGGGGGTCCCGTCCTCCCGGAAGCCGTGGCCGTAGTTGGAGGTGGCCAGGAAGGTATGGACGGGAAAATACTTCTCAAACGCCTGGATGAGCCGGGGATTCTGCTCTCTCAGGTACATCCGCAGCCGGTGGGCCCGGTCGCAGAAGTCCTTGGCCCGCAGCACCGGCGTGCGGTTTCCCTCCGCCTCCAGCCAGTCGCTGCTGGCGCCCGGCCGGTAGTCGTCCCGGTACAGGATGGAGCGGAACGTCCCGCCGGCCTCAATGGTGTCGCTCTTGCCCAGCAGGAACACCACCGGCACGTCCTTCCGGAACAGGGAGGACAGCTGGCTCATCCGGGCCGCCAGCTCGTCGGTGGGCGTGGCCTGCCGGCCCTCGCTGTACCCGTATTTGGCCTGGTCTGCCTTGTCCTCGTCCCGGATGCTGATCTGCCGCAGCTCCAGCTCGTCGGTGCAGTACCAGACGCAGTCCACATTCTGATAGAAATTCTGGTACTCCTTGAAGATGGCGTCGGCTACGCCCAGCCGCTCCCGGTCCAGATTGTACTCGCCGGGCAGGTCCACCACCGTGAGGATCAGATTGGTCTTCCGGCCCACCCGCACCAGCACCGAGAAGCGGGGAATGGCCTCGGCGTTGCCGGTCTTGGTGGCCTCCACCTTCCGGTTGGCGCTGTACGGCTCCAGGCAGTCGGCCTCAAATCGGAGCCAGCTCTTGTCGCCCTTCTCCCGCACCTCGCCGGCGTCCACGGTGCGGACGCCGTAGCTCTGCCAGCTGATGGCGCAGGAAGCCCGGTCGTGGACAAACACGTCGGCACAGGCCGCCAGGGCGGTGGATTTGGAGATCCGGGGGCCGCCCAGTACGGTCAGCACCACCTCGGGATACCGCCCCGCCCAGTAGGACATGACGCCGCCGCAGTGGGGACAGTGGCGCTGGTCGGCGATGACGTTGCCGTGGGTGTCCCGGACGGCGGTGATGTACACGTCGCCGTCCCCCTCCCGGTAGTACTGCACCTCCATCCGCAGCACGTGATCCCCCTTGGCGAAGCCGTCGCCCAGCATGAACTCCACCAGCTCCCGGTATTCGGCCGGAACGCTGTCCCGCTGATTCCGCAGCTTTTTCTTCCATAGGGAGGTGGGGATGGCCAGCATGCCCCGGAACACGTCCCGGGCGCCGGTGGAGGTCAGGTCGCTGGTATGGCCCAGCAGCTCGGACTCGGAGAAGAAGGTGGGCCCATGGCCCCGGTTGCTCCAGGTGTTCACCAGGCCGTCGAAGGCGCTGCTGAACCGCTCCACGTCCTCCCGGGCGCAGGCGGAAAAATAGGCCTTCTTCCACAGCTTGAACTGCTCGCTGAAATCAAAACACAGGTCGGAACTTTTCCCCTTCCGACCGCAGTAGGGACAAATACACTCCATATGTTCTCTCTCCTCTCTCTCCGCCGTCACTGCCCGCCGGCGGTGTCTTCCAGGGTCTCGGGCAGCGTCAGGATCTTCTGCAAATGTGCGGCCCAGCTCAGCTTTACCGGCAGCGTCCGCCGGGGCCGCAGCAGGAAGGACAGCTGATACCGCTCCCCGTTCTGCTCCGCCTCCGGCAGGGGCACGGTGCCGAAGATGCCGTAATCCAGGCCGCAGTCCCCCGCCCCCAGGGGCATCGGGCTGATGATGGTGAACCGGCGGAAGCCGCCCTGCTCCCGCTGGCTGCGCAGTTCTACCCGCTGCCGCCGGCCGAAGAACACATCCCGGGCCGGGATCAGGGGCGCTCCGCTGTCGGCGTCGGCCAGGAAGCAGCGGTACAGCCCATCGGGCAGCCGGACATCCATCCTCCGGGGGCGAAAGTCCCGGGCCGGGTACACCGTCAGCTCCACCGGCCCGGTGCAGCCTCCCCCAAAGCAGCGGACAGGCTGGAGCACCAGCCGGGCCTTGCCCCGGCCCTCCAGCTCCTCCTCCGTCCAGGTGACAAAGTACCGCCGGTCCTCAAACAGGTTCAGTTCCACCTCTCAGCCCTCCTCTCCGCCGTCCGTGCGGGCGCTGATCCGCAGCTCCCACATGAGCCGCCGGCCCAGCCCGTCCACGGGCAGCACCCGCACAAGCCCCGTGTTGCTCCGGGCGATCAGCTCCCCCTCCCGGTCCTCAAACAGGGGCTGTCCGGCTGCGCTTGTGCTCCGGGCCAGCAGGTCCAGGCTGTCCCTGTCCCACAGGAGCACCGTCTCCTCCCGGCCCGTGGCCCGGAAGGCATCCTCCGCCCGCCTCCGGGCGCCCTCGGCCAGCACCGCCGCGTCCTCGCCGGTGAACTCCGCCCGGCTGTACAGCCCGGCCAGCAGGGTGGATGGGGTCGCATCCCGCCAGTCCCCCGGCAGGTCCGCCCGCTGCCGCCCCGGACCCAGCTCCATGGCGCTGAGAACGGTCAGTCCCCGGGTCAGCTCCTCCTGCTTGTCCCGCGCCTGCCGCATCAGGCCGCTGTCCGCCTGGAAGAAACGGCTGATCTCCCCCCACCAGGCGGCCTCCGCGCCGCTGCGGACGCAGGACTCCCACAGTTCCAGCTCGTTCTCCACCTGGGCGAGCAGCTGGGCGGGATGGGCGCCCCGGGGCGTGATATCACGGCCCAGGGCCCGGTCCAGACGGAGCTTCCCGCTCCGCTGCTCCGCCCTGGCCTGCTCCTGAAAATAGAGGGCCAGCCCGGCGGCCTCGCCTGTGATCAGCCGCAGGGGCTGGCGGTAGCACCGCCCCGCCAGCTCCAGCCGCTCAATGTAGTTCCGGCACAGCACGGGCAGAACCGGCGTCACCCGGTCCAGCAGCCAGTCCTGGGGCGGACGGCCCTCCGGGCGGCCCAGCAGCTCCTCCAGCAGGGCGCGGGCGGAGATGGTCCCGCCTCCGGCGGCCTCACCGCCAAAAACCCGGGCAAGCCGACTTACAACGCCCTTTCCGCTCAGGCCCAGGCGCTCCTCCAGGCCGTCCCCTCCGGTGACGGGCAGGTCGCGCAGACGGGGCACTCCGGCCAGCACCGCCTCCATGTCCCGCTCGGTGGGTCCGAACTCCGCCTGGAAACGCGCTCCGGCCTCGGACCGGTCCCCTTCGGTGAGGGCCTCCAGCCTGTCCCGCAGCTGCCGGGCCAGGTCACGCTCCACCGCGCTGTGGAGAGTAGCTTGAAGCCGGACCGGCAGCCCGGGATGGCCGGAGATCAGGGGCTGATCCAGACTGCCCGCCAGCAAAAGGGCGGCCAGGGTGTCCGCTCCGCCGGGCACCCCCGGGTCCACCAGCCACAGGCGGCTCCATCCGTTGTGAGTGCAGCTCAGCTCCGCTGTCAGACGGCACTGTTCCACCCGGACAGGCAGCCGGTCCCGGAAGGCCGCCCGCAGCCCGTCCAGACTGTCAGGCGCCTCCCGGTTCCACACCCACAGCACATACGCCCCGTCGGGGCACACCACCGCCCCCTCTCTCCGCTCCTCCGCCAGAGCCTCCAGGCAGGCCCGGAGGTCCTGCTCCGGCCTGTCTCCCAGAGGACAGGGGCGGTACAGCGCCTGAAACCGCTCCGCCGCGGCGGCGCACAGCCCTGCGGCAGCCTCATCGTCCTCCCGCCAGGCCAGCACCGCCGCGCTCTTCCGGGGCAGCAGGTCTGCACGCGGCAGCACGTTCTTCACGCGGCCCCGGAGCTCTTCTCTCAAATTGGCTCTCACCGGCATCCATCCTCTCTCCAGGCATCCGGTCAGGAGCCGGACGGGCCCCAAAGGGCTCCGTCCGGCGTCCATATCCTGCTTACAGCTCGTCGATCATCCAGTCGTAGAAGCGGCGGATCTTGCTTGCCAGCTCCTCGCCCGCCTTGTCCTCGAAGTCGCGGGAGGCCATGGCGTAGGAGATGCCCAGCTCCTTGTCGGCCCGCTTCAGACCCCGCAGCTTCTCGCAGTAGTCCCGCAGGGCCTCCCGCTGCTCTCTGGCCGCCTTCAGGTCGGCGTCTGTGGCTTTCTCCTTCTGCTCGGCCAGGGCGTCGGTAAAGCGCTCATAGTCGTCGTCGCTGATGGCGTAGAAGGCCTGGGCTGCGTAGTACTCCTTGCAGTCCCGCTCCAGACGGCTCTCCAGCTCGCCGCTCAGGGGCTTCTCGTCCCCCAGCTCCATGTTCCAGCAGGCACGCAGGTCGTCGTAGGCGATGAGGCCGCCCGTCAGGCACTTGAGGAAGGTCTGGCTCCGCTGGGCCTCCTTCTCCCGGATACCGGCGGCGGTGTTGTGGGCCTCCAGCAGGGCTTTCAGCTCCTCCACCACGGGGAAGGCCGCCTTCAGCTCCGTCCAGACGGCCATCTTGCGCCGCAGGCCCCGCTCAGCCAGCCGCTCGCCCAGGTCAGCGGGGGCCGGGTTGTCGGTGGTGGTCATCACCTGGTTGACGTACTTCAGGTCCTCTCTCACCATGGCGGGCTTGGGGAAGCCGTCGCTGTCCGGAATCTCCTTGTCCGCCAGAATGGTGCACAGCTCCGCCATGGTATAGGTCTGGTCCTTGTCCAGCTGGGCCGCTGCCAGCAGGTCTCCGGCTGCGGTCCCCGGATTGGGCAGGTAAATGGCGTACTCCGCCGTGGCGCCGGCGGCGCCGGGGTTGGTCCGTACCTCCAGGCCCAGCTCATCGGCCCGCTTCAGGTCCTCAACAGCCTCCTTGGCCAGGACCGCCTCACGCATGTCCCACTTGGGCACCATACCGTGGAACAGGCTCTGGTTGAACAGATTGGGGAAGCGGCTCCAGTCGCGGCCGTTGTCGCCGTGCTCCATGTGGAGGCCCACCTCGCGGGGGTTGTCTTCATAGGTCTGTTCCGCCTCCTCCACCCAGCTCAGGGCCCAGGCGGGCACGCAGACGTACAGCCGGTAGAGGACGATCTCGTCCCGGGCGGAGCTGCGGTACACGCTGTCGCTTCCGTCCACTACGCCGTGGCCTACGGCATAGTTTGCGATGTGCTTGTCCAGCCAGCGGCAGCCGTCGGGCACGGTCATGTACTTGCTGCAGCCGCAGTCGTTCAGGGAGAAGCCGGCCCGGGTCTGGAGCAGGGCGCCGGCCTGGGTGCTCAGCTTGTCCACCAGCGTCTCAGCCGCCAGCGCCAGGGGCTTGTGGCCGTCCTGGTCCTGGTCAGGGGGGAGCTGGGGGATCTTGGCGTCCTTGTTGCCCGAGTAGAGCTTGACCAGAAAGCTCTCCATGGTGTCGTTCACCACCTGCTTAAACTCGTCCTGGATGAACTGGCGGATGAGCGCCGCCGCGTCAAAGGCCGCCTGGCCCTTGCCCTCGGGCGGATCCAGCTGGGTCCACTCGTCCTTCTTGCTGCACAGCAGATCCACAAAGGCCTTGGCCTTGCGGGTGATCTCCTTCTGGGGAAGCAGGTCGTCCAGATAGTTCATGACCACCTTGGTGGCCTCCTTGCCGCCGGTCAGGTCGATGGGGGACCAGGAGAAGGAGCGCTGGAACAGGGCCTGGTGCTCCTCGGTGTTGGTGAGCAGGCCGGCGTTGCGCTCGATGAGCCGCTTGAGCTCCTTGATGACAAAGGTGTACACGTCGTAGAGGCCGCTGCCCATGGGGATGACCACCTGCTGCTCCAGCTGGCCGTACAGCTGCTCCACACGGGCCCAGTCCTCGTTGCGGCCCAGCAGGCCCTTGGATTTGGCGGCGGCGTAGCTGGCGAACTTGCCGTCGGCGTGGAGGACCCGGCGGATCTCGTTCATCATGTTGACCATGTAGTAGGGGCCCTTCACCCGGAACACCTCGTCCGCCTTGGCGGTGAAGCGCTCCTTCATGGGGTTGAGGCGCATGGCCGCCTTGACCTCCTTGGGGGAGAGGTTGGCCTCCAGCAGGAAGCGCTCGGCCAGGGCGCTGTCCGGCTCGCCGCAGCGCTCGAACTGCTCCCACACCTTGTCAAAGACCTTCTTGGCCACATAGACCGTCATCAGGTCGATGGGCACCACACACGAGGAGTAGCCGATGACGTTGTAGCAGTAGTTGGCGTCCCGGGGGAAGACCCGGTGGCTCTGCCGGCGTACCGCCACATCGCTGATGGGCGTCCGGTTGCAGAGGAAGGAGTCCACCATGAAAGGCTCGTTGCCCGCCTTGGCCTCGGTGGTGCAGATCATGTTCAGGATGGAGTTGGCCACCACCTTGCGGGCGGTGTCCGCCGGGTCGCCGAAGAACACGCCGCCGTCCGCCACGCCCTCCACCAGGGTGCAGAAGTCGAAGATGTTCTCGCTGATCTCCACCTTGAAGGTGCCGTACTGCTGGCGGAACACCTCGCCCCGGCTCTGGAGGCCCATGAAGTAGTCGATCTCCTTGAGGGCGGCGTATGCGTTGCGGTTGCCTTTATCACGGCGCACCTGGTCGGGCTCGCTGCCGCAGGCGCTGGGCAGCATCAGGTAGGCCGACACGCCGGTCTTTTTGTACCGGGCCACGCTGATATTTCGGATGATCTGCCGGGTAAGGAAGGGCAGGTCCACCATGGTGCCGCCGCTGGTGCCGCCGGCCAGGCCGGCCAGGAAGATGACGTTGAGGCGCATGCCGGCGGGCTTGCCCTCCAGGAGGCGGTTGACCGCGGTGGTCAGGGCGGTGCTCAGGGCGGCGATGGTGTTGGGCTGGCTGAGGCGGACCCGGCCGGGCTGCCGCCATGCGGCTGTGCCCGAGCTGTCAAAGCCGGACTGGGAAGACATGGTGATGGCCTTACCGCCGGTCACCTCGTACAGCTCGGGGTCCACCCACTCCTTCATCTGAGGGGAGATGATGGCCGGGTTGATGGACTCGTGGGCCCCCTCAAAGGGCAGCTTGAGCACCTCTGTACTGTCAAAGCCGTACTTGTCCTGCAGCTCGCCCAGCTCATTGTAGGCCGCGTCCACCGCCAGAAACGCCACTTTGTCGGCCAGCTCTTTGGGGTCCACCTTCCACTCCAGCTGCTTGCGCACAGTGCACAGGCTCTTGTGGCCGTTGCCGCCGCTGGAGATGAAGAGGAACAGCTCGTCCACCAGCTTGCGCTTGTGGGTGGAGATGACACCGGTGCCCTCCAGGTAGTCCAGGGTCTGCAGGTTGGCCTTTACGCGCTTCTTGTGAGTATCGTTCATACGGAATCCTTCCTTTCTCTCTTGTCCGATGTTGGATGTTGTGTATGGGTCACGGGGCCGGAGCGGGGTTCAGTCCTCCAGGGGAATCCACTCCACCTCGATGGTCAGGCCCCTCTCGTCGTCCCGGAAAACCTCTCCGCCCAGGGCACGGCTGTCCCTGCCCAGGCGATAGGTCCTGTACTTGCGCCGCCCGCTGGTGCGGGTGACCATGCGGATGCGGTTGCTGCCCGAGGACAGCGCTCCCCTGGCCTCCTTCACCGCCTGGACGATGCGCTGCATCCCCATGCTGCCTGAGCCGGGGTCCAGGCTGTTCATGATCAGGGTGTACAGCGTGAACGAGCTGCCCCGGGGCGGGGCGATGGTCTCCACACTGTACCCGTCGCCGCAGGCGCAGGTGACGGTGAAGTCGCCGGGCAGGCGGAGGGTCCGCTGCCGCAGCACCAGAGCCGCCGCAATGAGGGCCGCCAGCACCACCAGAATCAGGGGCAGCCACACCAGCAGGCTGAAGGTGACCTCCACGGTGCCGGGGATGTCCCACACCTGCCCCAGGCTGTCCACGGCGTGGACGGTAAAGGCCGCCTCTCCTGTCTGGAGTCCCCGGACGGTAATGACGCCGCCCTCGCCGTGGGTGATGTCCAGCACTTCCTCAGGTGTCCAGGTGGCGCTCTCCACCGTCAGGGTCACATTGTCCCACCCTGCCAGGAAGCGCTCCGCCAGGTCCACGTCCACCGAGGCCCTGTGGCCCACGGACACCTGGATGGGCTCGCCGCCCATGGTGAACTCCAGGGTCTGCGCTGTGGTGCGGGCCATCTGTGCGGCGGTCACCGACGCCTCCGCCCGATACCGGCCGGGGGCGGGGACGGTGAACGTGCCCACAAGGGCGCCCGCCTCCTCGCTGTAGGCCAGGGCTATGGTCTGGCCCTCGCCCCCCGCCTCCGGTGTGACGGTGCAGGAGGCGCCGCTGAGGGCGGCATAGAACGCCTCGTCCTGGGGCTGGTCCATGTAGAGCACTGTCACCCTGAGGGCGGCACTGCCGCCCTGGATCTGGCTCTCCATCTCAAGGGTGATGCCGGTGACGGGCACCAGTGTGACGTCGTAGGACACCGGACCCTCGGTGCCCAGGGTCCAGACGCCCTGCGCCGGGGTCATGATGGTCAGCAGGGCGTAGCCGTTGCCGCGGACAAGCCGCACCGAGCTGCCGCTCAGGTCCACCTGGCCGCCGCTGGGGTCCCAGAGGCCCAGACCGCCGATGTCGCCGTCGGATATAATATAGATGTTGGCGCAGAAGATGCCGGGGCTGGTCAGGTCCACGTCGTAGTAGGTCCAGCCCTCCGGCCCCGGCCCCGAGGGGCCCGTGGGCGGGACGTCCGTACCGGCGGAGCCCATCATCATGCCGAAGATGGCGTTGTAGAAGTCGCTGACCTCCTGGCGGGAGTCGGTGATCAGATAGTTGACACGGGAGGCCCCGCCGGCGTCGTTGCTGTCGGGGAGCAGCAGGCCCTCGCCCGACTGGGTGCTGTTGGCAATGTTCCAGATCTCCGCCCGGCCCTGGTCGTTGATCCGGCCCTGGTAGTTCAGACCCACCACGTAGATCTCGCAGTCCAGCTGCCGGGCCGCCTCCAGGCCCTCGGCCATCATGGCGGCGGAGCGCTCCATCCCCTGGGCGGAGAGGGCGTCGGTATAGCCGTCGGTGAAGAGGATGATCATGTTCTTCCGGACGCCGTCCTGGGCGTTTTGGAGCATCTCAGTGCCTGAGAGCACCGCACGGCCCAGGTCTGTGGCGCCGGTGTTCACCTTATCATAGGTGATGGCGTCGATCTCGCTAGTGAGAAAGGCCACCTCCGCCTCAGTGGTCAGCTCCACCGGGATGGTCTCTGTCTGGGCCTCTGCGCTGAAGGAGATGACGCCCACCCGGGAGCACCCGCCGTCCCTGCCGGCGGCCTGTGTCATCATGCTCTCGGCGTAGAGGGAGTTGACGAACATCCCTGCCGCCGATACCGCCAGCCGCTCCGGGTCGGTGGCGTTCATGGAGCCGCTCTTGTCGATGAGCAGGGCGATGTTGTAGGGCTGGCTGCCGGTGCTCTCCGCTGCCGCCGCACAGGGCGTTCCCCATCCCAGGCCGCTCCACGCCAGGCAGAGCGCCGCGGCCAGCGCCGTCAGCGCCAGCCGCACCGTGTCTCGCTTCTTCATTTCGGTTTCCTCCTTTATATTCCGCTCTCCGCGTCTCACGCTGTCTGTACTTTGTTCTTTGTCACAAAAAACGGAGTCTCCCTCCCATTGTCACGGCTCGTCCCGGAAAAAAAGATAAAATTTTTCCCCATCGCCGTGACAATCCCGCGCCTCCCCCGTTATCCTGTACAAAGGCCGGTGCCCCGGCCCATCACGCCGGCTCGCCGGCAAAAGGAGTGGATTTTTCATGAAACGCATGCTTTCTTTCTCTCTCGCCGCCGCCCTCTTCCTCCCCCTGCTGCTGTGCAGCGGCTGCGCCCCCTTGGGCCTGTTCCGCTCCGGCGCTTCCCCCGCTCCCTCCCAGGCTCCCGTGCTCTCCCAGCCCACCGCCCAGCCCATCGTCTCCGACAACGCCCCCAAACCCGATATGCGCTACTGCCGGCAGCAGCTCAGCGGAGCGGAACTGGAGCTCTATCTCCGGGTGCTGGACGCCGTCCAGAACGCGGAGCCCACCATCACCGAGACCAGCTTTGACAGAGACACCCTGAGCCGAATGGTGGACTATGTGCGCGCCGACTACCCGGAGCTCTTCTGGCTGCTGGGTACGGACACCCTCACCACCACCATGATCGGCGGAGTCCCCACCGAGATAACCCTCACTTTCCGGTACAGCATAGACGCCGCCGACCTGCCCGCGGCCACTGCGCAGGTGGAGGCCGCCGCCCAGGAGTGTCTCAGCGGCATCGACCCCGCCTGGAGCGACTACGACAAGATTAAGGCGGTGTATGACTGGATCGTCCGCCGGACGGAGTACGACCCGGACGCCAACGACCAGAGCCTGTACACCGTCCTGGTCAGCGGCCGCGGGGTGTGCGCCGGGTACGCCAAGGCCACCCAGTACCTGCTCAACCAGCTGGGCATTCCCTGCACCTATGTGACAGGCACGGTCCGGGGCGCCGGCCACGGCTGGAACCTGGTGTGGGCGGAGGGCGCCTGGTACTATCTGGACCCCACCTGGGGCGACCCCCTCTTCTCCGACGGCGAGCAGGACCCGGACTACGTGTCTTATAACTACTTCTGCGTCACCACCGACGAGCTGTTCAGGACCCACACGCCGGACGACCTCTTCCCCCTCCCCGTGTGCACCGCCACGGCCTGCAACTACTTTGTCCGCAGCGGCCTGCTGCTGGACGGGTACGACTACGACGCCGTGCTGGAAATCCTTCGTCAGGCTGTGAACGAGGGGCGGGACGCCACGATCCGCTTCTCCTCCGCCCAGGCTCTGGAACAGGCCGACCACGCCCTAACCGGAGAGTACAAGCTCTTTGACATGCTAAAGGAGATCGACGGCGGCTCCGGCGTGCTGGACACCAGCGTGATCCACCACAGCGTGGACGAGGAGCTGAACATCTTCAACGTCTACTTCACCTTCCGGTGAGCCGACCCGACGGCACAGCGCAAGGAGCCACACATGGGAACGCAGACTATATCTCCAGGGACTGCCGCATATAAGAGGAGGTCATGTTCATGATGCTGAAACGGGAGCTGCTCCGGCTGGGGCTGTGCGCCGCCGCAGGGCTGGTCATCGGCCTGCTGTGCGCCGGACTCAAGGCCATGGTGCCCTGCGCCTTTTATGCCGTGGGCCTGTTCTACGGCATCCGCTTTGTGCTGCCCGCCCTGCTGGGCGCGCTCAAGACCTTCGCCAACGCGGGCATCCTGTCCATCGTGTTCAAAAATCCCATCGGTATCCTGGTCCTGGCCCTGCTCTGCCTGCTGGTAGTGAGCGTCATCATCGCCGTGGCCTGGGTCGCGGGGGTGGTCTTTGCCGCCATCCGGCTGTGGCGGGCCTGGCAGGCGGACCGGGCCATGGGTACCCCCTTCCAGCCCCGCTTTCCTCCCTCCGGCCGTTCCCGGCCCAAAGCCGGGAGCGGCGCCCAGTCCCCAGGCGGATGGGACGCCAGCGGATGGGACGCCAGCGGATGGGACTCCGGCGGAGACGGCGGATGGAACAGCGGCGGATGGGACGACTAAAAAACAGCAGCCCGGCAGGCCAATGGCCTGACAGGCTGCTGTTTTTGCAGGTTATAGCGTGTGTTTCAGCAGTTCATGTTGTTGTACCAAGGAAGGGACAGGCGCAAAGAGAGCCCCTGACTGCGTTGCTTACAGCCAGTCCTCCACCACGTCGCGCAGAGAGGCGGGGGTAACTGCATTGCGGGTCAGGAGCTCCATCAGCTCGTCGATCCGGGCGGCGCTGGTGGTGATGTTGGGCAGGTCTACGCGTTTGCCGTCAGACTCCGCGATGCCCACGCCGTAGCTCTCACAGGCAAAGCTGCCGCCCACCTCCATCTGGTCGATCAGGATGTAGTAATCGCAGCGGACGGCCCGCCCATCCTCGCCCTGTTCCTCCCGGGTACCTACAAACATTTCCCTCATCTTGCGTTTTCCTCCTTTGCTTTTACACACTGGCTACATTATATTGTACTATCCAATAATTAGAAAGGGTAATATTTCGCACTTTTCGACCGCCCAGCCGGTATTATGTTGCCTTCCGCTGCTATCGGTAAACCTGATTCCCGCCGCGGAGGGCGAAGGCGCGCGTTTTATGGGGATTTTTGTCGAGAAAAACTTTCCCCTTACGGTATATCTTCCCTCTTGCATCGGTATATTTTCCCGGGAAATACCGGTTACTCTCTATATAAACCCCCACTTTTATTCTATTTTTTTCTATTTTTGTATATTTATATAAAATTATATAATATTAAACATTTTTGTAGAATTAAGTCATTTTAAAAGGATTTTTGACTGCAAAAAACGGCGCTTCCGCTCACACGGAAGCGCCGTTTTTTGTCTCCTATTCCGCCCTGGTGTAGAGAAGCACGCCGGCAAGCACCAACACGCCGCCCGCCGCCTGTGCCGGCCCGGGCAGCTCCCCGAACAGGGGCACTGCCAGCACGGTGGCAAACACCGGCTCGCACAGCTTGACCGCCGACACATAGGAGGGACTGAGGTATTTCAGGCTCCAGCTGAACAGGCTGTGGCCCAGCAGGGTGCACACTACCGCCAGCAGCAGGCCGATGATCCACTCCCTGGGCGGGTACCCCGCCACCGGCGTGCCGGTGAACAGGTCCAGGACCAGCAGGGTGAGAAAGCTGGACAGGTAGGTGAAGAAGGTGTACACCGTGGTGGACATGTGGCCCCGCTCCACCCGTCCGATGAGGGTGTACAGGGCCACAAACACCGCCCCGGCCAGGCTCAGCAGGTCGCCGTACAGGGCGCCGCTGCCTCCGCCGCCGTCGGACAGGGCCAGCACCACGCTGCCGCCAAAGGCCAGGGCAATGGCCGCCACCCCCAGCTTTGGAATTTTCCCTTTCAGGAAGAGGGCAAAGCCCAGGGCGCAGAAGATGACCTCGGTGCTCACCAGCACGGTGGAGCTGGCCACCGAGGTCCACCGGAGGGACTCGAACCAGCTGGCAAAGTGGAGGGCCAGCAAGGCCCCGCTGGCGGCGCAGGAGAGGATGTCCCGCCGGTTCAGCGCCTTGAACTCTTCCCGATGCTTCAGCAGCAGCACCGGCAGCAGCAATACCACGGTCCAGCCCAGGCGGCAGGTGGCGGTGAAGAGGGAGGGCGCCTGGGACCAGCGGACAAAGAAGGAGGAAAAGGCCGCCCCCAGCACCCCCAGGAACAGCACCGCCTTGGGACTGGCGGCCAGCTTGGTCATAGGTCAACACCTGTTTCGTAAAAAATGGACGGACGCGGCTGCGTCCGTCCATTTATGATACCTTAAAATGCAGGCGCTGGCAAGGCCGCGCCAGCTCAGGGCTGGCGGAGGGTGAACAGGTTGGTGTCGGTGACGAAGTTAGACACGCTGTAGAGCACCACGGCCATGTCGATGTCGTTGTCCTTGATATACTGGGGGATGGAGTAGCGGTAGTAGCGCAGGTCGATGAGGTGGATCTCAGAGAAGTGCTGGGTCAGGAAGGGCACCAGGCTGTCGGTGTAGGAGTCCCGCAGGAGGAGGATCTTGGGGCCGTCCACGTTGGGGTTCTTGATGACGCCCAGGGACTGGTTGCCGCCCATGAAGAAGGTGTACTTGTCCTTGATGTCCAGGCGGTCCCAGTTGTACAGTGCGCCCTCCTCCGGCTCGCCGGTGAACCAGGAGGTGACCTCCACGCCGGGGTCGGGGACATAGATGTCGATGTCGTCAGGCTTGACCCAGCGGACGCCGGAGGTGGAGAACACAGTGCCGTAGAAGCTGTCGGACACGGTCTGCTTGGTGTAGCTGTCCAGGGGCACGGGCTCCATGCCCAGGGCGTTCATCAGGGAGACATAGCCGTAATAGGCGCCCAGGCTGGTCCAGTGGTGGTCGGTGCGGTAGAAGATGTCCTGGTCCCTGTGGTCCCACAGCTGCTGATAGCTGTCGTACCAGATGGCGTCACTGCTGGCCTGGATGCCGTCGATGACCGCCTTCTGGTCGGCGTTGGGGGCGCCCTCGGGCAGCCGGTCGGCCCAGATGGACACGGCGCCGGGGATGAGGGACATGTACACCGGCACGCCGGCGTTGGCCACGAACTGGTTCACATAGCCCACGTTGGTGTCCACCCGCTTCTGGTCGGGCTGGTCAAAGCGGGTGATGAGGGTGTCCTTGTCGCAGAAGTAGACGCCGTTGTTCTCCTGCTTGCCGGACAGCCGCTCAGAGGTGGACTTGAGGGCCACCCAGTTGTCCCGCAGGATGAACTGGTCGTTGCAGTAGGTCTCAAACTGGCTCATAAAGGTGCCGTTGAAGAAGTCGCCGCTGTTCTCCACCGGCCAGGCCAGCTTGAAGTCGGAGGCCTCCAGGGTGGGCAGCTGCTGGAGGGACCGGTTCTCCAGCTCGGAGGTCTCCCGGTCGGGCGACAGGGCGGTGGCGGTGGTCAGAACGCCCAGGAACACGCAGAACAGCGCAGTGATGAAAATACAGTATTTCTTGGTCATGGCGATTACCTCCGGCTCAGAATCGGAAATAGAGGAAGGGGTTGTAGGTGGCGTCCACCAGGTAGGCCGTGCACAGGGTCAGACCCCCCAGCAGCAGGATGGGCAGCACGATCTTGACCGCCTTCTGCGGGGTCTTCTCCCACACCCGGACCGCCAGGGGCGTGGAGGCCACGGCGGCCACCAGCAGCATGGGCAGGTAGGAGCGCAGGTAGTACCAGACGGCGCTGTCGGCCAGGCCGCCGCCCGCGGAGCCGAACATGGCGGCCAGATAGGCGCCCATCTGGCCAAAGTCCTCCAGGGCGAACAGGGCCCAGGACACCAGCAGGAAGAAGAGGGTGTACAGGTGCTGCACCACAGCGGGGGCCTTTTTCAGCACGTTGAGGAGGAATGCCTTCTCGATGATGAGCATGACGGCGAAGTAGAGGCCCCAGAGGAGGAAGTTCCAGCTGGCCCCGTGCCAGATACCTGTGGCGGCCCACACCACCAGCAGGTTGAAGAACAGCCGGGGCTTGCTCACCCGGTTGCCCCCCAGGGGGATATACATATACTCCCGGAACCAGGAGCCCAGGGAGATATGCCACCGCCGCCAGAACTCGGTGAGGGACTTGGAGATATAGGGGTAGTTGAAGTTGCGCATGAACTCAAACCCCAGCATCCGGCCCAGGCCCACCGCCATGTCGGAGTAGCCGGAGAAGTCGAAGTAAATCTGGAATGCAAAGGCCACCATGCCCAGCCAGGCGCCCGCGGTGGTGAGCTGGTCGGTGGGCATGGCCTTGTAGGCGTCCCACAGCATGCCCAGGTTGTTGGCCAGCAGCACCTTTTTCGCCAGGCCCACCACAAAGACCTGCACGCCGGAGGCAAACTGCTCCACGTGGTACTCCCGGTGGTCAATCTGGTCCCCCAGGTCCTTGTACTTGATGATGGGGCCGGCGATGAGCTGGGGGAAGAGGGTGACGAAGGTGCCGAAGTTGATGATGCTGTGCTGGGCCTTGGCGTCTCCCCGGTACACGTCGATGGTGTAGCTCATGGTCTGGAAGGTGTAGAAGGAGATGCCGATAGGCAGGCTCAGCCCCAACACGGGCATGAACCCGATGCCCAGGTTCTGGAGGGTACCGGCGATAAAGTCCCAGTACTTGAAGAAGAACAGCAGCAGCAGGTTGAGGAACACCGATGAGGCCACCGCCATCCTTGCGCCTTTGTCGTTGCCTTTGGCCTTGCACTTCTCCACCAGCATGCCGTGGGTGTAGTCGATGGCGATGGAGGCGAACATGATGACGATATAGACCGGCTCGCCCCAGCCGTAGAAGATCAGGTTAAAGACCAGCAGAACGGCGTTGCGCCATTTCACCGGTGTGAGATAGTGGACGATCAGTACAATGGGCAGATAAAAGAACAGAAAAAATACGCTGGAAAAAACCAATCCTAACCCTCCCGCCAGAGTATTGGGGGCGGACAGCTGGCGTCACGCCCACTCTGGTATGTTGCCCGAAACGGGCGTTATTTTGCGTAGGTGTTGAAGGCCTCCACCATCTGGTCAGCGTACTCGTCGATGCAGAAGAGGAGGTAGTCCCCGCTGGTGACCAGCTTGTAGTTGTCCACCAGCTTCAGGGTCTCGGGGTACAGGTTGCCGGCCTTCAGGGTCTCCAGCCGGGACTCGCAGGCGGCCTTCACCGCGTCCACACGGCCAGGGGCGCACTGGGCAATCAGGAACTCGGTGACGTGGGCGCTCATCAGAGGCATCTTGGCGATGAACTCCACCAGGTCGGAGGATTCGATGCCATACAGGTCGGAGAGCAGGGTGGCGTCCACGTCCATCAGCTGGGGCCGCTCCAGGCCGGACACCTCGTTCCAGATGGACTGGACCACAGAGGCGGAGGGGCTCTCAGAGGGCTTCTGGCTCTCGCTGGGCGCGGGGCTCTCAGAAGGCTTCTGGCTCTCACTGGGCTTGGTGCTCTCAGTGGGCTTCTGGCTCTCGCTGGGCTTGGTGCTCTCCGCGGGCTTCTGGCTCTCGCTGGGCTGCGTGCTCTCAGAGGGCTCCGGGGTCTCGCTGGGCTGGACGCTCTCGCTGGGCTCCAGAGTCTCGCTGGGGGTGACCTCAGGCGTGGGGGTGGTGCTGGGCGTCAGGCTCTCGGTAACGGGCGGCGTGGACACAGGGGGCGTGGAGCCCGCAGCGTCGGGGCTGCCGCAGGCGGCCAGCAGGGACAGGGTCAGGGCCCCGGAGAGGGCCAGAGCGAGAAACTTCTTGTTCATATCAGATAAACTCCTTTGATCCATAATATCAAATGGGGTGTGTATCTCCCCTTTTGGGAAACCGCAGTCTTTGACGGACCCCATGGACAAAAAGTTCCCGCTCTGTGAAAAAAACTTTCCGCAAAAAGCCGCCCGCGGGGGAAGGACCCTTCTCCTCCGGGGCGGCTGTTCTGTTGGACTTGGTGTTACAGCTCCTCCACGTGGCTCCTGATCCGCTGGGTGATCATCTCCAGGGCCACCAGGTTGTGGCCGCCGTCCAGCACCACGATGTCGGCGTACTGCCGGGAGGGCTGGACAAACTGCTCGTGCATGGGCTTGACTGTGGTGAGGTACTGGTCAATGACGCTGTCCAGGCTGCGTCCCCGCTCCTTCACGTCCCGGAGGATCCGGCGGAGGATGCGCACGTCCGCATCGGTGTCCACAAAGATCTTGATGTCCATCAGGTCCCGCAGCTTCTTGTTCTCAAAAATCAGAATGCCCTCCACGATCACCACCTTGGTGGGCTTGACCTCCACCGTCTCGGTGGACCGGTTGTGGATGGTGTAGTCGTACACCGGGCAGTGGATGGTCTTGCCCGAGCAGAGGGTCTGCAGGTCCTCCACCATCAGGTCGGTGTCAAAGGCGTCTGGATGGTCGTAGTTCAGGGCGGCCCGCTCCTCATAGGTCATGTTGGGGTGGGCCTTGTAGTAGTTGTCGTGGTACACCACCGAGATGTTGCCGCCAAAGCTGTCGATGAGATGCTTGGTCAGGGTGGTCTTGCCGGAGCCGGTGCCACCGGCGATGCCGATCACCATGGTATTCATCCTGGGTTTCCCCCTTTTTTGTTATCGTCTCAGTATACCACATTCTCCGGTCCGCTGGAAAGGCGTTTTGCCCATATTTGCAGGTAATGGGTGGGAATTTCTCAGCGTCCGTCCGCCTCCAGGTTCAGCCAGCGGCACTCCTCCCGGGTGAGGGCCACCTCCAGCGCGCCGCAGTTGGCGGCGATGCGGGCCGGGTTGCCGGTGGAGAAGATGGCGTAGGCGTTCATGTCCTGGTGGAACAGCCAGGCCAGGGAGAGCTGTGCCACGGTACAGCCCTTCTCCTTGGCCAGGACCTCCGCCCGCCTCAGCCTCTCCCAGTTCTCCGGGCAGTCGTATCCCCGCCGCCCGGCGGCGTCCAGCTTGTCCGCCCGCTTGGGGTCAGCGGCGGAGATCTTGCCCGACAGCATCCCCCGGGCCAGGCTGGAGAAGGCCAGCACCGCCGTGCCGCTCTCCCGGTACCAGGCCCGTTCCCCCTCCCGGTCGGCTCCCGTCAGGGTGACGCAGCCCGCGCCGCCGCCCCAGGGGTCCCGGATCTGACAGGCCAGGCCGAAGTGAGGGGAGGACACGGTAAAGGGCTCCAGGTCGTGGGCGGCGGCGTAGTCGTTGGCCTCCTGAATCCGCTCTGCCGTCCAGTTGGACCCGCCGAAGGCCCGCAGCTTGCCCTGCTTTTTCAGATCATTGAGGGTCTCCACCAGCTCTCCCGCCTGGGCGTGATGGCTGTCCCGGTGGAGCAGGAACAGGTCGATGCACTCCACCCCCAGCCGCCGCAGGGAGGTCTCCACGTCCTTCACCAGGCAGGCCGGGGTCACCCGGTCGGGCCGCAGAGGCGTGGGATGGCAGCCCTTTGTCTCAATGACCAGCTTATCCAGGTCCCTGCCCTTCAGCCAGCGGCCCAGCAGCTCCTCGCTGCCGCCGTATACATGGGCGGTGTCAAAGGCATTGACGCCCGCGTCCACCGCCGCGTCCAGCACAGCGGTGTCCTTCAGGTCCGCGCAGCCCAGCACCAGCCGGGACACGGGCTTGTCCAGCCCGGAAATGGTTCCGTATTTCATGGTTTTCCTCCCGTTTCTCTTGTCTGTTCAGCCGCTCTCCTTGCGCACCAGCCGCCAGGTGATGGACTGGGACTGGACCTGCCGTCCGGCCATCCGTTCCAGCAGCAGCTCAGCGGCCATACCGCCCAGCCGGTGGGCCTCATGGGCCAGAGAGGTGATGCGCACCGGGCACAGGTCGCTGTAATAGCTGTTGTCAAAGCTGACCACCGCCGTGTCCGCAGGGATCTTGTGTCCGGTGCTCAGGAGCATGCGGATGAGCCGGTCGGCGATCTCGTCGTTGTAGCAGATGACTGCCGTGCAGTCCTTGAGGTAAAATTGGGTAAAGTGTTTCAGCAGGTCGTTGTGGCCGTAGTCCAGCAGGTAGCGCCGTTCCTCGGTGGTGTACCACAGGACCCGGTCGTCCGGTAGGGGCAATCCGGCGTCCCGCATGGCGGCCAGGTAGCCCAGATACCGCTGGTGGCCCTGGATGTCGTCGCTCTTGAAGATACCGGCGATCTTGGTGTGGCCCCGGGCGATGAGATGGCGGGCCAGCTGATACCCGCCGCCGAAGTTGTCGTCCGATACGCACACCGCCCCTGGCAGCGCCCCGTAGCTGCCGTGGATGAACACCACCGGGATGCCCGCCAGGTCCAGCTTCTCGTACAGGTCCAGGTTGGGGTTGGGCAGAGCGGTCTTGGAGCCCTCCACGATCAGCCCGCCCACCGGCTGGTGAAGCAGGCCCTGGAGGATGTCCCGCTCGTTGGACACCTTGTTCTGCGTGGAGTAGAGGAGGGTGGAGTAGTTTTTCCGGCTGAGCACCGCCTGGATGTCCTGGAGGACCGTGGGAAAGATGTAGTCGTTTAAATAGGATGTGACCACCGCGATCCGGTCGCTGCCGCCGGAGCGGCCCCGGTCCAGCACCCGGGACCCGCTGCCTTGCCGCTTCTCGATGAGCCCCAGCTCCACCAGCTTGTCCAACGCCTGCCGCACCGTCTGGCGGCTGACCGAGTAGATTTGGGTCAGCTCCTGCTCGGTGGGCAGCTTGTCCGGGAAGGTGCCCCGGGCGATTTCCGCCTGAAGCTGAGCTGCCAGCTGAAGATATTTAAAGGCCATAGCGCCGCCCCCTCTCTGTACAGATCAGATATGTTTTTGCTCAAAAATCAATACAAATTCCGTTCTTTTTCTCTTCTCATCCCTTCTTATTTTTCTTTATTTTTTCATTTATTATATCATAATAAATGAAATTATCAACTATAGTCCATATATTTTTTATATTGTATTTCTTTTTATAACTTTTCTAAAATTTATATTGTTTTATTGACCATAAAACATTTTTTCAAGACAAATATATTGTAAAACCCTCTGCCGTCTGATACCGTATACTCAGCAAATGGTACGGCCGTAGCAAATTCCTGTCCGTCCTGCCGGCGAAGGCGCACCGCTGGCGGCACCACCACATGGGCTATTATTTTAGGGGAGGTTTTCCGGAATGAAAAAGGAAGCACTCTGGCGGGGTCTGACGTCAGTGCTGGCAGTCCTGCTGGCATTTCTGTTTGTCATGACAAACGTGGCCTGGGGGTATGAAAACCTGATCAACTCGGCCCTGAACGTCACCACCCGCAAGGCCGTGGAGTCGGAATCCAGCTCCACGGTGGACACCGCTTTTTACAAGAGCGACTACGGCGATGTCAACCACCTGACGGAGGAGGACCTTGACCGCCTGAACGCGGACGAGGACGCCTTCATCGTCCAGGAGATGGAAGAGGGCGCGGTTCTGCTAAAGAACGACAACAACGCGCTTCCTCTGGCGCAGGACGAGCGCCGGGTCACCCTGTTCGGCAGCGGGTCCGCCAAGCCGCTGTATCACGGAAACTCCGGCGGCGGCGACAACGATCCCAGCCGGGAGGTTAGCTTCTATCAGGCGCTCAAGGACGAGGGCTTCACCATCAACGAGGCCCTCTATCAGGCCTACCTGAACAGCCCCACCACCCGAAAAATCGTGGTCACCAACGAGCAGTCCGCCGGCACCTACGGCGGCACGGACTCCTGGTCCATCGGCGAAGAGCCTATCTCCTTCTATACCGACGAACTGAAATCCACCTTCTCCGACTACAACGACGTGGCCATCGTAGTCCTCACAAGGGCCTGCGGCGAGGACAGCGACCTGCCCACCTCCGACGAGGACGGCGTCAGCTACCTCTCCCTCCACCAGGATGAGAAGGACATGCTGAACATGATCTACCAGTCCGGCCAGTTCGACAAGATCATCCTCATCAACAACAGCCCCAACCCGCTGGAACTGGGATGGCTGGACGAATACCACGTGGACGCCTGCCTGTGGATCGGGAATCCCGGCCTGGTGGGCTTCCGTGGGGTGGTCAACCTGCTCACCGGGGCGGCCAATCCCTCCGGCCGTCTGGTGGACACCTACGCCGCCAGCTCCCTCTCCGCCCCCTCCGTGCAGAATTACGGCAGCTTTACCTTTGAAAACAGCACCGAGATCACGGATTACTGCGCGGACGACGACAAGTATGTCACCCACTACATGGTGTACGCTGAGGGCATCTATGTGGGCTACAAGTACTATGAGACCCGCTATGAAGACTGTGTCCTGGGGCAGGGCGGTGCGTCCAGCGGTTCGGGCGTGTTCGCCTCTCAGAACGGTGCCTGGAGCTACGCGGATGAGGTCGTCTATCCCTTCGGCTACGGATTGAGCTACACCACCTTCCAGCAGACCCTGGACAGCGTGACAGAGGCGGACGGCACCTTCACCGTCAGCGTGACCGTGACAAACACCGGCGACACCGCCGGAAAAGACGTGGTGCAGGTCTACGCCCAGACGCCCTACACGGACTACGACCGGGAGAACCTGGTGGAGAAATCCGCCATCCAGCTGCTGGGCTTCGGCAAGACCGGCCTGCTGGAGCCCGGCCAGTCTGAGCCGGTCACCGTGACGTGTGACAAGTATCTGCTGGCCAGCTACGACTACACTAACGCAAAGGGCTACATTCTGGACGCGGGGGACTACTAGCTCGCCATCGGCAGCGACGCTCACGACGCGCTGAACAATGTCCTGGCGGCCAAGGGCGCCGACGGCCTGGTGGACCAGGACGGCGAAAGCGTCCCCGGTGACGCCGGAAAGACCTACACCTGGAGTCAGGCCCAACTGGATACGGAGACCTACAAATACTCTCTCCAGACCGGCGTACAGGTCACCAATCAGCTGGACGACGCGGACCTCAATCACTGGATCGATAACAGCGTGACCTACCTGACCCGCCAGGACTGGGAGGGCACCTTCCCCCAGCCGGTAACCGGTCTGACCGCCACTGAGGACATGATCCGGGAGCTGGACGGCCACCTCTACGAGACGCCTGACGACGCCCCCTCCATCCGCTCCTTCACCATGGGAGCGGACAACGGCATCACCTTTGTGGACATGAAGGACGAGACCTACGACAGCCCCGTGTGGGACGAATTCCTGGACCAGCTTACCCTGGACGATATGGTCTCCATCATCGATGAGACCTGGTCCTCCCCCGCTGTGGACAAGGTCAACAAGCCGGAATCCCGCAATCAGGACGGCCCCGGCGGCGTCAGCGGCCCCTACCTCCAGGGCGACCAGACCGCCACGCCCACCGCCTATGTGGGCCAGTCCCTGGCAGCCGCCACCTGGAACCTGGACATGCTGGCCAAACGTGGCAGCTTCCTGGCTGAGGACGCCATCTTCGCAGGCGTTTCCCACCTCTGGGCCCCCGGCGGAGACATGCACCGCACCCCCTTCTCCGGCCGGAATTTTGAGTACTACTCCGAGGACGCCGTTCTGGCCTACCTCTGCTCAGCCAGCGAGACCGCGGCCATGCAGGCCAAGGGCCTGTGCGCCAGCATCAAGCACTTTGTGGGCAACGACCAGGAGACCAACCGTCACGGCCTGGCCACCTTTATGACCGAGCAGACCGCCCGGGAGATCTATCTGAAGGCCTTTGAGGGCGCCTTCACCAAGGGCGGCGCCCTGGGCACCATGACCTCCTATAACCGCATGGGCTGCACCTACGTGGGCCACAGCGCCGCGCTGCAGCGGGAGATCCTCCGTTCCGAGTGGGGATTCCAGGGCGTCATCATCTCCGACGCCGCCATGAACAACTACCAGCACGCCCTGGAGGGCCTGGTAGGCGGCACCGACTTCTGGTGTATGTCCGGCTTCTACAACATGGTGGTTCCCGGCGCTGAGCTGCGGAATGTAGAGCTGAAAAATTACATCGAAGCCAACGACGACGGCTACCTGCTGGGCCTGCTGCGGGAGGCAAACCACAATTTCTACTACGCCTTTGTCCACACCAACCTGATCAACGGCCTGAATCCCGACACCACCTTTGTTACTGTCTACCCCTGGTGGAAAACCGTTATCATTGCCGCGGACTGCACTGTCGGCGTGCTCACTGCGGCGGCCTGCGCGCTGTATGCCTCCGCCCTTCTCCACAAAAAGCGGAGCGCCGGAATCCAGTGACATTCCCTGTCAATCTGTCTGAAATGTGGGGTGCATTATGAAAGAATTCTTCAAAAACAGAACCGCAGGCTCTTTTGTGGGGCTCTTTGCCGCCGTGCTGGCCATTGTCACCGCCTTAGCCCTGCTGATCTACGGCCAGTCCGTCGGTGATTTCCTACCCGCCGCCTTTCTCCTTCTCCTGGCCGGTGCCGTCTGCGCCGGGGCGGCCTGGGCCACCGGTCTTCCCTTCCTGCCCATTGCCCCCGGCGTGTGCTACGTGCTGGCCTTCGGCCTCTACCTGAAGCGGGAACTGATGACCATGTCCAATTATTTCAACCAGATCGCCATCGGCAACTCCGGAAGTTCCTTCCAGATGATTATAACCTTCCTGGGCCTGATGATGGCTGCCGCGGTGCTGGCCACGGTGTCCAGCTGCTTCCGCCAAAAAAAGGCCTAAGCCGTCCCTGTCCGACCCGGCCGGAGCTTCTGCCGGTCGGGTCGGAGTCTCAAATATGGAGGTCTCATTATGTCAACTTTCTCCCTGAATTCCGGCTGGCTGGTGGCCCACCTGGGCGAGGAGGACAAGGCCATTCCCGTCAGCCTCCCCCACGACGCCATGCTCTCCGAGCCCCGCACAGCGGAGTCGGCGGGCGGCACCAACACGGGCTGGTTCCAGGGCCGGGACTACGTCTATGAAAAGGTCTTTGAAGCCCCGGCAGAGTGGGCGGACCGGGACGTATATCTGGAGTTCGAGGGCGTCTACCGCAACGCCGAGGTGTGGCTCAACAGCGAGCAGATCGCCTTCCACGCCTACGGCTACACCGGCTTCTACGTCCCTCTGACCGGCAGGGTACGGCTGGGAGAAGAGAACCTGCTCCGGGTCATTGCCCGCAACGCCGACCAGCCCAACTCCCGCTGGTACTCTGGCGCGGGCATCTACCGCCCGGTATGGCTCCATGTCCTCCCCAAAGCTCACATCGGCCTCGACGGCCTGAAGATCCAGACGCTGGACCATGTCCACCCCACTGTACGGGTGTCCCTGGCCCTGTCCTGCCCCGGCAACGTCCAGGTCGCCATTCTGGACGGGGACCGGGAGCTCTCCCGCACCGAGTGCAGCTGCAATCCCGGCGGCGCGGTGGACATTTCCCTCCCCGGCGCGGAGCTGTGGAGCCCGGACCACCCCAAGTGCTACACCTGCCGGGCAGTCTTCGGCGAGGACGTGCGGGAGGAATCCTTTGGTATCCGCACCGTCGCCTGCGACAGCAGGCAGGGCTTGTGCATCAACGGCGACCGGGTCATCCTCCGGGGCGCCTGCATCCACCACGACAACGGCATTCTGGGGGCAGTCACCCTCCCCGAGGCGGAGGAGCGGAAGGTGCGCCTGCTGAAACAGGCGGGCTATAACGCCATCCGCTGTGCCCACAACCCCTGTTCCAAGGCCCTGCTGGACGCCTGCGACAGACTGGGCATGCTGGTGCTGGACGAGTACGCCGACATGTGGTACATCCACAAGACCCGGTATGACTACGCCTCCCACGTGCCGGACAACTGGAAAAATGACCTGCGGGACCTGGTGGACAAGGACTTCAACCACCCCAGCGTGGTCATGTACTCCATCGGCAACGAGGTGTCCGAAACCGCCCAGAAGCGTGGCATTGAGCTGACCGGGCAGATGACGGAGTACCTCCACCAGCTGGACGACCGCCCTGTGACCTGCGGCATCAACATCTTCTTCAACTTCCTCAGCTCCATGGGCTTGGGCGTGTACAGCGACAAGAAGGCAGAGCAGGAGGCGGCCAAGGCGGAGCGGCGCAAAAGCGCCCCGGCGAAGAAGAAGGCCGTGGGCAGCGAGTTCTTCAACAACCTGGCCGGTCTGCTGGGCGCGGACTTCATGAAATTCGGCGCCACCCTCCACGGCAGCGACGTCAGGACCCGGGACGCCTTTGCCAGGCTGGACGTAGCCGGGTACAACTACGGTGAAAAGCGCTATCTGCGGGACCTGAAGAAGTACCCCCAGCGGGTCATTCTGGGCAGCGAGACCTTCTGCGCCGACGCGGCCCGGTTCTGGGACCTGGCCAAGGAGTACCCGGCCCTCATCGGCGACTTTGTGTGGACGGGCATGGACTATCTGGGCGAGGTGGGCCTGGGGGCCATGGAGTACAAAAGCTACGCCCCTGACTTTGACCACGGCCCCGGCTGGATCGCCGCCGGCGTGGGCGTGCTGGACCTGACCGGCGCACCCACCGGCCAGACCGCCTACACCCAGGTGGCCTTTGAGCTGTCCCCCATCCGCATCGGCGTGGTCCCCGCCGACCACGCCTTCGAGCCCCACTCTCCCTCTGCCTGGCGCATGAGCAACACCCATGAGACCTGGGCCTGGAACGGCTGTGAGGGCAAGGAGACACGGGTGGAGGTCTACGCCCGGGGCGCCAAAGTGGCCCTGATCCTCAACGGCAGGCCCATGGGAGAGAAGCGGCTGGACCGGGACAGCCGGGCGGCCTTCCGGGTGGCCTGGCAGCCGGGGGAGCTGACCGCCGTGGTCTACAGCTCCGACGGTGCCGAGCTAGGCCGCACCAGCCTCTCCAGCGCCGGAGAGGAGACCTGTCTCGCCGTGGAGCCAGAGCAGGCTCAGGTGACAGCCGGAGGGCTATGCTATATCCGCCTGAGATATACGGACGAAAAGGGCAGCCTCAAGCCCCTGGCCCGCGGGGAAATCCATGTGGCGGTGAAGGGCGGCGAGCTGCTGGCCCTGGGCAGCGCCTGCCCCTACAATGAGCGGGGCTACCTGACCGACACCACCGACACCTACTACGGCCAGGCTCTGGCCATTGTCCGTGCGGACGGGACCGGTACCATTACGGTCCGGGCCGACAGCCCCTACGGCAGCGCCCAGGCCAGCGTGCCCTGCCGGGAGGAGGGCGGCAGATGAGCGGCAGCGTAAAAAAGCTGGGCCAGTCCGGCCCCATCCGCACTCTGGTAGACCTGTGGCGGCGCCACCCCAAGATCGCCCAGTTCATCACCTATTTCCTGGTAGGAAACCTGGCCACTCTGGTACAGGTGGTACTCATCCCGGTGCTCCAGCCCGTCTTTGGGGCCACCGGGCTGGTGGACGTGGACCTGCACCTGTTCGGGCCCATCGGCGACCCGGCGGCTGTCACCACCGTGACGGTGGCCGGGGAGACCGTCACCGGCCTCAATCCCTACTACGTATTCAACTTCACCGCCGGACCGGTAAACACCCTGGTGCACACCACCCTCAACGGCATCACCGGCGACTACCTGGCCCACGGCGGTCTGGCCTACTTTCTGGCCACCTTCATCCCCCTGATCCTCTCCCAGGTGGTGAGCTTCTTCATGCAGCGGAAGGTCACCTTCAAGTCCGACGGCAACGTGGCCTGGCAGGCCATATGGTACTTTCTGGCCTTCTGTGTCATCACCGTGGGGGCCAACGCCCTGTACGGCGTATATCAGCCCTGGCTTTACAGCACCATCGGCGAGGGGCCCGGCGGCCTGGTGGCCGCCTTCCTCCAGTGCTGCATCGCCTTCTGGGTGTTCTTCCCCATCATGAAAATCATCTTTCCTGAGAGCAAAACCCAGAGCTGACCCTGCACAGGCCAGCGTAAAGGAGCCATTTTTATGGAACAGGAGACAACGGCCCGGGCCGTCCTCAGCGGCGGCACGGCGCTCGGCATTGAACTGGGTTCCACCCGCATCAAAGCGGTCCTCATCGGGCCCGACCACGCCCCACTGGCCTCCGGCGCATACAGCTGGGAGAGCCGCCTGGAAAACGGGCTGTGGACCTACCATCTGGATGACATGTGGCAGGGTATCCAGGCTGCCTACGCCCAGATGGCCGCCCAGATCAGGGCGCGGTACGGCGTCACCCTGCGCCGTCCGGGCGCTCTGGGTGTGTCCGCCATGATGCACGGATACCTGCCCTTTGACCGGCAGGGCCGCCAACTGACGGCTTTCCGCACCTGGCGCAACACCAAGACCGCCCAGGCGGCGGAGGAGCTGACCGGCTGTCTGGGCTTCAACATCCCCCAGCGGTGGAGCGCCGCCCACCTGTACCAGGCGGTGCTGGACAGCGAGCCCCACGTGGCACATCTGGACTTTCTCACCACCCTGGCCGGCTATGTCCACTGGCAGCTCACCGGGGAGAAGGTGCTGGGGGTGGGAGACGCCTCCGGCATGTTCCCCATCGGTCCGGACATCGTGGACTACGACAAGGACATGCTGGATCGGTTCGACGGCCTGCTCCAGGCCCACGGCCACAGTTTTACACTGCGGCAGGTGCTGCCCAGGGTGCTCCCGGCAGGGACCGCAGCGGGCACTCTGACCGCTGCCGGCGCCCGGCTGCTGGACCCCACCGGCACACTGGAGCCCGGCGTGCCCTGCTGTCCCCCGGAGGGGGACGCGGGCACCGGCATGGCCGCCACCAACAGTGTGGCCCCCAGGACAGGCAATGTGTCCGCTGGCACCTCCCTGTTCGCCATGGTGGTGCTGGAGCGGCCTCTGTCCAGGGTCTACCCGGAGATCGACCTGGTGGCCACCCCGTCGGGGGCCCCGGCGGCCATGGTCCACTGCAATACCTGCACCTCCGACCTGGACGCCTGGGTCCGTCTGCTGGGCGAGACGGCGGCCGCCGCCCTCAGCGCCGCCGGGCGCCTCCCCTGCCCCCTGGTGTACAAGGCCACCGCCAAGACCTGCGGTGAGATCACCGACCTGGTCCGGGAGGCCAACCACGACCCCCGCTGCGCCGGTATCGTGGCCTGGTGCCACACCTTCAGCCCCTCCAAGATGTGGATCAACGGGCTGGTGGACCTGCGCAAGCCCTACTGCCATCTGGCCACCCAGTACAACCGGGACATCCCCAACGAAGAGATCGACATGGACTTCATGAACCTGAACCAGGCCGCCCACGGGGACCGGGAGCACGGCTTTCTGGGCGCCCGGCTCCGTCTGCCCCGGAAGGTCATCGCCGGCTACTGGCGGGACGAGGCCGTCCAGCGCCGCCTGGGAGACTGGATGCGCGCCGCCGTGGGCGTGGCCTTCTCCCGCTCGCTGAAGGTGATGCGCTTCGGCGACAACATGCGGGAGGTGGCCGTCACAGAAGGCGACAAGGTGGAGGCCCAGATCAAGCTGGGCTGGCAGGTGAACACCTGGCCGGTGGGCCGGCTGGTGGAGACCATGGACGCCGTCACCGAGGAACAGATCAATGCCCTGGTGGAGGAGTACCGCAAGAGCTACGACCTGGACCCCGCCGACCTGGAGGTGATCCGCTACCAGGCCCGGGAGGAGCTGGCCATGAAGGCCATGCTGGACGGCGAGGGCTGCAGGGCCTTCTCCAACAACTTCCAGGACCTGTACGGCATGCGCCAGCTGCCCGGCCTGGCCACCCAGCACCTGATGGCCCAGGGCTACGGATACGGCGGCGAGGGAGACTGGAAGGTGGCGGCCATGACCGCCATTCTCAAGGCCATGAGCGAGGGGCAGACCGGCGGCACCGCCTTTATGGAGGACTACACCTATCACCTGGAGCCGGGCAACCAGTACAGTCTGGGCGCCCACATGCTGGAGGTGTGCCCCTCGGTGGCGGCGGCACGGCCCCGCATTGAGGTCCATCCCCTGGGCATCGGCGACCGGGAGCCCCCCGCCCGGCTGGTGTTTGAGGGCCACGCGGGCAAGGCCATTGTGGTCAGTCTGGTGGACATGGGCGGCCGGTTCCGGCTCATCTGCCAGGATATCCACTGCGTCAAGCCCATCTTCCCCATGCCCAACCTGCCGGTGGCCCGGGTGATGTGGCAGCCCCTCCCCGACCTGACCACCGGCGTGGAGTGCTGGATCACCGCAGGCGGCGCCCACCACACCGTCCTCAGCTACGACGTGACCGCCGGGCAGATGAGGGACTGGGCCAGGATGATGGACATCGAGTTCGTCCACATCACCGCAGGCACCACGCCGGAGCGTCTGGAGCACGACCTCTTCCTCTCCGACCTGGCCTGGAAGCTGAGAGGGCGGTGAGCGGCATGCTGGACGAACTGCGGCAGGCCGTATGGGCGGCCAACCTGGAGCTGCCCCGCCGGGGGCTGGTGACCTACACCTGGGGCAACGTGTCCGGCATCGACCGGGACCGGGGTCTGGTGGTCATCAAGCCCTCCGGCGTGGAATACGAATCCCTGACGCCTGAGGACCTGGTGGTGGTGGATCTGGACGGCAACACGGTGGAGGGCAGCCTGAACCCCTCCAGCGACACGGCTACCCATCTGGCGCTCTACAGGGCCTTCCCCCACCTGGGCGGGGTGGTCCACACCCACAGCCCCAACGCCGTGGCCTGGGCCCAGGCAGAGGAGGACATCCCCTGCTACGGCACCACCCACGCCGACTACTTCTACGGTCCCATCCCCTGCGCCCGCCGCCTGACCAGGGCGGAGATCGACGGAGACTACGAGGGCAACACAGGCCGGGTCATTGTGGAGACCTTCCAGAGCCGGAACATAGACCCGGACTACATCCCCGGCGTGATCTGCGCCGGACACGGCCCCTTTGTCTGGGGCCGCAGCCCGGCTCAGGCGGTATACCACAGCGTGGTGCTGGAGGAGGTGGCCCGTATGGCCATTCTCACCCGGCAGGTTTGCCCTGCCGCCCATGCCGCGCCCCAGGCCATGCTGGACAAGCATTTTCTTCGCAAGCACGGACCCAACGCCTATTACGGGCAGAAACAGCACGCGTAAACGCGATCACGGAGCGCCCCGGACGAAAATCGTCCGGGGCGCTCCGTGATTCGTCATGGTCTGTGCCGCTCCGTTCCGGGCCGTCATCCCCGCCCGGCGCGGACAATTACAGCGCTTTACCGCCCCTTTGCCTGGGGGTACTCGTTGCACAGCAGGTAGAGTGGGGTTTCATCCTCCTCGATGGTGGGAAAGCGCCCCTGCTTCTCATAGAACCGGTTGTCCACATTGTCGTCATTGGTCATGGACACCTCGCCGATGAGCACCGGGCCGTGGCCCTTCTCCGCCCAGAAGGCGTGGTACTGCCTCTGGGGCAGGGTGATGCTCATGCCGGGCGTCAGGCGGAGCACAGTGGCGGCGGGAACCGTCTTCTCCACGCCGTCCAGGTGGACGGTCACCGGCGTATCCGCCAGTTCCTCATCCTCCGTGGCGTTCCACACCTGGACCATCAGGTTGCCGCCGCCCCGGTTGATGATGTCCTCCATCTTGCTCCAGTGGAAGTGGTTAGGGGAGAGCTGATCCTCTTGAGAGATAAGCAGCTTCTCCGCGTAGGGCTTTTTGTACTTGCTGTTGTGCAGGTTTCCGTTGCGGATGGTGAAGAGGGCCAGTCCGATCTCGCGGAATCTCCCGTGGCCATAGTCGGTGATGTCCCAGCCCAGCATATTGTCCCGGATCTCGTCGCACTCATGCCCGGCCCGCGCCCAGTCCTCCGGGCTCCAATAGGCCCAGGGCGGCAGCCGGAAATTCATTTCTTTGCAAAAATCCACCGCATCCCGCAGGATGGCATTGATTTCAGAGCGTTTCATACAGCACGGTCTCCTTTTTGGTATCATGGAGGGCCGGCGGCAGGAGATCGTCCTGCCGCCGGCCCGGGGATCTGAAGCTCAGCCCACCAGGGCCTTGATATAGCGCTGGATGGTAAGGGCGAGCTGGCCGCGGTCTACGGCTCTGCCCGGGTTCTCAGCCGCTCCCACGCCCGTCTCGGCGCACCACAGGAGAGCTGCCTCCCGCTCGGTCAGCGTCCCATCCTCAGGCTCCACGACGCCCAGCGCTCCCGCGTACCGGTAGAGCATGACGGCTGTCTGCTCCCACGTCAGGGCAGCGTCAGGCGCAAACCGTCCGCCGCCCACGCCGTTGGTCACGCCGCTGTCCTGGCACCAGGCCACCGCGTCGGCGTACCACGCCCCGGCCTCCACATCCATGAAGTCCGCGGGCCGGTCCGCCTTCTCCATGCCGTCCAGCCGGTAGAGCACGGTCACCAAGGTGGCGCGGTCCACGGGAAGCTCAGGCGCAAAGGTCTGATCTCCCGTACCGGAGAAGATGCCCTGGGCGGCCATCTGCTCCGCAGCCGCCTTGATCTCGGCGTCTGTAATGTCGGTGAAGGACGCCGCTCTCTGCTCAAAGCGGATGACCGCGGATTCCTCCAGCCAGATGCGGGCCCGTCCATTCTGGATGTATGCGATGGGCAGAACGGTCTCGGTCCCGTCTTCCTCCACGCGGACCGCCACATTGCCGCTGCCGGAGGGGACCTCCACCACAGCGCCGTCCACACCGGCGGGGATGGTGATCCGGCTCTGCGCCTCCCCGGCCTCGGTGACCGTGGTCTGCGCCGTCACGCCGTCGGGCCGGGTCAGCGTCTCGGTGACATCGCCGGTGATCAGGTCTCTCTGCGTGACCAGCTTGCTGCCGTCCGGCAGGGTTTCCACGCTTCCGGAAGCGGTGGGCGGCATGTAATCGGCCGTCTCCTCGCCGGGCGCCTCCTCAGCGGGGGCGGTGGCGTGGACGATATTGGCGTGGAGCCGCTTGCCGCCCTCGTAGAACATGTGCCAGCGGCCCTCGTCGTCCTGAATGAAGCAGGGCGCTCCGGCGCGGCCGTAGTCGGGATAGGCGCTCTCATCGTCCGGGTTGTCGGGGTCGGCAGAGTCCTTGGAGTCGTAGAACACGCCCCACTCGATGCACTCGTTCAGGCTCTCGCCCACCTCAAAGGCGTACATGTTGCCGGAGGAGGCGTGGCAGATGACAAAGTAACGGGTCTCACCGTCCACCTCCCAGGGCATGAACCAGGGACCGGAGAAGTTCCCCTGGTACTCGTCGTTCATGGTGGGGTCCAGCAGCGGTTCCTGAACCACTGTCCAGTCGGTGCCGTTGTCGGAATAGGCCCAGCAGATGTCCCGGTTCTTGTCGCTGAAGCCGCCGGTGGGGCTGATCATCAGCAGCATGATATACTTGTTGCCCAGCTCCGGGATGGTGTGCTCAAACACACGGGCATAGCTGGCCTCGCCGCCGTCGCTGCGGAAATCAGTGGCTCTGAGGCACTCGCCGCCGTACTCCCAGTGGAGCAGGTCATCGGACAGGGCATAGCGGGTGACGGGGTTCTCCCCGTGGAAGTACATGATGTAGCACCCCTGTTCCTCCAGCCACATGACGTAGGGAGAGGACACGTGGGAGACATCGTAGTAGGGATCCCACTGGTTGGACACCACCGGGTTGCCATCGTACTCGATCCAGGGCCCGTCCAGAGAGTTGGATACGGCCACGCAGTTGCCTGCGGGATTGTCATGGGGCGCGTAGAACAGGTAGTAGCGGTAGTCGCCCAGCTCGTTGCTCACGGGGTGGTCCTTGGTGTCCACAATGGTGGGGAAATTGAACTCATTTGTGGGGTTGTAGATATAGTCTTCCAGCTCAATGGTATAGCCCTGGGCGGTGAACTCAGGGAACACCGGGGCGGTGCGGTCGGCCTCCACGTTGTAGACGCCGGAGTACCGGGTCCGTCCGTTGGCCACGGCCTTCACATAGTAGCCGTTGACTGCCAGGCCGCTGGGGATGGTGAGCTGGGCGGAAGCGGTGCCGCCGATGAAGGAGGCCGTGGCCGGAGCCACGCCGTCCACCGCCTGATGGCGCTTGTCCACCAGGGTCAGGGTCACCTGCTCGCCGTCGGCAAAGCCGGTGCCGGTGACGCTCACATCCACCACAGCGCTCTCGGTCTCCTTCTGGCTGGTACCGGAGAGGGTGACCTCTGTCACCCGGGCAGGAGACACGCCGTCGGGCAGCACCTCGCCGGTGCCCAGCCGGACATGCTTCACATCCAGATTGCAGCGGCCGCCGTTGTCAGCGCCCAGGCGGATCAGGTCGCCGCCCTTGTAGGTGGTGAGGGGGACATTTTCAAAGGCCAGCTGGTCGTCCACGAAGAGATCGAACACATACACGCCCGCGTCCAGCCGCACTACAATACTGAAGGTATGCCACACGGTGGTGTCCAGCGCCATGGTGTACTCGCCTGTGCCGTTGGACATGGTGCTGACAAAGCCGTCCTCGCCGTAGCCCAGGAAAATGGAGGCGATCTTGCCGTCGGTGTCGTTGGCGTCCGTGCCCATGCGCACGGCGATCTCATTGGCCTGGTTGTCCACCATGCCGGCTACCCTGGCCTCCACCTGGAGGGTAAAGCCGTCTCTGGGCAGCGCCAGGGTTGCGGGGGAGATCACCCAGTGATAGAGCTTCTCCGTGCCGATGCCGCTCTCGTTGGGCTTGCTGATGTTAATGTACTCGTCCTGTTGCGTGATGCTGCCCGTCTTTGTAGAGGAGCGCCAGCCGTCCGCCGTCCAGTCGGGCGCCATGGCGTGGTCCATCAGATCCCAACCGGCGGCAGGGGCCTGATCGCCTTCCACCAGGACCGGTGTGGTGGTATTCTCCAGGGGGAGCTGAAGGGGGGTGTTGTCCTTGACCACAGTGGCATTGGCCTGGAGATCGCTCACCGTGGAGCTGGTGTCGTACGCATCCACAAAGGGGTTGAGGCCGTAGAGGTAGCGCACCTGGCCGCTGCCGCCCTCGGGGATGGCCTCCGCCAGGGTCAGGCGGATGGTGTCGGCATCCTGCCGCACGGCGGACAGCACCTCCACCTCCTCCGTTCCATTGAGGACGGTAAAGCCGGGGATATTGCCTGTGGCGGGGGTGATGTCACTGCCGCCGCGGTGGGTGATCTTCACGTCGATGACGCTCCGGTCTCCGTCCACATACTCCGCGCCGGAGATGTAGGGCCCGCGGTAGTAGTCGCTCTCGCCGTAGTAGTAGAGGATGCTGTTTGCCACGCGGCGGCCGATCTCGTCCTGGCCGTCCTTCTTGTAGTGGGCGGTGTCCTTGCGGGCAAACTCCATCTCCGTGGCCGCCAGGAAGAAGTTCTCCCCGTCGTCCAGGTCGTGCTGGGCGTTGCGGATAGCGGTATAGGCCGCGTCGTTGGAGATGTTGGGGTTATGGGTGCCGATCTGGCAGAGGAACATGGGGATGGTCTGGTCGCCCAGGTCGTCGCGGAATCTCTGGAGCAGGGTCTTCATGTCCTGCTCGTAGACCTCCTCGGCGATCATCAGACGGCCGTCGGTCTCGCCCTGGTTCCACACCATCAGCTCCACGCCGCCCGCGGCCTTGGCCCGGGTGACTGCCTTTCCGTAAAGGGTGGAGGTGTCGTCCGCGCTGGTGTAGTACATCCAGTAGCGGGTGGCCGCATGGCCCACATTGGGCGCGTGGAGACCGGAGCCCGAGTCGGCCGCAGGGACAAAGCCCACGGGGATACCCAGCGTCTCCACCAGGTAGTTGCCCAGGGCGGGGGTCATGGAACCGCCCGCGCCGTCATAGGGGTCCACCAGGTGGGTCCACTGGCCGGAACGGGTGTAGTTGGCCACCAGGTCGCTGGCCTGGGTGCGCGGGGTCTCAGTGGCCTGGCCCACCATATTGGACTGGCCGATGCACAGGATATTGATGCCCACGCCCCACTTGTGGGTGCCCGCGGCCTCTTCCACCACCGCGCCGCCGGCGTCCAGCGCCCGGACCTCCAGGCGGTACCAGCCGCCCTGGGGTACGGTCATGCTGCCGGACCAGGTCCCGGCGGAGAAGTCGGAGGCCATCTCGGTCCAGTCCACCACAGCGGCGGCGTCCTGGCCGGCGTCATAGTCCATGACCCGGGCCTCCACCTTTGCCGCGCCCTCTGCGGCCACAGTGCCGCTGACGGTGATCACGGCATTCTCATTTTCCACGTCTCTCTGGATCACCTGGTGGTCGCCGAAGTCCTCCATAGTCAGGCCGGCGGAGGGCTGGGGCGCGCCGTCCACAGCCCGGACGATCACATCGTCAAAGCTGGCGGACGTGTTATAGGTGGCAAGGCCGATCCTGCCGGAGGAGTGGGTGCCGTCCACAGCCTCCAGCTCCTTTACGCCGTTGACATACAGCGCGATATTGTCGCCGGAGAAGGTCATCTTCAGCGTATAGGTCTGCCCCAGCTCCATGGTGTATTCCTTCTGGGCCAGGATCACGCTGCCGCCGTCGATGCGCCGGTCGATCATCAGCTTGCCGCCGTTGTAGGCGCCGACATAGCGGTTCTGTGTGCCGTCCGCCCGGCCGCTCACCATGACGGCAATGTTCTTGCTGGTCTCGGTGGGGGTCACCTTGACCTCCAGCTCGTAGTTGCTCCACGCGTCATCCCCGGCAAACGCCATGGCGCCGCCCGCACCGCTCTGCACGTAGGCCCCGTCTGTCACGGTCCAGGTGCCGCTGTCCACCGTCCAGCCGTCGGCGTCGCCGTCATTGAAGTCGTCCTGGAAGAGGATGTCGCTCTCCTCCTCCGCCAGCTTCCGGCAGACAAGTACGGAGGCGTCGTCCTGGTTATTCGCCTTGTTGGAGCGGGCCGTGTAGTAGAGGTACAGGCTGTCTCCCTCCTGCAGGAAGCAGGCGTCGGCAGCTCTGGCCCGGTCCGGCTCACCGTCCACAGAGTTGTAGAAAATCCCCTGCCGGGAGGCGGCGGAGAAGTCGGCGCTCAGCTTGGAGTAGCCGATGTTGCCGTTGGAGTTGTGGTAGACCACATAGGGCTCGCCGTCCTGCACCAGCAGCCGGGGCGAGGCGATGTTCCCCTTGTCGCCGGAGTCGGGGAACTGGAGCACCTTGCCGGAGTCCGTCCAGTTCAGCCCGTCGTCAGACACGGCATAGAAGATCTGCTTTCCGTTGGTGTAGGTCCCGTCCTGGGAGCGGTAGCCGTTTCCGGTGTAGAGCATCACATACTTGTTGCCCTGCCCCTCGATGGTGTACTCGTAGACGCTCTGCTGATAGGCCTGGTTGCCCGCAGGGGCGGAAGCGGCCTCAAAGACGGTCTGAATGTTGGTAAAGTGGACGCCGTCGGCGGATTCCGCCACGCCAATGGCCGTGGAACCCATGCTGTAATACATCAGCATCCGCTGGTTTTCGCTGTCCCACACGGGCCAGGGGGCGTTGACACTGCTCGCCACGCCCAGGGACTGGGCAGTCATCACCGGAGTACCGTTTTCATATACGGTCCAGGGGCCCTCAGGGGCGGGCGCGGTGGCCAGCGCGATGCTTCTGGTCCCGCCGCTCTCATCGTTGTAGCTGAAATAGAGGTAGTAGCTGTCGATGGGGTCCTCCAGAACGCCCTCCGCCTTAAAGATGGCGGGCAGCTCCAGATTGAGGGCGGTCTTGTCGGGGGTCATCTGGTTGGTGACAATGACCTCCTGAGGCAGCTCCTCCTTCTCCTTGACGGTGATCCCGATCTTATCGCTGACCGCCTTGGAGCCGTCCTCTGCGGTCACCTCCACCCAGGCGGTGGCCTCGCCCGCGCTTACGGCAGTGATCACGCCGTCCTCGTAGGTGATGCAGTCCGGATCGGCTCCGCCCACATGATAGGTGCAGGTGAGACCCTCGGTCACCTGGGCGTTGCTCTTATTGAAGACCCGCAGCTCAGGCTCAGCGGCCGTGCCCACGGTGAGGGTTTCGCTGTCCAGCGTCAGGCCTGCCCGGGCCAGCTGGTCTTCCTCACCGGGCCGCACCTCCACCGCGTGGACGATGTTGGTGTTCAGGCGCTTGCCCGCCTCGTAGAACATGTGCCAGCGGCCCTCGTCGTCCTGGATAAAATAGGGCGCGCCCGCCCGGCCGTAGTCGGGGTAGGCGTCGGGGTTGGCGTCGTCCACGTTGCGGACGCCCTGGGAGTTGTAGACCTCCCCCCACTCGATGCACTGGTCCAGGCTCTCCCCCACCTCAAAGGCGTAGATCTCGCCGGAAGAGGCGTGGCAGATGACAAAATACCGCCCGTCCCACTCCATAAACCAGGGGCCGGAGAAGTTGTCCTTGTACTCAGGGCCAAGCTCATCCGGGTTGAGCAGGGGCTCCTGCACCGGAGTCCAGTTGATGCCGTCGCTGGAGTAGGCGTAGTAGATGTTGCGGTGCATGTTGTTGCCGCTGCCGGTGATCATCAGCAGCATGATGTACTTGTTGCCCAGCTCCGGGATGGTGTGCTCAAACACACGGGCATAGCTGGCCTCGCTGAAGCCGCTGCCGGTCTTGGAGAAGTCGTTGGCGTGTACAATTTCTCCCCCGTAGGTCCAGTTGAGCAGATCCGTGGAGGTGGCGTAGCGGGTGGTGGGGTTCTCGCCGTGGAAGTACATCACATAGCACCCCTGCTCCTCGATCCACATGACCTGGGGCGAGGAGACATGGGAGACGCTGTAATAGGGGTCCCACTTGTTGCTCACCACGGGATTGTTCTCGTACTCAATCCAGGGGCCGTCCAGGGAGTTGGACACTGCCACGCAGTTGCCCGCAGGGTTATTGTGGGGCGCATAGAACAGATAGTAGCGGTAGGCATTGTCCCCGAAGCTGTTGCTCACCGGGTGGTCCTTGGTGTCCACAATGGTGGGGAAATTGAACTCCTCGGTGGGGTTGTACAGGTAATCGGTCATCTCAATGGTATAGCCCACCGCCGCGAAGGCGGGAAAGTCGGGGGCAGGCAGGCTAGAGGTCACCTGATATACCTCCGAACGAAGCGTGCTGCCCGCCGCCTCGACCTCCACATAGTAGGTGCCCATGGGGACCGTGCCGGGGATGGTCAGCGTCACTTCCGCCGCGTTGTCCACAACGGCTCCTTCGGCGGGGTCCACGCCCTCCACCGCCCCGCTGTCGATGTCCACCAGCGTTACAGTGACAGGTGTGTCGTTCTCCAGGTTCTCGCCCGCGATGGCCACGGTCACCTGCTGCTCCTGGCCCTCTGTCTGGCTGTATTCCGAGAGCGTGACCGAGGTGAGCCGGGGGTTCTCTGCCGCGGAGCCGTCATAGGGCCCCAGCTGGGCGGACAGGTCGCCGGTACCCGCCCGGACGGACTGCACGTCCATATTGCAGCGCCCCTTGTTGTCCGCGCCCAGCCGGATCAGGTCCGCGCCGGTGAGGCCCCAGTTGGAATCCTGCTCCAGGACCAGCTGGCCGTCTACGTAGACCTTGTAGTGATTGGTGGCGGGGTCGATCACCATGCCGTAGTTGTGCCATTGGGTGGTGTCCACCGGCTCCACCTGGGTGAAGTCGCCCCGGTTGGTAACGCCGCCGTCCTCTGTCCCGTACTTCAGGAAGATGGGGAAATATTTTCCCGTCCCATTCACCCGGACGGAGAACTCGTTGGTCCGGTCGCCCTCCACCGGCCCGGACAGGCGGATGGAGGCCTCAACGGTAAAGACGGTATCCGGCAGGTCAATGCTCTCTTTGTTCACCACCCAGGTGTAGCTGCCGGCATCCGTGTTGCTCTTGTCGTCGCCCTTCAGAATGTTGATATACCCGGCCTCCTGGCTCACGCTGCCGCTGTCGCCTGAGCCCAGGCTGGTCTTGAAGCTGTCCGTATAATACTCTGTGTCCGCATCCAGCAGATCCCAGGGGCTCCCCGCCCCGGACTCATCCTCCGCCGTGGCGTAGGTGGGGATGAAGCTGAGGATCATCGCCAGCGCCAGGAGCAACGAACATGTCCTCTTTTTCATTTAGCGCCTCCTTCTACCGCATAGCGCGCATCTTCTCCCAGCAGCAGCCGCTCCATCCGGCTGCAAAGTTCCTCAAAATCTCCGCGCGCCATTTTTCCTGTGTCGATCAGATAGAGATAGTCGTACAGATTGGGCAGGCAGGGCAGGGACAGCAGCTCCTTGGCAAAGGCATGGGCCGCAATCTCCCCGCACCGGCTGATGTGGGAACGGCGCTTCAGCCCCAGGAGGGAGAAGCTGACGACCCCTTCCAGCTCCTCCACAATGGACTTGTGCTGCTGATACTCCCAGATGTGAAAGAACTCATGGGCCAGGTGGACCTCCGTCGCCTCCTCGCCGGTCAGACGCCGTCCCTCCCAGCCGCTGTGCCGGGCCAGCTCCTCAATGGAGTCGGGGTACAGCTCCACGCTGCACCCCTCCGGACTCATGGTGGCCTGTCCCCGGAGCACAACGCCATACCCCTTCTTCCCTGTCCCGCCCCGGTAGATCCGGATACCGCCGCTCTGGTAGAGACTCCTGATATCCGTCCCGCGGAACTGTGCGGCCGCCGTTCTCCCCGCCTCCAGAGCGCCGTCCACATAGTACCCCATCCGCTCCGGCGGTATCTTCTGAAACAGCAGGTCATTGGAAAGCTCACACATCGCCAGGATCCGATCGTCCATCCGCCCGCCTCCCCGATTCATTTATAGGCCACTGCCAGTATCTCTTCCGAGTCCTCCATCATCTCAGTCTCAACGTCCAGAATGGAGTAGAGCTGTTCCGCTGTCTGCATGCCAGTCAGATCCAGCATTTTTTCCTTATAAAATACGAACACCTTGGGGATGGTGGCATTGGCGTCCGAGTAGGTGGTGTTGTCGTCCAGGAAGTGGTTGAATATCTCCCTCCGTCTCCCCTTGGGAAAGGCCACGTAGGACGCCTGCTCCTTGCGCAGGCGTACCACGCCCTCCCGGTCCACCACAGCCACGCCCCGGCGCTTGAGCTTGATCAGGCCGCCCAGCATTCTCTTGTTCAGCTGGCCCTCAAACAGGTTCCACCGCCCGGTACCGCAGACATACCGGGTCTCCTCCGCCCGGGCCCCCAGGGAATCCGCCGCGATCTTCCCCATCTCCTCCCGGCTCAGCTCCGCCGCCCCCAGGCTCTTCTGCCGCAGCTCCGTGGCGCCGGTGGCGATGGCCCGGAGGATATTCTTCTGGGCGTCGATCTCGATGGACACGTCCACCGTATCCTCCTTGGCGCCGGAACGGACGATTTTTTCGATCACATCGGCCCGGATGCGCTTGATGTCCTCATCGGTGGGGTTGGCGATGGTGCGCTCCAGCTGCTCCCGCACCATAGCCAGGGCCACGCCGATGGTGGAAATGTAGGGCGCGTTCTTGGCCATCTGGCACTTGACCTTCATCTTCTCCGCCAGGGCGTTGACAATGACCGCGCCGCTGCCGCCGCCGCCCACCAGGCTGATAAAGCTGCGGTCCAGGTCATACTCGGCGATCAGGTCCTCCACCACGGCGGACAGCTTCTCCATGGCCAGGTCCATGACCTGCCGGGCCGCCTCCCTGCCCGTGGTGCCCAGATACTGCCCCAGCGCCTCCCAGGCGGGCGCGTTGGACGCATCCACGCCCCGAGCGTAGTCCTGGTCCGGCACGTAGCCCAACAGGTTGGCCGCTCCGGCCAGGGTGAGGGAGTACTCCCTGCCGTCCTGGGCTAGCACGGTGACATACTCGCAGGGGTCGTCGCTGCGGGGGCTGACCAGCTGCACCTTGGCGGAGGTGATGGCGCCGGCGGGCGCAAAGCACTCGTACTCCTTGCCCGCGATGTGGGCGCTTCTGGGGCCCACGTCGGCGATCCTGCCGTCCCGCACCCGGATCATGCTGCCGCCGGCCACGCCCAGCGTGCGCACGTCCAGGCTCTGGAGATAGGTCTTGTGGCCGCCCACCTGGGCATACTTGATCATGACCTTGCCGTTTTTGATGACGCTGATATCCACGCTGGTACCGCCCGCCTCAAAGAAGATGCCGTCGGACACCTTTTCGTACATCAGCGCGCCGGCCACACCGGCCGCCAGGCCGGAGAGCATGGTCAGGATGGGGCGCTTGCGCACCTCGTCGATGCTCATAACGCCGCCGTCGCAGCGCATGATCATCAGGTCCGACTTGATCTTGGTGTCCCGGACCGCCTGCTCGGTCATGTTGGCGGTCTCCATCATCTTGGGGATCAGGCTGGCGTTGACCACGGCGGTGCGGGTACGCATCTTCAGGCCGTAGAGCTGACTGATCTCATGGCCGCCGGTGCAGTAGAGCCCCATCTCCTCCGCAGTCCGGATGACCCGCTGCTCGTTGGCCGGGTCGTCCACACTGAAGGCCTCGCTGGCCACGATCACCTGAGCGCCCTGGTCCTTCAGCGTCTTGATGGCCGCCCGGATGCTCTCGTCGCTCAGCTCCTTGCTGTCCAGAAAGGTGTGGTAGCTTTTCAGGTATTTGTGGGGGGCCAGCTCGATATCCCCCACATTGGTCTCTCCCCGGGCGCCCCTGGCGTCGATGCCGGTGGCCATGCCCACAATACCCACGCTGGCCACGTCGCCCTCCAGCAGGGCGTTGGTGGCCTGGGTGGTGCCGTGGGCAATGAACACCACGTCCTCGGGGGAGATGTGGTTTTCCTCCATCAGCGCGGAGATGATCTTCACCACGCCGTGGGCCACGCCCTCCTTGTGGGTGGTGGGGATCTTCCGCTTTGCGATTACCTCATAGGTATTGGCGTCAATGACGACGGCATCGGTGAAGGTGCCGCCCACATCAATGCCAATCCGTACTTTCTTACTCATTGCTTACCTCCAAATTTCGCGGGGAATACCGTTTCGTCTGTCCGGCCGCACCTTTCGGGGGCCGGACAGACGAAACAGGAAAATTCAGATCGCCACGAAGAAGCTGGCCACGATCAGGCCCACAAAGGTGGAGACCATGATCCAGAGGATGGTCTTCTTCAGGTACTCGTTGACGTCGATCTTGGTGAAATCGGACACCCAGACATTGTGGGAGTTGGTGGGGTCGCAGACCGACTGGATATTGGAGTCCAGGCGCAGGGCCACCATGGCGGCCACCGGGTTCATGCCGGAGGCGGCCAGCAGGGCTACAACGCCGCTGCCCAGGCCCCAGACGTTGAGCGGGCCGCGGTAGATGGCCAGCACGCTCAGCAGGCCGAAGATCAGGACGAACATCACCTCGTTGGTGGGGATGAGGGCGGAAATGACAGGCTGGAGCACCGTGGCCACCTGGGGCGCCATAACGGCGTTCAGCGTCATGCCGATGCCGATCATCAGCGCGGCGGCGCCGGCGGTGTCCTGGATACCCTCCACAACGGAGCCGGTGACCACCTGCACAGGGTTCTTCGGGGTGGCCAGAATCAGGGCCGCCACAATGCCGATCACGATGGAGGGAACCAGGGGCATGCTGAAGGCAAACACCAGCACCACAGGAATAATGGGGCTGATGAGGGCGATGGCGCGGACGTTCTTCTCCGCCACAGGCTCGGAAGCGGGCATGGCCCACGCCTTGCGGGTCTTGGTGCCGCGCTTGATGTAGAACACGATCCACACCACGGCGATCACCATCAGGGGGATGCCGCACATCCAGGAATAAGCGGTGACGGTCTCCAGAGGCAGGCCCAGGGTGTCGATGTACACGCCCAGCGTGCCCACGCTGAAGGTGACGCCGATGCCGTTGGAGAAGAGGAGCACAGCGCCGGCCACCAGGGGGCTCACACCGGCGGAGATCATGATGGGGATGATGATGGTGCCCACCAGAATGACCATGCCCAGGCCGTTGGAGGCGGCGAAGATCAGGGAGCACACCACCAGGAAGGCCAGCGCGATGGGCAGAGGCTTGTCGCCGGCCAGCTCAGCGGCCTTGCGGATGATGGTACGGGTGACGCCCACCTTGGTGAGCACCTTGCCGAAAATGCCGCCGAAAAACAGGCCCGCAATGGCAGTGCTCATACGCATGGAACCGGATTCCAGAACATCTTTTGCCACGGTGAACGCCTCTGCGTCGGAGGAGATAAAGGGGATCCCCGCCACCAGGGCGATGCCGACCGCCATGATGGGGAGTGCCAGGATTGTGGGAAGCTTGCGCATCATCATCAGGACGACGCACACTGCAAAAATCGCAAAAATTCCAATTGCCTGTACAATTTCCATGACTTTTCCTCCTGTTTTCTCTTTTATTCCATTCTCTTTTGTGCAGGGTCCCCTCCTCGCACGGGCTCAGAGCTCCAGATAGGCCCCCTGTTCCACCAGTGTGCGCTGAAGCTGTTTTACATTCACCTCCCCGGTATTTCCAGACCCGGCAGCGGCCATTGCGGCGGCCACTCCGGCGGCCTGCCCCATTGCGCCTACTGTGGGTGTGGTGCGGATCGCCGCCTGCGCCTCAAATGTGGCGGAAACGCAGCGTCCGGTGACGATCAGATTCCTGATCTGCGGACAGATCATAATGGAGTAGGGGATCGCATAGAAGGCGCCCTTTTGCGCCGCAAATGTGCTGTCCGTCCCCTCGCCCTTGGGATTGTGGATATCGATGGGATAGGCCGAGTGCGCGATCCTGTCCTCAAAGGGCCGGCAGGCCAGGATGTCCTCTGCTGTCAGCGTGTACTTGCCTATCAGCTGGCGGGAGCCTCTGACCCCCACGGAAGGGCCTGTAAACTCCAGCATGGCCTGTTGGAAGCCGGGCACCTGTTCCCGCAGGAACCGGTCCAGCTCCGCGCACTGGCGGCGGCCGATCTGCTCGGCCTCGCTCAGGCTGGCCGCATCCGTGCCGTCGTGATCCACGATCCTGGTGGTATTGATGATGTACTCGCCCGGCCGCCCCGTGGCGAACATGAGCACATTCTCCCGGCGGATGGACAGCTCTCCCGCCGCCTTGGCCCGGGCGAACGCATCGTCAAACCCCTCCAGGTCCACCGGGACCGGCCGGCGAAAGATCTCCATATAGGGCGCCAGCTTGGGGAACTTCTCCGGGTTGGACAGCACATAGCCTTTCAGCTGTTCCGTATCCACGCCGCAGTATTTCATCTTCATGGTCATGGGCTGGGCGGCCCCGTCCTCCGGCCTGCCTTTTGCCATGGGCGCGCCTGCCCAGGCGGCCACGTCGCCGTCGCCGGTAGCGTCTATGTACACCTTGGCGGACAGGCCGTTCAGCCCGTCCTTATTGCACACCGTCAGCCCGGTGATGGACCCGTGCTCCGTCTGTACCGCGCCCACGAACGTGTGGAAGAGCACGGTGCAGCCGGCCTCCGCCAGCTTCTCGTCCAAAAGGAGCTTAAGGCCTTCCGCGTCAAAGGGGGTGATGGTGCTGGTGTACTGCTTGGTGTCCGGAACATGCCCGGGGGACTGCCCCCGCCGGACCAGTTCTTCCACCAGCTCTTCCATGATCCCCAGAATCACCTGCTTTTCCCCGGCATGGAAGGTCATCATGGGGCCCACGCCGCACCCTGTCAGCGTTCCGCCCAGATAGCCGTTCTGCTCCAGCACCAGGACGTCTGCGCCGTTTCTCGCCGCGGCCAGCGCTGCGGCACACCCCGAAACGCCGCCGCCCACGACCACAACATCGAACTTTTTTGTGTAAAGCGTCCGTTCCACCCTTTTCCTCCCCTTTTCATTTCTTCCGTGCATTATTTTCAAAATTTTCGTATATTTAGATTTGTCTTTTTCGTTTTATTTGCTTTTTGCACATTACTTTTTATTTTTCTCTCTTTATTTTAGCTATATTATATATTCATTTTCTAAAACTGTCAATATGATTGAAAATTATTTTTATATAATTTGATGTTTTCTGATTTGTTCAAGTTGACAGATTTTTTGTCTTATCCGCACACTATTTGATTTTTGCCATTTTTTATGATATATTTAGTAAATGAAACTGTTTCCCCGATTTTGTATCAAAATCTGAATTTTTGCTCTCGCATACACACTCTTGGCGTTTTATCAAAAAGGAGGATGCTTGTGGTCTCCGCCGTTATTGCAAAAATCATATCCATGCAGCAGAGCTTAACTGTCAGCGAGAATGAGATCGCACAGTATGTCATCCACAATGCCGACAGCGTCGTGACCAGCACGATTACAGCCATCGCAAAAAACACCAACACCTCAGAAGCCAGCATCAACCGTTTCTGCAAGAAGATCGGCTTCAAAGGCTTCAACAGCTTCAAAGTCGCGTTGGCACAGGACAACTTCTATAACTCCATGCAGGAGTCCGGCGCTGAGCGCCAGACCGGCCTTGTCGCCACGGTCAGCAACGACTACCGCCATATGCTGGTCAACACCACCGCCATGCTGGACGAGGAGCAGGTCCTCCGGGCTGCCGCTGAAATGCGCACTGCACCTCACATCTTTATCTTCTCCCTCTCCTACACTGGCTTTGTGGCCCGTGAGCTGGAGTTTAAGCTCAGTATGGTGGGCCTCTATGCAAAGGCCATCTCCGAGCCGGGAAATATCAGGGTCTACTCCAGCTGTGTCAACAAGGGAGACCTGGTCATCGTCATCGCGCCCACGCTTATGATGCGGGAGCTCTACCACGCCATCACCACCTGCCGGGAGCGCGGCGCCACCATCCTCTCCATCACCAGCTATGACTCCCCCAAGCTCAGTACCCTTGTGGACTACAAATTTATCATCAGCGACCGCATCACCACACAGAACTCAGTCTCTGTCTCCAATAATCTGATGTTCCTCTATGTCACCGATGTGCTCTACTGCGCCCTGCTGGAGAGCGACAAAAACCTGAAGCAGAGGCGGCTCAACAGCGACTCCATCCTCAACAGCCAGCAGACGATGGACAGCTACTTCTTCGAATTCTGACCTCTGTCTCCTTACAAAAGTACCTGACACGAGGTAAGCCCCATGGGTTCCTGTTGGGAACCCATGGGGCTTAGTGCGCATATGGGAGGAGTAGGGACATGTGTAAATCCGCATGTCCCTATTTTGTGTTGGCCCCAAATAGAAAGAAAGCCGCATCCCCAAGGGGATGCGGCTTTCTTCGCAGGGCGCTGCGGTTGAGGGCGTTTCCGTCAGCAGTCCGCTTTCTCTTCCGGCGGATGGACGATACTCTCAAATTCATCGATCATAGAGCGCAGTGTGACGCCCTCCATGGCCTGCCGGACGGCGTCCTCGATCTGATGGTAAGGAGACTGCAATACCTTGCGGATATTCTGGGCCACAGGGCACGCCCTCTCCTGGCAGGGATGGATTCCGATCAGAGAGGCTAGCCCATGGGGCTCCAAAGCGGTATAGATCTGATACAGTGTGATCTGGTCCGGGTCTGCGCACAGCTCCGCGCCGCCTGTCCCCCGGGGAACGGTAATCAGCCCCGTTTTTTTCAGGGCGCTCATGATATTGCGGATCACCACGGGATTACATCCCGTGCTCTCGGCAAGGAGGCCGCTGGTCACCTTGGCAATGCCCCTGGCTTCATAAATGAAGATGAGACAATGTACCGCCACTGAACATTTCATACTGATCTGCATATGAGGTCCTTTCCGTATCGGCCGGCTTCAATTGATATGATGATACACTGCAAGAGATGTAACTCAATTCTTTACATCTGTCATTTTACCGGCCTTCCCGGAAAATTGCAAGTGAGTGATTCATAAAAACAGATCCAGTCAGAAAGAGGTCCTGTATGAAAGCGGTACAAATTAACGGCTACTCCAAAAACATCCAAACGACCCTGCGGGACATCCCGCAGCCTGAACCCACGGATTGTGAAGTGCCGATCCAAGTGAAAGCGGCGGCGGTCAATCCGCTGGAACTCCTGATCCTCAACGGGCGTGTAAAGCTGATCCAGAACTACCCCATGCCCCTTACCCTGGGAAACGAATGCGCCGGCATCGTGAAGCAGACCGGGCGGAATGTGACGGATTTTCAGGTTGGGGATCGGGTCTACACCCGGCTTCCGCTGAACAAGATCGGTGCCTTTGCGGAATATGTGGCTGTGGATCAGAGCGCGGTGGCAAAAATGCCGGAGGGTTATGCGTTTGCCGCAGCTGCCGCCATTCCGCTGACTGGCCTGACCGCCTATCAGGGAATCGTGGAGGAGCTGGACGCAAAACCGGGAGAGACGGTGCTGATCCCCGGGGGCTCGGGCAGCTTCGGACAGATGGCAGTCCCCATTGCGAAAGCACTGGGCCTCCGCGTCATCGTCACCGGCAACGGCCGCGCCCGGGAGCAGATCCTGGCACTGGGCGCAGACCAGTACATAGACTACAAAAAGGAAAACTACTGGGAGGTTTTGTCCGGGATCGATCATGTCATCGACACCCTGGGCCCTGCCGAATTTGAGCATGAGCTGTCTGTGCTGAAAAGAGGCGGGCGGCTGCTGAGCCTGCGGACCGGCCCCAACCGGACGTTTGCGGTGCGGAATCAGGTTTCGCCCCTCAAAAAGGTCCTGTTCTCGCTGGCTGGCCGCAAATATGACCGGGCCGCCCGAAAGCAGGGAAAGGAATACCGCTTTCTGTTTGTCCGCTCCGACGGCGCACAGCTGCAGAAGGTGACGGAGATCGTGGAGAAACGCCATATGGTGCCCGCTGTGGACCCCCATCATTTCACCCTTTCTCAGGCCGACGAGGCCCTGGGGCTGGTGGAGCGGGGCCCGCTCGCCGGCAAAGTGATCCTTACAATTTGACCTGAAGATGCAGCCGTTTCAACGGCGCAGCAAAACATAAGGAGGAACGTTCCATGAAGATGTATGAGCTTTGTTTCAGCCCCACGGGCGGGACCCAAAAGGTGGCGGATATCCTGACCGGCGCACTGACGGACGAGGCCGTCCGGGTGGATCTGGCAGACCACAAAACCAATTTTGGCGCCGTGGCGCTGACCCAGGAGGATGTGGCTGTTATCGCCGTGCCGTCCTACGGAGGCCGTGTCCCGGCCACCGCCGTGGAGCGCCTTGCCGCTGTCCAGGGCAACGGGGCCCGCGCTGTTTTGGTCTGCGTCTATGGAAACCGGGCCTATGAGGACACACTGGCAGAGCTGCAGGATACCGCCAAGCAGGCGGGGTTTCGGGTGATCGGGGCTGTGGCTGCGGTGGCGGAGCACTCCATTGCCCGACAGTTTGCCGCCGGCAGACCGGATGAGCAGGATGTCCGGCAGCTCACCCAATTCGCCAAGCAGCTCCGTGAGAAGCTCTCTTCCGGCGATGCTGCGGAGCCCCCGATCCCCGGCAACCGCCCCTACAAAAAAGCGGGTGGGGCCGGTATGGTCCCCAGGCCCACCAAAGCGTGCACCCGGTGCGGCGTGTGCGCTCAGGCCTGCCCTGTTCAGGCGGTCCATCCGGACGACCCGAAAAAAGTGGACGAAAAGGCCTGCATCTCCTGTATGCGCTGCGTATCGGTCTGCCCCCACTCCGCCCGCAAGGTGAATTCCGCCATGCTGGCGGCTGTGGGCCTGGTGCTGAAGAAGGCCTGCTCCACGCGGAAGGACTGCGAACTGTTTCTGTGATGGAACCGCCTCTCCCGGCAAGAACGCATAGGGCAGGAGCGCCCTGCCGTCTTATAACATGGCGCTGAAATCGGCCATGGCCTCCGAGATCTTCAGCTGCTGGGGGCACACCGCCTCACAGCTGCGGCAGCCGATACAGGCGCTGGGCTGCTTGTCCGCCGGAATGGCGGAGAGGGCCATGGGGGCGATGAAGCCGCCGCCGGTGAACCGGTGCTCATTGTACAGCGCCAGCAGATGCGGAATGTCCAGTCCCTGGGGGCAGTGGCTGGTGCAGTACCGGCAGGCAGTGCAGGCCAACGCCTTGGGGTTGGTCATCTCTCCGCCCAGGGCCAGCAGGCCGTCCCACTCCCGCTCCGTCAGGGGATCTTCCGTCTCAAAGGTGGCAAGATTGTCCTTCAGCTGGTCCAGATTGGACATGCCGGAGAGAATGACCACCACATTGGGGATGTGCTGCAGGAACCGGAAGGCCCAGGCGGGAATGGGCCGCTGAGTCGCCATGGCCTGGAGCACTGCGGACTCCTTTTCACTCAGGCGGGCCAGCCGGCCGCCCCGGAGGGGCTCCATCACCCACACGGGAATGTGGTACTGCTCCAGCAGCTCCACTTTTTCCTTTCCGCCCTGGAAGGTCCAGTCAATGTAGTTGAGCTGGAGCTGGCAGAACTCCATGTGCTCCCCGTAGGCCTCCAGGAACCGCTTCAGCACCGGCATGGCCCCGTGACAGGAGAAGCCCAGATGGCGGATACGGCCGTTTTTCTTCTGCTCCAGCAGATAGTCCAGAATGCCGTACTCGGGGTCCAGGTAGGCGTCGATATTCATCTCGCACACATTGTGGAACAGGTAAAAGTCGAAGTAGTCCACCCGGCACTTCTTCAGCTGTTCCTCGAAGATCTCCTTCACCTTCCCCATATTGCTCAGGTCATAGCCGGGAAACTTGTCCGCCAGATAGAACTTGTCCCGGGGATAGGCGGCCAGCGCCTTGCCGATGGCCAGCTCGGAGTTACCGGCGTGGTAGCCCCAGGCGGTGTCATAGTAGTTGACGCCTCGCTCCATGGCCAGGGCCACCATCTCCTCCACGGCGGCCTGGTCCACCACGGCGTCGTCTCCGCCCACCACGGGCAGGCGCATGCAGCCCATACCCAGGTTGGAAAGTTTCATGCCTTGAAAGTCCTTGTAAATCATGGGAACAGCTCCTTTTCATTTTATTTTTGGTCTCATGGGTGGGGCATTCGGACTGCGGGTATCCGGCGTGGCGGCTCCCTAAAACCACCTCCAGGTGAATTCATATCCTGCTCCGCGGCGGCAGAGGCCGCCTCAAGTCCCCTCATCCGCGCCGGGCAGGAGCTCCAGGCCCTCCACCCAGGAGGCCACGTCAGATTCCGATGCGCCGCCGCTGAAGCGCTGGCCATCCAGCCACCGGGCGTTGGGAGCCAGCGCCTGGAGATCCTCCAGACTGCCCCCAATGCCGCTGGAGCCGGAGGTGCAGAAGGGTACAATGGTCACGCCGTCAAAGTCGTAGCGCTCCAGGAACGTGTAGATAATCTTGGGCGCCTGCCCCCACCAGATGGGGTATCCTAGGAACACCACGTCGTAATCCTCCATATTTTCCGCGTCTTCGGAAATGGCGGGCCGGGCATCGGGATCATTCTGCTCCTGGTTGGCGCGGCAATCATCATTGCTGTAGTTCAGATCGTCACTGGTGTAAGGGTCTTCGGGGACGATCTGGTAGAGGCCGGCCGCCAGAACGGTCTGAAGATGCCGGGCAATGCCCTCCGTACTGCCCGTGGCGGAGAAGTAGGCCACAAGCACTTTGGGTTCCCCATCCGCAGGGGGCTCGCTCTCGTCCGGCGTGGCGGCACCGGGGGGCGCGGACTGGGTGGAGGAGGGAATTTCGCCCCCGGACTGCTCCTCCTGTATGGACTGGGACGGGTCGCTCTGGGTTGCGGTTCTCCCACAGGCCGTCAGGCCACAGGCGAGGGCCAAAGCAGCCAGCAGTGCAAGAATTCGTCTCATTTCACGGTACCTCCTGTCCATCCCTGTGTTTTTCGGATCTCATGCCGCAGGTAATCCAGCCGCTGGAGCTGACGCTCCTTGAAGTGGATCTCATTCAAAGCGGCGCTGCGCTTCTCTTCCAGCATATGGAGCCGCTGGGCGCCAGAGGGCTCACCCTCCAGCAGAAGCCGCATATAGACCTCCACCTCTTCCGTGGTGAATCCGATGTCGTGGAGGGTCATGATGGTGCTCAGCCGTTCCAGATCGGTATCGTCGTACTGCCAGTCACCCATCACCTTTTTGACCGCTCCGCACAGCCCCCAGCCCTCATACTCCCGCAGGATATGCATGGGGATCTGATAGCGCTCGCTTGCCTCCTGTATGGTCATATCGCAACCTCCAAATCAAAAAATGCGGGTGTTCTCCTCTGGACACCCACATTCTAAAGCGGTTTTTGATATATGTCTAATACTTATTTCGGATTATCAGGTATAGACAGGAGGCATTCTTGATCCGTTTCCGCAACGCCGGTACAGCCTCTCAATGAGGGGAAGTTTCGGGCATCCGGGCGGAAGGCTGACGCTGGCGGCATCGGCGGGAAAAGACCCGCAATATGCAATCATATGCTTCCCCATAGCAGAAAGATTACGAAGAATCTTTATGCACAGAAATTTTTGAAGAAACAGGGCGCCGGAAAAAACTCCCGGCACCCTGTTAGGTCAAATTTGTTCCTGCAGCTCCAGCAAAGGCCCCGCTGGATCAAAGTAGGCGAAGCCGCACAGCAGACAGTTCACGACGGAAAAAACAGCCGCACGGCAAAGGCGGCGGCGGCAAAGCCCACCAGATCGGCGCACAGGGCGGCAGGGACTGCGTATCGGGTCCTGGTGATGCCGGCTGCACCGAAGTAGACGGCGATGGTGTAGAAGGTGGTCTCGGTGGAGCCCAGCATGACGGCTGCAGTGCGGCCGATGGTGGAGTCCGGGCCGTAGGTGGAGATGAGTTCCGCCCCAACGCCCAGCGCTGCGCTGCCCGAGACCGGGCGCACCAGCAGCAGGGCCACAGTCTCCGGCGGAATGCCCAGCAGCTCCAGTACCGGCCCCAGGGCCTGGGCGGCCAGCTCCAGCGCGCCGGACGCCCGGAGCATATACACCGCCGTGAGCAGGCCGATCATGGGCGGCACGATACGGATCAGCACACCCAGGCCCTCCCCGGCGCCGGTGACCAGGGCGTCGTATACATCCACCCGCCTGGCCATGCCCCAAAGGGCGGTGAGGGCGATGATGCCCGGCATCAGCAGATTGACCATCAGCTCCACCCGTTCGTCCTCCGTCCCGGGGCATGCCGCCCCTCCCGCAGACGCCACAGCCCGGCCATCGCCCGGCTGGCCAGAATCCCCGCCGTCACCGATAGGGCGGAGGCCAGCCACACGGCGGGCAGGATATCAAAGGGGGCGGCGCAGCCCGCCGCAGCCCGTACCCCCGCCACGGTGGTGGGGATCAGCTGGATGGAGGCCGTATTGCACACCACCAGCATACACAGTGAATCCGACGCCACACCCGGGGTCTTTTTGCTCATGCGGCGGGCCGCCTGGATTCCCAGCGGGGTAGCGGCATTGCCCAGACCCAGCAGGTTGGCAGACACGTTGGCCGAGATGGCGTCCATCACCTCCCGGTCGCCGGCAAAGTCGGGGTAGAGCCGCCTCAGAATGGGCCGGAGCAGGGCGGACAGCTTCTCCGAAAGTCCCGACCGCTTCATGATCTCCATCACGCCCATCCACAGGCACAGCAGCCCTGCCATGGCCAGACACAGCTCCACCGCCGCGGCAGCGCCCTCCACAGCCCCTGCCGCCACCTCCGCCTCCCGACCGGTGGCCAGGCCGCAGAGGATGGAGAGCACCACCATGGCCGTCCAGATCGCCGACATTGCCATTGTGTTCCACCTTCCTTTCCCCCTCCATGCTATTCGGCCTTTTACAGAAACATGTCCAAGATTTTTAAAACAAACATAAAATTTTTTCCTTTTCTTAACATGGGAAAAACATGAACTTGATGTGAACAATAATAAATTTTCCATCTTTTCATTGACTTTGGAATACTCTGTGTTATAATGATGTCAGTTTCTAGGTAATAGTGGAAAAACGCGGAAACTACTTTGAGTCGACGAAAGGAGAAAAAGGAATGAAATCGACTGGAATTGTAAGAAAGGTGGACGAGCTGGGCCGAATTGTGCTCCCGATCGAGCTCCGCCGCACCTTGGATATTGCCGAGAAAGATTCCCTTGAAATCTACGTGGACGGATCTTCTATCGTCTTAAAGAAATATCAGCCTGCCTGCATCTTCTGTGATGACGCCAAGGACGTGATCAATTTCAAGGGCAAGAACGTGTGCCCCAACTGCATTAAGGAACTTCTCGGCAAGTAATGCCGCTGATATAGATCGAACGCTCCCTTTCTTCTCTGAGAGGGGGCGTTTTGTCTGCTCTTTTTCGCTCGCCAGGCGCGGCCTCTTCTTCCCCAGTAATATAAATTATGTAATACAATACATGGCAAATGGTTTTTGTTACATTTTTCTCCCCATTTGACCTTTTCGAGGCGGAAATATATATGTCGCATTTTACGTATTTCCTTCGATATTCAAAGAGAAATTTGATGATTCGGTGAAGTTATAAAATTCCAACTATATACTTTATGTATAATATTTTTTTACAATTACTTACAAAATAGGATATCCTTCTTTTCCATTCGTCATTTTTCCCCGTTCCAGCTTCTCCCATTGGGCCATAGACCAAAAAGCGGCGCGGCGTCCGAGGACGCCGCGCCGCTGTATGCTGGCTGCATATTGTTTTAGTCTCCAAGTTTTTCGGACAAACTACTATTTTTTCCCTAGCGCCCGGTCATAGAGCTCCTTCCGGGGCAGGCCGGTCTCCTCTGCCGCACGGCGGGCGGCGTCCCGCAGGGAGAGCCCCTCACCCCGGTAGCGCTCCACCAGGGCCAGGCCGTCCTCCGGGCTGACGCCCTCCTCCTCCACGGGCTGGGCACCCTCCACCACCAGCACGAACTCCCCCTTGGGGCTGTTGGCCTGGTACCAGGCCACGGCCTCATCCAGGGTGGTGCGGCGCACCTCCTCGTGGAGCTTGGTCAGCTCCCGGCACAGGGAGATCCGCCGGTCCCCGCCGAAGGTGTCCCGCAGATCGGCCAGGGTGGCACTCAGCTTGTGGGGCGCCTCGTAGAAGATCATGGTCCGCTGTTCCCCGGCCAGGGAGAGCAGATGGGCCTTCCGGTTCTTCTTGTTCATGGGCAGGAAGCCCTCAAAGGTGAACCGGCCGGTGGGCAGGCCGGACACCGACAGGGCGGTGACCAGGGCGCAGGGTCCGGGGATGGAGATGACCTCCACGCCGTTGTCGGCGCACAGCTTTACCAGCTCCTCGCCGGGGTCGGAGATGGCGGGGGTGCCCGCGTCGGTGACCAGGGCGCAGCTCTCCCCCGCCAGCAGGCGGTTGAGCACGGTCTGGCCGCCGGTCTCGGTGTTGTGGCGGTAGTAGCTCACCATGGGCTTTTTCAGCCCCAGGTGGTTGAGCAGCTTCAGGGACACCCGGGTGTCCTCGGCGGCGATAAAGTCCGCCTCTGCCAGGGTGTCGATCATGCGCTGGGACATGTCCCCCAGGTTGCCGATGGGCGTGGGGACCAGATAGAGTATTCCGGCCATTGGGCCACCTCCAGAAAATCAATCAGTTTACCGGCCCTGTCCGCACGGGCAGGACGTCCAACCCCGGGCGGCCCTGCCGCACCGCCTCCAGCAGCACGGCGGAGGGGGCCTTGTCCTCCCTGTGCTGCACCAGCTGCATCCGCTTTGGCTCCAGTCCGGCGGCCCGGAGCGTGCACAGCAAATCCGTCAGCCGGTCGGGCCGGTGGACCAGGGCAAAGCGGCCGCCGTTTTTCAGACACCGGGCGGCCGCGGCACACAGCTGCTCCAGGGTACACTGTTCCTCCATCCGCTCCGGGCCGCCGGAGCGGCCGGAGCCGTCGGGGAACCAGGGCGGGTTGGACACCACCAGATCCCACTGTCCCGCCGGCGGCAGGCCGGACAAATCCCTCAAGTCGCCGGTGATGATCTCCCCCGGCAGGCCGTTGTCCGCCAGATTGCTCCGGGCAGCATCGGCGGCCATGGGGGAAATTTCCACACCGCAGACCGTCAAAGTGGAAACCCGGCCTAGCAGCAGGAGCAGCAGCGCCCCCGCGCCGCTCCCCAGGTCACACACCCTCCACCCCGGCTTCACCGTGGCGAAGGACCCCAGCAGCAGGCTGTCCTGCCCCAGGGGAAAGCAGCCCTCCTCCCAGCGGTAGGAGAAGGGGCCAAGCTGTTCAATGGGCGGCACGGCCCCTCCCTCCTCTCGGTTCAGTCCTCCCGACCCAGCAGATAGTCGGTGGTCACGTCAAAATAGTCCGCCAGAAAGATAAGCGTGGTGGCCGGAAGATTCACGGTGCCATATTCAATCTTTTGATAGTGCCGCTCCGTTACCCCCAACAGCTCTCCCATTTCTTTCTGGGTTTTCCCCTTGGCTTTCCGAAGGGGCTTCAGCCGCTCCGCAAGGCTGGGCAAAATAATGTCCATACTTGTATGCTCCCTCTTGACACATCATAAAAAGCCGTGTTATGATATACACATCACAAAAGTTCGTGAGAAGGTGCTCTCTATGACCGATTTTTCCCGCTTCCTGTACAGCAGCTACATCAAGCCCTATCTGGACAATCAGCCCAGGGATCTGGAGGCGGAGCACCTCTTCTCCCTGTGGGAGAACAGCCACACCGGACAGGCACGGCAGGAGCAGGAGGCTCTGTTCCGCTTTCTGGCTGTCCACGCCTTCTACCTGGGCCTGCGCACAGGCGTCGGCCTGGCCCGGGACTGCTCCCCCGCCGGGCCGGAGTGTCTTACGACTCGGGAACCGTGAAGTGGGCCAGCGGGTCGGGCCGGGTCCACAGCACCACCCTGCCCGCCCGGCGGCTGGCGGCCACGTCGATGAGCCGCTGGTTGGTGGAGCCCCGGAACAGGGCGTCATAGGACTTCTGTGCCTCCACAAAGGGCCCATCCACCAGCACGTCGGTCTGGGCCAGTAGGGCGTCCCAGTCGGGCCGCCCGGCGGCAGTAAGGACCTCCCAGGTGTAGCCGGTGTAGGTCCACACGTTCTTCCCCTGGCCGTGGGCCAGGGCGGCCAGCCTGGCGCACTCCTCCGCCTGGAGGAAGGGGTCCCCGCCCGAGAGGGTGAGGCCGTCGGTGAGGGGGTTCTTCCCCATCCGCTCCGCCAGCGCCCCCACATCCTCCTCCCGCCCGCCGGCGGGGTCGTGGGTCTCCGGGTTGTGGCAGCCGGGACAGTTATGGGGGCAGCCCTGGGTGAACACCGTAAAGCGGAGTCCCGGGCCGTCCACAATGGAATCGGACATGGTGGACGCGATTCTCATAGGCTCGTTCCTTTCTGTAAACGCTGTTTTCTCCATTATAGCCGCTCCCCCACCAAAGCACAAGGAAATCAGGGAGCGCAGGACCAAAAGTTGCTTTAGACCACTGGGCTCAGGTAAAAGCCTCGCAGAGTTCGCGCCCGCAGGCGCGAATCAAATAAAATTCATTTTCTCCGGCGGCATATACGTCGGAGAAAATTCTTCTCAGCCCGCAAGTGTGGAATTTGTCCGCATCAAGCGGGCAAATTATGCGCGCAGTGGGCTGTATCTGACTCAAAAGAGCGGCCTTGCCGCTCTTTTGACTGAAAAAGTGCCCCTGCCGCATGGCGGCAGGGGCACTGCTCTTATTCTTTGCTTACACCGAGTGCTTCACCCGGTCGTGCTCCTCGGCCCGCTTGGCGTTGTTGAAGCGGTCCAGGGTGCCCACCAGGTAGCCGGTGATGCGGCGGATGCGCTCAAAGGACACGCCGTCGGCCTCGGTGCGGCCGCAGCCGGGGCACTGGTCGCCGATGATGCCGGAGAAGCCGCACACAGGGTCCCGATCCACCGGGTGGTTCACGGAGCCGTAGCCGATGCCGTTCTCCTTCATGCAGCGGATGACCTTCTCAAAGGCCTCCAGGTTCTCGGTGGGGTCGCCGTCCATCTCGATGTAGCTGATGTGGCCGGCGTTGGTGAGGGCGTGGTAGGGGGCCTCGATGCGAATCTTGTCGTAGGCGGAGATGGGGTAGTACACCGGCACGTGGAAGGAATTGGTGTAGTACTCCCGGTCGGTGATGCCCTCCATGACGCCGAAGCGAGCCTTGTCCATCTTCACAAAGCGGCCGGACAGGCCCTCGGCGGGGGTGGCCAGCAGGGAGAAGTTGAGCCCCCGCTTCTCGCTCTCCGCGTCCATGCGGGCCCGCATGTGGGAGATGATCTCCAGGCCCAGGACCTGGGCCTTCTCGCTCTCGCCGTGGTGCACGCCGATGAGGGCCTTCAGGGTCTCGGCCAGGCCGATGAAGCCCACGGACAGGGTGCCGTGCTTGAGCACCTCACGGACCTCGTCGTCCCAGTCCAGCTTGTCGCTGTCAAGCCAGACGCCCTGGCCCATGAGGAAGGGGTAGTTCCGCACGTGCTTGCGGCACTGAATCTCGAACCGCTCCAGCAGCTGGTCCACGCACAGGTCCATCATCCGGTCCAGGCCCTCGAAGAAGGCGTCCAGGTCCCCCTTGGCCTTGATGGCCAGACGGGGCAGGTTGATGGTGGTGAAGGACAGGTTGCCCCGGCCGTTGCAGATCTCCCGGCTGGGGTCGTACACATTGCCGATGACCCGGGTGCGGCAGCCCATGTAGGCGATCTCGGTCTCAGGACGCTTGGGATCGTAGTACTGCAGGTTGAAGGGGGCGTCGATAAAGCTGAAGTTGGGGAACAGCCGCTTGGCGGAGCAGCGGATGGCCAGCTGGAACAGGTCGTAGTTGGGCTCGCCGGGGTTGTAGTTGACGCCCTCCTTCACCCGGAAGATCTGGAT